>JAPLGP010000037.1 GCA_026390075.1 Campylobacterales bacterium
CTACAAAATAAATTTAAGAATCAATTAATCAATAAAAATATACAATCCTTTAATTGACTGATAGTCGGTCATTTTATATTTAGGGTGGTTGAATGGCAATAATTGTTGACAAAGTACAAAAAAGAAAAGATATAGCACTCTCATGTAAAGAGTTGTTTATTCAAAATGGAATTAAAAATTTAACTATTTCTGAGGTTGCAAAAACTGCGGGAGTTGGCAAGGGTACGATATATGAATATTTCAAAAACAAAGAAGAAATAGTTTTTGAGATAGTCAATATTTTACTTCAAGAACATAATATAGATAAAAAATTAAGAATTGACTCTAAGCAAAGTACAAAAGAGAAGATTATCGAATTTTTCGGCGTATTTTATAGAGAAGAAGATATTGAGCTGAGAGAACTTTATAAGGAGTTTATTTCTATCAGTCTTGCAAATCCGATGCAGGAGATGATTGCATTTCAGAGTCAATGCTCAAACACATATTTTAAATGGTTTGAAGAGATTATTCAAGCTGGAATTGATAAAAATGAATTAGTCCACTCTTCAAAACAGTTGGCTAGAGGGCTTTTTGTCATGGGAGAGGGCTTGTTTATATCAAGCTGTGTGACAACAACAATAGAAGATTTAAAAAAAGAGTTAGATACTTTTTATGATACTTTATTTGAACTTATGGAGGTTAAAAAATGAGAAGATTATTGTTTTTACTAGCACCCGCTTTACTCTTGAGTGAGGACTTAAAGTCACTTTTAGAGTTTGCAAAACAAAATAACGACCTTTTGGTCTCAAGTAAATTTACACAAGAGGCAAAAGCAAAAGATGTGGATTCAAAAAAAAGTGCCTATTTTCCAACCATTGACATTGGTGGATTTTACCAAAGCTTGGATGAGAAAACTCCAATGTTAGCAGGGGATATGTCGAGTGGATTTGCTAAAGCTAGCTTAGATATTTATGATGGTGGTAAAAAATCATCTCTTTTAGACCAAGCAAAGAATGAATATAAAGCCAGTGAATTCGATACAAATGAGATGAAAAAAGCTTTGAGTTTAGATATTGTGCAAAATTTTTATGCTCTGCAAAGTCTCAATGCTTCACTCGTAGCAAAAGAGGATGCGGGCAAATCGCTTGATGAACAACTCTCTCGCATAAAAAAATATTTTGAGGCAAAACTTGCTACAAAAGATGATGTAGATAGACTTCAAGCAGCGTATGACACAAATGTTTATGAGATAGAATCACTCAAACTTCAAATACTCTCAAATCTTAAACTTTTAGAGTTAAAAGTGGGCAAAAAAATTGCTGTTTTAGATAATTCAAGCTTTAAAGAAGTGCTGCAAAGTGAGATGGTGCAAAGTGATGCGATTAGCTCTTTGATGGCAAAAGAGAGTGCTGTTTTATCAAGTGCAGATTCGATTTCGAGCGTTTATTATCCTCAAATAAAAATCGAAGAGAGTTATAATGTGTATGGTTACAATAGAACGGACTTAGCGCATCCTGAAGGTGTAGAAAATCAAAATAAAGTTCTCCTCAGTGCAAACATGCGAATTTTTGACTATGGAGCTATGAGTGATGCAAAACAGTCAGTGATGCTCAGTGCTAAAGCTTTAAATGCACAAATGGTTTTTAAAACAAAAGAGCAAAAAATGCAATATGAACTAGCATCTTCAAGAATAGAGACGAGCAAAATGAAGATAAAAAGTGCTCAGAGTGCTTTGACTTCAGCAAAAAGCGCTTATACAACAATCAACGAAAAGTATAAAGCAGGAGTGGTGGATTATGTGATTTATCTCAACGCTTTAACTTCACAAACAACGGCACAAGCGATGTATAAAACATCACTTTGTGAGTTAGAGAGTGCGTATGCGTCTTATTACTATTACAGTGGAAAAAATTTAGAGGAGTTTATAAAATGAGAAAAATAATCATAGGTTTAATGAGTTTAGTTTTAGTGATGAGTGCGGATGAAGTTTATGCAAATTTTCGTGTAGATGCGGCTAAAAGTGCAAATTTAGCTTTTGATGCGAGTGGAGTTATTAAAAATGTTTTTGTGGATGTTTCAAGTGTTGTAAAAAAAGGCGACAAACTTGCAGAGCTTTATAGTGATGATATAAAAGCCTCTTTAGAGATTGCAAAAGTGGCTGTGCAGAGTGCGGAAGTTGTCCTAAAATTTGCACAAAAAGATTATGATCGACAGGTCATTATAAAACATCTTATAGATGAAGCTCAATTTGATAAATATGCACAAAATTATGAGAGTGCAAAAGTGGCACTTGTCTCAGCTAAAGCAAACCTTGCGTACAGACAAGCTTTGTATGACAAAACAATTCTTTGCGCACCATTTGATGGGGTGATTTTTGAAAAAATTGTTGAAGTTGGCGATGTTGTAAATGGGATGGTTTTAAGAACTATTTTTAAAATTCAGAGCCAAAGTGATAGAAAACTTATTTTAGAATTAGACCAAAAGTATTGGAAAAGTGTTGCGGTTGGACAAACATTCAAATACACAATGGATGGCGATAAACAGGTATATGAGGGGAAACTTACAAATGTATATCCACATGCCAATGATTTAAACAGAAAAGTAAATGCAGAGGTTAAAGCAAAAGATTTTATAGTAGGACTTGTTGGCAACGGCACTATAAATACAGCTGCAAAAGAGTAAAAAATGTATAAATTAGCAATAAAAAGACCAATTACAACTCTGATGTATGTTTTAACATTGGTTATCTTTGGATATATGAGCTTCAAGTCCATGCCATCAGCTCTTTTTCCAAATATTGATTTTCCAATAGTTACAGTAAAAACAACTTACCCAGGGGCTGAATCAAGCACCATGGAGTCGCAAGTTACAGACAAAATAGAAGAAGCAATTTCTCGCATCGGCGGAGTTGATAGTATCACTTCAACAAGCAGTGATGGCGTAAGTGTTGTTATAATTAAGTTCTTTTTAGAAAGAAAAATGGACGAGTGTGCCAACGATGTACGCGATAAAGTTTCAGCAGTTGTATTACCAAAAAATGCGAACATGCCACTTGTAAGTAAACTAGATATCGGTGGTGCTTCTGTTATAAATGTTTTCTTAACAGCGAAAAATGACAGCATTAAAAATCTTATGCTTTTTGCGGATGAGAAGGTAAAACCAAAGATTCAAAAAATCAATGGTGTAGGTGCGATTAATATTATCGGCTATAAAGATAGAGAGATAAAAATATTTCCACATGCCGAAGCTCTGAACAAATATGGCATTACAATTGAAGAGTTGAACTTGATTGTTGCAAAAGAAAATGTAAAAATTGGTGGGGGTAAACTCATCACTGCAACAGAAGAATTTACTCTAAAAACAAGAGCAGATGCCCTGAGTGTAAGCGAACTTGAAGAGATAGAGATAAAAAATAATGTAAAGTTAAAAGATATAGCGACAGTTCAAGATGCACTGAGTGATTCCAAAAGTTATGCTTCTTATAACGGTGTAGAGGGTGTTATGCTTGAGGTTCAAAAAATCTCTGGGACAAATACGCTTGATATCGTTGCTATGGTAAAAAAAGTTATTCCAGAGATTCAAGGGATGGCGGGAGATAAATATGATGTTCAATTACTAAGCGACACTTCTCCGTTTATTATAGAATCACTTAAAAGTGTTGAATTTGACCTCATTTATGGAGCGATTTTAGCGGCGTTCATTGTTTTTGTTTTTTTGAGAAATTTTACAATCACGATAGTTTCAGCTCTCTCAATCCCTGCCTCGATTATGGGTACATTTGCTCTTATGGATTATATGGGTTTTGAGCTTAACAAAATGACGCTTATCGGGCTTACTTTAGCCATCGGAATTATTATCGATGATGCCATCGTTGTAATTGAGAATATTTATAAAAAGATGGAAGCTGGAATGAGCAAATACGAAGCGGCGTACGAGGGAACTAAAGAGATGGCATTTACCATTTTGGCAATTTCTGCAATGCTTTTGGCGGTTTTTATTCCTGTTTCTTTTATGAGCGGAATCGTAGGGAAATTTTTTGAAAGTTTTGCTATGACGGTTGGTTTTGCCATTATCATCTCTTACTCAATTGCTCTTAGTTTTATTCCAAGTTTGAGTGCAAGAGTGCTTCGCAAAGATGAGAGCAGGTTTTACAACATGACTGAACCTTTTTTCAAAGCTCTTGAAAAAGTTTATGAAAAAACACTCAAACTTGTTTTGAGATTTAAAGTGATTACTCTTATTTTGGTATTTGCACTCTTTTTTGCTTCGCTTAGCCTTTTTCCAAAAATTGGTATGGATTTTATTCCTAAAGAAGATAAAGGAGAGTTTGAGATAGCACTCAAAGCAAATGCAGGAATATCGCTCGAAGAGATGATTAGAAAATCAAAAGTCGTTGAAGATATGGTAAAGAAAAATTCAGCTGTGGAATATACAACTTTGAGTGTAGGGTACAACACTGCGCAAGAAAAACATAAAGCGACTATTTATGTAAAACTTGTAGAAAAAACACAACGAACTTTAGATCAAGAAAATATTATTCAAGAACTTAGAGGGGAACTTACCCCTTACAAAAAAGATATGTTTATAACCGCGGCAGCTATTCCAAACATAAAAGGTGCAGGGGTTTCTGTTCCTTATCAGATAGTTTTAAAGTCAGACTCGTTTGAAGATTTGATGACCGCAAAGAAAAATCTTACTGAGTATTTGGCGAAGAAAAAAGGCTTTGTAGATATTGATACAAATCTTGATGACCCAAAACCTCAAATAGAGATAAAAATATTAAGAGACAATGCAAATAGATTGGGCATTTCAGCATCACAAATTGCAGAAGCGATATCTGTTGCATTTTCAAGCGATATGGAAATTTCGTACTTTGAAGAGAATGGAAAACAGTACGACATCACTCTAAGGTTTGATGATAAAAATAGAATGAGAATTGAAGATATAAAAAAGCTTCAGCTCAGAACAAAAAATGGAGATTTAGTTTATCTTGACGGGCTTGTTGAGTTTAACAAAAGTGAAACACTTGGAACAATTAATCACTTTGATAGACAAAGACAGGTAACAGTTTTTTCAGACCTTTTTGGACTTGATTTGGGTGGGGCTGTAGGATA
Organism: Campylobacterales bacterium; assembly: GCA_026390075.1. Lineage (GTDB taxonomy): Bacteria > Campylobacterota > Campylobacteria > Campylobacterales > Sulfurimonadaceae > Sulfurimonas. The sequence continues at coordinate 5,094 of JAPLGP010000037.1, forward strand.
TACAAAAGCAGAAATAAATAATCTTTTACCAAAAAGTGTTAGTTACAGATTTACAGGTTTTGCTGAAGAGATGGTAAAAACAGGACAAGCTTTTGGTGTGGCTATTGGTTTATCTGTGATTTTGATGTTTATTATTTTGGCGATTTTGTATGAGTCATTGATTCAGCCGATTATCATCATGGTTGCACTTCCTTTGAGTATCATCGGAGTTATGTTGGCTCTATTTATAAGTGGACATCATTTTAGTCTCTTTGTTATGATAGGATTTATGCTCCTTATGGGAATGGTCGGTAAAAATGCAGTACTGCTTGTGGACTTTGCAAACAACGCTGTGGCATGTGGAAAGAGTGCAGATGAAGCACTCATCGAAGCAGGAGAAAAAAGACTTCGCCCGATTCTTATGACAACTATCGCCATGGTTTTTGCGATGCTTCCACTTGCTCTAGCTGATGGTCTTGGAAGTGAATCAAAAGCACCCATGGCAGTAGCAATTATAGGCGGACTTTTAAGCTCTATGGTTTTAACCTTGCTTGTAGTTCCTGCTATTTATAGAATGATTAGTCCGCTTGACAGATGGTTGAGAAAGTTTTATGAGGAAAAACAAGAACTCTAAAAGGCTGAGATTATCTCACCTTTTGGCATGTGGGAATTTCCACATGCCAAGAGTATGCCCCTTACTCAACGCATAATCCAAAATGTTCCCGTGCCGCTGAGGTATAATCAACTTCGCTTACCGTGAGAACACCTTTTTCAATGATTTTGAGAGTATTATCCACGAGGATTTTTCGCCCTGAAGGTGTTTGCATGACAGCTAACTTTTTTGTGGTGAAAATTGTATCGGGATGGGTAGCGTTAAAATGGTTCGCAAGGCTAAACTCAATCCACTCTTGAGCAAGAAGAGCAAAACCGTATTGGGGTGCCCACTCACCATTGACAAAAGAGCTGAGAACATATTCCCCATCGTGTAATTTCAACTTAAATGTATCCCCATTTTGCTCCGTCGCATCTACATCCACAACTTCCAAAGGTTCTCGAACCCCATATCCACCGAACCCTGTGTCGCAGAGATAGCTTTTTCCATCGATAACGACGATGACAACCATATGTGTTTTGGGACGGCGAGTAGGGTAAAACATCGGACGCGCACCTGCAAAATACCACTCAAACCCGATTGCAGTGAGTGCCATGGCAAACAGACCGTTTACCTCGTAGCAGTACCCACCGCGTTTGTGCGTGACAACTTTTTCATAAATATCTTCGGTGATAAGAGAGGGAATTCGCCCCGCTTGAACTTCGGTATTTTCAAACGCAACCGATTGGAGTTGCGCACGCATAAGTGCAGTTAATGTTTTTAAATCATTTTGAACATCCCCGCTGTAGCCGATGCGTTTGAGGTAGTCAGGGAGCAAAAAAGTAGAAGCAGTCATCGAAATTTCCTTACATTGATGTTTATTGTACCCAATTTTCTAGGTTGAGAGTGTTTACTCTTTGAAATATTTTGAACTGTTTGGCATGTGGAACGAGAAAAATAACCTACAGTATCGGAGAGGTAGAACGATAAAAAATAGAATGAGAAAATATATTTTTAGTGTTATAATGCATTGTAAAATAATATAAAGGTTATTAGTATGAAGATATTTGATACAATAAATATTTTTAGTCTTGTTGTCATAATCACATTTTTAGGTGGTTGTGCGGCGGCTAATTTTGGTGTTGGAAAGCAGAGTAAGTTTATACAATATGATAATACAAATCATATTGTTGGAAACAAAGATATTGCGACCAAAAAACTAGTTTATATTGAAGAAATTAATGGTGCAATTTACAAGCAAATTACATTCTACATTGATAAATTTCCATATAAAACTGATTTTAATTTATGCTCAGATAAAAAAGATTTTAAGACAATAAAAGCTGTAATGATTGATAAGTCTGCTGAACAGAAAGCTATTTATGAAGATGATCCTATTAGTTGTAATGGTGACATCTATGTATCACTAAATAATAATAGCAATAATAATTTTGTTGGATCATATAATATGAAATTTTTGGATGGCTTTGATGTACAAGATTTTCATGGATATGATTTGCTGTTAAAGCATACTGCAAGTACATCAAGTAGTTCTTTTACTGTAGAAGACAATTCATTTGAACAAGACTCTATCAAACAAATTGTCAAAAAACAATATTGGTACATTAAAGACTTAGAATAATTCCTTGTTTTTTCGTTCCCAAGGTCTTAGACTGTGGGTTGTTTCACTGTATCAGGAGATGTGGAGCGAGATTTCCACATGCCAAGATTATGGCATGTGGAATTACGAATGCACTGCGTTCGTAATTCAATTAGAGGATAAATAATAAAATGACTAACATAACCAACGCAACAAAATTCACACTTCTGCTTATGTCCATGATGACTATGATGTCCAATGTTGCGATTGTGACGACTTTGCCACATCTTAGTTCTGTTTTTAGCGGCGAGGAAAATATCGAGTTTTTATCAAGACTTATGATAACGCTTCCCTCTTTGGCGATAGCTCTTCTTGCACCGTTTTTGGGGCATCTTGTGAGTCGGTTTGGCAAAAAAAGTTCGGCTACAGTGGCTCTTTTCTTTTTTTCTGTTTTTGGAAGTGCAGGGCTTTATTTAGAAACCATTTATGAACTTTTGGCTTCAAGATTTTTCTTCGGAATAGCAATCGCAGTTTTGATGATAGTCTCCACTTCTCTCATCGGAGACTATTTCAAAGATGAAGCGAGACACAAATTTATGGGTTTGCAAAGTGCTTTTATGGCACTTGGCGGAGTATTTTTTCTTGTTGGTGGCGGTTTTTTGTCGGACATCAGTTGGAGATATCCTTTTGGAATCTATCTTGTTGGGTTTTTGATAATCATCTTTGTCGCAAAATTTTTAGTTCACAAAGAGAGCATTTTAGAGCAAGAGACAGAGGTCATCCATAACCTTTTTCCCATCTACATTTTGGCTTTTTTACTCATGATGATTTTTTATATCCTGCCGACACAAATGCCATTTTTGATTATCAATGTTTTTCATGCAAGTGGTACACTCGCGGGTGAGATTATCTCCATGGCATTTGTCTTTAATGCTCTGGGTGCTATGAGTTTTGTTTTTCTAAAAAAGCGGTTTGATTTTAAAACTATCTACATGATAGGAATGGCTATCGTGGCATGTGGATTTATTTTGATTGGTTTGGTGCAAAATGTCTATCTTTTCTTTTTGACATCACCTATCATGGGCTTTGGCGGTGGCATTCTTATGACAAATATCACAGCGTGGATGCTCAGCCATGCCCACCATACAAAAAGAGTAAAATCATCAAGCTACCTCACAAGTGCACTTTTTCTAGGACAGTTTAGTTCACCGATTGTTTTTCACCCTTTTGTGAGTTATTTTGGAGTGGAACATTTTTTTGAGGTTGTTGGAGGGTTGTTACTACTCATTTTGTTGCTTTTGTATAAATTTAAAAAATGAGAAAGTTGATAAAATTTGGTATCATAGTAAAATAGTATTTTTAAAGATAAAATAGAAATAGACTTCTTGCATAACCCATTTTTAGATTGCTTCGTCATTCTTCCTTGGCACATGACCGTCATTGCGAACGAAGTGAAGCAATCTTGGGTTTGCAAGAAGTCTAATAAAATAAGTAATGGGGAAAGTTGATTTTGATAGATAAAAAACAGTTAAAAAAAGAGCAGATAATTCAGTCTGCTTTAGAACTTTTTGCCGCAAAGGGATTTTACAACACTACCATTCCAGACATAGCATTAGCGGTTAAAATGAGTGTTGGAAATATGTATAATTACTTCACTTCCAAAGATGTTCTTGCAAAAGAAATCATAAAATATATCTCTGTATATCTTGGTCAAAAGCTTAGAGAAATAAATGAAGAAGATATTTCCACAAAAGAAAAAACAAGAAAAATAGTTGAAATTTATTTTAAAATAGCTTCTTTAAAGCCTGAAATGATAGATTATTTTTTGCGAATTTATCTCTCAAATCGTGAAGTATTTAAAGATGGTTGCGAGGGAATGATTTGTGTCAATGAGTTTGTTACAGAAATTATGATTTATTTTGAAGAGGGTGTAAAGTGTGGAGACTTAAGAGAGCAAGATTTTTTTAGTGCTTTTGGTCTTTTTATGGGGTATTTGGGTGGAATGGTTTTTTTAAAAGGCGAAAATATTTTGCCCCGTGAGTTAGATGCGTATATAGACGATATTTCACACAACATATATAAAGCACTCAGCGTTTAAGATATGAAAAAGACGAGAGTTCTATGGCTTAGCGCAATCTCTTGCAATGGCAATACGCACTCCTTTTTAAACTATCCCTATTTAGAACAATTTCTCAGTGATTTTGAATTTATTTACCATCCTGTACTTGAGTCAGATTACTCACTTGAAGATATTACGGCATGTGGAATTGCTTGTGATATTTTACTCATAGAGGGTGCAATTTCAAGTGAGTTTCAAAGAGCAGATGTCGCTATAACACAGATAATAGAGAGCTACGCACAAGAAGTTAAAAAGATTGTCACAGTCGGAACATGTGCGACATTTGGCGGTATTTTTGGTGAGAATGATAATGTAACGGGTTTGCATTTTGATAAAGAGAAAAGAACAGATACTTTTGAGCACTATTTTGATAAAACAATCTCTATTTCAGGATGTCCAATCCATCCAGAGGTGTTAGTAAATACTTTGTATGCGATAAAAAAAGAACTTCTCATATCGGTTGATAAATTTTTAAGACCAAAAGAGTATTTTGCTTACACGGTTCATAATGGCTGTACAAGAAATGAGTACTTTGAGTACAAGATTGATAATCATAAGTTTGGTACATTAGAAGGGTGCATGTTTTATGAGCATGGTTGTCAAGCGCCTTACACGCAAGGCAGTTGTAATAAAATACTTTGGAATGAGGTAAACTCAAAAACACGCGCAGGGCTTCCTTGCATGGGGTGTACAGAGCCGACATTTCCAAAACAAAATCTTTTTCATACGAAAAAGAATATGGGAATACCTCAAAATCTTCCTGTTGGCGTAGCAAAAAGAACCTACCTTACTCTCGCTGGAATTACAAAAGCGTTTACCATAGAGAGATTAGAAAAGAAGTTATTTGATGATTAAACTTATAGAAAAAATAGAAGGCGAAGCGAAACTAAATTTCAATTTTAAGGACAATAAAATTGATTTTGTGGATATAAAATTTATGTCAACAAGAAATATTGAAAATATTTTGAGGGGTAAATCGCCGCTGGATGCACTCGTTATAAACCCAAGAGTTTGTGGTATCTGTGGACATGCGCATCTTATTGCAACAGTTGGGGCACTTGAAGATTGTTATGATGATTTGAAAATCTCAAATAAAGCTAAAACTATAAGAGAATTAACGCTTAACTTTGAGCTTATTCAAAATCATTTCAAATGGTTTTATCTTACTATGTTACCTCTCTTTGGACATAAACAACAAGTCCTTAAAGCGACTTATCCATCGCAACTTATGGCAAAAGCAATAGCTCTTTTTGGAGGGCAATATCCACACACTTCCTATGCAATTGTTGGCGGAGTTGTTTGTGAAATCACGGAGATGGATAAAATAAAGTTGCAACATCTCATAACTGAGACGATAAAATTTGTTGAAGACAATCTTGTAAAAAGTGAAAACTTTTCAGTCTGTAAAAATATAGATAATGTATTTAAAATGGAGGGTGATTTACCCAATCTGCTTCGACAGATAAAAGAAGAAAAATTACTCGAACGAGGAAAAAGTTATGACAGATTTATAGCTTTTGGTGCAAATAGTTACTTTAAAAAAGGCAAATCACTTAAAACGAGAGTGAGCCATGCTATCTCATTGAACTATGTAAAAGAATCAGAAATCCCGTCTTCGTTTGCTAAAAATGTAAGCTATAAAGAAAAATATTATGAAGTAGGACCACTGTCTCGTGCGATGATAAATAAAATACCACTCGTGATAGATGCCCATAGAAAATATGGCGATAGTATCTTGAGTAGGATTTTGGCAAGGGTTTGTGAAATATCACAACTTTTAGAACACTCAAAAAAATTAATCCAAGCCTTAGATTTAAGTGAGCCATCCTTCATTGAACCACCCGTAGATATTTCACAATTAAACGCAAGTGGATGTTCTGCTGTGGAGGCTGCAAGAGGAACACTTATACATAAAGTAGAAATTGAAAATGGAGTTATTAAAAACTATGAAATTATCACTCCTACGCAATGGAATTTAAGCGGTGGAACAAAAGATAAACAAGGTGTATCACAAAAAGCCATGATAGGACTGAGTGATATTAAAACAGCAGAACTTGTTTTTAAAAGTTTTGATGTCTGCTCCGTTTGTACGACACACTAACCAATATAATTTTTATTAATACAAAAACTTTTTCTTTTTTTCACTTTTAAGTTAGCATGAAGTCTAATTGCATTAGAATTGAAAATATGAATGATTATTCATTTTATTTAAGAGGAGTGTATTATGATTGAAAAAAGAGAAGCTTTAGCGAAGATGTTTAGTGCTAAAGGGTCAAAGATAAATACAAATCGTGGCGCTGAGTATTATGACTCTTTAATGCAAACTATGACTAAAAGACTCGCAGAACTAGAACAAACTCCAGCTGCTTCAAAAGCATCTATAGAGAGTGTTTTAGAAGCTGAAGGTCTGACTAGAAGAGATTTTATGAAGTGGGCAAGTGCGGCATGTGCAGCTTTAATGCTTCCATCAAATTTTACTCCTCTTATTGCTCAAGCCGCGGTGCTTATGAATAGAGTTCCCGTTATATGGATAGAACTTCAAGATTGTGCGGGTAACTCTGAAGCAATTTTACGAAGTGATGCTCCAACGATTGATGAGCTTATACTTGAAACAATCTCATTAGAATTTAATGAAACACTTATGGCAGCAGCAGGTCATGCGGCTGAGGCACACTTAGAAGAAGCGATGCATACATTTAAAGGTAAGTATCTTTGTGTAGTTGAGGGAGCAATTCCTTTAGCGATGAATGGTCTTTATGGAACGATGGGTGCGAAAGCTGAAACTTATAAAGACCACTTGATTAGAGTTGCAAAAGATAGTGCTGCGGTTGTTGCGGTAGGAACTTGTGCAACATTTGGTGGTGTTCCAGCAGCTTCACCAAATCCTACAGGGGCCGTGGGTGTGCAAGATGTTGTAAAAGGCAAGGCTATTATAAATATTCCTGCTTGTCCTGCAAATCCTGCAAATATTACAGGAACTATTCTTCATTTTGTTCTTACAGGACAAGTTCCAGAATTAGATCATTTAAACCGTCCTAAATTTGCATTTGGTTATAGAATCCATGACAACTGTGAGCGACGCGCACACTTTGACGCTGGAGAATTTGTAGAAGAGTGGGGCGACAAAGGCGCTCAAAACAATTTCTGTCTCTATAAAATGGGATGTAAAGGTCCAATGACATTTAACAACTGTTCTATTGTGAGATACAACAGTGGTACTAATTGGCCTATTGGTGCTGGACATGGCTGTATAGGTTGTTCTGAACCTCAGTTTTGGGATAAATATGCACAAGAGCGACCGATGTCAGATACACATTTCAAAGCACCAACAGGTGGCGTTGAAAAAACTGTAGATCAGTTTGGTTTAGGATTGATTACCGCAGCTGGTATTGGTATAGGTATTCACGCGGTTGCGAGTCTTGTAGCAGCAAAAAAAGAGGGAGATGAATAATGGCAAGTAAACACATAATAGTAGATCCAATAACAAGGATTGAAGGGCATTTAAGAATAGAAGCCGTGATTGATGAAAATAATGTTATCAAAGATGCATTTGCAAGTTCTACAATGTTTAGAGGGATAGAAACAATTTTAAAAGGTCGTGACCCACGAGATGCTGGACTTCTTGCGATGAGAATATGTGGTGTTTGTACGGGTACGCATTACCAAAGAAGTATAGAAGCAGTTGAAAATGCATTTAATGTAACTATTCCTAAAAATGCAAGAATTGTAAGAAATTTGATTCAGGGTGCTCTTTATGTGCATGACCATGTTGTGCATTTTTATCATCTTCATGCGCTTGATTGGGTGGATATTACCTCTGCACTCAAAGCAGATCCAAAACTTGCAGCTGTTGAAGCTCTTAAATGGACAAACACTCCGCATGGAGCTGGAGAGGGTGAGCTTAGAGCTATTCAAGAAAGAGTTGGTAAGTTCGTAGCACAAGGGAGACTTGGAATTTTTTCAAATGCTTATTGGGGAAATAAAAACTATAAACTCTCAGCAGAACAAAATTTAATTGCAGTTGCGCATTACTTACAAGCGCTTGACATGCAAAGAGATATGTCTAAAATGATGGCTATTTTTGGCGGTAAAATGCCTCACCCTCAGTCACTCATCGTGGGCGGTGTTACATGTGTGCAAGATATTCAAAATCCAGCGAGAATTGCTGAGTTTAAATCTTTACTCAACAAAGCAAGAAAATTTGTAAAAAATGCATATCTTGTAGATGTTCTTATGGCAGGAACTGTTTATGCAGGTGAAGCTCTTGATGGAACGGGTGGCGGTCTAAAAAACTTTATGAGTTATGGAGATTTTAAACTTGATGACACAGGTTTTTATAAAGCTGCAAATCTTTTTCCTTCAGGTGTAGTTTTAAACGGAGATTTAACAAAACTCTATCCACTTGATCAAGCAAAAATAACAGAAGATATTTCTCATGCATGGTATGAAGGCGCAAACGATAAAGGTCTTCATCCGTATGATGGTGTAACAAATCCTAAATACACTGGTTTAGAAAAAAAAGAAGACGGCTATTCATATCTAAAAACAAATGAAAAATACTCTTGGATTAAATCTCCACTCTATGATGACATAAGAATGGAAGTTGGACCACTTGCAAGAATCGCTGTTGGACTTGCCGCTGGCGATGAAAGAATGACGAAGTATGCGGTAGGGTTTTTAACAAAACTTGGAAAAGCTTTAGGGCTTGACAAACCTGCTCCAGCATCTGTAATTTTTTCAACTGTAGGCAGAACTGCTGCAAGAGCGATTGAGACAGAACTTATGGCGGATGTTATGATGGATTGGGTGGATGAGTTAGCGGCAAATGTTGCATCGGGTGATTTAAAAACATGGACAAAGTTTGACTTTGACGCAGTTTCTAAAGATGCGAGAGGCTATGGCATGGCAGAAGCTCCTCGTGGTGGTTTAGGTCACTGGGTGGTCATAAAAAATGGAAAAATAGAAAATTATCAAGCAGTCGTTCCATCGACTTGGAATGCAGCACCACGAGATTATAAGGGAAGAATGGGTGCGTATGAAGCTGCACTTATCGGTACAAAAGTAGCCGACCCTGAACAACCATTGGAAATACTTCGAACTGTACATAGTTTTGACCCATGTATTGCATGTGCTGTTCATATCGTAGATACAAAAGGAAAAGAGCTTAGTAGTTTTAAAATAAATGTTAGCTGTGCCATTTAGAGGTGAAAACCGTAATAGTTATGTTGGGAATGAATATCTATGGAGGAAAAAATGAGTTATAAAAAAATAAAAAGAATGACAGCAGTGATGAGAATCAACCACTGGGTGGTTGCTCTTTCAATGATAGTTGCAGTTGTAACTGGTCTTTATATCGGTCATCCTTACTATCAATCGTTCATCGCCGACCCTGCCGTTGATAAATATGTCATGGCATGGAACAGATTAGCGCACTTTTTAGTTGCGATTATATTTGATGTGAGTAGTGTTGTTGTGGCATATTTGTACTTTTTTTCAAGATTTGAAAAACCTTATAAAAAGTTGCTTCCAACAGGGAAAAATATGGCTGAGTTTGTTGCAGTTTTAGTCAATCTTCTAACCCTTAACCGTGTAAAACAGTTTGATTCATCCCATGCTGATAGTTTTAATGCTGTATTTTTCTTTGTATTTCACATGCTACTAGCTTGGATGCTTTTTACAGGGCTTCAACTTTATGTTCATGGACTAGGCTCTGGACTTAGTTCTATTGGTGCATGGTGGCCAGCAATTCTTCACCTCACAACAGACTGGACAGTTGGAGTGAGTGGTGGAACTTATATGGATGTGAGAATTTCTCATCATTACAGTATGTATGCTATTATTGCTTGGGCAATTTTTCATGTTTACTACCAAATATGGAGAACTATTTTTTGGAAAGAGGGCGATATCAACATAGTAGTTGGTGGAAATAAATTCGTAGAAGAAAAATAGTTTAGACTTAAAGATCTTGAAATTCTCGAAAAACAAAGTTTTTCGTAGCTTTAGGGGGTTGTAGGGACATATTTGTCCCTGCCACTAAAACGGACGCGTTCGTTTTAGTGTATAACATCAGATAGAGAGCCAAAAAAATAGTAATTTTTTTGGCTTTTTGTATTTAAGTTCTAAACCTAAGATTGCTTCGTGCCTCGCAATGACGAAATCTCGCAATGACGAGATGAAAGATTGTTTCGTGCCTCGCAATGACCGTCATTGCGAACGAAGTGAAGCAATCTAAAAATGGGTTATGCAAGAAATTTATTTAAGGAAAACTATGAAAACAGCAATAATCGGTGCGGGAACTATTATCTATCAAGATGAAGGTATCGGTGTGTATGCATCACGATATATTCAAGAAAATTTTACCTTTAGTGATGATGTGACATTAGTTGATGGCGGAGTGCTAGGCTTTTTGCTAATGACATACTATCAAGAGTACGACAAAGTAATCATACTCGACACGATTACTATGAAAGATGAAGTGGGTTCTATTTATAACCTGCCATCGGAGCAGTTGCTTGGTCTTGGAAGTTATAAACAAACTGCACATGAAGTGGAAATCATAGAGATGTTAGAAATTTGCTCTTTGCTTGAGCGAATGGCGGAGATAAACATCATCGGAATTGTTCCAGAGGATATAGAAAGTGTAAATATCGGCTTGAGTGATGCGATGAAAAACAAATTTGATGCGCTCATTAACGCAGCCTTGGCAGAACTAGATGCATCAGGCATACAGTACAAAAGAAACTCGCACATGCTAAGCTTAGACGACATCCTACAAATATATGCAAATCCACAAAGTGAGTTTAAAGATGGCTATCAAACAAATTATCAACTATAAAAGTAACACACACTATTTTGCAGGTTTTTTACAATCCATCATAAATGAGAGCGGTATCGTAGGAAGTGTTTCTCAATCTGGAGATACCATAGTGCTTAAACTTGATGAAAGGGATGAAAAAGCACTCTTAGAATTTAGTAAGTTGTCTAACAAATATTTACCTCACTCTCTTTTTTTAGGGGATGTTCAAACTTTGAAAGTGGATGCAATAAGCCACTATGAACCATTTACTTCCCCAACTTATAACATTGCACCGTGTCAAAAATGTTTAGAAAATTTAACAGACCCAGCAAGTCAAAATTATCTGAGTGACTCTTTAACATGTAATCATTACTCCAACACTACAAATGAGAACTTTGTAGATGATAAATATTACTCTCCCCATTACACCGATGGAAGTGACCTTTTAGTGGTCAATCCACAGAGGGTAGAGACTCTTTTTATAATGACAGAAGATGAGATAAAAGCACTCTTTAGTATAGAAAAACCAACGCTTAAAGTGACGATTAAAGATGAAACACTCAAAGAGTTATGTGAGAAAAATTTTATAAATATTAAATCTCCGATGAGTGTAAAAAGCAATCTTGTAGCACTCAACGCAAGGGAAAGCGATATAAATTATCTCTTTTTTCAAAATAGTGATGATTTAAAAGTGGCCGTTGTTCAAAAAAATGTCACGATTATCCGCGATACAAGAGGTGTAAGTAACACGCTTGAGGCTTTGGATAGTGATAAAGTAATCAACAGATTTTTAAATATCTCAAAAGAAGCAGGTTTCACAAACGCTTCCATAGGAGCAAATTTAAGTACAAGAAACGGTATCTCTTTTCTTGTTTTGAATGAACAGGGATGTAAAAAAGTTATCAATTTTCAGCCTTTTAGTGTAAAAGATGTTTTGCAAAGTATGAAAAATGATATAAATAAATCAAGACTGCTTCCAAATTTCACGCAAAAATATCCTCAAATAATGCAAGAGTTATCAGAAAATGAGACCTATAATTTGTTTGAGTGCGTTTGTGCTATTTTAGAGTTAAAAGAAAAAAGTTTTGAGTCACTCAGCGATACAGCCTTAGAATTTCATGGAAACGGCGGACTTAAAATCGATACAAACTTTAGTGATGAAGGTTTTGATTATGCCTCATTTATAGGCTCGATTATGAGTTTTAAACTTGCAAATACTGAAGAACATTACTTAGCATACTCCATTTACGAAGCATTTGGAGATATGGCAATAGCAACACTCACCGAACTTAAAACAAAATTTAAAATAGAGAACTTCGTAATGATGGGCGATATGTTTGAAAACAGTGTTTTGTACAGCAGAATACTCAGTAAATTTAACCTTAATAATCCATACTTTTCAAAAGGTTTTGCTTTAGATGATTAGAAAAAGCTTTTTCATAAATGGCGTTGTTCAAGGAGTTGGATTTCGTCCGTTTGTGTATAAGTTGGCATGTGGAAACTCTCTTTGCGGATTTGTAAAAAATGATAGCTCTGGGGTGGAGTTGGAAGTTGAGGGAAGCGAAGAAAATCTAGCTTTATTTCAAGTACAACTTCACTCACAACTCCCACCACTTGCAAGAATTGACAAGATAGAAGTTAAAGATTTACAACCGCTTTATGAAAAAACATTTGAGATAAAAGAGAGCGCACACAACGCACAAAACGCAAAAACAGCTTTAATCTCTCCAGACATTTCCACATGCCAAGAGTGTTTAGATGATGTAAAAAATGAGGGCAAATACCACAACTATTTTGCCACAAACTGCACAAACTGCGGACCAAGATACTCCATAATCAAAACAGTTCCCTATGACAGAGTAAACACTTCCATGGCAAAGTTTGGCATGTGCAAATCGTGCGCTGAGGAGTATAACAATCCACTCAGCAGAAGATACCACGCCCAGCCGATTTCTTGTAAGAGTTGCGGATTAACTTTGTCTCTTTTTTGTGTGGAAACTCAAAAAGAAGTTGAAGCGGATTCTATTTTTGCTGAAGTTGCAGAGTTTATAAAAAGTGGAAAAATCCTTGCCATAAAAGGCATAGGTGGCTTTCACATCGTCTGTGATGCAACAAATGATGCAGTGATTTTAAGGCTGAGAAGTTATAAAAACAGACCGACAAAACCTCTTGCGATTATGTGTAAAAACCTTGTGCAGATAAAAGGTTTGGCATGTGTAAATGAGAAAGAGGAAGAGCTTTTAACCTCAAAAGAAGCTCCGATAGTTGTGTTGAAAAAAGTATTAGATTCTGTTGATAAACCTATGAGATTACTTCACTTCGTTCGTAATGACAAATCTCGTCACTGCGAGGCTTTGAAAAAGCCGTGGCAGTCTAAAAGTGATTTTTTTAAAATTTCAATAAGTGATAAACTTGCCCCAAACATAGACAGAATAGGCTGTATGTTGCCTTACACTCCACTACATCATCTTCTTTTTGAACATTTACAAAACCCTATCGTTGCGACAAGTGCGAACCTTGCAGACGAACCAATAATTACAAATAGGGAAGATATTTTTACAAAATTACCTTTTATTGACTATGTTCTTGACTACAACCGAGAGATTATAAATGGCGTGGACGACAGCCTTCTTCAGGTTGTAAACGGCAAAACGCAAATGCTTCGCCTTGCCCGTGGATACGCTCCAAAAGTGATAAAGTTGCCTTTTAAATCAGAGAAAAAAATATTAGCAGTCGGAGCAAATGCAAAAAATTCCATCGCTTTTGTGATGAACGATAATATCATTGTATCCCCACATATTGGCGATTTAGACAGTTTAGTGGCGTTTGAGTATTTTGAGCGAACGATAGAAACTTTTAAAAGATTTTATGACTTTGAGCCAGACATCCTAATCCACGATAAACACCCAAACTATGAAACTACAAAATGGGCGAAGAAACAGGAGAAAGAGCTTGTGGAAGTGCAACACCATTTGGCTCACATCTACGCCTGCAAAGCGGAGTTTGGACTGCATGGCGACTACTTAGGATTTAGTTTTGATGGCACGGGTTATGGCGATGGAGGTACTTTGTGGGGTGGAGAAATTTTTATAGGCGATGAAAGAAAATACCACTTTAAACCTATAAAACTTTTAGGTGGCGAAAAGGCGATAAAAGAGCCTCGAAGAGTCGCACTGAGTATGCTTTTTGATAAACTGAGTTTAGAAGAAGTTTTGGAACTTGACTTGGCATGTACCAAAGAGTTTCCACATGCCAATATAAAAATGCTCCACCAAAGCCACACCAAAAATCTAAACGCACCACAAAGCTCCTCGGTCGGACGACTTTTCGATGCGATTGCCTCCTTCGCTGATATCGCCCAAACCATAAGTTACGAAGGCGAGAGCGGACTTTTGTGTGAGAGTTTTTATGATGAAAATATAAAAGAGTGTTTTGATTTTAAGATAGAAAATAGTGTCATAGAACTAAAAATAGTCGAGTTCATTTTACACAACAGCTACGACAAAAAGCTTTTGGTTTCGATGTTTATCAACACTTTAGTAAAAATCATTGTAGAGATTTCAAAAACAGAAAAATTAGAAGTTATTTTAAGTGGTGGCGTGTTTCAAAACAAAACTTTGCTTGAACTCGCGACATGTGGACTTGAAAAAGAAAATATCCCGTACTTTTTCCAACAGCAAACAGCTATAAATGATGGTGGAATCGCTTTGGGACAGGCATATTATGCGTGTTCAAAAACGATGTTTAAATAAAGTCCATTTTTTTTCATTGCGCTATGTTATCATTTCAAAAAATTAAAAGAGATTATGTATGAATGAAGTAAAAACTATTTATTTAAAAGATTATAAAGCACCAGAATTTCAGGTGTTAGGCTGTGAATTGGTGTTTGAACTGTTTGAAGATGAGACGATTGTAAGTAATGTTATGAAGATCAAAAAAGTTGAAATGTATGCCAAAGATATCGTTTTAGATAGTCTTGATTTGGAACTTTTAGAGTTGTGGCTCAATGACCTCAAGCTCAAAGAACCGCGTTATAAAATCGAAAAAGAGAATTTGATAATTTTTAATGTTCCCGATGAATTTACGCTCAAAATCAAAAATAAAATATTTCCACATGCCAACACAGAGTTGGAAGGTCTCTATAAATCTGGAACGATTTTTTGTACACAAAACGAGCCAGAAGGGTTTAGAAAAATCACTCCTTATTTAGACCGTCCTGATGTGATGTCCGTTTTTACAACGACTGTGATTGCGGACAAAAAGAAGTATCCGATTTTGCTCAGTAATGGAAACAAAAGAGCGACAAAAGATTTGGAAGATGGAAGACACAGCGTGACTTGGGAAGACCCGCACAAAAAACCATCCTACCTTTTTGCCCTTGTAGCTGGGGATTTGGGGTGTGTCAATGATAGCTTTACGACCATGAATGCTCGGCATGTGGAACTCAATATCTACTGCGATTTGGGCAATGAATCCAAATGTGCACATGCCATGAAATCGCTCAAAGAGTCTATGACTTGGGATGAAGAAAAATATGGGCGCGAGTATGATTTAGAGATTTATAATATCGTTGCGGTGGATAGTTTTAATATGGGTGCGATGGAAAATAAGGGTTTAAATATCTTCAACTCTGCGTATGTTTTGGCAAATGAAGATACGGCTACAGATGCTAACTTTATGGGGATTCAAAGCGTTATCGCCCATGAGTATTTTCACAACTGGACAGGAAACCGCATCACTTGCCGTGATTGGTTTCAGTTGACACTCAAAGAGGGGCTGACAGTCTTTCGAGACCAATGTTTCTCAGCTGATTTGAACTCAAAAGAGGTGCAAAGAATCGAGAGTGTTATCGCCCTTCGAGATAGACAGTTTGTCGAAGATGCTTCGCCGACCGCACACCCGATTCAGCCCGATTCTTACATGGCTATCAACAATTTTTACACCGCTACTGTGTATGAAAAAGGTGCGGAGGTGATTCGTATGATTCACACTCTTTTAGGTGAAGAAAACTACCGCAAAGCGACGGATTTGTACTTTAAAACTTTTGATGGACAGGCTGTGCGAACGGATGATTTTTTATGGGCGATGAGCAGTGCTTCTGATGTGGATTTGCGTGCGTTTGAGATTTGGTATCATCAATCGGGAACACCAAAACTACATGTGCAAGAGAAGTATGAAGATGGCGCTTACACATTAACCTTAACTCAGAAAGTTCCACATGCTGTAGATGGTTCTGCACAAAAGCCTTATTTCTTTCCTCTCAAAATGGCACTTTTGGATGAAAATGGCAAAGAAATAGTAGAAAAAATCTTAATCATTTCTAAAAAAGTAGAAGAGTTTGTTTACGAGAACATGAGTCAAAAACCAGTTTTATCGATAAACCGTGATTTTTCAGCACCGATTATTATAGAACAAGAAGAAAATGACTACGCATTTTTGATGAAGCATGATAAAAACAGTTTTGTGCGATACGAATCAGCGCAATCTTTTGCAGTCGCTACGCTTGAGGCGATGATGTGTGGTAAAGAAATAGATGAAGAGTTTGTTGCTTCTTATGGGTATGTTTTAGGGCTGGATATTGATTTGTTCTACAAAGCTTTACTTTTAGAACTTCCATCTGTTTCTACGCTCATGCAAAGACAAGAAGAGGTGGATTTTGAGCCTATTTATCAGGCAAAAGAGAAGTTGGCAAAACATTTAGCAACAACTTATAAAGATAAATTGGTTGCGCTTTATAATGAATTCCACATGCCAAGTAATGCAGATATTGATGCCCTGAGTATTGGAAAAAGAGCTTTAAAAAATCGTGTTCTTAAACTGCTCTCTTCATTGGAAAATGAGGAAGTGATTTTGATGGCAAAAGCGCAGTATGAAGAGTCCTTAACGATGACGGACAGAGTTACGGCACTTGATATTTTAGAAAATACTTCAGCTCCACATGCCGCAGTTGCACAAGCAGATTTTTATGAAAAATACAAAAATAACACTTTAGTTATGAACAAATACTTCTCGATTTTGGCATCTTCGCTTAGAGATGCAACGCTTAAGCGGGTTATGACTTTGCAAGAAGATGGCGTGTATGATGAGAAAGTGCCAAATTTAGTTCGTTCACTTATTGGGGTATTTTCGAAAAATTATAAACACTTTCATGCTAAAAATGGAAAAGGTTACGCATTTATCGCAGATAAAATTATAGAAATAGATACAATCAATCCACAAATGGCATCAGGTCTGTGTTCCGCCTTCAAAATATATGAACGACTCAACAAGACAAATAAAAATTTAATGCAAAAAGAGTTAGAGCGTATCATTTCTACACACTCACTCTCAAAAAATTCTTATGAAATTATGAGTAAAATTTTAAAAATTTAATGAATATATTTTCTGAAATTAGCGATAAATCCCTTAAAATAGGGATTTGTTCTATTTTATAATTTAAAAATATAATAATTATTTTAAAAATAATAATACTTTATGATGATTTTGTGATATTATTTGGCTAAAGTCTCTAAGAACTTTTTTAAAAGAGGAATTAAATATGGCAAGATTAGTTGTTTTAGGTGGGGGTGTCTCAGGACACACAGCTGCGACTTTCGCAGCAGAATGGTTAGGCTCAGAACATGAGGTTGTAGTTGTGACTCCAAATGCAAAATGGAACTGGATTCCATCAAACATTTGGGTTGGTGTTGGTCAAATGACTAAAGAAGAAGTTACTTTTGATTTAGCTCCTGTGTATGCTAAAGCTGGTATTATCTATCATCAAGCAAAAGCACTTGGAATTCACCCTGAAGGGAATGAAACGAGTGATAAGCCTTATGTTGTTGTTGAGTCAACTGAAGCTGGTAGTGCAGGTAAAATTGAAAATATAGAGTATGATTACCTTATCAATGCTACTGGTCCAAAGCTTAACTTTGCTGCAACTCCAGGTTTGGGTGATGCAAATGGTTTAGGTGAATTTACTGTTTCAGTTTGTACAGCAGACCACGCAGTTCACGCAAGTGAAGAGCTTCATAAATGTATTCAAACAATGAAAGCTGGAAAGCGTCAAAAATTCTTAATCGGTACTGGACATGGTATGTGTACTTGTCAAGGTGCTGCATTTGAGTATATTTTCAATATTGAGCATGAATTAAACAAAGCTGGTGTTCGTGATATGGCAGACATCAAGTGGATTTCAAACGAATCATTTTTAGGTGACTTCGGTGTTGGTGGACTTCACATGAAAGCTATGGGTTTTGCTGTTAGTTCAAAAATATTTGCTGAGTCTCTTTTTGCTGAGAGAAATGTTGATTGGATTATCGGTGCGCATGTTAACAAGGTTGAAAAAGGCAAAGCACACTATGAACTTCTTGATGGAAGTATGGGTGAAGAAGAGTTTGACTTTTCAATGTTAATTCCTCCATTTGCTGGTGTTGGCTTAAAAGCTATCAACAAAGCAGGTGAAGATATTACAGCTACTGTTTTTGCTCCAAATGGTTTTATGAAAGTAGATGCTAACTATGCTGCTGGTGCGTATGAAAACTGGAAAGCAAGTGACTGGCCTTCAACTTACCAAAATCCAACTTATGGAAATTTATTTGCATGTGGAATTGCTTTTGCACCGCCACACCCTATTTCAAAACCAATGAGTTCACCAAATGGAACTCCGATCACTCCTACTCCTCCAAGAACTGGTATGCCATCAGGTATCATGGGTAAAGCTGTTGCTCATAGTGTTTGTGACAGAATCTTAAAAGGTCCAGATGCTCCACTTCATGAAGCTTCAATGGCTCACATGGGTGCTGCTTGTGTTGCTTCTGCAGGTAAAGGTTTATTTACTGGAACTGCTGCTGCGATGACAATTTATCCTGTTGTTCCAGATTTTGAAAAATACCCAGGAACTGGTCGTGATACAGAATATACATTTGGTGAAATTGGTCTTGCTGGTCACTGGATTAAACATATCTTACATCACTTGTTTATTTGGAAAGCTAAACTCAAGCCAGGCTGGACATTAATCCCAGAATAGTCATCTGAGTTTGTTGTCTATCTAATGACTTTACGCACTTTTATGAAGAATGCGTAAAACACCTTAATAATTCTCGAAAAATAAAGTTTTTCGTAGCTTTAGGGGGATGTAAGGGACAATTTGTCCCTGCCACCTAAACGAACGCGTTCGTTTGGGTGTGTAACATAAATAAAAAGGAAATATTATGTCAAAATATGGCGAAAAAAACATCAAAGCGTATGGTAACAACTTTACAACTATGACACCTGGTCCAGTTGCAAAATTTTTGAGAACATGTGTTATCTTCCAATTTATAAGATTTATCTTTATTAATATAAAAATGCTAGTAGTGGTAAGTAAAAGCCACTAAAACTACAAGTACCTTGGAGAATTTTTCAAGGTACTTCTTCTTCAAACTTTCATCCTATTTTTTAACAAGGCAATAACTTATGGTACAAGAGATAATCACATACCCTATGGCACCAAGTGCTCAGTATGGAACTGATGTCAGAGTCTTTAATGAAGAGGTATTTTTATTACTTGATGATTTAAAAGATACTATAAATGAAAACAATTTAGATGCTTTAGCAGCATTTCAAGTTGGAAGCTATTACAATATTGTTGTTATTAAAGAAGAGGATGGCAGTTTTTTAGAGTTAATAAATCCTAGACTCATTAGTACGAAAGATAAAATTACTACAATAGAGACAACTTCTTATTTTCCAAATTTAAGCGCTGAAATTACAAGACATGATAGTATTAGCATTGTTTATCAAGACAGGTATGCAATGAACCATTCTTTAAAAGCAAGTGCTGAGAGAAGTGTTCTTATTCAAAGAAAATTAGATTATAACTTTGGGGCAACTTTTTTAAGTAAATTGTCTAAAAAAGAAAAAGCAAAATTTGAAAAAAAGCTAGAATTTGGCTCTGATATTACAATTTCTGAGAGTTGCCCAACAACTTTCAAAAGAGATTATCTTGTAAAAATATCAAAAGTCTTACTTATTTTAATGCTCGTACTTCTTGTTGTTTCTTTATTTGTAAGTGACAAAGCAATACTCTCTGGCATGTGGAATACTCAGATAGGTTTATCTATTGCAGCTTTATTAACTAATATCACATACTTCTTTTATGCGCATTATGAAGCTAAACAATATACTTCATGTGTAAGTTGTCAAAGTGGAAATATAATCGGCACTACGCTTGTTGCATTCGTTAAAATATCAGTCATTATGATTGCTTCATACTTTCTTCTCTAAAATCTATGAAAGGTACTATTACTTATCTTGTAGAAGTACAAACCGTTTTTATATTGGCAAAAGATACAATTCTTTGGGATTGGATTGCCTATGAGTCTCCTAAAAAAATCTTATTACAGCATGATATTGAACCAGAAATATTTATAACACATTACGCTGGTGGTGTTTTTGATTATTTTATGGGTGTTATCGCTGGTAAAGTTGAAATAGGAAATTGTCCTGTTATGCAAAGTCTTTTGTCGTATCTAAAAAATAAAAATATTAGTGCGGATGAGTTGTTTGAGATATGTAGCTACTTTCGTCGTGCAATGATTGATTTTTCCTATGACGCTGGTTTAAACTCTAAAAATATTTTTAATGAGCTTTCTTATATTTTTGATAAAAATTTTAGAGGAATTTTAAAATATTATACAGACACTATTTTTCAAAGACTTATAGATGCAAGACTTGATGCGCAAAATGCTTCACAAGCCAAAGAGTACTTTTTGTCTAATATGTCACATGAGATAAGAACACCTCTCAATGCAATTTTAGGGTTTGTAAATCTTTTAATAGATGATGATATATCCAAAAAGCATAGAAAATATTTAGATATTATTCAAAACAGCGGTGAAAACCTTTTAAGCATAATGAATGACATTTTAGATTTCTCAAAACTTCGTAGCGGTGAGTTTATGATTGAGCCTAAAATATTTTCACTTCATGAAGAGATAAGCCATACGATGGAGCTTTTCATTGCAAGTGCAACAAGTAAAGATATTACTATAACTTCATTTATCGACCCCAATATACCAAAAGAAATGTATGCAGATTCTTTGCGATTGAAGCAAATTTTGTCTAATTTTTTAAGTAATGCCATAAAGTTTACACATAATGGAGGCGTTATTTTTGTTGATGTAAGTTGCAAAAATAAACTATTAATAATAAGCGTAAAAGATGATGGGATAGGAATAGAGCAAAAAGATATTCAAAATATATTTACTGCATTTACTCAAATTCAACATGGTGAACTCAGCAACTCTCAGGGAACAGGTCTTGGCTTATCAATATGTAATCAGTTGGCACTTCACATGAATGGTACAATAAATGTAGAATCAACAAAGGGTGTTGGAAGTACATTTTGGATAGAAATTCCTGTTGAAATTCACTCAAATGAGTGCCATATATTTGAAGATTTGAAGCAGTTCTTAAATCTTAAAATAGCACTTTATTCAAAAAGTAAAGAAATTATTTTTCAATATGATTCATTGTTGAAATATGCGAATGCTTTTGGTATGAATATGAAAATAGTCGATACTCTTGATGGTGATTATGACATATTTGTTTTTGTGCATGAAGAGATAGATTTTAAGATGAAAAAAAGTATTATAAGTTCACACAAAAAATATATTGCACTAATGAGTAAACATTATGATGAATATGATATTTATAAAGATATTATATCTCTATGTTTTCCACTCTATTGTTCAAAAATATATTCTGCTTTTGATGAGTTGTTGTATCAGAATACAGATATTGCAGTTCTTAAAAAATCATCGCAACAGTTTGAAGGGCATGTACTTCTCGCCGAAGATAATGAAGCCAACCAAGAACTTATGAAAATTATACTTACAAAGTATGGACTCAGTTTTGATATTGCGCATAATGGGCTTGATGCACTGGATTTATATAAGCATAATAAGTATGATTTAGTTTTAATGGATGAACAGATGCCACTGATGAACGGCATAGAAGCATTAAAAGAGATATTAAAATATGAACAGGAGACACGACTTAGACATACCCCTATTTCGGCACTTACAGCCAATGTAATTAAGGGTGCAAGAGAGAGAGGGCTTTTAAGTGGTTTTGATTCATTTTTGGGGAAACCGATTATTTTAAAAGAGCTAGAGAGAGTTTTTTTAGCCTACTTAAAAGTTGGTAAAAATACTAAACAAGAGCTAAAACAAGAAAATTATTCAAACACAATAATAAAAGGCTTAGATATAAAAAAGCTTCAAGAAGAGCTTTTACTTAGTGAAGAAGAGCTTTTGCTCTTAGTGAATATGTTTATAAAAAAGATGAAAAAATCTTTACCAGATTTACAAAATGCGATACAACTAAAAGATTATAAAAAGATAGCTTTAATCGCGCACAGCATTCAAGGTTCAAGTGCAAACTTTAGACTTGATGCTTTACAAAATAGTGCAAATCAAATGCAAATAATGGCTAAAGATAAAAATTGTGAGTACAAATATGAAGTTATGTTTGAAAATATAAAACAAAAAATTCAAGAGATACAAATATTCTAATCTTCTATACAGTATCCTATACCAGAGGCATTTTTTATAATGTCGCCTTCAAGTTTATTTCTAAGTCTCCAAACAAGAGTTCTTACACTATTTTCAGTAGCACCATGCTCTTCCCATACATAGTTCATGGCTTGTTCAAAAGTGACCACAGCTCCTAGTTGTGCAACAAGAAGTCTTAAAAAAGCATTCTCTTTTTTTGTGAGTTTAATCTTCTTACCCTTGTAAAATGTTTCACAAATGCTAATATCTAAATGATAATCTTCACCAAAAGGTACGATTGGTTCATCAGATGCTCTTTTTGAATAGAGAAGTTTTTCTAAATTGAGTTTATCTATTTTAAGAGAGTTTATGTCATTTTTTCTCTCTTTTTCTATTTCGTATTTAAAAAGAGCCATTTGTATAGTTGCATGAAGTGAGCTTGGGTCAAAAGGTTTTACAATATAGCCATAAGGTTCAGTTTCTTTTGCTTGAGATAATATCTCATCATCGCTGTAAGAAGTTAAAAAGATGAAAGGTATGCCGTATTTAGCTCGTATTTCTTTGGCTAAGTTGATGCCATCATTGCTCTCTTGGAGTGAGATATCAACGATTATTATATCTGGTGCGTAAGTTATAATTTTATTTTTTGCTTCAGTCGTATTATCACAGACTGCGACTATGTTGTATCCATGTTTTTTGAGTGATAGAGACAGGTTGAGTGCCGTAATTTCATCATCTTCAACGATAAGAATATTCATATTTTTCATTTGTAAAATTTCCTGACATAAAAAGGTAATGACTTTGTGATAAATATAGCGCTTATTATAATATAACTTTTTATTATTTACAAGAAAAATAAGTGCAAACTTACTTAATTACTTCTTATTTTGATTGTTATTACAGTACAATAAATGTAATTAAATGGGGAGTTTTTATTTTATGTCTTATTTTGTTTACATTTTAAAATGCAGTGACAGTACTTTATATACAGGCATTGCAAAAGATGTAAACAAGCGCTTGGATGAGCATAATACTTCTGATAAAGGTGCAAAATATACAAAAATGCGACGCCCTGTTGCATTGGTTTATGTGGAAAAATCAGAAGATAGAAGCAGTGCCTCTAAAAGAGAATGTGTTATTAAAAAACTCTCAAGAGGAAAAAAATTGGATTTGATTTATGCTTAGTATTTATGTAGATGGGGATGCTTTTCCTAATTTACTAAAGCCGATTTTATTTCGTTCATTAGAGAGACTGAAAATTCAAACTTTTGTTGTAGCAAATAAAAAAGTAGATATTGGTAAATCAAAGCATATCCATTATATTCTCGTAGAATCTGGAGCGGATGAAGCCGACCATAAAATAGCAGAAATGGTGCAAGAGGGTGACTTGGTGATAACAGCAGATATTCCTCTTGCAGATAGAGTAATCAGTAAAAATGCACATGCCATAGATCATCGTGGTGAACTTTACAGTGTTGATAATATCAAGCAATATTTAGCAATGAGAAACTTAATGCAAACAATCAGAGAAAGTGGTGCATTAACAAGAGGTCCAGCACCTTTTTCTCAAAAAGATGCGCATGAGTTTTCAAATCAATTACATAAATTTTTAACAAAATACTGTTGACATAAATTTTATTGATATATATCAACATTTTTTTTAGTATAATAATGGCTATTAATAAAGGGTTTCTCGTAAATGCAAAATATAAAATCTATTTTTGAACTTCTCGTGCGTGGTAAAATCAGTATCAAATTATTTATAATTGCAATGATTTTGACCATTATTTGGGTCGCAGTTGCATTTATTACAATTTCAAATCGTGTCGATAACTTAAAAAATGAAAAATATATTGAAATTTCTAATAAAATGAAGAATGAGCTCAAGGTATTGATAGACGAGAAAAGAGAAGCAGTTCGTATAATCGCCTTATCTGTTGCACAAAATAGAGATATTAAAGAGGGCTTGCTTAACAACAAAAATTCACTTAACTTGAACGAATTTTCTTCACAATTAGCGGAATTTACATCTCTTAAAAATATATGGTTTCAAGTTATAACATCTGAGGGCAAAAGTTTTAGCAGAAGCTGGACAAATAAAGTAGGAGATGATTTATCAAGCGTTAGATTGGATGTAGCACAAATGATTAAAAGTCCTAAAGTTATCTCATCTATTAGTATAGGTAAGTTTGATTTATCATTCAAATCTATGGTACCTATTTATGACAAGGATAAATTTATTGGTATTATAGAAATATTGGGTAAGTTTAACTCTATTGCTTTAAAAATGGAGAGTAAAGAGTATGATATGGTCATATTGGTTGATAAAAATTATAAAAAACAGCTTGAACATGTAAAAAATGAAAATTTTCTTGATGATTATTATGTTGTAAATAAAAATGCAAAAAAAGAGTTCCTTGAACTTATCCATGAAAAATCAGTAGAATATTTTATTGGAATGGATACTTTTCTTATAGATAAAAAAACAAGTCACTTAGTTGTAACTTATCAATTACATGACATCAATGATCAACAAATGGGACATTTTATAATATTTTATGATTTAGATAAAATAGACATTGGTGATGTTATTCGTACTAGAGATAGATTAATACTGACTTTTGTTCTTATTTATCTGTTTTTACTTGCTCTTGCTTATTATGTTTATGTGAAACAATATTAAGGTTTGATAGATAAATTAAACAGAGAATTAGAAGAGAAAGTTGAAGAAAAAACAAAAGAACTCAAACATCAAAGTGAAACCCTAGACCATTTAGCACACTACGATTCTCTTACAGGATTACCAAATCGATTACTTTTTTTAGATAGATTGAAACAAGCTATTAAACATGCAAAAAGACGAAATAAAAATGTAACTATTTTATTTTTGGATTTGGATCGTTTTAAAGAAGTCAATGATACTTTTGGACATGAAATAGGAGATAAACTTTTAAAAGAAGTAGCGATTAGATTACTTCATTGTGTACGCGATGAAGATACTATTGCAAGACTGGGTGGTGATGAATTTACTATAATTCTTGAAGATGTTGGGCAAAATGAAGTTATAAGAATTGCTAAAAATATTATAAAAGCCATGCAAGAGCCAGTTTATATAAGAAATCAAGAGCTTTACACAACATTTAGTGTAGGCATTAGTAGTTATCCAGAAGATGGTAACACATCAAGCATATTGATTAGAAATGCTGATACTGCTATGTATAAAGCTAAAGAAAATGGTAAAAATAATTATGAATTTTATAATTCTAAAATGACTGAAGTTGCGTTTGAGAGACTTATGATGGAAAGTGGCTTAAGACGAGCAATAGATGAGAATGAATTTGTGACTTATTTTCAACCAAAAATAGATGCAATAGACTCCAAAGTAATCGGTTCGGAAGCTCTAGTGCGTTGGCAACATCCATTACTAGGGCTAGTTCCTCCAATGAAATTTTTATCACTGGCAGAAGATATTGGTCTTATAAAATATATAGACGAATGGATGATGATGAATACTATGAAAATTATGAAGAAGCTCCAAGATGAGGGTATTTATACAGGTATAGTTTCTTTAAATGTGTCTATGAAACATTTAGAAGATAAACAATTTATGCAATATTTTCGAGAAACAATAGCAAATATAGGATTTGATACTTCATTTTTAGAACTTGAAATTACAGAGAGTCAGATTATGAAAAATCCAGTCTCTGCTATTGAAACACTCAAAAATATTCGTTTAATGGGTATAAGAATTTCAATTGATGATTTTGGAACAGGATATTCGTCACTCTCTTATTTAAAGCGATTACCAATAAATAATCTTAAAATAGATAGAGAATTTATTGTAGATGCATACAAAGATGAAGAAGATGCTTCGATAGTCAGAGCAATCATTGCCTTAGCAAAAAGTTTAAATCTAAGCTATATTGCTGAGGGTGTGGAGACAAAAGAGCAACTTGATTTTTTACTAGAAGAGGGCTGTCATAATATTCAAGGATATTATTACTCAAAACCATTGCCAGAAAGTGCATTTAAAGAGTTTTTACTTAAAAATTAAAAGTATCAATTATTTACAGTATTTTTAAGGTTATACCAGTTTTTATCACTCTCTTCATCTAAATCTTCTTCTGCATCATTCTTTTTATCAAGCAAGTGTTGGATGATTTTGAGATTATCAAGCATATTATTCATAGGTTGAAGTTGTGATGAGAAGTTGCTATCTTGTTTAGTAGTTTGCTCTGTTTTTATCGGTTCTATTGGAATCCATTTTATATCTGCAAAAGCTTGTATTGTTGCAAATAACAAATAGAATATGATGATTGTATTTTTCATTTATCTCTTATTTAGTTTTCTTGGGCTAATTTAAATTCCCCATCGATTCAATCAAAAATGATTTCATTCGCTCTGCATCCATCGGTTTGGCATACAAATAACCTTGCATTAAATTGCATCCATAATCCACTAAGAATCTTTTTTGTTCTTGTGTTTCAACGCCCTCTGCAATAATACTCAATTGTAAACTCTGCGTTAAACCAATAATTGTTTTTACAATTGCAACATCATTCTCATCATGAGGTAATCCATCCACAAATGATTTGTCGATTTTGAGTTTATCAATAGGAAGCTGTTTCAAATACGCTAAAGAGGAGTAACCTGTTCCAAAATCATCAATCGATATTTTAATACCTAATGCACTAATTACTTTAAGAATCATAATGGATTTTTGAGGATTGCTCATAATATGACCCTCTGTTACTTCGAGTTCAATCCATTGTGCTTGACATCCTGTATCTTGTATCAGTTGTTGCAACCGACTTACAAAATCTTCCTGTTCTAGTTGTCTTACTGATAAATTTAAAGATAAAACTCCCGGATTTAACCCTTGCGCATACCATTGTGCAAACTGGAGCATTGCTTTTTGCATCACGATTCTATCTATGAGGACAATAAGTCCAATCTCTTCTGCAAGTGGTATAAAATTATTTGGCTGAACAAATCCATTGAGTGGATGATTCCATCGTACGAGTGCTTCCATACCAATAATTTTATCCAGCTCTGCATCGATTTGTGGTTGATAATAAACTACAAATTGATCTTCTTTGAGGGCATTACGCAAATCTTTTTCTAGTTCCATTCGCTCTATAGCATGTACTGTCATTGCCATTTGGTAATACTGATAATTGTTTTTTCCTTCTTCTTTGGCACGATACATCGCTGTATCTGCATTTCGAAGCAATAAGTTTGCGATATTTTCACGATGCAAGAGGGTTTCATTTCCTTCTAAATCATCAGGATAGATACTAATTCCTATACTGCATGTTACTTGTAGTTCTTGATTTTCCAGCTGTATTACTTGTCGTACTGCTTCGGTTAACTTATCGGCTAAAAATGACAAATCATCTATATCTTTAAACTTATCCACAAGTACAACAAATTCATCTCCGCCTAAACGAGAAACTATATTGTTACCGCTTACATGACCACGAAGAACATTTGAAATATGAATCAGAACTTGATCACCGACGGGGTGACCCATTGTGTCGTTTATCTGTTTAAAGCGGTCTAAATCAATAAAAAAAAGTGCCAACTTTTGATCATGGTTCATTGCATAATAAATGGCATTTTGTAATTTTTCCAATAATGAAAAGCGATTTTCAAGCCCTGTTAAATGATCATGTGTAGCAATTTGTTCCAACCTTGAATTTGCTTGCGCTAATTCATTGCTTGTTTTCAAGAGTGCCTGATGTTCTTTAAACAACACAGCTTCCGAACGCCTTTCTTTGTCTGTTATGTAATAGTGAAACATATAATAAATACCGCCAAACCCGACTACACTGTTCAAAACAAAAAAGGTAGTAATCCATCCTTGAGAGAGATGCGAAACCTCGTGTATAAGTGTTGAGTCTAAAAAAGAAGAGATAAAAATTAAAATGATGAAGGCGATAAACCAAATAGTATTTTTGTTTTTTTCAAACGCCATTGCAGCTACGGGAGCAAAAAATGCCCAAATGAGCATAAAACTTCCCCCTGTAAAACCACCAAGAGACCACATCAGAAAAAATGGGAGAAAAAGAACCAAAAGAAGTTGAGAAATTTGTAAAAACCAAATTTTTTTGGTGGTAAATAAATGCCAAAGATTCAGAGCAGAAATAACGGTATAAAATAAGGGAATTGAAGCAGAAAGGTAATGCCCAAAAAGAATATAAATACCTCCCAAAACAGTTGCAACTACTCCAATAATCAATGGGAGAAAAGAGAGCATCCTTTTCTTTATAATTTCATCATCACTGTCATCCTGAGCAATTCCAAGCAGCATATATGATTTCATAAAACTTTGAAAACTCACGATGTAACCCACCTATAGTAATATAAAAAACAAAATCAACAAATAGCCGCCATATTATACTGTCGAAACCTGTCAATGTACTGAAAACCTCATAGGGTGTTTTAAATTTACAGATAAGATGAAATTACTATTTAACTGAAGGGAGAATGTCATGAATGTAAGGATTTTTGCAGTTAAATTCCACATGCCAAGAGATTTCCACATGCCAAAGTTAGTAGCATAAATGTAAATATTTTTGATTTTACCATTGACATAAGTAATAATCTCATGTATAATTTGCAAATGATAACTATTATCGATAAAGGAATTTGTAATGAAACTTATTTTTAAAACTGCTTTACTGAGTATGATCATAGCTGGCAGTGTAAATGCTCAGGATTATACAACAACACTTGAACCATGGAATGCAAGTATTCAGTCAACTTCCATTTGGCAATATAAGCCATCCATCAATGCTCCATATGGTACTTATGGTGATAATACGCATAGTTTATTGCCTAACAGTGAAAGCGTATATTCTATTAGCGTTTCTCCAACATTTGGTCTTAGAGTTTGGGATGGTGGTGAAGTTTATTTTACTCCTGAGGTATTTTCAACAAAGATGATGTCTGAAATGACAGGTTTTGGCGGATTTCCAAATGGTGAAAACCAAAGAGGTGGAAGTGAAAAACCTAAGTTTTATGTTGCAAAATTATTTTTTAGACAAACATGGAATTTAGATGGAGATTATACAACTGTAGCCTCTGAAGCTGGGCAACTCGCTGGAAGTGTATCAAGTCAACGAATAGTCTTAACGATTGGTCAATTGGCTCTTCCAGATATCTTTGACAATAATAAATATTCACATAGTCCTCGCACTCAATTTATGAATTGGTCAATAATGTCGGGCGGTGCATACGATTATGCTGCTGATGTTCGTGGCTATAATCAAGGGGTAACGCTCGAGTATTATGATTATGACTGGGTTTACCGAATTGGGCGTTTTAAAGAGCCTGTACTTCCTAACGGTCTTGAATTAGATTTACATTTTTTGACGCACTATGGAGATCAGATAGAAGTTGAACATGCACATACTATTGCTTCTTTATCAGGAAAGATTCGTGCATTGGTATTTCGTAATAAAATGGAAATGGGATCCTATGCAGATGCTCTTGCCTTGGGACAAACTTCTGCTGCAATACCGGATCAAACACTCGTACGAAAAGAACATACAAAATATGGATATGTAATCGGGTTGGAACAGTCGTTATCGGATGATATAGGAGTTTTTGGGCGTTACAGCTGGTGTGACGGTCAAACAGAAATGTACTCATTTGCAGAGATAGATGAATCACTCTCCGGAGGTGTTTCTATTCAAGGAGAAAGATGGAAGCGAAAAGATGATACCTTTGGTATTGCAATCGCTTTGAATGATTTATCAAAAAATCATCGTGAGTATCTTGCGCAAGGTGGACTGGATTTTGTAATTGGAGATGGAAAAATCAATTATCATCAAGAGCAAATTCTTGAAACTTATTATAGCGTTCGCATCAATAAAAATATTTGGACATCACTCGATTATCAGCATATTATAAATCCTGCGTACAATAATGATCGTGGGCCTGTTAATATTTATGGTATTCGTTTGCATATGGAATTTTGAATTGGCGAATGTAAATAGTAGTTATTTTTTGAATGAAATTTAAGTGAAGAAAAACGCTGGAAAACACCTATTTTAGGTGGCTTCGAATACTGGAAATCATAGGATAATCTCTTAAATATCTTATACGAAGTTTTCACATTGTAGATAGTTAGTAAAAAATTTATTTAAGAGGCATTTGATGGTAGTAAATTGACACCGAGAATACAATTATTTTAAAATATCTATTAAATCATCTTGTTTAAATATTTTACAAAACTCTGCCATATCATCAACAATTTTATTGATTTTACTTGGTTTTGGTATATCAAAAACCATAAAGATTGTATCGCTATTTTCTTCTTTATCAATTTCTATAAATCCAAAATGTTTATAAAATTCAACTGCTTCTGGCTTACTATCAACTATCAAGGCACGACAACCTATTTTCTTTTGTTGAACTACTGCTAAAATATTGGCAAAAGTCATTAAAACAGTTCCAACACCTTTAGTACAGAAACTATTAAAAACACAAAGTTTCGTTATTTTTACAGCTGGAATAGAATATTTTATAGATGAAGATATATTGAGTTCGTCCTCTATTGTAGCTCTTTCAATAGTAGCAACTGACACAGAAATATAACCTAAAAAATTATCATTATCATCTACATAAAAATATGTTTGAAATAATCCTTCTTTTTGATGATTGAAGGCATATTGCTTAATGTGTCTTTCAAGTTCTGTATTTTCACAAGAAAAGCTCTTTTTTAGTCTATCAAATTTACTTCTTTAAATATCTGAAAGACTAATTATTGAGGGCATTAAAAGCTTTTAGCTGGCAGTTGGAAAAGGTTTTTTTGTAACGAAATCAAGAAAAGATTTCAATTTATTTGTTTTTTCTTGAATATATTTAGAAGACTTGTTGTCGCTAAATATTGAAAAAACTTTTGTTGCATCAGCACCAGAAAGTAGAATACCGCTTTCTTCTTTTGCATTTTCATTAATATGCTTAACAGCCACTTGAGTCCCATTTTTTTATGATTTCGTCAGTTATATCAAAAAATCAATTAAAAAAAATTAGCGAATGGATAAAAATCCGTTTGACTATATAAAAAGACCTAAGAAAAATCAAGGTAGTGCAAAACCATTTGGTATTGATACTATGAAGCTGTTGATTGAAAAAGCAGAGGATGATTGGTTTAAAATTTTTTTAGCACTCTCTTTTTTTACTGGACTTAGAACTGGTGAAGCAGTCGCTTTAAAATGGGATGATATAAATCTTGACACGCAAGAGTTGGAAGTGAAACGCTCTCGAAGATATGGAAAAGATTTAACGCCAAAAACTCAAAAGAGTAATAGGGTGGTTCCAATATTTGATGAACTAATGCCATACTTAAAAAGCCAACATGACTTATCTTTTGACATAAGCGAGTATGTTTTTCTTTCAAGTGAAAAAAGACCGTTCAATGATGGCAACAGAATACGAGATTATCATTGGAAACATTTACTTGAAAAGTTAGAACTTCCATATCAAAGATTATATGACACTCGTTCAAGCTTTGCAACTATGATGCTCTCAAGTGGAAAATTTAGTATAAATCATATTGCTCAAATGATGGGACATACAAATATTGATATGTTGATTCACAAGTACAACAAATTTATTCCCTCTGAAATAAGAAAGATTGACAAATCAATCGGATTGTTCTAAAAATTTTAGCTACCATTTAGCTACCATTGATTTTTTAGGTCAAAATCATGTTTTCTAAAGTATTAAAAATTCTTATATAATGGTATTTGGAATTTGATTTATTTTGGATTGAATTTAAAGTTGTGAAATGGCTTGAAAGTGCGTGTTTTAGGTGGCTCCGGATACTGGATTCGAACCAGTGACCAAGTGATTAACAGTCACCTACTCTACCGCTGAGCTAATCCGGAATATGAAAAAAATTTAGGAAGTTCAAATAAATGGCTCCGAATACTGGATTCGAACCAGTGACCAAGTGATTAACAGTCACCTACTCTACCGCTGAGCTAATTCGGAATATTTATTGAGCCGCAATTATACTTTATGAAGCTTGAAAAGTCAAGTTATTGGGGCTATTTTTGGCGTTTTCTTTTTAGGTTGGCATGTGGAATTAGAAATTCCAAAGTTCCGACTCTTTTTTGTACTACTTTTTCTTCTTTTATAAGCATTTGCAGTCGTTTTTTGCTCTCTTCATCAAAGAGTAAATTGATGTCATCCATTGTGAGAGGTCTTTTGTCGAGCGTGTTGAGTATTTCATCGTTCTCATAGTGCGAGTTATTTGGTTCGGCGTGAATTCTTGAGGCTATATGGATTGGAAGAGTGTTGTCAAACATCAAAGATATATCAAACAACTCTTTATAGCTAATTCCCATCACAGGATACGCAGGAGGTCTGTCTATAGTGCCTAAATCAACTCTTGTACAATCAAGTGTTAGTAAAACTTCATTTAGCTTTTGTACCTCTTCTTTAGTGTCATTTAAGCCGTGTACAAAAAGTATCTCTATAAAGAGTTTACCTTTGTAAACTTTGCTAAATTCCTGAACTTTTTTTACAACTTCTTCTATCTTTATACTTTCGTGTGGTCTATCTATTTTTTTAAATATATCAGGGCTGATTGCATCGAGTGAGAGTTTGACTTGGTCAAGTTTTAGAAGTGTATTGAAAATTTTATCATCTGTCAGCGAAGCACTATTTGTAAGAATGAGAGTTTGGGTTTGATTTTTGATTGTATCTATTGCATCGATGAGTTCATTTAGGTGAGGGTAGAGCGTTGGTTCACCGTTGGCTGTGAGTGTGATGACATCTATTTTTTCGTTGAGATGGGATTTTAGTTCTTCTATGATTTGTTTAACTGCGACCACTTCTTTTTGCGAATCTACTGTTGCCATGGGTGCGAGTTCGCAGTAAAGACAGTCAAAGTTGCATTGTTTCGTTGCAGGAGAGAGGTCGATGCCCAAAGATGAGCCAAAACGGC
Source organism: Campylobacterales bacterium (assembly GCA_026390075.1). GTDB lineage: Bacteria > Campylobacterota > Campylobacteria > Campylobacterales > Sulfurimonadaceae > Sulfurimonas. The sequence continues at coordinate 38,659 of JAPLGP010000037.1, forward strand.
GAGAGTTGATTGGTCCGAAGATTGTATTCATAGTTGAGTTCCACATGCCAAGAGATTTCCACATGCCAAGAGTGTTGGCATGTGGAAATGAATTTTAAGATTTTTTACTAACTCTATGACACTCGTTTATAAAGTGTTTTGCATTTTCTACTGGTACATCAGGAAGAATTCCGTGACCTAAGTTAAATATGTGGCGTTTGCCTTGCATTATTCCTTGCAGTGCTTCTACGCATTTTGTAGTTTCTTCTTGTGAGTATAATCTACATGGCTCCATATTGCCTTGAAGTACATATTTTTCACCAAGTTTTTCTTTTGCAAAAGCCATTGGCGTTGACCAATCCACTCCAAAAACATCAAAGTTTCCATACACTTTATCTAAAAATGCTGGAACACCCTTTGGAAACATAATGATTGGAATATGTGGATATTTTGATTTGAGATAATCAGCTATTTCAACCATATATTTCCAAGAAAATTCATCATATTTTGAAGGCTCGATTGCCGCTGCCCATGAGTCAAAGATTTGAACTACATCTATACCAGCTTCTATCTGTTTTTCCATATAAAACTTTACAACTTCTGTCACTTTCGCCAATATTTTATGTAAAAGAGCAGGGTTTGAATACATCATTTTTTTACAAATATTGTAAGTTTTTGTCCCCTCTCCCTCAATCATATAAGTCGCCAAAGTCCATGGTGCACCTGTAAAACCGATAAGAGCTTTATCTTCCGCTAACTGTTCTTTGATAAGTTTGATTGTGTCGTAAACATAAGTGAGTTTAGAAGCTGCTTCTTCGCCACCTATGAGTCTGTCTAAGTCAGCTTCATCTTTTATCGGGTCATTAAATTTTGGACCTTCTCCAGCTACAAACTCTAAGTCCATTCCCATTTCATCAGGAATAACTAAAATATCACTAAAAAGTATAGCCGCATCAACACCTACAATATCCACTGGTTGCAGTGTTACTTCACAAGCTAATTTAGGGTTGTGACATAGGTTTAAAAAGTTTCCAGCTTCTGCGCGAACTTTCATATACTCAGGAAGGTATCTTCCTGCTTGTCGCATCATCCAAACTGGAGTGTATGGAGTCTCTTTGCCAAAACAGGCATCTACAAATATTTTACTCATTTTTGTCCTTGTATTTTTATATATTTTTTAACGGTTATGTAATAGACTTCTTGCATAACATATTTTTAGATTGCTTCATTTCATTCGCAATGACAGTCATTGCGAGGAAGAATGACGAAGCAATCTAAAAGAGGTCTAACTAATGTGCTTTTCCGACTTTGCTAAGAAAGTAAAGTCCAACAGAAATTGCAGCAATAGAGAGTGCAAGATAAAACAAATCTAACGAATTGTTATAGGAAGTATGTCCAACTTTTTGAAAAAAACCAACAACTAAAACCATAACAATTACTTTAGAAATTTTATCTTTTAACTGGTCGAGAGAATGAATAGCTAGAAGCTGATTTTCTTCTCCATTTTCATCTCTTGCGACATCTATTTCAGAGATAAAAAGTTCATAAAGACCAAAAGAGAAAATTACCATAACAACACCGATAAGATATAAATCAACTGCACCGATTATCCCACCGATAACCACTTCATGAAAATTTTCAGGATGTGCATGTGATAAATAAGAGTTTAGCACATATACAACTGTGTCATATATGTCAAAACTGGCAACAACAAATAAAACTATAGCACCAATCAGACCAAAAACTACAGCTAAAATTATTACAAATCTTGAACTCCATAGAGTACTTTCAAATATTCTTTCAAACATAAATTATTTTTCTCCTTCCATTTCTACCCATTTTTGAGCGATACGAACAGCGTTCGTAGCAGCTCCCACTCTAAGGTTATCTGCAACTACAAACATATGAATCATATTTTTTCTAAAAGTATCATTTCGAATACGACCTACAAAAGTCTCATTTTTGTCCACACAAGTTGCAGGCATAGGGTAAAGCGATTCAGATGGATTGTCTAAAATCACTATGTTTGGAGCAAGACTGAGTATCTCTCTCACTTTATCAGCTTCTACATCACAACCAAAAGTAAGAGTTAAAGCTTCGGCATGTCCACGAAGTGTAGGAACACGAACACAAGTTGCGCTTAGTTCAATGTTTTTGTGCATGATTTTAGTTGTTTCATTTACCATTTTCATCTCTTCTTTCGTGTATCCATTGTCAGTAAATACATCTATTTGAGGGATAACATTCAGAGCTATTTGGTGTTTGAAAGATTTATGTTCTGAATCAGCTAGTTTAAATGTAAAAAAATCTTGCATCTGTCTTACTAACTCTTCCATAGCAGTTTTTCCAGCTCCAGAAGTCGCTTGATAAGTGCTTACATCAACTCTTTTTAAGTCGTACGCTTCATCAAGCGGTTTGAGTGCTTGAACCATTTGAATCGTCGAGCAGTTTGGATTTGCGATGATTCCTGTGTCTCTCCACTTAGCAATATCTTCAGGATTTACTTCAGGAACAACCAATGGCACATTTGCATCCATTCTAAAGTGTGAAGTATTGTCAACTACAACAGCTCCAGCTTTTACAGCATGTGGAGCAAACTCTGCACTCACACTTCCACCAGCACTAAAGAGAGCAATTTCTACTTCCTCTTTTTCAAAAACATCTGCAGTAAGCTCAATTATTGGATATTCTTTTCCATTAAACTCTACTTTTTTGCCAAGACTTCTTGCACTTGCAAGAGGAATAAGTTTGTTGATTGGGAAATTCACCTCTGCTAAAATCGTTAATATTTCTTCACCAACTGCACCATTTGCACCAACAACCGCTACATTATATTTTTTCATTTATACTCCTAATGTTTGTATGTTTAAATTTTCTTCATTTAATTTGATTTAAGATTCTTTAAATCCACGAGATTCTAAAAACAGTTCATGAGGCAATATTTCATCGCCATCGCTCAGTATAACTGCTCGCTCAACGACTGAAATAAGTTCTCTTATATTTCCAGGCCAATTATATGCTAAAAGCTGTTCTGTAGCTTTATCTGAAAAAGTTTTTAGTGCAAAACCATACTTAAGACAATTTTGCTCCAGAATTTTATCCGCAATTTGCAAAATTTCATCTTTTCTCTCTTTTAAAGGTGGAATATTGAGAGGAATAGTATTTAATCTATAGTATAAATCTTCTCTAAATGAACCATTTTGTATCTTTTGTGGTAGATTTGCATTGGTTGCAGATAAAACTCGAATGTCAATTTTGATACTTTTGGATGAGCCAAGTCTTCTTACCTCTTTTTCTTGTAAAGCACGAAGAATTTTTGCTTGAACGCTGTATGGCATTTCTCCGATTTCATCTAAAAAAAGTGTTCCACCATTTGCTAACTCAAATTGTCCAGCTTTGGCTTCACTCGCATCTGTAAAAGCACCTTTTTCAAATCCAAATAATTCACTCTCAATTAAGTTTTCTGGAATGGCAGCCATATTTATAGCTATAAAAGGTTTTTTAGCTCGCGGTGAATTTTCATGAATATAATTTGCAAAAACTTCTTTACCAACACCACTTTCTCCTAAAATGAGAACGCTCGCATCCGTTTTTGCAACTTTATTTGCTATATTTAATAGAGTGAGTAGAGCCTCAGATGTTCCTAAAAACCCATGTGATGCGTTTTCTTGTCTTGGAGTAGAAGATATTTTTTTGTTAGCAATTTGAATTTTATTTTCTCTTTTTATTGCTAAAACTAAAGTGTCTATATCAAAAGGTTTCAATAAAAAATCTTTTACACCCAAGTGGATAGATTCAATTGCTCTTTGAAGTGTTGCGTTTCCAGTCATGATGATTACTTCAAAGCGACCATTAAGTGCTTTAACAAACTCTATTCCGTCCATACCAGGCATATTTATGTCTGTTATGACTAGGTTAAAACTCTCATCAAGAGCTTTGAGTGCATCTTTTGCATTTTTAAATGTTTGAATTTCAAACTCAGGAAAATCGCTCATAGCGATTTCAAGAGATTTTCTCATATTGATATCATCTTCAACTATTGCAATTTTCACTAAAAACCCTTATTTTAAAGGGGCAATTTTAACAAAATTATCATTAAAATCGACTTCGAAACATGTTGTCTTGAGTGTGAGTATTGTTGTAGATTTATACTGCGCGTTTATTGTAACATCGTTATGTTCCACATGCAGATTAAGTTTATGAATATAGTCTATAAACTCTTCTGAATTTTTAGCAATTACAGTTTTTAAATTAGTATCAGATTCAGTTGGCAATATCAGAGCATTTTGTGGAGTTCCATTACATTTTTGCATGGATTTTGAAATAGAGAGAGATTCATTATAAAGAGTAGCATCTTTTACAACATAGCGATACGAGATAAGATACTCACTTGCGCTAAGAACAAGTGAGTTAAAAAAGATTATTGAGCAAATTGAGAGTAAGAAAGAGTGATTTCCATCTCTACTTCGCATAGACCATCTTTAAAAGTAGTTTCAACAACACTTGCACTTCTTATACAAGCATTTACATAAGTACGAACTTTTGAACGCTTAATCATCATATTGACAACAGTATCTTCACCTTCAACACGAACTCCCTTTACCTTTTCTGCGATGATTCTATACGCATCTGCAATAGCGGCTCTTTTTGCTAAAGCATATGCTTGTGCAGGTGAAGTAGTGTTCATTGGTGCAACACCTTGTCCTAAAGCAGAAATAGTAATAGTATGATTTCTTTCTAAAACTTTTTCTTCATTCTGTGTCGGATTTTGAGCTGCTTGATTTGTTTGTGGACTTTTTTCTTCTTTGTTCACTGTAACATTCTGAACAACTGTAGGAGCAGGTTTGTCAGATCTTTCAATTGCACAACCAACAAATGTTGTAGTCAACAACGCTGTTAAAATACTAGATAATATTACCTTATTCATTTATTCATCCTAATTTAATATTTAATAATTGTTACTACAACCATTCATGTAATAGCCACCATGCCAAGTAGGAACATATTCCCCACGAGAAGAATTACTTTTTTCTGCCTTTTTTTCTGCTTGTACTACAACTGTTTGTACAACCGTAGGAGAAACTTTTTCAGATCGTACAGTTGAACAACCAGTAAATATTGAAGCAACTAATACTCCAAATGATATAATTTTATTCATCTTCCATCCTAACTAATATTTAATATCTGTCGCAATTATCACAATAATTGCCCCCATAACCACTGTGCCATGTTGGAGGTACATAATGACCACAAGAAGAATTGCATTTATCAAATGTGTCACAACCCTTAGAATAACAACCAGAAAATATTGTAATAATAAATCCTATTAACAAAGATAATAATACTTTGCTCACTATTTTCCCCTCGATATAATTAATCACAGGTAAAGCAACTTCTATTCCAAGTCTAGTGTTGGATATTCACTTTCTTCAATTTCATCTTCATCTTCTTCTTTTTTAGGGCAGCGAGAGATGCTTGAGACATCATCACCTTTTACAATGTAAACACCACTTGTATTTCTGCTTGATTTTGAGATAGTTTGCATATCTACACGAATCATTTTACCAGCATTTGTAAGTGCCATCATGTCCATTGATTCATCAACCATTAAACATCCAACAACATACTTCCCAGTTTTTGTAGTCATTTTCATCGCAATAACACCAGAACCACCGCGATTTGTAAGACGGTACTCACCAGCATCTGTTCGTTTTCCGATACCTTTTTCACTCACTACTAAGATTTCTTGCTCATCACTTGCAATGATGTTCGCATCAACAACTTCATCTGCTTCATGTTTAAACTTGATGCCTCTTACACCACGCGTACTACGACCTTGGTCACGCGTTTTTTCTATATCAAATTTAATACATTGAGCAAGTTTTGTAACAATAAAGAGATACTTAATGCTTTGGTCTGCTATTCTAGCTGTAATTAACGCATCATCATCATCAAGAACAATAGCGCGCACACCGTTACTTCTAATATTTGAAAATTCGCTTAAGTTTGTTCTTTTTACGATACCTTTTTGAGTGAAAAATACCAATGATTTTTCATCGCTAAAGTCAGTCGTTGGAATAATTGAGCGAATTTTCTCATCAGCTACAAGGTTAAGAAGATTTACTACAGCCTTACCTTTAGCAATTCTGCTTCCCTCAGGAATACGGTACACTTTAAGCCAGTGGAGTTGTCCTCTGTCTGTGACAAACAGAAGTGTATCGTGCGTGTTACATGTGAAGAATCTCTCTATAAAGTCATCTTCATAAGTAGTAACGGCAATTTTACCTTTTCCACCTCTTTTTTGTTTTTCATAAGCTACGAGTGGTACTCTTTTGATGTATCCACGGTGCGTAATTGTCACAACCATTGGTTCATTCGGGATTAAATCTTCAATGTCTATGTCATCGTAATCATCTTCGATTTCTGTTCTTCTTTCGTCTGTGTAAGTTGCAAGTATTTCATCAAACTCCTCGCCGATGATACCTTGTAAAATTTCTTCACTTCTAAGAATAGATTCTAAATACTCAATAAGTGTAAGAAGTTCACGAAGTTCATTCTCGATTTTTTCGCGCTCTAAACCTGTAAGTCTTCCAAGACGCATATCAACAATGCTTTGCGCTTGAATTTGAGTAAAATCAAATTCTGAAACTAAGTTGTCTCTTGCTTCATCGATGCTTTTACTTGCTTTAATAGTTTTAATAATTTGGTCAATAATATCAAGAGCTTTTTTGAGACCTTCTAAAATATGCGCTCTTGCTTTTGCTTTTTCTAAATCAAAAATAGTACGACGGATAATGACTGTTTTACGGTGATTTATAAAGTGTTTTAGAATTGTAATAATTCCAAAAACTCTAGGTTCTTGATTTAATATAGAGAGCATGATAATACCAAAAGTGGTTTGCATACTTGTTTGTTTGAAAAGATTATTGAGAACTATCTCACTCATTGCATCTTTTTTTAACTCGATTACAGCACGGATTCCATCACGGTCAGATTCATCACGAATTTCTGAAATACCGTCAATCATTTTATCTTTTACTAGATTTGCAATACTCTCAATCAGACGCGCTTTATTTACTTGATAAGGAAGCTCATCAATAACAATAACATCTCTGTTGCCTTTTTTCTCAATATGAATTTTTGCACGAACTTTGATACGACCACGACCTGTCTCATACGCATCCATAATTCCTTTTTTACCGAAAATAATTCCGCCTGTTGGAAAATCTGGTGCTTTGATATGATCCATAAGTTCTATTAGAGAAATGTCTGGATTTGCAAGAAGAGCTTTAAGTCCAAGCATAATCTCTTTTGGATTGTGTGGAGGAATATTTGTAGCCATACCAACGGCGATACCAGATGAACCGTTGATTAAGAGGTTTGGAACACGAGTAGGCATAACATCAGGCTCTTTTGTAGTACCGTCATAGTTTTCTATCATATTTACAGTATTTTTATCTAAATCTTTTAAAAGTTCACCCGCATATTTTGTCATACGCGCTTCTGTATATCTCATCGCTGCCGCACTATCGCCATCAACAGAACCGAAGTTACCTTGACCATCAACGAGTTGCATACGCATAGAGAAGTGTTGTGCCATACGAACGAGAGCATCATAAACTGCTGTATCGCCATGTGGATGGTACTGACCGATTACATCCCCAACTATACGCGCTGATTTTTTATATTTTGCACCATGAGAAAGGTTGAGCTTGTCCATCGCATAAAGTATTCTTCTATGAACAGGCTTCAAACCATCTCTCACATCTGGTAGAGCACGACCAACAATTACACTCATTGAATAATCTAGGTAGCTATTTTGAAGAGTTTCTTCAATATTTATAGTTTGTATCTGGTTGTTGTCTAGCAAATTGCTCATGTTAAAACACCTATATTTTTGAAATAAAAATTGGTTTCATGATATCTTAATATCCCTTAAGGTTCTTATAAATATTAGTAAAATGTATAATAACTCTTTAAGATGAGAAAAAGAGGAAGGGTTTTAGTTAATGATTAAAAATTAATCAATAACTTGCATTTAAACATTCCTTTATGTTTGTATAATTTTGTCACTTCAACACTAAGGATAAATGATGAAAAAATACTTTCTTGCTTTACTCGCATTACCATCACTGGTATTTGCTGAGGAGACAATAACAATAAGTGGTGGAAATACTGCTTGGATATTAGTTGCTACGGCTTTGGTAATGTTAATGACACCAGCGGGACTTGCACTATTCTACGGTGGACTTACGCGTTCAAAAAATGTTATCAATACTATAAGCATGAGTTTGGGTGCTTTTGCAGTTGGTAGTTTGGTATGGGTTTTAGTTGGTTATTCAATCGCTTTTGGCGATGGTGATATCATCGGTACTGGTAAGGTTCTCCTTTCTGGGATTGGTTCAGAAACTCTAAAAGGTACTATTCCTGAGTTACTGTTTGTAGCGTTTCAAGGAACATTTGCAGCAATTGCTGTAGCAATAGCAAGTGGTTCTATGATAGAGAGAGTGAAGTTTTCTACATTTATGATATTTGTTGCTTTATGGGTAGCAGCTGTTTATGCGCCTGTTGCACACTGGGCATGGGGCGGAGGTACAACGCTTAACTTTGGTGAACTAGACTTTGCTGGTGGAACTGTTGTTCATATTAACGCAGGTGTTGCTGGTTTGGTTGTTGCAATGATTTTAGGTAAAAGAAAAGATTATGGACGCGTTGCGATTAAACCTTTTTCTCCTGTTCTTGTAGCTTTAGGTGCTGCACTTCTATGGTTTGGATGGTTTGGATTTAATGCAGGAAGTGAACTTGCTGCGGATGGTGTTGCTGCATCTGCTTTCTTAGTGACAAATGTTGCTGCATCTGTTGGTGTAATCGGTTGGTTGTTAGCTGAATGGTTAGTGTATAAAAAGGCTACTTTGGTTGGTGGTGCTTCTGGTGCGATTGCTGGTCTTGTTGCTATTACTCCAGCTGCTGGTTTTGCAGGTGTAGAAGGTGCTATAATACTTGGTCTTGTTGCAGGTGTGTTAGGTTTCATCGGCGTTAGTAAATTAAAACCAATGCTTAAAATAGATGATTCATTGGATGCATTTTGGGTTCACGGTTTAGTTGGTATCTGGGGTTCGATTGCAACTGCTTTATTCATAGCAGATTATGCGCTTCCAAAAGATTTCAATATGGCTTCTCAACTCGTAAGTCAAGTTCAAGCGGTTGGTTTGACTGTTGTTTATAGTGCTGTTGCAACTGCGATAGTATTTTATATTGCTTCTGCACTTACAGGTGGTGGCAGAGTGGATGATGAGACTGAGGCAGTAGGTCTTGATGAAATGACACATGGTGAAAAAGCTATAAATTTATAAATGTTGATTAAAACCGTAAATATGGTTACAATTTTAAACTAAAATTTGGAGAATATAATTATGAAAAAAATAGAAGCGGTTATCAAACCATTTAAACTAGAAGATGTAAAAGATGCTTTGGCAGAGATAGGCATTACAGGTATGACTGTAAGCGAAGTAAAAGGGTATGGTCGTCAAAAAGGGCATAGCGAACTTTACCGTGGTGCTGAGTATGTGGTTGACTTTTTACCAAAGATTAAAATGGAAATGGTAGTAAATGATGATATGGTTGACCAAGTTACAGCAACTATCGTAGAAGCTGCAAGAACTGGTAAAATCGGTGATGGTAAAATATTTGTAAGTGATATTGAAAAAATCATCCGTATCCGTACAGGTGAAACTGACGCAGAAGCTGTTTAGCTTTTGCTTTTTCCACATGCCGTGCTTGGCATGTGGAAATGTAAAATATTAACTTCTTACAAAACTTTCTCATAAGATTGCTTCGCTTTGCTCGCAATGACGGCTATTGCTTCGATTTGCTTCGCAATGACCGTCATTGCAAGGGGGAACGAACCGTCATTATGAGGAGGAACGACGAAGCAATCTAAGTTTTGCAAGAAGTATATTTTAAACTTGCTACAAAAATAGGCAACTTTTTTTAAAACTGATTAAATTTTAATCAACAATCAAATTCAAAACCTCTATTTCTTCGATAAAATCATCGCCTTAACTTTAAAAAATGGTGGTTTCAATGTTAGAAGCAGATTTTAAATATATTATAGACACATTCTTCGCACTCTTTTCAATGGTGCTTATAATCTTCATGGTTCCTGGTTTCGCTATGCTTGAAGCGGGACTTGTTCGCACAAAAAATGTTTCCTCTGTCCTCACTATAAATGTAATGATTTATGCTGTTGCATCTTTGGCATTTTTACTTATTGGATACAGCTTGGCTTTTGGAAGTTGGGAAAATTCCAACATGAGCATTTGGGCTGCATTTTTATTTCAAATGGCGTTTGTTGGTAAAACTATCAATATCATGAGTGGTGGTGTGAGTGAGCGTGTTCGCATCATTCCACTGGCTATTTTTGCAGTTATAATGGGTGGATTTATCTATCCTGCTGTTGTCAATATTAGCTGGGGTGCAGATATCTTAGCGGGTACACTTTTAGATATAGACATGCATGATTTAGCAGGTTCTACAGTAATCCATTCAACAGGTGGCTGGGCGCTTTTAGCTGCAATCCTTATCATCGGTTCTCGTAAAGGTCGTTATGTTCAAGGTGGCATTCGTGTTATCCCCGCTTCAAATATTCCGCTTGTAGTTTTGGGTGCATTTTTGCTCTGGATAGGCTGGTTTGGTTTTAATGGTGGAAGTGTAGGCTCAATATCGAGTGTAGAAAACGCAAATACTGTTGCAAAAACCATCATGAATACAAATACAGCAGGTTTAGCTGGTGCGATTATTGCGGGAATATTGATGTATGTAAGATACAAACTCTTTGATATTACCATGATACTCAACGGTGCATTAGGTGGGCTTGTTGCAATCACCGCAGGCCCTGATTTGTTTAATGTATATGTGCCAATTGTAATCGGTGCAATTGGTGGTGCTTTAGTTGTATTTGCAGTACCTATTTTTGATAAATTCAAACTCGATGACCCCGTGGGTGCTTTGTCAGTTCACTTAGTAAATGGTATCTGGGGAACTTTAGCAGTAGGCATATTTGTAGAAAAAGTTTCATTTCTGGCACAGTTAAAAGGTGTGCTCATAGTTGCAGTTTTCGCATTTAGTGTCTCTTTTATAGTTATATATATTATCAATAAATTTAGTAAGTTTAGAGCTACAGACGATGACCAACAAGAGGGAATGGATGTAAGCGAATGTGGTGTGGAAGCATACCCTGAGTTTAAAAGAGCTATCTAAATGGAGGGTCTAATTTTTAGACCCTTTATTTAGTTATTTTCATAAAGAGTTACTCGATTTCTACCATTTTCTTTTGAAAGATAGAGTGCTTTATCGGCATTATTATACAAATCAATACTATTTGTTAGCTCATCGACTTTTACAGTGCTGATACCAATGGAAACAGTAACTTTATTAAATGTAGAGTTATAGGCATGTGCAATATTTAAATTTTCTACATTTTCACAAAGTTTCTGTGCTATGTCAGAACCATCATCATACTTTTCATGTTCGATTATAGTCACAAACTCTTCACCACCTACTCGGTAACAGTAATCATTAGCGCGTTGAAATACATCTTTCATACATTTAGCAATACTTTTTAAAACTTCATCACCTTCAGAATGACCATATTTATCATTAAAATTTTTAAAATTATCTGCATCAATCATAATAAAAGTAACATATAAATTATTTCTCAAAGCACGCTTAATTTGTACATGGGCATTTTCTAAATAAAACTTTTTGTTGTACAAAGATGTCAGTCCATCAGTAATTGAAATTTCATGTAATCTTTCATAGGCGACATTAAGTTGATTTTCTGTTTTTTTGATATACCTAGCATAATATACAATGAGTAAAAATATTAAGAAAAAAACGATTACAGTAATTTTGCCAATTAATTGAACTAAATAGGTATGTTCATCACTTACATCAATGAGTACATAAAGTTTGCCAACTTCAGTGCCATTCACATCTAAATAGGGTCTGTTGTTTATGTGATATTCCTTGCCATGATTGATTAGGTGTGTATCGTTAAAGTTCTCATTTGTATTTAATATTTTCTGTAGCTCTGTATCAATATCATTTAGGGTTGAATCAATAATGAAAAAATTATCCATCGCTTTATAGTATCTATTTCTTTGTGATTTAGATCTCCAAACTTCAAAGTCTTTCATAGTAATTAACTCTTTTTTTATTGTAAAAACGATATCAGCACTTAGCATTTTGCTGAGTTCTGGAGTTAATGAATCAATTTCTCTACCAAATTCAAGAAAGCCAATTAACTCTCCATCAACAAACCATGGAATCACTACTCTTAATGTAAGATTATGATATATGCCAAATTCAACACCACTACTCATTTTAAGTTCTTCTGCAGCGTTATAGAGAGTTTTTCTCTTGATAATATCAGAGTGAATATATCGATCATGTACCCTCAAAAAATTTGTTTTATCAATATTGTGTATATAAAAGTGAGTAATGTTATAGTGAGATTTATATTCAGAAAAAGATTGATATAAATATGCATAAAGATTATCTCTTTTTCCATCTTTATAGAGTGCAATCATTTTCGGATCTTTTTTGATTATATCTAGTAACCCATGCATTAAATCTATATCTTTTTTTGTTATTTGATTCAAAGCTAAAGAGACCGTTTCAAAAGCTTCTTTAGCTTTTTTATCTATATTTTGTTGTTGTAGCAGATAAAGAGAATAGATTGAAACAGATGCAATTAAAAATAATCCAAGGAACAAAGGTGCTATGATTTTTAAGACTATTTTAAACTTATCCATTTTGTATCCATTTGTATATCAATATGACTGATTATATCTCATTTTATTATTGAAGTTCGCATCATAAATGTATAAAATTAAAGCAAAAAATAGAGCCAATTTATGAAATAAAATAAACTTCCACATGCCATACTTTCTAAAAAGTAAGTATATTTTTTTAAAGAGTAATATATTCTTAACTTTCACTATTAAAACCAGAAAAAGTTAGAATTTTAAATCATTTGCATACAAACGAATATAAATAAATCCTATATTTCAAAGAAATAAGATACAATTATTGCAAATACATCAATAAGTGGAATCCTAAAATGAAAAAAATAATTATAGTCGCTTTGGCTCTTGTGCCGTTCTTGCACTCAGATATGCAGTACACTTATTATCTCAATAGTAATCTTAGAAGTGAAACATCGTTGAAGGGCACAGTAAAAGATGGTATGAGTCGCATGTATCAAGATAATGGGAATTTACAGAGCGAAGGCTCTTATAAGAATGATAAACTTCATGGAATAAGCAGAGAGTATTATCAAAATGGAAATTTAAAAAGTGAAGTGAATTATAAAAATGGTGTTGTCCATGGTGTTACAAAAAAGTATTTCCAAAATGGTAATTTAATGCTTGAAACATCTTTTATTGACGCTAAACAAAATGGTATATGTAAAAACTACTACTTAAATGGTACTTTGATGAATGAGATAACATACAAAGATTCAAATAAAAATGGCTTGCAAAAAAGTTATTCAAGTAACGGAACTTTGCTCGATGAAATTATATTTAAAGATAATGTAGCAGTAGAAGGAAATTCTTTTAATCAACATGGGCATAAAAGTAAAATGAGTCAAACTGAGTTAGAAGATGCAATGATTATGAAAAGTGATGTAATTGGTGACCCCAAGGAGATTTGAACTCCTGTAATACGGATGAAAACCGTAGATCCTAACCGTTAGACGATGGGGCCAATTAATTGTAAAATGGTGTCCTGTGATGGATTCGAACCATCGGCCACATCATTAAAAGTGACGTGCTCTACCAGCTGAGCTAACAAGACTTCAACAAGCATTTCTGTTTGTGGACGCGAATTATAGGCAAATAGTTTTTATATGTCAAGAAATGAAACATGAAGTTTGAAAAAATTTTATAATTTATTGCAAAAACGCATAAAATGGCTATTTTTGGATATTATAATATCCATGAATTCCTATACTTTTGAATACCCATTCTTACTATTGTTACTCATCCCTTTGATTTATTGTTTATATAAATGTAAGGAGTATAAAAAGCCAATCTATTTTGTGCATCTTCATTTTATGTCTGCCAAAAAAAGCTTTTTAAAGTTAGATTGGATTGTGAAAATCATTATATTGACTCTGCTTACTATCGCTCTTACTTCGCCAATTATGATTGATAAATTCAATCCGCTTAACAGACATGGTAAAGATATCGTCTTAGCGATTGATGCGAGTGGTTCTATGAACTCCTCTGGTTTTGATAATGAACTTGGCGATGGAAAAAGGTTGTCCCGTTTTGAAATCACTAAAATTATCGCTTCAGATTTTATTTTAAAGCGTGTGAGTGACAATCTTGGTGTGGTTTTATATGGAGATTTTGCTTTTATAGCTTCGCCGATAACTTATGAAAAAGAGATTGTAAACGAGATGTTAGGCTATCTGAGTCAAGGTATGGCAGGGCAAAATACTGCGATAGGTGAAGCAATCGCTATGAGTGTAAGGGCTTTTAAATACTCTATAGCAAAAACAAAAATCGTCATACTTTTAACGGATGGCGAACATAACAGCGGAGCTATCTCCCCAAAAGAGGCTACAAAACTAGCCAAAGATGCAAATATAAAGATTTATACTATTGCGATGGGAAATAAGGGCGAAGCAGATGAAACATTGCTTCAAACTATTGCACAAGAGAGTGGCGGTACATTTTTTAGTGCAACAAGTGCTAAAGAGTTGCAAAGTGTTTACAGCGCGATAGATACATTAGAATCTTCAGATATCAAGAGTAAAGAGTTTCTTCAAAAAGATTTTTACTATTTTGTAGCATTACTCTTGGCATGTGGATTTTTACTTTTTTTACTCTTTAGGGAGGTTAGAAGATGAGTTTATTGTCTCCTCAATATTTTTGGCTTCTACTGCTTTTAGCACCACTCTTTATCAAAAAAAACTTTAAAGAGATAAGTTTTGTTGCGTATGGATATATTTTTACTTTTTTATTTATAGTTTTGGCACTTACCCGCCCAGTAATAGAGCAAGAGCCTATCAAGAGTGAGCAAGTGCTGAGTGATGTGATAATCGCGGTGGATTTGTCTTACTCTATGAATGCCACAGACATTTTGCCCTCCCGATTAGAAAAAGCAAAAGAGATACTACAAACTGTTGTAAAAACAAATCATGAAAGTCGATTTGGCGTACTTGGATTTACTACAAATGCCATAGTTTTATCGCCTTTGACGCAAGATAGTGAGCTTTTACTGCATCTTTTTAACTCACTTGAACAAAAACTCATTATCACAAAAGGGAGTAGTGTTTTACCAGCCATAAAACTAGCAAGAGTGATGTCCAAAGCTAAACATCCTAGCGTAGTTATTCTCAGCGATGGAGCGGATGAAGCAGAGTATGCGAAGGAGGCAAATCTTGCCAAAGAGAGCGGATTGGTTGTTAATGTTTTTATGCTCGGTACTGACATTGGAACAACGATAACGCTTGAAGATGGAACGCTTTTAAAAGATGAAAACGATGGCATCGTTGTTTCACGAGCAAATAATGCACTTGCACTCGTTGCAAAAAGAAGCGGAGGAGTATTTACACAAGATATCGACGAGTTGCAAAGTGCGCTTGAAGCTCAAAAAAACAAAGATTTTAAAACGCAAAGTACGATTATGAAAAACTTTGAACTCTTTTACTTTTTTGTTTCTCTTGCACTCATTACATTTTTAGTAACTATTACTACTCTCAAACGCTTTGTAATCACTGCTTTACTTTTGTTTGGAATAAGCTTAGATGCCTCAGTTTTGGATCAAATAAATGAAAATATTGCAAAAAGTGCGTATGAAAAAGGGGATTATAAAAAAGCTATAATTTACTATAAAAAGATTGATGCAAATAAAGCTTATTATAATCTGGCATGTGGAGAGTATAAAGAGGGCGAGTATGATAAAGCTCTTGTAAATTTTGAACGGGTAAAATCGAGTGATGCAAGGTTTAAATCAGAGCTGTTTTATAATATTGGAAATACACTTATACGGCTTCAAGAGTTTAAAAAAGCAAGAGAGGCGTATTTGAAATCGTTAACACTTTTTTACTCAAAAGAAGCAGATGAAAATTTAGAGTACATAAAAGATACAGATGAGCAAGAAAGAATGCGAACGGGACAACAAAAAACGAAAAACAATTCATCTATTGCAGAACAAGAAAAGTCTTCACAAAAGAAAAAAGAGGGCGGTGGCTCAAACATGAAAGTAAGTGCAAATGCAAGTAGTGGAGCGGGTGATATGGACAAAAAAACAGAGGGTGAAAGTATGTTAAACTTGAATGAAGGCAAAGCAAAACTCAGCTCAAAACAGTATGAGTTAATCAACAAAAGGGGCAATAATGAAAAAAAACCTTGGTAAATTTTTATTAGACTTCTTGCAAAACTCTCTTTTTAGATTGCTTCACTTCGTTCGCAATGACTGTCATTGCGAGGAGGAACGACGAAGCAATCTTATTTTTGCAAGAAGTCTATTAGTATTTTTAGCACTCTGGCATGTGGAACTTTTCGCTTCAACCTATCTTTGGCATGTGGAAACTGATAAAAAGAGTGCTTTTGTCAATGAACCAATCTATCTAAAATACAGCTGTGAATTTAGTGACAGAGCGGAGCTTTATGCGATAGATTTTAACCCCGTGGGTGAGAATGAAAAATATAGTCTTAAACTTTTAAGTCAAAATACAAAAGTAATCGATGGCAAAAAGATAGTTTCGTATGAATTTATCGCATTTGCAAAAAAAGTGGGTGCATTGGAGTTTGAGTTTGAAGCGCTTATGAAAGAAACAAATAAGGATTCCATAGAAAACAGAAATTTAGGTCGAGACAATATGGATCATGTGGAATACTCTACAGTTACCTTGCGACAAGAAATATTGAGTGTAGATGTTTTAGAGAGTGCGAGTGATTTGGTTGGTTCGTTTGTTTTAGAGGTTAAAAAAGATGAACCAAAAATCAAAGCACACGAACCTTTTCACATGGAAATTATTGTAAAAGGAGAGGGAAATTTTGAAGCTCTTAAGGCTTATGATTTTAACATCTCGGGCGTAAAAATATTTTCTCAAAAACCAATAGAGAACATTACCCTCACAAAAGATGGATTTAGTGGTGTTTGGAGTCAAAAGTTTGCTTTTGTAAGTGAGAAAGATTTTGAAATACCTCAAATTTTCCTGCACTATTTTGATGCAAAAGAACAAAAAATAAAAGAGATGAAACAGGACGCTCTGAGTGTACAAGTAAGTGAAGGATTCGTAAAAGAGGAACTTCTTGACGCGGATGAAGCGCAAATGAGCTTTTTAAAATTGGACTATTTATACTATTTTTTAACTTTTATAACAGGGTTTTTAGTAGCGAAAATCAAAATAAGAAAAAGAGTTCCACATGCCATAGATGCGTTTGCAGAGAAGGTGCAAAACGCAAAATCATTAGAAGAACTTTGTATGATTCTTGTACTCAAAGATGCTCAAAAATATAGTGATTTTGTTCTCAAAATAGAGACAAAAGAGATAACTTCACTCAAAATTGCTAAAGAAATTGTTGCTTTGTTAATAGTACATTAACTACTATTTCACTACTATTTCTTAAATAAACTTTTTGCAAAACTCTCTCATAAGATTGCTTCACTTCGTTCGCAATGACCGTCATTGCGAGGAAGAATGACGAAGCAATCTGAGTTTTGCAAGAACTCTAATATTCGCAGGATTAAAAATGAATAAAACTATTTTCTTAATTTGTTTGTCGCTTGTTGTGTTCATGATGCAAGGTTGTGCACAAAAAGTCAATATTAAAGCCCTTGTTCCTGCAGAAATAGACAGGGCTACAAGTACAAAAAATATTGCAATAACAGACTTCAAAAATGATTTCGTTGGTCTCAGAGGAAAGATAGAAGCAAACCTTGCAAACCAAAAAATCAACAATCAATCGTTTTTTACCTTAGTCAGTAGAAACGATATTGACAAGGTTATAAAAGAGCAAAAAATTCAAAACAGCGGTTTAGTAGAGGCAAATGAGGCAGTTGAAGTCGGCAATCTCATTGGTGCTCAAGCGATAATCTCAGGGGATGTCGGCAGTGAGACTTCTACGGACACACTCTATTATGAACAGAGAGTGCGATGTGCCGACAAAAAATGTAAAGAGTTAGTCACTTATAATGTCAGCTGTAATATGCGTGTAGTGGGTATTTCAGCTCAAATTCGTATGATTGACATTGCAAAGGGCGATATTATTTATGCAGACACTATGTCAAAAGCATCTGAGTTTAGACACTGTATTGATGATTATCGCGCTATCCCATCTCCAGAAATAGCGGCACAAGAGTTAGCAAACGAAATTTCAAATGAGTTTACCTACAAGCTTACTCCGCATTATTACTACTTTAGTGTTGTTCTTTTGGAAGATCCAGATTTGGATTATAATAAAGCGCAAGAGAAACTTTTAGAGAACTCTTTGGAGTACATTAAGCAAAATCGCTATGATAAAGCTGAAAAATTGCTCATGGATTTGGTGGACTCGACCGATAAACAGAGTTTCGTTGCTTTTTACAATCTTGGAGTTGTAAAAGAGGCTCAAGGAGAGTACAAAAAGGCTCAAGAGTATTATAAAATCGCTGATAATTTGATGGTTAAACCAGTAGAAGAGATTAGTACGGCGTACAATAGAATAGCGTCGATGATTGAAAATCAAAATAAAACACAAAAACAGATGGCAAGGTAGGCAGATGAAATTTTTTGTACTTCTGCTGAGTGTTTTATTTTTTTTCTCGGCATGTGCAAGTCAAAAGCGTGCAGTGGTTGTAAGCACAAAAGAGTTGCCTTCATGGTATAAAAATCCACCCAAATCAAGCCCTTTAACTCTTTACTCAGTAGGCGAGGGAGAGAGTAAAGAAGAAGCAGTAGGGATTGCTTTGAGTTCGATGGCATCGACTTTGAGTGTTTCTATATCCTCTGAGTTTAAGACAAAAAGTGTCGTACGCGAGGGTGCAGTTGAGAGCTATCAATCAACAAGCGTAAATGAAGTGCAAAGCGATGTAAACAAAGTTCGCATAAGTAATTATGAAGTTGTTGAGGCGGAAGAGTTTGGATTTAAAAAGTTTATAGTTCTTGTGAAATCTGACAAGAAAAAGCTTTTTGAAAGTTTAAAAAAAGAGTTAGACCAAGAATTTAGCCTCACGCAAAACAGAGAAACACTGAATGCTATCAAACAGCTCAATATGTATGAAGAGCAAAAAAAATCACTCGAAAATGTCCCAAATACGCTCATGGTTATGAGTGTTCTTGATGAAAGATTTGATAGTGCATCCTACATCAAAAAGATAAAAGAGATGGATGAAAAACATGAAAAATTACTAAATTCTATATCGTTCAGCATTGAGAGCGACAGCGAGTCACAAAACCTAACCGCAGCACTTCAAAAAGGTTTAAGTGCGAAAAAAATAATCATAAAAGAGGGAAGTGGTAAAAATCATTTTAAAATCACTCTCTCCTCAAAAATCGAAAAAGCCTCTTCCTACGGCTTTGTTCTAGCTAGAAGCGCGATTACTATAACCACAAAAGATGTCAGTGGTGCGATAATAGGAAGCAACAAACTCAACATAACAGGACAATCCACCCAAGGCTACGACATTGCAAAAGAGAGCATCGCCATAAAATTAAACGAGATGATTAAAAAAGAGGGGATAGAGAAGGTTTTGGGGTTGGAGTTGTAAAAAAATCTGCAGCTTAATTAATCACCCTTCGAGTGGCTCAGGGCGAACTGGCGGTATGTCTAAAAAAATATTTTGTTTCGCAAAAGCGTATAACTTGTTTTGTAACAGTTTTATAAAAGATAGTATTTCATATATTTTTGCTACAATTCTTAAACAAAGATGATATTTTATCTAAAAGGTTTTGTATGAATGAAGTAAAAAACATAGTGATTAAGGCTTGGAACAACCCTGTAGCTCTTATGACTCTTCATAGTGATGGTAAAATATATTTTGAATACACAAAAGAAAATAGTATAAATTTTTCACCCATTAAGCTTACAGATATGAAAAAAACATATGAATTTTCAAATCTCTTTTTTCAAAATCAAGTTTGTGGATTGGTTCAAGATTCTCTTCCAGGAAAATATGGTTCTGAATATATGGATATGTTCTTTAGAAAAAATAACAGAGATATTCCTACAACTTTAGAAAGGCTTTTGTTTATCGGAGATAATGCACTTGGAGCATTAAGTTTTGAACCTGCAGAGCATAATGTGTCTCAAATAGAGCAAATTATGGATATAAAAGAGTTTTATACAAAAAGTAAAGAGGCACTAAGTGGAGTTGGTTCAATCGAGATGAGCACCATAATAGCTCTCTCAAACTCCGCTGGAGGCGGAGCAAGAGCAAAAGGTATAGTTGGATACAACCCAAACAATCAAGAGATATTTGTAGGGCATAAACACAATTATTTTCCAAAAGGATATATACCTTCGATTATAAAGTTTGATGAAAAGAACCTGCACAAAACAGATATGATAGAAGATGAATGGAAGGAAGCTTCCGTGCAAAATAAAACTGAATACGCTTATCATCTTTTGGCAAAAAGAGCCGAAATAAAAATGTCGGATTGTTACTTGGCACAGAGTGAAGATGGTTTTCATTTTGTAACAGAAAGATTTGATAGAAAAAGTGATGGAGAACGACTTCACATGCACTCACTCTCTGGCTTATTTCATCACAATCCAGCTGAGACTACATTTGGATATGAGAACCTTTTTAGAGCGGGGAGAATGTTAAATATACCCTACAAAGACCATGAACAGATATTTAAAACACTTATTTTTAATCTTTTGTTTGCAAACAGAGATGACCACTCTAGGAATTTCTCATATTTGATGGATAAAAATGGCGTGTGGCGTTTTGCTCCAGCATACGACCTTACATTTTCATTAAACAGAAGCCACCAGATGTTTATAGGGTATGTAAATGGACATGAAATATCGCGAAAGCATCTACTGAAATTTGCTAAAGAAAATGATATAAAAAATGCGGATGTGCATATTGATGGATTGATAGAAATAAAAGAGCAATATTTGGAAAATGAGTTGAAAAATCTTGACATACCTGTCTCATGGATAAAGTACATAAATGATAAAAGTGCCGATGTGCTGGTAAGGCTTAAGGGGTAAGCATGAAAAATATAGAATATAGAGTTGAAGATTTTTTATTTGGCAGTACGAAAGAGATTTCAAAAGCATTGGCAGAGAGGGTAAAAACTTTTAGAAAGCAAAAAAAGATGACGCAAGAAAAATTTGCAGAGCACATAGCTATTCCTTTTGGAACATATAAAGAGTTTGAAACAAATCATAAAATATCTTTAGAAAATTTCATCAAAGTATGCAGAGGATTGGAGAGAGTAGAAGACCTGTTTTATTTGTTAAAACCAAAAGGAATTGAAGAGGTTGGAATAGCACAATGGAATTTTAAGTAAAGGTTTTTTGGGGTTGGAAATTTAATTTTATTGTGATATTCCAGAATTATGACTATTTTATAGTACAATATAGTCATATTAACTAAAAAGGCTAAATTATGACTAAAGTAAATATAGCTGATACTAAAGCTCATCTTTCAAAATATATCAATTTGGCTGAGTTGGCTGGTGAAGAGATAGTGATTCAAAAGCATGGTCGCCCAGTTGCGGCTCTTATTAACATTGAAATGTACGAGAAATTTAAACAGATGCAATCGCCTGTAGAAGAGGGAAAGCTTGTTTATAAAAAACTTGACTACAAAGAGCATATACTCAAACCTTCTCATAATATCAATGAATTGTTGTCGCTTGTCGGTGATGATGAAAAAGAAGTTGAGCCTTTTTCTGATGTTGATGATGTTGTAGCCTTTGCAAAAGAACTTCGTAGCAGTGCGTGGAAGCAATAATGGCACTCTTAATCGATACTTGCGTCATAATCGATTATTTGCGTGACAATAGTAAAATTGATTTATCGCACAAAGAAATTTTGATAAATTCTGTTGTAGAACTTGAAATTTTGCAAGGTGTTCGCAACAAGCGAGAACAAAAAGAGGCACTTTTGCTCATGGAATCATTCGGGCATGTGGAATATTCAACCGAATGTTTCAATCTTGCCAAAATACTGATACTTCGTTATTTACTCTCACATTCCTTAAAGCTTCCAGATGCCCTTATCGCCGCTTCTTGTTTGATTTATGATTTACCGTTATGGACATACAATATAAAAGATTTTGCTTATATCGAGGGGATGAAAATTTATCAACAAGAACTGAATAATGACGAATGAAGAGTGAAAATTCCAATAGTGGTGCAGAGTGGATAGATGACGCTACTTCTAAAAATCTTGAAGATATTGTTACCTATGCAAGAAGTAAACACTCTATTGTTGAAATTTCTGAGTATTCAACCTTGTCAAAATCCAAGATGGCTAGTTAACACGCTAATTGAAAAGTATGAAAAAATAAACCTCCAAAGAAACCGAAGATAAGCCATCGGTTTCACAAAACCCACATGCCAAGAAACTATCAAACATTTATCAACCATTAACCCCCTCTTTGCTATACTTTTCCACTTTAAAAACAAGGGAATATTTATATGCTTTCTAAAATTCAAGAGATAAAAAAAGAAGTTTCAAAGGTAGTTGTTGGGCAGGAGAAGATGATTGATGGTCTTTTGATTGCACTTTTGTGTGATGGGCATATTCTCATCGAGGGTGTTCCCGGACTTGCAAAAACTACAACTGTAAATGCACTCGCAAAATCACTCGGTTTAAACTTCAAACGAGCACAATTTACTCCAGACTTACTTCCATCAGACATTTTGGGTGCGGAGATTTACGATCCTCAAAACAACAGCTTTAAAATCAAAAAAGGTCCTATTTTTACAAACTTGCTTTTAGCAGATGAGATTAACCGCTCTCCTGCAAAAGTGCAATCAGCTTTGCTTGAAGTGATGCAAGAAAAACAAGTCACTTTGGGCGATACAACTTTTAAACTTGAACCTCCATTTTTTGTTATGGCGACACAAAATCCTGTGGAACAAGAGGGTGTTTACCAGCTTCCAGAGGCGCAACTTGACCGTTTTATGCTTAAACTTATAGTAGATTACAATACAAAAACGGAAGAGTTAGAAATTGCACGACGCATTTCAAGCGGAAAGTTTGAAGAGATACATCCAGTTTTAACGCACGATGATTTAATAGCGCTTAAAAAAGCTATCAAAGAAGTGCATGTGGATTCTGAGGTTGAAGAGTACATGATAGAACTTGTGAACGCAACGAGAAACCCTGCGCAGTACGGACTTGAGAGTATCAAAGATTATATACAGTTTGGTGCATCGCCACGGGTGAGCATCGATATGTTTAAGGCTGTAAAAGCTATGGCATTTTTGCGAGGTAAAGATTTTGTAACACCTGTGGATGTTGCGTATATTGCCAAAGAACTTATGCGACACCGCATTGTTTTGAGTTATGAAGCTGAGGCTGAGGGTATAACGACGGATGCAATAATCCAAAAAGTTTTAGAAGCAGTACAAATACCATAATGAGTAAACTAAAAAAAATACTTGTTCGGGCAAGACGACAAGTTTTTAGCGAAATGGTTGGGAATAATCCTTCGATTTTTCAGGGCGAAGGGTACGATTTTATAGAGCTTCGTGAGTATATGCCTGGAGATGATATCCGCCATATCGACTGGAATATCACGGCGAAAATGCAACAACCCTACATAAAAATCTTTCGTGAAGAGAGAGAATTAAATGTGGTTGTGGCGAGCGTGCTCAACGGAAGCGTTCACTTTGGTTCTAAGAAGTTTAAACAGGATGTTATCGCTGAAATAAATGCACTTTTAGGGTTTTCAACGCTCAAAAATGGCGATTTGTTAAGTTCCTACATCTTCACAGATACGATGGTTTCTCATCTAAAACCGAGTAAAAAAATCAATCAAGTACAAAAAAGTGTGAGCGAGATTTTAGATTTTTATGCACTGAATCAAAAAGTGGATTTTAAAGTTTTAGCAGATACGCTCTATAAAAGACTCAAAAGAAAATCACTCATCATTATTGTTGGAGATTTTTTTGAGATTCCTGACTTTAAGCTTTTAGCTAAAAAACATGAAGTTGTGGCGGTTATCGTGCGAGATTTATTGGAAGAAAAACCGCCTGTTATGGGCTTTTCCTCTTTAGTTGACCCTGAGAGTGGAGCGATTTTGGAAGGTGATTTTAACGCTTCAAGCGTGGAAGCGTACGCGAAAAAAGTGACGGCGCATGACCATCAACTCTATGATACGCTTAGAAAACAGCAAATTCGTTTTACAAAAATATATACACATGCCAATGCAGCGGTAGAACTCCGCAGATTGTTTGAGGGTAGATAATGCAAAGTTATGACATACCATTACATGATATAAAACCGATTGTTGAGGTGCAAGAGTACTCTTTGTACTATTTTTTAGGTCTTGTTGGAGTGGCACTTCTTTTGGCATGTGGAATTGTTTATCTAATCTATTTGTGGCTTAAAAAAAGAAAGAGATTTAATATAAGAAAAGAGCACAAAAAGCTTTTAAATGCACTTGATTTGAGTGATGTAAAAAAATCCGCTTACGCTATAACAAGCTACGGAGCAACCTTTAAAAACGATACGCCTCGGCATGTGGAAATGTATAAAAATCTCACAGAAAGACTCGAAGCGTATAAATATAAAAAAGAAGTAGCAGAGTTAGACAAAGAAACTTTGGGTTATTTTGAACTTTACAAAGAGATGTGCGATGTTTGATGGGCTTTATTTTGAGCTGCCAAAACTCTCTTTTATACTTTTTGTTTTTATAGGATGTGCCTCGATTTGCAAGATGCGAATGCCATCTTTGTACTTTCCACATGCCCAGCAGTTTATGCAAACCTCTGTTTCAAACTCAAAACTGCTCTTTTTTCTAAAATGGCTTGGGATTATTATGATGATTTTAGCTCTCATGTCTCCAGTCAAAGATGAACTTTATGAGCCAGAGCCAAAAAATGGTTATGAGATAGCCTTAATACTTGACGCTTCTGAGTCGATGTCATCGAGGGGTTTTGATGCTTCAAATGAAAATTTAAATAAGTTTGATGTTGTAAAAAGTATCGTGAGTGATTTTATAAGTCAAAGAAAAAATGACAATATAGGTTTGGTGGTTTTTGGAGCGTATTCGTTTATAGCTTCGCCTCTGACTTATGATGAAAATATTTTAAATCGCATAGTTGCACAACTTCAAATCGGTATGGCTGGAAAATTTACAGCACTTTATGAGTCTTTGGCGCAGGGCGTAAATCTTTTGAAAATGACAGAGTCTAAAAGTAAGATAGCGATACTTTTAACAGATGGGTACAGCACAGCAGGTGTGGACAAAGTGCCTCTTGAAGTTGCTTTGGAACTGGCGAAAAAAGAGGGCATAAAAGTTTATACGATTGGTATCGGCATGCCAGATGAGTACAACCAAAAAGTTCTCTTAGAAATTGCAAATGCGACAGGCGGTCTTGCTTTTGGGGCTTCAAGTGCAACGGAGTTAAAAGAGATATATGCAAAGATTGATGAACTTGAAAAGTCAGAGGTAAAAAGTGAGTCGTTTACTTATCTAAAATATTACTATGTCTATCCACTTTTTATAGCTCTCATTTCTCTGATGCTCTATGTTTATCTAAGAAATAAAAGGGGACATGCGTGAGTTTTTTACATCCAGAATTTTTGTACTATATGTTACCGCCTCTTTTTATTTTGTTCTTCCTTTTGCTGACTCAAAAAGAGGCACAAGCGCATTTTTTTAGTGATGAGGTCATAAGCAGACTTCGTGTGAGTGCAAATACACTCACACTCAAAGCCAGAAATGCACTCTTTTTTCTTATGGGTTTTTTTATGATACTTTCCCTTGCTCAGCCTGTTATTAACGATGGTGTTGTTGAGGTAAAAGCCAAAAGTGCGGACATTATGATAGCTTTGGATATTTCTGATTCTATGTTGGCGGAGGATGTTTATCCGAACCGCTTAAAACTGGCAAAACAAAAGGCTTTGGAACTTCTAAAAATGGCTCCAAATGAGCGCATAGGAGTTATCGCATTTGCTAGAAACTCGTACCTCGTTTCGCCTCTTAGTTTTGACCATAGTGCGGTTGGATTTTTGCTTAAACAACTCGATACAACTTCCATCACCCAAAAAGGAACAGATTTTTTATCTATGCTTGAGGTTGTTCATAACACCGTCAACAAAGAGGGTAAAAAATATCTCCTCATTTTGAGTGACGGAGGCGATGAAAGCGATTTTTCTAAAGAGATAAAGTATGCAAAAGAGAATAATATCGTCGTTTTTATTTTAGGTATAGGAACTCCAAAAGGTGCGCCGATTAAGCTTGAAGATGGAAGTTTTGTAAAACACAATGGCGAGATTATCGTCTCAAAACTCAATGAAAAAAGCGCAAATTTGGCAACTTCGAGCGGTGGCGTTTACATACAAAGTGTAAAGTCAGATGAAGATATAAAAACTATGTTAAAAGAGATGGAACGATTGAGTGAGAAAAAAGAGCTCAAAAGTGAAGAGATAAAAAGATTTATCCCTCTTTTTTATTATCCGCTTGGAATGGCTTTGTTTATTTTACTCATCGCTACGAGTTCGATGAGTAAAAGAGTGAGTGTTAATGTGCCCTCAGCTTTTTTGTTTTTTGCGCTTTTGTTTGTAAATCCACATGCCGAAGCTGGGTTACTTGATTTTATGGTGCTCAGCAAAGCTAAAGAGGCGTATGAAAAAGGCGAGTATGAAAAGGCTTCAAAGCTTTATCAGAACTACGGAGATAGCTCGATGAGCGGACAAAGTTATTACAATGCTGGAAACTCTTTTTATAAGCAAAACAAGTACGATGAAGCAATCAAGTCATATGAAAAAGCCACATTTGATGATGCTTCGCAAAGAGCAAAAAACTTTGCAAACATGGGAAATGCTTTTGTAAAACAGGGTAAAGAAGACTCTTTACAAAAAGCAGTTCAGTCGTACGAAGAGTCTTTAAAACTTGAAGAAGATAAACAAACAAGAGAAAATCTTCAAGAGGTACAAAAGCTTTTAGAAAAACAAAAGCAAGAAAAAGAACAAGAAAAAAAAGAGGACAAATCCGAGCAAAACAAAGACGACAAAAACCAAAAAGAGAGCGACAAAAAAGAGTCTGGTGATTCAAAAGATAAAAAAGAAAATGATAAATCAGATAAAGAGTCAGACAAAAAAGACGATAAAAAAGAGGATGAAAAAAAACAAAGCCAAGAGAACAATCAAACAAAAGAAAAAGATGAAAAAAAACAGGATTTAAAAAAGCTTGACCAAAACCAAACTGGCGGTTACAACAAAATAGTTATCTGTATAAGCTAGACTCTCAAAAACCTATGAAGGAAAATTCGAATGAAAAACCTTGGTAAAATAGTTCCTAAAATAGTTCTTGCACTGCTTTTATTTCCACATGCCGTGATGGCAGGAGTTGTTGCAAGTGTTGATACAAAAAGTGTTGAACTCGGAGAGATGGTTGTTTATAGTTTGGACATTAGTGGGTCAAATATGCAACTGCCAAGTATCAGCTCTTTATGCGGTAGTGACATCATTTCAAGCAGTACATCCACGAGCATTCGAGGCGTGAATGGAGTCTATAAAAAAAGTAATATAGTAAGTTACAGTTTTGTACCTCAAAAAAGTTGTGAAATAGAGCCTGTGAGTGTTGTAGTTGATGGGCAAACAGAAAAAACTGAGCCTATAAATATCGAAGTAAAACCTCTTAGCCAAGCAAAAGATTCAGATTTTATTTTGAGTTTAGAGAGTGACAAAAAAGATGTTTTTATAGGAGAAGCGTTTGAGATTACACTTCTTTTTAAACAGCGTCGTGATGCAGAAGCGATTGACAGCAAATTTATAGCACCAGACTTCAAAGGTTTGTGGGTAAAAGAGGAGTTGAGACCAGAGAGATATAATGATGGTGCATTCACTCTAACGAAAGTTGTATATAAAGTTGCGGCGCAGAGAGAGGGAAATCTCACTATAAAAAGTGCGCAAATGAACATAGCTTCAAGGTCAAACACAAAAGATAATTGGGGCGTATGGGTACAAAAGATTAAATGGAAGAGTTATTTTTCGCAGGAGTTAAATATAACTGCCAAACCACTGCCACAAGGTGCGAGTCTCATCGGTGATTTTACGCTCACAGCCTATGCTGATAAAGAGGAGATAAATGCGAATGAAGCGGTAAATATTACTGTAGAAGTAGCAGGAAATGGCAACTTAGAAGACATCAAATCTTTCAAGCCCTCCATGGAGAAAGTATCTGTTTTTGATGAAAAAATAGTGATAGAAA
This sequence comes from Campylobacterales bacterium, assembly GCA_026390075.1. Taxonomy (GTDB): domain Bacteria; phylum Campylobacterota; class Campylobacteria; order Campylobacterales; family Sulfurimonadaceae; genus Sulfurimonas. Next base: position 67,045 of record JAPLGP010000037.1, read on the forward strand.
ATCAAAAATTATCCCAAAAAATGGCTTTTGTATCGGATGAAAATTTCATTATTCCGTCATTTGAGTTAAAGTTTTTTGACCCTAATACAAAAGAGATAAAAACACTCACAACAAAAGAGATACCCATAAAAGTTAAAAATGCAAAACCAAAAGAAGAACTAGACAAAAAACACTTTTCAAGAGTTTAGTTTGTATTGGAGTATTGCAGGATTTACTTTTGGCTTGGCATGTGGAATTTTGATAGTACTTTCTAAACCATGGAGATTTTTGAGCAGAAAAAGAGCTGTGTCTATCAAAGAGCCAAAAGAGCTTTTGATGAAGTTGATGCCATACAAAAATGATGTTGCGGTTCAAGATTTGATAGATGTTTTGGAGAAAAATATTTACTCAAATGAAAATATAAAAATAGATAAAAAAGTTTTAAATGAGATACTAAAGAAGTATAGTAAATTTTTTGCATAACAAAGATTG
>JAPLGP010000043.1 GCA_026390075.1 Campylobacterales bacterium
ACATTCAGTTTTTATTTAGCTTCAAAGGGTTATAGTTTTCTTAACTCAAAAAAGAAAAAGGGAAAACATGAAGAAAAAATTAGTGATAAGTACAATAGCAGCAATCGCGATGACAACAGGTTTATCAGCAGATTTTAGTTTTGGTGATATGTTTAAAGATATGAAAGATGGTGTGACTTCTATGAGTCATGATGCTAAAGATGCTGTTAAGTCGGGTGTTGATGGCGGGGTTGAAGTTTCTAAAAGTGGTGAGCGAACTGTAACAAGTGTAAGCCGTGATGCTAAAGATTCAGCTGTAAAAGCTTCTGATGACCTTAAAACAGCTGAAGTTGCTACTGTTAAGAGTGGTTCTGATACTACAACTGGAATTAGTAGGGATATGAGAGATAGTACAATTGAAGTTGCTGAGGATTCTAAAGATTCAGTTTCTAATACTACTAGAGACTTTAAAGATAGCTCAACAATGGCTACGAAAGACTTTAAAGATAGCACAATTTCTGTTTCAAATAACATGAATAATTCAGCGAACACAATGTCAAACAATGCGAATGATTCAACAAAAACAGTCTCTAATAACTTGAATGATTCAACAAAAACTGCATCAAACAATGTAAATGACAGTACAAAAACAATCTCTAACAACATTAATGATTCAGCTAAAACTGCTTCAAACAATGTGAATGATTCAACAAAAACAATCTCAAACAACATCAATGACAGTACAAAAACCGCATCAAATAATGTAAATGATTCAACTAAGTCGATCTCTAACAACTTAAATGACTCTACAAACACGATGTCAAACAATGTTAATGACAGCACAAAAACTGCTTCAAACAATGTTAATGATTCAACGAAAAACATTTCTAATAACATCAATGATTCATCTAAAACTGCAACGAACAATGCAAATGATTCAACGAAAAACATCTCTAACAATATCAATGATTCATCAAAAACTGCAACGAACAATGCAAATGATTCAACGAAAACAATCTCTAATAACATCAATGATTCATCAAAAACTGCAACGAACAATGCAAATGACAGTACAAGAAATATCTCTAACAATATGAATGATTCAGCTAAAACTGTGTCAAACAATGCAAACGACAGCACAAAAACAATCTCTAACAATGTTAATGATTCTACTAAAACTGCAACGAATAATGCAAATGACAGTACAAAAACAATCTCTAACAATGTGAATGATTCAAGCAAAACTGCAACGAACAACGCAAACGATAGCACAAAAACAATCTCTAACAATGTAAATGATTCAACTAAAACTGTATCAAACAATGCGAACGATTCAAGTAAAACTGCTACAAACAATGCGAATGATTCAACAAAGTCAGTTTCTGAAAATATCAAATCTGATGATTACAAAGACTACTTAAAATTAAAAGCAAAATACGAAACTAACAAAATCTAGTTTCTTCTTTTTCAATAAAACGGCACATTCTAATATGTGTCGTTTCTTCTTTTTCATGCAATAAGCCAAAAGAATTTTCGATATACTTCCAAAAAAATCATAAAGAGTTATTTTGCGTCTTCCTAAAGGTTTTGGTAAAAATTATTTTACCCTCAGAGCAATTACCGCTACAACAAACCAAATAACACTCAGTGCAAACGCATCTCGTGTGCAACATTTCCACATGCTACACATTTGCTCAAATGAACTCGAAGCGTTAGATGAAGAGGAAGAACTCTCAGCCACACTTTGCCCACTCTCCTTTTCTTTTAAACCTTGTCATTGTAATTGCTATTTTTTAAGAAAAACAAAAAAAGCCCTACAGCTCTTTCCCAATCAAAATCACTTTTTTAATTACTTTAAATCACTTAACAACTCCATCTCTCCACCATTTATTTCCACATGCCACAATTTAAATAAAAACAAAAAATAAAACAAGGAAATATATGAAAACAACAATCAAATTATCACTCATTTCAGTCGCTTTACTCAGCCAAATTCACGCAGATGAAGTGATAAACTTAAAGCCTTTAACTATCACTTCAACTGCTATTCTAACCGATGAGTTAAAGTCAACTGATGCCATAGAGGTTTACACAAGTGAGGATATAGAAAAAGCGCATGTACAAAATGTGTATGAGTTTTTAAACTCACAAACCTCAGTTGTAACTATGCCCTCGTACGGAAATCCATTTTCTCAGCTTATAGATATCCATGGTTATGGCTCAAGTAATGGAAATCAAAATATTGTCATCACTATCAACGGTCGTAAATTAAACAATATTGATGGCGTTTCTCAGTTGCTCTCAAGCATATCACCCGCCTCTGTCAGTCGCATAGAGATTATAAAATCAAGTGGAGTTGTAACAGCTGGAGATGGTGCGAATGGCGGAGTTATCAATATCACAACCAAAAAAAATAACGATAAAGAAGTTACTTTTTATGGCGGAACTTATGGTGTCATGGATGGTTCTTTTTATTTTGGTCATAGTGATGATAAACTCTCTCTCTCGGCAAGCGGTGAAGCACAAAAAAGTTCAGGAATCCGTGCAATAGACAACAATGCAAACAAAGATGAAAACAAATTATCTACAGGAACATTTGCCCTATCTTACGCACAAACAAAAGAGTTAGAACTTCGTTTAGGTGCATCATTTGCAAGAACAGATGTACTTTATGCAAGTTATTTGACTGAGAAAGAGTATAAAAGCAATCCTTTGCAGATGAGCAATAGTTATTACCCTTCCACCCATCAACTTTTTGACACAGATGCTATCAGTGCTGGGAGTACATATAAAATCAGTGAAAATTTGAGTTTAAAAATAGATGGAAATCATGAAAATAAGAAATCTTTGTATGTTCTGAGCGACCCATCATACTACAATTATAACTCTGCAAAAATCTCACTTGATTATGTAAGTGAAATAGCTTCTCTCTCATTTGGATATGATGGATTTTATGGAGATAGAAAAGCTTCATCCAACACTACGACAAAAAACAATAATGCTGGATTTTTGATGAGTGAATTTTATCTAGGTGATAACACAATCAAAGCAGGATACCGTTTTGAAGATGTAGGGTACAGATACAATGACGCGAGTAAAGATTTAAAGCAAAATGAAATTCTTCATGGTGCAGAACTTGGATATAACTATGCACTGAGCAGAGAGAGTTCACTTTTTGCAAACTATGCACATTCGTATCAAGCTCCAAATATTGATACATTTTTCAAGGCAGATTACTCAAATTGGCCGATTATAACTTCTAGTTTTGATGGACTTATAAAGCCGATGCAAGCCAATAATTACACGCTAGGTTATAACAATATAAATGCGAAAAATAAATTTAAAGCATCTGTTTATTTCATTGATTTGAAAGATGAAATCTATCTCCACATGCCAGACTATAAAAACACAAACATAGACAAATCGCACAAATACGGTCTTGATGTGTATGACAAATATCTTATTTCTGACATGTGGAATGTTGCGCTAAACTATAACTTCGTTCAAGCAATTATTGACGAGGAAAAAGAGGGTGCTGATAATTATGCAGGTAAGAAATTGCCAGGTGTTTCAGACCATAACGCAAAAGCAACGCTGAGTTATCTTCCAACTCCACATGCCACGATAGCACTTACTCAAAATTATCGTTCAGAGGCGTATGCAGCAAATGACTTCAATAATAACTTTTCACAAAAGCAAGATGCCTACATGACTACGGATATTTCAGCAACTTACGCGAAAAAGAATTATGAAGTTTTCGCTAAAATAAATAATCTTTTTAACCAAAGCAACGGCATGTGGATACAAAATAACGCAATTTATCCAATGAACTTTACAACAACCGCAATTGCAGGGTTAAAACTAAAATACTAAGGAAATTTATGAGTATAAAAACACTCTTTATAGCACTGCTTTTTATACTCAGCCTTGAGGCAAATGAGAGAATTATCTCTCTTAGCCCATCGATTACAGAAATAGTGTATGCACTTGGAGCTGGCGAGAATCTCGTTGGCACAAGTGAATACTCTCTTTATCCAAAAGAAGCGCAGAAAGTGCCAATTATTGGGGGAAGTAATAACCCAAACATAGAAAAAATTATCTCTCTTTCTCCTACGCTTGTAGTTGGACAAACTTTTAGCATAGATACACTTGAAAAATTAAAGAAATTTCATATAAAAACTCTAATGCTCAATCTTCAAACGATAGAAGATATAAAAAGCTCAATGACAAAACTCTCAAATGAATTAAAAACTTCTCCAATAGCTATAATCCAAAAAATAGATGACGCCCTTAAAAATGCTCCAAAGTCTAAAACTCCACATGCCGTGATGATTGTCTATGGACTCCATGAAGATTTGCGAAGCGGGATTTATATCGCAGGAAATGAGATATTTTTTAATGATATTATCTTGGCATGTGGAAATACAAATGCGTACTCAGATAAAACTGTAGAACAGCCAGTTCTCAGTTATGAAAATGTGATTGCACTCAATCCTGAACAAATAATTATCCTCCATTCTCATGCAACCGAGGCAAATGTGGATGTACAAAAAGCACTCCAAGCATGGTATCACCTCCCAACAAACGCTTCAAAAAATGGAAAAATTTCTATTGTAGATGAGGATTATCTTCACAATGCGTCGCATAGAGTAGAGCAAACTATAGCCAGACTTTGCAGGGAAATGAATGATTAAGTTAAAATCCTTGGCATGTGGATATGGTGAAAAGCAAATCTTAAAAGGTGTTTCACTGCAAATCAGTACACATTTAACCATTTTAGGTGCAAATGGTTCTGGCAAGAGTACTTTGGCGCGTGCTATTTGTGGTTTGATTGGCTATGAGGGTGAAATAGAGATAAATTCTCTTAATTTTAAAAGAGTATCACTTCAAGAAAGGGCAAAAACTCTCTCCTACATTCCAACAAAACTAGAAAGTTATGATGCCTATATTACGGTATATGAGTTTGTACTTTTAGGACGATTTGCCTACAAAAAGAGCTATTTTGATTACTCTTTGGAGGATAAAGAAAGAACAGCACAAACACTGAAATTTTTAAAGATTGAGCATTTAAGTACGCATACTCTTAGCTCTCTAAGTTCAGGAGAACAACAACTCACACTTATCGCTCAAGCACTGACACAGGAGAGTAAAATCATCATCTTTGACGAACCCACTGCAAACCTTGACCCACATAACTCCAAAATAATTGCAGAACATATCAAAGCGCTTAAAGAACAGCACCAAATTATTTTGATAACGCATGATTTACATCTTGCTTGTTTTGTTGGTTCGCCTATTGCATTTATAAAAGAGGGGGATTTGACACTTTATGGAGATGATTTTTTTGAAGATGAAAATTTGGAGAGACTTTATGGAGTTGCATTTAGTGCGATGAGTGTTCGATACGAATAAAAAAAAATCCATCTTCGACTTAAATCGAAAATGGATAAATATAAAAACTAGAACATAAACCAGCCGACGAGATAAACTGTATTGTTATCGGATGCGTTGCGGCCATTGCCATCATAGTTTGTTTTTGCTCCATTAAATTTATCATACATAGTATATTGTAGAGAAAACTTAACTTGTGTTATAGGTAAATAATCAAGTTCAGCAATTCCATAACTACTATCTGGTGCGAGAGTTGTGCCATATCTCGTAGCATCCACATTACCAGATGTTGAAGCATAACCTAATGCTGCACCATATTTGTGATCATAACGGTAACTAGTTTTTATTTTATTTGTTGTTAATGAATTAGATGCGTTATCCGCGGTTGCTACTGCTGGGTCATTACTAGCATCAAGTTTTGCTTTTTCCCATATTTTAGATGCCGTAGCTGTAATATTGTGTTTGTCATTATCGTATTGGTACTCTGTATCAATTGCAAAGTCATTGTAAGAATCTAACTTATCTGTACCTATTTGTTTTATTTTCGTCGTCATAGCGTAACTTCCAACCATGATATAATGACTACCAAAGTCATGTTGAAGAGCAATACGACCATAAGGTGCATTACCGCTTACTGCTGGATTAGAACCACCATTATGCCAACCAAGTAAACTCTCTATACCACCAGCTGGTATAGTATGATATACACCTAATTCAGCGTAAATCATATCATTAAACATAACATAAGCACTTACTCCAGCGACCACATGTGCGAGTCCACCATCTATAAGAGTAGATGCTGCAGGTTTTGGTGCTATAGCAGAAGAAGTATATGGAAATCCCCACGCTGGTGTAGAGTTCCATAAATCTTGTACAGTCGGATTATTATTGATAGAAACACCATAGATGAGCTCTTTGCCAGAAAGCATAACGGAATCAGCATAACGGATATCTGCATTATCCATCGATATATAAGGTGCAACTGCTTTATCTTGTGGAAGAAGTGTTCCATCGTAAGTCATTTGTATAAAAGCACCTACTTTGTCATAAATCTTTCCTCCGTAGAAGATACTCACTTGCGGAATAACTAATTCACCATTTCTGTTGTCTCCATTACCATTTGTAGCTACGCTATTGCCATCTGAATCTTTACTTTTGGATACGCTTGTAGTATCAGCCATAATCATAGCAGCTAAAGGAAGTGGCATGGCCGTTGTTCCACCCTCCATAATATAACCACGCATTTTAAAATCACGCCCAAAACGCGTAAGTTCTGGATAAACAGTATGGCATACTGTACAGTCTAAACCAGTTTGACGCGCAAAGCTTGGAATAGCATACGCATTTTCAACCCCAACAATCCCGAGTAATGATGCTACGAGTGTAGCACCAGAAAAAGATATTTTTTTCATTGTATAAATCCCTTTTTTAGTTAAATATAAGCAGACTTTATCATACAAGAGTGAAGATTTGATGAAGATTATTAGTATTAGGTAAGTACGCATAATAAAAATTTGTTTTTTTGATAAAATAAACAATCTCTTTGATGTAAATAATAATGATGGATAAATATGTGTAAACAGTGTGTGTGGATTTTGTTCCTTTTATTAATCATCATAGCCCCATTTATCGGCAGTGTGCAACTCAGTTTAACTGATATATTGACCCAAAATCATCTTAGTTCGCTTATCTTTTTTGACCTTCGTTTGCCACGAGTTGTTTTTGCATTTTGTGCAGGAATCATACTTTCTTTGAGTGGACTTTTGTTTCAAACTCTTTTTCGCAACGCTCTTATGACTCCTTACACTTTAGGCATTTCAAGCGGTGCTGTTTTAGGTGCTGGGGTTGCCATCAAACTTGGACTTGGAACTTTGATTTTTGGTATTACTGCTGTGAGTTTTTTCGGGTTTCTAGGAGCAATTTTTACAGTTTTTCTTTTGCTCTATTTAGCAAAATTTCTTAAAAATGCGCAACATGAATCGCTTTTGCTTTTGGGAATTGCACTCTCACTTTTTTATACTTCTGCGCTTATGATTGTTTTTTATCTAGGGAATGCTATGCAAAACGATATTCTCATTCGATTTACGATGGGTTCACTCTCTATCATCGGTTGGCAAAATCCAATTATTCTTTTTATTATTGCAGTCGTTTTAACGCTGAGTATGTATCTTTACCGCTTTGAATTGCAACTTTTAGGTATCTCCGATGAGGGTGCTACGCTCAGGGGAGTAAATGTCAAAAACGTGACGCTTACTCTTCTTGTCGTAGCATCTTTTGCGATTGGCACACTTGTCAGCATAAGTGGTCCTATAGGTTTTGTAGGTTTAGTAGTTCCTCACATAGTTACAAAAATTTATCCATCCACTATAAATAAACGCATCCTAAAAACAGCACTTTTTGGCGGTTTCTTTTTAGTCTTTTGTGATACGCTCTCACGCGCTATCAACACACAAAGTGAACTTCCCATCGGCATAATCACAGCTCTTATTGGTGCGCCATTTTTTATCTATCTTATCATCAACAGAGGTACAAAATGAGTTACAAATCGTGGTTTGATTCTCATGCACAAAAACATAAAAAGATTGTGAATAAACTTTCGGCATGTGGAAATACGCAAGAAGAGGTCATAAAATATTTTGAGTTTGAAAATATGCTAAAAGAAGAGCCAGCTTTTTGTCCACTTTACCGTGAAAATAAAAAGTGCCATGAAATAGAGTATCTTAACTGCTATTTGTGTGCTTGTCCAAACTTTCGTTTTAGTGATGAAGGAGTGGAAAAAGTAGAAGAAAAAATAAAATACAGTTTTTGTGCCATCAATTCAAAAGATGGAAAAGCTGGAGTGTATGGCGATACAATCCATCAAGATTGTTCAAACTGCAGAGTTCCACATGCCAAGAGTTATGTGGAAGCGCATTTTGATTTGGATTGGAAAAAGATTATGAAGGATTCGCCTATTTAACTTTAAATTTATTGTATTTTACGGATGAGTACATCGAAATTACTATAAAAGCGATACCTATAAAACCTGTAACAACTTCTGGTATGTGAAACTTTATGCTCAAAAGCATAATGACAGACAATGCGCCGATAGCATAATGTGCGCCATGTTCAAGAAAAATATACTCGCCTAAAGTCCCTTTTTCTACAAGAAAAATAGTCAGTGAACGCACGAACATGGCACCAATTCCTAAACCAATCATGATGACAACAATATCTTTTGTGATAGCAAAAGCTCCAATGACACCATCAAAAGAGAATGATGCATCTAAAACTTCTAGATATAAAAATCCACCGATACTCCCTTTTTTGACCATATCGCCAACATCTACATTTTTTTCTTCTGTTTCGAGTACCTTTCCGATGATGTCAACGCCTGTGTAGATAAGAATACCCCAAATACCAGATGTTAAAACAACGAGTTTATGCGCATCATCCACCAAAGTTAAACCTGCCATAAGTGCAGATAAAGCAATAAAAATAGAAATCGCATTGATTTTTCCAAGTAGTCCTAATTTTTGCTCCACTTTTCCTAGCCAATGCAACTCTTTTTCTTCATCTAAAAGAAAGTTTAAAAATACAAGCATTAAAAACATGCTTCCAAAAGCAGAAACTTCTGCATGATGTGAGCTTAATTTTAAAGAGTATTCATCAGGGGAGTGTATTGCAAGAGTCCAAACTTCAAGTATGCCCATGTCGGCTGTTTGTGCGACTATGACCAATGGAAATAAAAGTCTCATTCCAAAAACAGCAACCAGCATACCGACTGTTAAAAAGAGTGCTCGCCACTGTTTGTCCCAATTTTTTAGGATGGAAGCATTTACAACCGCATTATCAAAAGAAAGTGAAACTTCCATGACTGCTAAAATGAGAGCTAACCAAACCATGCTGATTGCTAGAGATATTCCACCTCCGTTATATCCCCACCAAGCGGCACATGCAAGTGCAACTGCAGAAAAAATAAAAGAAAATCTAAAGTGTTTCATAAGTATCCATTTAATAAATTTTTAGAGCGAATTGTATCGTTTTTTGACTTAATGACATGAAATAGTAGATGCTTCAAATAGAAAAATTAACTCTAAACTTTAAATTTTACTTTTTGTTTCTGTGATATAATATGTGAAAATGAAGAGGAGGATGTTATGGATATTACTCGATATACTTTCCAATCACCTTACGCTAGTCAGGTTCAAATTGGTAAGCCTGAGACTAGTACTATCAAAGGTGATTCGGAGCTTCCAAAAAGCACAAATGAGTCGCTCAGAAATGCTGAGAGTTTTAAAGCCACACAAATAAAAGAGGTTACTCCCAAAGTAAATTCTGATCCAGCGTTAGATACTTACGCCTAAGCTGTTCAAAAATAGCTTAGGTACGCGTTGTGATGTCTATTCCGCGTTCTTTTAGTTTGTACCCGATTTCGACAATTTTGTTTTTCCATGCTTCAGATTGCATAAAACCTTCGTAGCTATCAAGCTCTTTATTTAAGACTTTTTCTGCAATAGTGTCCATACTTTGTAGGGCAATTTCTAATTCTGATTCTAAATCTTCTACTGTTTCTCTCATAATTTTCCTTTAATTTCTTCTAAAATCCATTGCCATTCGCCATAGCCACTTGCACTATTGATATGTCCAGCATTTTCTAAAACTTTCATCTCTACGCTCAGTGCATTTTGTAAATCTTTCGCTTCTTCCACGCTCATGTAAGGGTCATTTGTGGATGTTATAAGCAAAATTTCTTTGGCATGTGGGTTTTTTGGCACGCTCACAGGAAAAAAGCTTTGAAGTTCTACAATATCGCAGTTTAAGCTAGGTGGTGCAACAAGATAAAGTTTAGAAACTTCCTCAAAAGCTTCTTCATTACACATATGAAACCAAAGCGTGTTTGCAAGAGAGTGGCAGATGACTATGTCTGGTCTAAAATCTTGCAAATGATTTTTTAACTCTTGTTTCCACATGCCAAGTTTTGGGGTGTCAAAGGAGCTAAATTTTAAAAAACTAACAGTTCCATAATCTTTTGCAATCTCACTAGCCAACCAGCTTTGCCAGTGTGGAAAATCACTTCCGCCCCAGCCATGAAGAATTGAAATTTTTGGGTTACTTAGAGTGATGTGTAGCCTTTAATCGATTTGCGATATTATACAAACTTTTTTTTAAGATTAATATTTTAAATGAGAAATCAATTTATGCGCTAGTTCAACATTTGTATGAGAATGCTCAACTGCATTTTTTGCATCTTCTATTAATTTATTTATATCATTTTTGATATTTTCTGATTCTTGAACTTGCATATTTATAGAGTTTAAGGCAATAGATATCTCATTTTTATTATTTGTTGCATTATGTCCAAGTGTATCTGTCAAACGAACTCTAAAATTGGGCAGGTAAATTAAAAAAAAGTTACATTCTGAAACTTAAACCACCTCTTGTTTTTCTACTATTTTATTTGAAGATTTAGCTCCAAACTTATAAATGTCTGAATTGATGATTCCTGA
>JAPLGP010000002.1:0-9120 GCA_026390075.1 Campylobacterales bacterium
ATCAGGAATCATCAATTCAGACATTTATAAGTTTGGAGCTAAATCTTCAAATAAAATAGTAGAAAAACAAGAGGTGGTTTAAGTTTCAGAATGTAACTTTTTTTTAATTTACCTGCCCAATTTTAGAGTTCGTTTGACAGGCACTATAGAAGTTTAAGAAGTTTTATGATTTTAGTGGTTGTAATGATTGTCTATCATTAATATCATTTTTATATCCTAAATATTCTATATCCACATGTACCTGAGCAAAGCGACAAATGCCATTAGGCTACCAAGTAATTAAAATTTATAAATTATAGCAAAATTCTAAATACTATTTATGTATAACTAAAATTATCACAGCTGTTTTATACTAACAATTGTTGTCTTTTAACTCTTAAAGTAATTCAAATTCACTCATAACTTATTTTGAAGCAATAAGTGTTCAAATATTCCTCGTATGGAACAGCCGTGGTGTTCATGTATAATATTGGAATATTTATGATAATATTGTATAAAATATTCCAAAGGTTTAAGTTTGTTAGAAGAATTAATTACATCATATGGTTACATCGCAATATTTATTGGTACATTTTTAGAGGGGGAAACTATTCTTGTTGTGGGTGGATATCTCGCTCACCAAGGGCATCTTAAACTCGAATTTGTTATTGCTACTGCCTTCATAGGAACACTCGCTGGTGATCAGCTTTTTTATTTTATTGGAAGAAAAAAAGGCATGAGTATTTTAGAAAATCGTCCAAGATGGAAAGAAAAATCGCAATATATTATGGATCAACTACATAAACATCAAGTATTGCTGATTGTCGGTTTTCGATTTTTATATGGAATTCGAAATGTAACCCCTTTTCTTATTGGTGCAAGCGGTATCTCTCCAAGAGTATTTATACCTCTTAATTTTATTGGGGCTTTAGTATGGGCAATTGCTGTAGGGGTACTAGGCTATCTCGTAGGAAATGCAGTCGAATTATTTTTAGATAAGGCAAAGCAATATCAACTCATAATCATATTATCTCTTATTGGAATAGGGGCAGTCATGTGGCTTTGGCGTTCTTTAAAAACAAAAAAAGAGATAAAATCCTAATTTAAAGCTATAATAATCTCTGTTATTTTCACAAGTTTATTTTGTCACAGTAAACTTTTGATATAATTTTGGAAAAAAGGTTTTGAATGCTATATTTTTTATTACTATTAGTTTTATTTACCACTCTATACTTAATATATTTACTAAAAATATCAAACAAATATCAGTACGATGTAGCTACAGATTATCTTTATAACTTGGACAAAAATCTACTAACTCAAACAAAAATAGAAAATAAAACTATTACGCTTCCTGAAAATTACGAAAATTATGACTCGTTATTTTTAAAAATATCATTGTCTTTTAATCCTATATCTTATTTTTTTAAACCTTGTATTGAAATAGAAAATTTTAAGCATTATTTTGAATATAGAGCAAAAGGTGTCAGATATCTTAATATCTCTCATGTTCAAAATAAAGTTCTAAAAATAAATATGAAAAACTCAACTCTTCTCAATGATGCTATTAGTATATATGGTTATAAAAATAATATAAATCTTACAGACAAAATGCTCATTTTAGCTCCACATGCCGATGATGCAGAAATTGCTGCTTTTGGACTATATAAAAAAGCGGAGGATGTAACCATAGTTATAACAACTGCTGGAGAGTATGGAGCATGTAATTACTGCGAGATTTATGATAACAATAAAACGAAGCAATCCTTAAAAAAAGCAGAACTTAGAATATTTGATGCACTATGTGTTCCACTTCTTGGAAATGTTACTATGCAAAACTGTTTCACTTTAGGGTATTTTGATTTAAGTTTAAAATGGATGTATGAGCATAAAACAGAAAACGCATCTTCGCTTATTCAAGGCATAAATGATATGAATATATTTAGAAAAGTATCCCATGCAAAAGTGAAGTTATCTCATGAAGTACAGCCGACTTATTACTCTTTTGTTGATGACATTAAAAATATAATCCTTCAAACTAAACCTGACATAATATTGACTCCACATCCAACAATCGACAGTCATTCTGACCATAAATATACTACACTCGCTTTGATTCAAGCTTTAAAAGATACAAATCATAAATGTAAACTTCTTTTATACACAAATCATCTCAAATTAAGTAGAACTTACCCAATAGGAGAAATTAACTCTTCAATTACACTTCCTCCAAATAAGCAAGAGTTTTATTTTGAATCTATATACTCATCAGAACTCGATCATGATTTACAAATTGATAAGTTTTTTGCACTAGAATCTATGCATGATTTAAGAGATTCATTAATATTTATCTCTATAAAACAATCATTAAATCATTTAGTTAACATGATAAAAAGAAAATTGAAATACACAGGGAAAGATAAAAGTTACTACAAGAGAGCTATAAGAGCTAATGAACTCTTTTTTGTAGTTGAGAGTGAAAATATAAATAATCTACTTGATTCAGAAGAGCATTAGACTCTTTTTTTGAATTTATTAACTGGAATAGCCCCAATTTTATAAACACTTATCTATTCAGTTATCGCCTTCTTTTCTGAAACCTCAATAATGAACTACCCCGCTGCAAGCAACGGAGTATCCACTGACTGTTCAGACAAAAAAATCAAATTTTAATTGACCTGAGTGCAATTTATTGTATTCTTTTCCTTGTTCTCGAACATAATTTCTTATTGTCTCTTCACTTGCATATTGTCCAACAGTATTGGCATAAAAACCACTTGTCCATAAATTTCCACCCCATAAAAGCTTTTTTACTTCTTGATGTTTTGAAAATATCTCTCGTGCTGTAATACTTTTTACAATTTGCACAATTCTTGAAACTGGCATCTTTGGAATCCCTTGAATCAAAAAATGCACATGGTCTTCATCATTGCCTATCTCTACGAAGTTTATCTCATATCGTTGTGATATTTCTATACAAATTTCTACCAAAGTATTTTCTATTTCTTGATTAAAAACTTTTCTTCTGTATTTGGCTGGAAAAACCAAATCATACAACAGCACTGTTTTGTTATGACTTTTAAAAATATGCTCACTCATTCCATATCACACTGTATGGTTCCTTGAACTTAACTCCAACCGACCCGAGGGTCGGGGAAATCTTTTTGATTATATCTTTTTTCAAACTCATTTGAGGAGATATACCTAAGATACCCACGGTAAATCAAAACTAAGCTAGGAGCACTATTTGCTTAAGCTCCACAAAAAAGATGAAGTAAGAGAATAACACACTTATTAGATAAATTTAGAGCATTGCCAGATTACAGAAAATGTAAACAGCTTAAATTCAATGTAGGTGAAGTTATGTTTATGTCATTACTTTCAATACTAATTGGAGCTAACGGTTATATAGATATGGGGCTTTGGATAAAAAGTAAAAAAAGAGAATTACAAAAGTTTTTAGGTCATGTTTTTATAGCACCTGCTGATAATACAATACGAAATGTATTTTTAAATATAGATACACAAGAACCTGATAAATTATTTGAAGAGTGGTCTCATTTGATTGCGAATAAAACTGTATCAAGATTAAATATTGTAGCATCCGATGGCAAAACGAAGAAGATGCTCAAACATTTTTGCATATCATACGAAGTCATTGGAAAATTGAAAATTCTCTACATTATGTTAAAGATGTTGCATTTCAAGAAGATTTCAATCGTATGCGTACTGAACAAATCCCAAGAGTAACTTCACTACTTAGAAGCCTAGCCATCAATCTTCTCAATATTAATAATTTTACTAACAAAACACAAGCTAGAAAAATATTTGCTTGGAGTGTTATTGATATATTCTCTTTAAGGAGTGCTTAGTTATGATTTACAGTGGGTCTATATATTAAATATTTTATGTTTTATTTCATATTTTGGTATAATTTCAACATGACATTACAAGAACACAAAGTAAAGCCGATGTCATCCCTAAGCTGGTTGATTCGCTTTATAAGAAATTGATTTTGATGGCAATTGATGGGTCATTTTGTGCATATGCACGAATGGGAAGGTGTAACTCTATTTTATTAACGATTAGTAGCTGGCGCACTTACGGTCAGTGATGCCTTACAAAAACTTGTGTAAATAACCAGATGAAGGATATCAATGTCTATACCCAATGAGACAAGAGTGAAACAAATCGCCAATGCATATTTGTACACGGATTTATCAACAGTTGATTTAAAATATTGGGCAGATCAATTAGACAAAAATATTTATACCCCTGTAGGTCTTGCACTCTTAGCAACACAAACAGATCTCTTTAAAAATCAAAATCTTCCTTTAGCAACAATGTATTATGTTGCATATGGTGTATTTCCAAGTGTAAAAAATATGATGCTTTGGAAAACTATTCTCGATACTGGTGCTTCCCTTTCAGATATAGGTGCTGCATTCGTAAACTCAGTAGAGTTCAATGCAAAATATCCAACTGCAGTACTTTCGATTTCATCAAAACTAGATGCTGTTATAAAAGCAAGCGGTGTATCAGTAGCTAATGATGTTAAAGCTAATGGATTAGCACAACTCTCAAAAGGTACTATTGGCTGGGGAGATGTGCTACATTATTTAGCAGATGCTAGTGCAAAGCAAATGCCCGTAACCCTTTCTCTACTAAGTACAGCAGTTTCGGGAGTTGTTCCAACGAGTGCAGAAGTCACCACTTTAGGTACCGTAATTACAACTGCTTTTAGTAGCATATACACAAAATACCCAATTGGAATGACAACTGCTTATGTTGGAACCTCACAAAGCGATATATATTATGCACTAGAATCTGGTGGCACAATTAGAACATTAGAAGGAAATGATACTGTATATTGTAATATAGGCACAGATAAAATAATTTTTGAATCTACTCCAGTAGCAAATGGAATGGATACCGTTTACAATTTTACAATAGGGGAAAAAAAAGATATATTAGATTTCTCAAAATTTTTAAATGTTGTAAATACTTCACATATTGCTACAGTTAAAGGAATAAGTATAACTGAAGCAGCATGGGACAATGGAGATGTTCTTGTTGCATCAGGTTATGCACTTACTAATGCTACCAATATAGCAGCATTATTTGGCAGTAAAAAAGCTTATGCTGCGCCAACAGGCACTTCAAAAGTAGTACTCATTACAGCTGATATTATAGGCAATGCTTCTATCTGGTATATAATAAACCAAACAGATGGAACAAAAATAACAGCTGATGAAGTTTATCAAGTGGGATCTGTGAATGAAATTAACAATCTTACATTAGTTGGTATTGATGCAACAAATCTAGTAGAAAGTTTGCTGTAGTAAAGTAAAAAAATGGCACTATTGCAGAAATAAAATTTAAATCAATAACTTCCACATGCCAGTCCATTTAATAGATGGACTGGTTTTTGTTTTTATTTGATAAAATCAAAAGGTTTCATAGTAGAGTAACCCAAATTTATAGGCTCTTTATTCTTTTTCTTTAGCTACTTGTTTGCAAAGTTTCCATTTGTGCTATCAATGTTTGAAGTTGCTTATAACTATTCATAAAATTAGTTGTACTCGTTGTATCACCCGATGTCAATTTCAATGATAAATCTGCTAATTGTTGACTTAAAGTTGCTACTTGTGCATTGGTTTCGGCAAGTGTTGATGCTTGAGTACCTGCCCCGTTTGTATTTTTTGATAAATCGATTACTTCTCCACCAATGAGTTGTTGTGCTTTTACTGCTTGATCTGTCGTATTGTACCAAGAGGCAACACCAGAATTGCCAACTACATAATTAAGCGTATTTGCACCTGATATTTGTGGTGTTAAACTTGACAAGTCAATGCCTTTTTCTGTCGTAACATCACTGTGTTTAACAATATTCAATCGATTAGCTAAAACTTGCGCATCAGCAACCGCCTGACTTGCTTGTCCTGCAACACCTGTACCGACTAAAAAACTATCTTTTATTGCAGCATTAGCATCTTTTGTCCAGTCATAAGCAGTTCCTAATCCACCAGAAGCTAGGTCGCGTAGATTAATCCCTGCATCAGATCCTGTACCTGGATAGAGCTCATAGGGTTTATATTTTACACCTTTAGCATCAAGTTGATCTGCTAGGGCTGTTAACGCACTTTTATCGATTCCATAAGTGTCCATTACATCTAGTAATCCTTTGGCATCATTTGTCCCAATCGAATTACCGACCGCATATCCATCATTTCGAATAATTTTATAACTTAATGTACCATCTGTTTGCACAGCAGCTATGTTACCAGATTGAGCAACAATAGTGTTTGCATCCACGGGATTGTAACCTTTTGATTTTAGTTCACTTGTTCGATCTGGGGCATTGTTGCTAAAATACATTGCATGGGTTGCTGTTTTTGCTGCACTCAACACATCACTCGAAGCCATGATGGATGACCAATCACGATAATCACTATTTGCACCAACAACATCATACAAATATTTCGATGCAGTTTGAGTATCCATTCCTGATGCATCCATAAATTGTTTTAAATTGGGTTTAGCTGATTCTGACTGCTGTGCAGATACCAATTGTGTAGCATCTGGTGAAGAAGTTGTGATTGCTGATGCTAAGGCTTGTGCAAATGCATTAGTATTAGTTGGCGCAGTTGTTGATGAAGGAGACGCAACATTATTATAGTAAATCGCCAATTCAAGTTTAAAGTGCAACACTAGAGAGTAAAAATATTATGGATTGAAGAGAGAGGTTAGCTGCGATAAAATAAGATTCCAATCCGCCAAGATAGGGAAACTTATGAAATATAAACAACTAACCATGATGCTACGATATCAAATAGAAGCTTTAAAAAAAGAAGGCTTAAGTCAAAGAGCAATAGCTTTAAATATTTGTGTGCATCACTCAACAGTCTCAAGAGAATTAAAAAGAAACTCACTCGATAATAATGAGTAGAATGCTGTAAATGCAACAATTAGTGCAAGATTAAGGTATCAGTATAAAACTAAGAACAGAAAACTTACAAAGAAACATGTAGGCTTTATAAAAAAGTGTATAAAAGATGGGTTTTCTCCTGAGCAGATAAGTGGACGCATGGCACTTGAAAATTTAAAACCTGTAAGTCATGAGACAATCTATAAATATATCTATCACAACAAACGAAGTGGTGGTAACCTTTATAAATATCTCAGAAACAAAAACAAGAAGTATACTAAGCGTTCAGCTTCATATCGTAGTAGAGGGCAGATAAAAGGTAGAATCTCTATTGATTTTAGACCAGCTATTGTAGAAGAAAAATCTAGAATTGGTGATTGGGAAGTAGATACTATCATTGGAAAAAATCATCATCAAGCAATAGTTACTCTTGTAGATAGAAATTCAAAGTTCACTCTGATAAAAAAAGTTGAAGCTAAACAAGCCAGAGTTGTAACAAATGCAATTATACATTTACTCAAGCCAGTACAAGCTCATACGCTTACAATCACAAGTGACAATGGTAAAGAATTTTCATACCATGAAGAAGTAGCTAAAGCACTTGATACAGAGTTTTACTTTGCAAACCCATATCAGTCATGGCAGAGAGGACTTAATGAACATACTAACGGTTTAATAAGAGAATATTTTCCAAAGAAGATGGAATTTAAAAATATCACAGATGAGCAGATTGTTGAAGTTCAGAACAAACTAAATCGTAGACCTAGAAAGATACTTGGTTATCAAACACCGGCAGAAGTCTTTTTCGATACAATTACGAAATCTTATGTAGCAGTTTAATCAGGTGTTGCACTTACTATTTGAATTGGCGAATTGAATTAGTATTTGTTACCATTATATAATCCTCAGTGGATATTTTCATAATACTAGCAAATTAAGTACCAACTTGGCATGTGGAAACTGATTGACAAAATAAATTTAAAAAATGAGAAGAGTAAAAGTTAAAAGAGTTCCTAGTATTTTCTTTTCTTTTTGTGAAACTATTCTTGAGACAGCTTATCAATACTATAATACATAACAGTTAAAAAAAACATACTAATTGCTAAAATTGCTAAAATTGCTAAATTCATTATAAATCCTTTATTTCTTTTGTTTTTTTAGAAAGCTTATTAACTATAAGAAGTACAAAAAACATCAATACGAAACATACCGAGACTGCTGTCCAAAATATTTCGTCAATTCTTCCCAAATCATAGCGATTTATAATACTACCAATAAGAACCACTACAATACCAACAGTTATACTAAGAGCTATTCTGAGAGTATTTAAAATCTCTTTTATTTCATCTAATTTTGCCATAAGAGAATTATACACAAACAAAAGTAAAAAAATCAGAAGAAATCAGAAAATTTGTTTTCATGAGAATAGTAAATATTTTAAAGAGAATGGGCATTAGACTAACCAAAAGAAAGTGGAAGGAGTTAAGAAAAGAGTAAGAAAAGTTTCAAAAGAGTGCCTTACACCCTTTTTATTGACACCCATTTCGCTAAAACAAATCCGCTGTTTTCCAATGATTTTTATGAGCGACATAGCCCATTATAACAGCTATAACAATAGTAAAAGTAAAAATTGTTGCATTATCCATGTTTACATTCCTCAATTTCTTTTTTTAATTTGTTTAATTCAAAGTAGTTAATAACTATTCCTAAAAGGAAAAAACCGAAGACTCCAAAAAGTATAAAAGCAAACACGCCAGATTGTATCATTGCGTAACCACCTACTCCACCACTTGATGCAAGAAGTAGAAAAGACTTTGACCCTGGGACCCCAGAGTCTGACCCTATTTTTGTTATTTTTGTAGTATCTCTCTTTTTTTTGTTATGTCAGTGAGCATTGTAACAAAAAAATAATTAATGCATATTTAAGTTTTATTCCTTAATTGGGGTTTGACCCCTTTTAGTTGACCCCTTTTATACTACTATATACTGCTCTACAGACACCAATTGTGTAGCATTTGCCGAAGAAGTTGTGATTGCTGATGCTAAGGCTTGTGCGAATGCATTAGTATTAGTTGGCGCAGTTGTTGATGAAGGAGACGCAACATTATTATAGTAAATTGAATTAGTACTGGTTACCATTATATGAACCTCAGTGAATATTTTTATAATACAAGCAAATTAAGTACCAACTTGGCATGTGGAAAAGATATAGG
>JAPLGP010000002.1:9142-30064 GCA_026390075.1 Campylobacterales bacterium
AAGATATAGGTTAATTTCTAAAAAATAGAAAGAGAAGGAATTTTAGTTTTTATTTATATTAATGGGATATAATTTTACTCTAGTTGGGACAGATAGAGAGCTGGACACTCTCTATAAGCTTTTAATACAATCTTGTTGCTAAGAGCATCAAGATGATTACAATTATTACCAGTAATTGCATTGTTATATCCTTGTTAAAGGCTGACCCTGTCCCACCTTCTCCTTCACAATACAATCCACACATCATAACCGCCAACTAGAACAGAAATTATAACTAAAAATATTTAATTTTTTAAAATGATGATTTTTTTCATGAGAACTTGGAGAATCTGCATTATGTAAAGCAGTTTATGTTTAATAAAAAAATAAGAAAAGTTTCAAAAGAGTGCCTGACACCCTTTCTTCTTATGTTTAATAAAAAAATAAGAAAAGTTTCAAAAGAGTGCCTGACACCATTTTTGTTTCTTGGCATGAAGCATTGTATTTGCATAAAATAGTGCCTGACACCTTTTTTCTATTTGTCATTTAAAAACTGGATTGCTTTGGAAAGATTGTTGTGTTTTGTTTCTAATAGAAGATGATAATGGTTACTCATAAGACAAAAAGCATGTACAGTAATCTCATAATCTTTTGAAAGCTTGAGCAAAAGGTTTAAAAAAAATTCATAATCTTCTGGTTCAAGGTAGATGACTCTCCGCTCTACTCCACGGTTTATGATGTGATAAAGTCCTGGTTCGGTTAATCGTTCTTTTCTTGGCATGTGGAACTGTAGCACTTATTATATTAATATATAATTAATAAAAGTTTTAAAAGAGTGCCTGACACCCTTTCTTTTCTTCCACCTTTAAGGTGGAAGGAGAAATTACGCTATGAAAGAGAAATCTGCAGCAGTCATACCAGCAACAGAAGTTACACCTGAAAGAGTAGCAATTTCAGTATATGTAAGGTCAGCAGCAACAAGAACAGCAGCAGCAGCACCAGCATTAGCATCATCAATTAGACCTAAGTGGCTATTTGTACCATCTGTCCAAACAATTAAGAAATCACTATTCGCTGTAAATGATGTAGCATCAGTAAGTTTTGTTCCAGCTGTTGTACCAATTGCAGTAATTAATGCAGCTGAAGTTGCTACAGTAGTATCATAAACAACAACATTTGTAGTTGCTCCAAGTGTAGTAGCAGCTGTACCAACATGTTCTACAACAGCAGCAGTACCAGCAGCTACAGCGCCATTATTAGCATTAGAGATTAAAGAAACTGCTTGTGCAGTAATTGAGAAAGATAAAATATCTGAACCAGCAGTAAAGCCTTTGATAGTATCTACAGTTGCAGAACTACCAGCAGCTAAAACTACTGTATCAATACCAGTTGAATTTAACTGAATATAGTCAGCACCATTAGCACCAGTATAAACACCGCCTGCAGCTGAAGTACCAGAAATATAATCACCTAAAGAAGAACCAATAACTTTCTCAAATCCAGTAAGTGTATCACGAACCATCGTAACTGTACTATTTGCAGCAGTAGTAGCTAAATAACCAGCAGAACCATCAGCTAAATCTGCACCAGATACACCAATACCACCACCAATAGTAATAGTACCACCCATTGCTGTTGCTATTGTAGCAGCAGTAATTGTAGCTCCTGAAAGGTTAATTGCCATACCAGAAAGGTTTGCAAGAGAGTGAGAAGTTGCAACTGTAACATCAGCATAAGTAACTGTATCTCCTCCTCCTACTGAGTTAGCACCACCATCAAGAACGTCAGCGCCAGCTCCACCAGTGATTATATCATCACCAGCTCCACCAGTAATTGTGTCAATAGCTGCAGCACCAGTTAATGTATCATTACCTGCACCACCTTTAATAGTTACAGCAGCAGTTGTAGTAACATTTGCAGAAGTATATGTAACTGCTAAGTTAGCAGCAGTATCTGTAGTACCAGCAACATAAGTTGAAGCAGCAGTAGAATTACCAACAACACCTGAAGCGTCAAAGTTAGTAACAGCAACACCAGTTGTATTAGTTAAAGTTAAACCATTGTTACCAGTTACAACGATAGATGTAACAACAGCATCTGTCAATGTCATACTGTGAATAACAGCTGCACTACCAAGTGCTGGAGCAACAGCAGCATCTGCAGTTGAGATATTTACATTATTGATATTTGTAGCAACAACTGTACCGAATGCAGTAGCAGCAGTATTTTTAAGATTGATATTTAAAACATCACTTGCATTAAGAGCAGCTGATCTCATACCGATTGTAACATTATTAGTAGCTGCAGTAAGAGTTAAACTTCCGTTTGAGTCCATGTTGTTCAATACTAATGCAGTAGCTGCAGTAGTAGTTACATCATCAGCACCATTAATACCATCTAAATCAATAGTTTTACTACCAGTTACCGCAGTAAGACTTAATTTCTCAAAGTTAGTAAATGCAGTATTGAATGCAGGAGTACCACTTACACCAGCAACAATATCAGCCTGAGCTTCAGTCATAACGATTGTATCTAAACCATCTCCAGCATTCACAGAACCAACAGCACCAGCTGTAGTTGAAGCAGCACCACTATAAGTTACTGTATCGTTACCAGCACCCATTGTGATTGCTTTAGTTAAATTATTTGAAACAGTAATTGTATCATTACCTGCACCACCTGTAAAAGTTACTCCAGCAGCGATAGCAGTACCAAGAGAAGCACCAGCAGTATTAGTTACAGTGATAGCAGTTGCAGCAGCAAATGTATCAGCAGTCAATGTCAATAAAGCATCACCAGAAATATTTACAGTAGTAGCACCAGATGCAGTGATATTATTCACTGTTGAAGCAGCAGTTGAAGAACCAATGTTTAAAGTAGTGATACTTGCACCAAGTGTAATTGCATTGTTAGTACCAGCATTTACATATGACAAACCATTAAGATTCAATGCTTGAGTTGTAACAGTTGCTGTAGTTAATGCACCCTGAGTAACAGCTAAAGTACCACTTGTACCTTGAAGATTAATAGTAGATAATGCTCCAGAATTGATTGTTGAGTTACCGTAGTTAGATAATGTTACTGTGCTAAGTGTACCAGCAGCAGTTGTAGATGCAAAGTTAGCGTCAGTAATTGTTACCGCGCCATCAATAATACCTACACGACCTATTGTTGCTGAAGAAACAGCAAGTATTGCTGCACTTTGCGTTACAGAAGCAGATGTAGTTGCCGCTGTACCAGTTACAGAAACAGCACCACCAGTATTATTAACAGTTAATGAACCTGTTAAAACAGTTGCATTAGCTGCTGCACTAGACGTAATTGTTTGAGTAATAGTATCAATTGTTCCACCAGTTACAGCGATTGCACCACCAGTAGCTGTTGAAACACCAGTTACGTTACCTGATGTTGCAGATTCTGTTACTGAGACAGTACCTGCAGCTGCAGTTGTTGCACCTACTGAAATAGCACCACCAGTACCACCAGAAGCAGTTAATTCACCAGTAGTTACAGTGATATTTTTACCACCATTAACTGCAACTATACCAGCTGCTAAAGTGCTATTTGTAACAGAAAGGTTAGTAGTAGCAGCACCTGTTAAACTTACATTGTTTGCACCACTATTAGTAGCAGTAGCAGCAGTAACACCCGTAAATGCAGAAACATCTGCAGTAATTGCAGCACCACTTGTGTAGTTTACATTTTCTACATTTGTTACAGTAGCACCAGCTGGAGCAGCTGCAGTAATTGCTGCTGTAGTTATAACATTTAATGTATCAGTACCAGCACCACCATTAATAGCATCACCTACAGACCATGAAGTTACACCTGCGATATCACCAGCAGTAAATGTATCATTATTACCTGTACCACTAATTGTATCAACGCCTGTTGTCAGTACATATGTTGAACCAGTAGAAGTAATTGCCATAGCAGCCGTAACCGTTGCAACATCAGAAGTAACTGAACTAACTGCAGCTTGTAAAGCAGCGATAGTAGCACCAGAAAGTTGCTTAGTTACAGAGTAGTCATACGCTACTGTAGTTTTGTTCGTTAAAGTTGCTGCTGCATCGTTAAACATTGCATCGTGAGTACCTAAAAGGTAATCATTTGCAGCTTTCATGATAGAAGCTTTAGAGTTACCTGCAGCTAATTGAGCTACGAAGTAGTTGTAAGCGTTTGTGTAAGCTGTACCAGTTGTAAGACCAAAGTTAGCTGCCATCTTAGTAGCTACTGCTTCGTTTGTAACCAAACCTGCGAACTGATCAGTAAATGCTGAACTCATTGCTAAGTTGTTAGCCAATGTTGTTAAACTTCTTCCGTTTGCTTCAAATGAAGCAGCTATAGAAGTTAAGTTTGCTGCACCAGGTGCTGCGTTAAACATACTAACTACTAAGTTAAGTATGCTTGTTTGTTCTGTTGAAGTGATTGCCATGTGTATATCCTTTATACGGTTTATTAAGATTTTGTATGTGCGCACATCGAGTATCTCGGCTCGATGGTTCGGTATTATCTTATAAAAATCTTTATATTATCCTTAATCTATATACTTTCTAAGTATAAAAGTTAGTTATTTCAGATGTATTTCATAAATAAGACTTTTTTTGCTATTCTTTTGATGTTACTCACTAAAATGTTTTTAGTGGCATGGACAGAAGCAGCTACAACCCCCTAAAGCTACGAAAAACAAGTTTTTCGAGAATTACACTCTTCTTTAAATACTTTTTTGCTATTCTTTTAATAATTTTTAATGGAGATGGGATAGACTTTTTGGTGTAACTTAGATCCTGAATCAAGTTCAGGATGACAAAAAAGTCTAAAATATAAATTATGATACAAAAAAAGATACAAACATATGGTTATTTGATAAAAGAGTTGAGTATTCGAGAGATATATAGTAAATATAGGGGTTCTTTACTGGGGATTTTTTGGGCTGTGCTTACACCTATAGGTATGCTTTTGGTTTTTTCTTTTGTTTTTGGAGAGATATTTAGAGCGAAGTGGCCTGGAAGTGAGTTTGCTGGTAAAGTCGATTTTGCTTTGAACCTTTACATAGGACTGAGTGTTTTTTGGTTTTTTGCAGATGTACTTGGTCGTGCGCCTGGGCTTATTGTTTCTGTACCGAATTTTGTGAAGAAGGTTGTTTTTCCTTTGGAGATACTTCCTGTAGTTTCTGTGGTTTCTGGGTTGTTTCATCTTTGCATCAACCTTATTCTTATAACTTTGGCTCTGCTTATCACTAAAGGTACGCTTTCTTTGAGTGTGTTGGTTTTGCCTTTGGTTGTGCTTGTGACACTTCCTCTTTTGGTGGGAATGGGGTTGTTTTTGGGTGCTTTAGGTGTTTATGCTCGAGATATCTCGGCGGTTATAGGCGTGGTTCTCAACATGCTGATGTTTCTTTCTCCTGTTTTTTATCCACTGAGTGCGATACCTCAAAATTTGCAGTGGCTTTTTGAGCTTAACCCTGTAACGCTTATCATAGAGAGTTGTAGAGGTGCATTTATGTATGGTGTTTATCCTGAGTGGGAAAAGTTGGGGATTTATCTGATTTGTTCTTTGCTTGTGTGGCTTTTGGGATATAAAGTTTTTAATGCTACAAGAGGAGGTTTTGCAGATGTCATCTAACATAGCTATAAATCTAAAAAATGTTTCTAAAAGATATAAACTGTATGAAAAACCACTCGATAGACTTTTGCAAATGCTTCCTTGGAACAAAAACAAAATGCTCGGCGAAGAGTTTTGGGCTTTGAAAAATATAGATATGCAAGTGCATCGTGGAGAAGTTATAGGCATCATCGGTAAAAATGGCGCAGGAAAATCAACTCTGCTTCAGCTCGTATGTCAAACACTTGAACCGACGAATGGTAGCATTCATATAAATGGAAAGATTGCCGCACTGCTTGAACTTGGAAGTGGCTTTAACCCTGAGTTTAGCGGAAAAGAAAATGTTTATATGTCAGGGGCCATTGCTGGTCTTAGTAAAGAAGAGATAGATAGAAAATACGATGCTATTGTAGAGTTTTCGGGCATAGGTGAATTTGTCAATAGTCCTGTCAAAAATTACTCTAGCGGGATGATGGTACGACTTGCTTTTGCTGTGGCTACGAGCGTTGAGCCTGATATACTTGTGATAGATGAAGCTTTGTCTGTTGGAGATGGAGCATTTGCTAGAAAGTCTTTTGATAGAATTATGCAGCTTAAAGAGAGTGGATGTACGATACTTTTTTGCTCCCATGCACTTTATCAGGTAGAGGTGTTGTGCCAAAAAGTTATGTGGGTGGACAAAGGTGCGATAAAAGCTTTTGGAGAGCCATCGGGTGTGGTCAATATGTACCAAAAATATCTTGATGGCATGGATGGTTCTGTAAATGATACAGGTATTCTAAGTGTCACAAATCCACATGCCAGAATAAAAAATGTGCGAGTTTTTAGTGATGATGCCCATGAGGGTGATTTGAAACTTATGAGCGAAGTGTCCACACTGGGTGTTGCTGTTGCCTTTGTGAGTGATGCTTCTTTGCCTATTCCTAGTGTTGCGGTTGTTATTACGGATGATGTTGGGAAAAATATAACGAGTTGTGGCACTTTTTATGACGATGTGAAGTTAGAGCTTGATGCAAATGGTGAGGGAAATGTAAGCCTGACATTTGCCAAAATCGGGCTGAGAAAAGGAAGATACTACTTGCATGTACTTTTGATGTGTGAAAATGCTATACATATATATGAGTCTATTCAATGTGCCAGTTTAGATGTTACGCAAAAAGGTTCAGAAGTTGGACTGGTGGCAATGCCAAGAGAATGGAGATAAATTTGAGTATAAAAAATTTGTGGATTGGGTTTGATTATGGAGTATTTTTACCATCTTTGGCCTTTTTGCCTTATAAGTGGGGACGAAGTGTTGCATCTTTTAGAGGGCATTTGTATAGTTTGATAAAGAGAGATTGGAGAAGCTTTACATTTGGTGATGAAGGTTTATGGGAGAGAACTTACAAGGCATATGAAGAAATATGCCCTAACTTAAGTCATGATGAGCGATTGAAGCTTGTTCAAAAAAGATATATGTATCAGTCTATAGAAGAGTTCGAGGGTGCGCTTTTGGATAAAGATAAATTTAGCCATATAAAAGTTAAATATATCGGCATAGAGCGCGTAGAAGAGCAAATAGCAAAAAATCCACATGCCGTGTTTGTTACTTCTCACTTTGGAAGCAGTTTACTTGGCATCACTCTTTTAAAAAGATTGAACATTCCTCTTTTGGTCATGAGTTCTAATGTGGTAACACATGAAAAAGTACACCCTACTCTCACACAGTTTTTTTTGGAAAAGTATAGAGGAATAGGCAGATATATGAACGGTGGCGAAGTTTTGGACATAGAGGGCAATGGCAAAAAGTTTTTGAGTTTTTTAAAAAAAAGAGGTAGTTTGGTTATCATTGCTGATTTACCGCCCAATAACCCTAACGAAATACCTGCGTGGAAAATGTTTTTTGGGCAGATAAGAGGGTTTGCTTCGGGGGCTGAAAAACTTGCTCAATCTACGAAAAGCGAAATAATTCCTTTTGTATGTTACTTTGAAGATGATAATTATGTGGTAAAATTTGGAGATTTTAACAAAGAACCATATAGTTTTTTAGAACAAGAGATACAAAAAAAACCAGAAATGTGGTGGGCTGCGGATATACTTAAGTTATTACCTACAAAACAAAGAGAACAAATATGAATAAATACGATATAGAACTTGATTTGACAAATCGCAACTCACTAAGTGTTTTACTCAAACATATAAAAAAAAACAGCACTGTTTTAGAGTTTGGCCCTGCGAATGGAAGACTTACAAGATATCTTAAAAATGAGTTAGAGTGTAGCGTATATGCAGTCGAAATAGACGAAAAAGCTGCTTCAAATCTTGAGCAGTTTTGTGAAAAGTTGATTGTTGGAGATATCGAAAGTTATGCGTGGGTGGAGAAGTTTAAAGATATAAAATTTGATACGATAGTGTTTGCTGATGTTTTAGAACATCTTTACGCACCTGATAAAGTTTTAGTGCAATGCAAAGAGTTTTTAAAAGAGGAGGGGAACATCTTAGTATCTTTGCCAAATATTGCCCATAATGCGATAGTTATGGAGTTGCTTAGTGATAAATTTAGTTATAGTCAAACTGGTTTACTTGATAATACGCATATACGATTTTTTACAAATTCATCTTTTTTGGAATTGGCACAGAGTTGTGGCTTGTTCTGCAGTTATGAGGGCGGAATTTATGCGAGAGCAAGTGAGACAGAGTTTGGTTATGCATATGAAAATTTTGAGATGGGATATGTTCTGCAAAAAAGAGAGTTTGGAGAGGTGTATCAGTTTTTGTATGCGTTGAAAAAAAATCCTGTAGATGAAAAAGTATCAGACTTTGATGCTATGTATAAAAAAGAAAAAACTCTGGGTATAGCGAAACTTTATGTGGATGTTGGAGATGGTTTTTGTGAAGAAAATAGCATAGAGATAAAAAACCCGCAAAAAAAGAAAAGTTTAGAATTTGATGTGTCAGAGTTTGAGGGCATAAAAGGTTTGAGATTTGACCCGTTTGATGCTATGGTGTGTTTAGAACTGCATACAATAAGTTTAGTTTTTGACGATGAAAGTACGAAAAACATTGTGCCTGTGAGCCATAATAGTTGTTATGCAAATTTAGATGTAGATTACTTTTTAACTGATGATAGTCACTATATTTGCGTTCTCGATGAAGAGATGCAGAGTTGTGTAAAAAAAGTTGTAATTGTATGTGATTATAAACATATTGGTGCAAAAGCTGTAAATGAAATTGAAAGATTTTCCTCATCACAATCTCATGAGTTATCTGAAATGAAAAGCTCAAATGGATGGAAGTTTATTTTGTTTGTTAGAAAAGTAAAAAGGTTTTTCAATGCATAGATATAAAAAATATTTGTCACTTGTGAAATCAAACCCTAAGTTAGTTGCGTTGTTTGTTAAAGATATATTTAGACATGGAATAAAATCTTCAATAAGAAAAGCAAAAAGAAAAGCAAATGCTGGAAAAGGGGATGTGTATAATAGTTTAAAAAACTTTGAAGAAATTTTAGAAAAGTTTGATGCACATAAGAAAACAGATAGTATTGACTTTGATGGTGCAGTTGATATTTTGATACCTGTTTATAATGGATTTGAGTTTTTAGAACCTTTGTTTGAGAGCATCGTTAAAAATAGCACTCTAAAGTATAAACTTATCATCATAAATGACTGTAGTCCTGATGAAAGAGTAGATGATTTTTTACAAAAATTTATAGAAATACATAGAGATTTTATAGAAATACTTTATATACAAAATGAAGAAAACTTAGGTTTTTTAAAGAGTGTAAACAAAGCTGCAAAAAAAGTACAAAATCATTTCGTACTTCTTAATACTGATACGGAAGTTCCTCCGCAGTGGCTAGAAAGACTTATGAGTCCGATCATTAAAAATGAAAGTATTGCAACAACAACGCCTATGACAAACTCTGGAGAGATTTGTAGTTTTCCAAAATGGCTGAGTGATAATGAAATTTATCGTGGTTTAGATGTGGCTCTTGTTGATAATTACTTTTCTTATGTTTCATTTGAAAAAAACAGTATTAGCGTTCCTACTGGAGTTGGCTTTTGCATGGGAGTCAATAAGAATGTGTATGACAAAATAGGCATGTTTGATGAGATTTTTGGCAAGGGATATGGAGAAGAAAATGACTGGTGTATGAGGGCAATTGAGAGTGGGTATAAAAATATCATCGTACCGAATTTGTTTGTTTATCATAAGCATGGCGGCTCTTTTTTAAGTAGTGAAAAAAAAGCTTTGATTGAAAATAATTTAAAAATTTTATGGAAAAAACATCCTTCTTATAATGAGCTTATTCAAGATTTGCTTGAAGAAAATCCTTTAAAAGAGATGCGAGAGTTTTTAGAAATTTTAATCACTTTCAACACTTCCAAAAGAAATATTTTAATCATAGACCACGAACTTGGCGGTGGAACTTCCGTATATAGAGATGAGAGAATCAGTCAATGCTTAAAAAATGAAGAAAAAATAATCCTGTTTTCGTACAACTTTTTGTTAAATAGCTTTAAAATATCTTTTTATTTGTCTGAAAATGAACTGCTTTCTTATGCTTGTTCAGGTTTTGATGCTATAGAAAAATTAAACGATTTTATAAAAATTGATGAATTTTTTGTAAATTCTATAGTTTCTTTTAAATCTTCTTACGAAATATTAGAAAAAATAAGAGTGTTTAAAGAAAAGCATAGTGTTAAATTAGTGTTGCCGATGCATGATTTTAACTGTGTATGCCCGAGTTATACTCTTTTAAATGATAAAAATAGCTTCTGCCGTGTTCCAAAAGAGTTGGATGTTTGTAATAAATGTTTGCATAATCATAACGGAAGCTTTAGAACTTTTAATAGTTCTCCTATCGACATAAGTGTGTGGAGAAAAGAGTGGGAGAAAATTGTAAATATTTCAGATTTAATTTTGTGTTTTTCGAATTTTTCTGCAAACATCATACAAAATATTTATGATGTTGAGGGGAAAATGGAAATTATTCCACATAAGGTAGAAATTTTATCTAAAGTTGAAATTGCTGAAACTAGAGGTGATGAGATAAATATAGCTGTTATCGGTGGAATAAACTTGGCAAAAGGGTCTTTGATTTTAAAAGATATGATTGAAATTATAGAAAAGAATCAATTTACTATCAACATTATCGTTATAGGTGAACTTGATTTGGCTTTAAAATCTAAACATCTTAGAGTTCATGGCAGATATGAAAGGGATGCCTTGCCTCAGTTAATGGTTCAATACAAGATTATGGCATGTTTGATACCTTCGATTTGGCCAGAAACTTTTAGTTATACCTCTGAAGAAATTATGATGATGGAAATGCCTCTCTTTGTTTTTGATTTGGGTGCACATGCCGAGAGAGTACAAAACTACTCAAAAGGTTATGTAATAGATACGCTCAATGCACATGCCGCTTTAGATAAAATAAACAAAGTTTTTGAGAAGTAAAGATTGAAACCAAATGTGCTTGTTGTAATCCCTGTGCTGCATCCTGAGAGTGCATTTTTTGCTACTGTGATTCCGATGCTTCATAAACAAAGTATAAAACCTCAAATACTCTTAATAAGCTCAGGTGGAGAAGTTCCAGAGGGAAATTATGAGTCGATTGTGATAGATAAAAAAGATTTCAACCATGCAAATACAAGAAATATAGCTCTTTCGTATGCTAGTGATTTTTATCTTTTCATGACGCAAGATGCTACTCCTTGCGATGAGTATTTGTTGGAAAAGCTTTTAGAACCTTTTGTTGATGAAGAAATTGTGGTTTCATACGCAAGGCAAATTCCTTATGAAAATGCTCACATAACTGAAAGATTTGCTCGAAATAAAAACTATCCGAATGAGTCTGTGGTAAAAACAAAAGAGGATATAAAAGAACTTGGTATAAAAACATTTTTTTCCTCGGATTCTTGTGCTTTGTATAAAGCGGATTATTTTAAAAAACAATCGGGCTTTACAAAAGATTTGAATACAAGCGAAGATATGGAGTTTGCCGCTAGAGCTGTGCTTGATGGAAAAAAAGTTGCTTATTGTGCTGAGGCTAAAGTTTACCACTCTCATGTATATAGTGTGTCTGATTTGTATAGACGGTATGTTGCTATAGGGAAATTTTTTAAAGAGAATAGCTGGATTCAAGAATCATTAAAAGAGACAACTTCAACAGAAAAAACAGGAGCAAAACAAGTAATGGAAGAGTTTAAGTACATTGCATCTAAAGAACCTCTAGCCCTTGCAAAATCATTTTTATATAATTTTGTTAAGTATGTTGGATATAACATCGGTAAAAAGTTTTAAATATATGAAACATTATGAAGGAATAGATTTTTTAAGAGGTATTGCCGTTATCAGTGTTGTTTTGTATCATTTTTATGCTTTACTAGGTTTAGGTGGCGCTGCGATATTTCCTTATATACATTACTTAGGTTTGTTTGGGGTATCTTTATTTTTTGTTATAAGTGGCTTTTTAGTCTATTCATCCTTTTTAGCTCTCTATAAAAAATATAATCAAGATGTCAAACATGCACTCAAAAAATACTTCATAAACCGAATTTTTAGAATATTTCCTGCGTATTATTTTAATTTTTTAATAGTTTTACTCCTTGCTTCATTGACTATAGACACTAGTTATCTGTACTCTTTATCTTTTATAAAACAGATACTTTCGCATTTGTCGCTCACTTCTTATTTTATATATAAAGATGCAGGGCTTGGGTTTAATGGAGCTTATTGGACTTTAAATATTGAAATGCTTTGGTATTTGATTGTTCCACTTGTTGTATTGTATTTTGATAAAACAAGGTTCATAGTTATAGCGATAATTATTTCATTTTTTATGTTTTATTTTTTAGATGTTATATATGAAAATGAGTTATTTAATTTTACAAAATCAAAAGTTGCACATCTTTTTTATTACTCATTTCAACTGTTTCCGCAATTTATATTTTTTGGCTTAGGAATCTTGATATATAAGTATAAAGTAAAATTTCCTTTTAATAAACAGTATCTAAACTTCATACTATCATTTTGTACAATGTTTACATTTATCTTGCTTTCAAAAATAGGTATTGATACTTTTTTAGTGAGGAATATACTTTTATTTTTTGTTATTTTTATACTTTTTACACTTCTTCATAATCAAAAGTTTGGTCATTTTTGCTTAATATCTTGGCTTGGAAAGATTTCATACTCTATCTATTTATGGCATTTTATACTTTTGGTTATTATGAACAAAAGTGGTATTTTAAATTTAGTATCTTTTGGACTAGTAATAGTTTTATATGTGGTTTTACTCTTAATTATATCTTCTATGAGTTACTATTTTATAGAAGAAAAGGGACTTGATATAAAAGCTAAAATTTTCAAATAAATTTTAACTTTGTATCTGTTTTTGATTGGTTAACTGCTGTAAATAATTAGAAATATTGATAAGAGAAAATGTAACCAGAAATATCATCAAACCTGGGAAAAAACTAACCCACCATGCAATTTCTACAGTATCTTTTGCACTGCTGATAATCGTTCCCCAGCTCATTTGTGGAGCGACTATACCAAGACCTAAAAAGCTCAATCCTGATTCTGCGAGGATTGCACCACCTACTCCAAAAGTGAAACTTACAAAATAGATGGGCGCTAAAATAGGGGCGTAGTATTTGAAGAGTATTTTCATTTTACTTACATTTGCAATATTGAGTATTTTAATAAATGGTTGTTCTGTTATTTTAAAACTCTCTGAGCGAATTAATCTTGCAGTTGTCATCCATCCTGTAACAGATATGATTACAACTAAAACCCAAGCGGAAGCATTGACATAACTCACCAATGCTAAAAGTAAAAAGAAAGTTGGAAATGTCAAAAACAAATCTACTGTAATGATAAAACTTTTGTCAACTTTACCTCTAAAATATCCAGCCATAGAACCAAGAATCAGACCAATAAATGAAGCTATAAATGCGCTCCCAACACCAATAATGAGTGAAATTTTTCCACCTTCCATAAGTCGTGAGAGAATATCTCTGCCTAGTCTATCTGTACCTAAAAGATGTTCAAATGAGGGTGCAAGTAAAATTGAATTTACATCGAGTGCGTAAGCATCTACGGTATAAACATACGAACCAAAAAAAGAGAAAAGAACCACACACACAAGCACTGCTATACTAAAGAGCGGCATGTGGAACTTACTGTTTAATTCCAAGAAGTGTCTGCATCATCTGGTCTATCGTTGTAATAATTTTCGCGGCAGCACCATAAGAATTTTGATACTTAATTAAATTCGTCATCTCTTCATCTATATTGACTTTTGAAGTTGAGAAGTATTCCGTCTCAACCGCATTAAACTGAGCAGAAATAGTTTCATTTTTCATCGTAGCTGCGTTTGCAGATGCTCCTACTCCTGTAGCTATCGTGTCAAACATACCATTGGATGTTGTTGTATAAGTTTTAGCACCAACTTTAAAATCAATTTGTTCAAATTGTTGCTGAATCATATTGAGTGCTAATTTATTATCTCCCGCTACTGGCGCCAAACCAGCAGATATACTTGTAGGATTTATTTGAAGTGACGCCGTTAAGCTCATATTTGTAGCATTCGTCCCATCAAAAAATCTACTCATTCCAAGAGCACCAGCAAAATTTGAGCCTGAATTAAAATTAGTACTTTTTAGGTCATCTGCAATTGCAAAAGTATAACCTTTTGACTCTGCTGTTGGATTAAGTGAAAACTCTACAGCATGATCTCCAGCTGGATAGGTTGCCCAATTAAATTGAAGAAAACTATTGACATCATTGGTAGCATTTCCGTCGGCATTGTCATCAACCTGTGCTGACATTTGAGCTTGAATGGAATTAGATCCCACAGCTCCTGTCATGGTTGTTGCTTCATCTATGTTGATTTTTCTTGTAGCTACTGCCTTGCCATCAACATCATAAACTACCAAATTAAACGAACCTTTTTTAAAATTCATTGAAGAACTCATGAGTGCATCGGTTGGTGCTATGGATAAGCTATTTGATGTCATTTTAGTTGTTGGACTTTCTGCATAGAGATTGTTTGTTGACTCTATTAAGCCTGTTGCAAATGCATTAAGTTCTGCTACAGTATTTTGTAAAACCCCATCCACTGGAACACCACTTGTTGTATCAAGTGAACCACCTCTTAAAGCTAAAATAGCGCCTATTTTACCGCCATTGAGTTTTTCTTCAATTGGGGTTAAAACACCATCTTGCCTTTCGTAGGTAAGTGCATAAAATCCATTTTTATTTGTTGTATTTGAAATATGTATAGGATGGTATGTAGCGCCATCCACTAAGTTCAATCCATTTACACTAAGCGAATAATCTCCAGTTTTATTGTTTGCATTACTATTTATTTGTATATTAGATTGTAGCCTACCAGTAGCTGTTTCAGTTCCAATGAGTTTTGATAAATCTCTCTCAAGTACATTTCTTTTATCTCTTAAATCATTTGCATCAAAAGCACCACCTGCTTCTGCTGTGTCAATTGCTCTATTGGTTTCTGCCAACTGTTTTGCTAAAGAGTTTACTTCATTAACATTCATTTCTAATTGCTTATTTAAATCGGATTGTAAATTTTTTACTGTATCTGCTGTAGATTTAATATGTTCAGATAAAAGCTGTGTTTGTTTTGATAAAGCAAGTTTAATTGAGGCATTATCAGGATTATCTGAAAAAGTTTGCCACATGTTATAGTACTCATGTAAATCTGACTTAATACCTGTGTTATCTATCTCTGGAAAATAAGTTGAGAGCTGATCCAATGTTTTTTTTTCAAAGTCTGAATACTCTTTGTCTGAACCTAAAGTGGTATATCTATCAAAAACAAAATTATCAAAAATTCTTTTGATTCCCACTACATCTGTGCCATTTCCAACAAAACCACTCGTTGTAGAGAGAGGCGTTGCAGCAGCTGTTACTGCAGTTTGTCTTGTATAACCATCTGTTTCAGCATTTGTGATATTGTGACTGGTAGTACTGATACCAGCTTGAGAAGCACTTAATCCAGAATAACCAATGCCAAGTGTATTAAATATAGAGCTCATCTTATACTCTCACTGCCAAAATAGAAGAATCTTTGGATGCAACTTTTTGGTATCCCTGCATCTCTGTAGGAACTAATCTTTCTAAAAATGTATTATATAAAGTACTTACTGCTAAAACAAATTTTGCGTAGCGTTTATTTGCACTTCTTAGATTTGAGAGTTCTATTTTGAGGTCTGACAAAGCTTGATGCTGTTCTTCATTTAAAAGCTGGGGTAAATCTTTGTCTGGGTGCATACTCATCAAAGCTGATATTTCATGATCAATCATCGCTTTTTTAGATTCAAAACTTTTCAACTTCTCTTCTTTTAAAGAAAGTCTTTCAAATTGAGAATCGTTTCTAGCTTCTCTTATATCGGCTATATCTGATTCGGTTATTGTGATTAAATCTCTTAAATCATTTAATGCACCTTGTAAGTGATGAGACAACATGTTAAACCCCTATCTTTTTAAATCTTACAACAACTCTTCCGCTATCTTTTGTGATAGAGCCTGTAAGTTAACTTTATACTCGCCAGAACCTAGAGCTTCTTTGAGCTGCTCTACCTTGCTTGCATCACCTTGCTTTGAAATATTCGTAGCATCTTTTTTTGTTGTTTCTTTTGCTTCACCCATATTAGTGGAGTAAGCATTCATCATAGATGAAGTGTTAAGTTGTGAAATCATTGTAAATCCTTCATACAATTATATTTTTTGTATAAAGCAATATCGACATACGTGCACAAAAAATTAGCTTTTTCTACTTAAAAAATCATAAAGCATTTGAGAAAATCCAAAACTTCCAGCACTTGCTTTACTTAACTCATCTCTATACATAGATTTGTAAATTTCGTCACCTGGGTCTTTTTGTGCTGAAAAAAGATTTTTCTCATCTTTCATGGAATTATCCATAACCATTTTCAAAATTACCGACTCAAAAGCATCTGTTTGTTCCCTGAGTGCTTTATTCTCTGCTTTTAAATCTCCATTAGAACCATTTATTTTTTGCTCTGTTCTAGGATTTATCTTAGGCAAATTTGGTTGCATATCCGTTTGCGTATATATATTGAGCGAATCCATACCACTTGTTCCCATTTTATATCACCGATAATTCAGCAGATATACTACCTGCATTTTTCATAGCTTCCAAAATAGAGATAATATCTTTTGGAGTAGCCCCTAATTTTTGTAAAGAACGAACCAAGTTAGCAACTGTCGTTGTTCCTTTTTTTGTATAAAGTTCATTTTCATTTACGCCAATGACCGTATCTTTATCTACAACCATAGAACCAGCTGGTTTATCTGGCGTTGTTTGTTCATTGATTTTTATAGTGATATCTCCGTGTGTCATAACAATAGGCTTCACTTCAATATCTATACCAGCAATAATAGTACCTGTTCTCTCATTTATAATAATTTTATTGTCAATTTTATAGTTCATATCTATATCTTGAACTTCTGCCAAAAATTCTACCATAGATTTATTTTGTGGTTTTTTTAGGTTAATCGTTCGAGGATCCATGGCCACTGCAACTTCAGTTTTGTAAAATGCATTGATGACTTTTTGAATTTCTACACTATTTTTAAAATTTGAATTTTTTAAAGAGAGTGTTGCATACTCTTGGTGGTATAAATCAATGTTGATTTCTCTCTCAACCAAACCACCCTCTAAAACAACTCCAACCGTTGGATGTGACGCGCTGCCTGAGCCTTTTTCATTTTTTCCGCCAATACTCACAGCACCTTGAGCCAAAGCATAAATTTTGCCGTCAACTCCCTTGAGAGGTGTCATCAAAAGTGTTCCACCTTCTAAAGATTTTGCATCACCTATAGATGAGACAGATATATCAAACTTATCACCTTGTCTCGTAAATGGCTTAAGTGTTGCAGTGACAACTACGGCTGCAACATTTTTTGATTTTATATCTGCTGGACTCATATCGATGTTCATTGATTTGAGCATATTCGCGATGGATTGAAGAGTAAATTTTGAGGTTGTTCCATCGCCTGTTTTACTAAGACCTACGACCAAAGAGTAACCAATAATTTGATTGTCACGAACACCTACTATATTCGCTACATCATTTATTTTAGTCGCATAGATAGAAGTAGTGAGAAAGAAAAATAATAGAATTTTTATCATAGCTAGTCCTTGAATTGTACAAGGGTACAGCAATAATTATTCCATATTACTCAACTTGAAAATAAGTAAGTGTTGTATTTCCAAATTTTCTAGTTTTTACCATTTCAAAAGAGTTTATGGCATGTGGAAGTTCTAAGCCACTCATGTGTTCTATGATAATAAGTTTTACATTTTCTTTGTCTAAAGAGGCAATCATATCTATCATTTTGTCGTAAATATCTTCCATTCCTTCTCTCACACTAAAAGGAGGGTCTATATAAAAATAGGCTTCATCGCTGTTTTTTTTGAGCTGTTTAAGTACTGCGTGGATATTGGAAAAACTATCTCCGCTAAAAACTTCACACATTTTTGGCTCGGTTTGTGCAATATTTTCTTTTAAAACGCTCAGGGCATCTCTGTCTTTTTCCATAAAAATAACTTTTTTTGCTCCTCGGCTCAGTGCTTCAAGCCCAACAGAGCCACTTCCTGAAAATACCTCAACAAAGATAGAGTCTATTATTTCAAAACCGATTGTATTAAAAAAGGATTCCAAAACGATTGATTTTGAACTTCTTGTTGTCGTTTTTGATGGTAGTTTTAAAGTTTTTCCTTTAAATTTTCCAGCAACGATTTTTTTAGTTATTTGTTTACTTTTCATAAAATGCTTTCACAGCCCTTATAATATTTTGCTGATACTCTCTTGTGAGAAGTTCAATGCGTTTTTCTAAAATATCAAAATTAAGTGGTTCATCACCGTACTCTTTTTCAATCTCTTCTCTCATGCCTGATTTAGAGACTTTATATCTGTTTTCTAGTGCTAAAATAAGTTGAGATTTTGAAAATGGTTTGACTAAATCTGCGTTTGCATGACTTGAGATATAAAAACATCTCTCATCATTTAAGCACTCTTCATCTCGAATCACTATATCGCATTGTTTTGCTGAACACAGATAACGCGCTAAAAAAATCTCTAAAGACTTTTGGAGCAATGGAGACTTACATTCAACAGCTACTTTCATATTTTTCCTTGTAAATGATAACCGATACTATATCGCAAATCTTCATCTAAATCCAAGATATTTGTAAGCATCCACTCCAAATATTTGTAATCACACATGCCGATATCTTCTATATATCGCCCTGCATATTTTCCAAAATTGAGTTTTTGCATAAGTACTTTTTTGGTACCGAGCTCACACATTTCCTCATGTGACGCTATATCTAAAAGGTACTCATAAAGCAATTTTACCACTTTTGCATCGCTGAGTGCGTTATGAGCAAAAGACTCTTTTTCCTCATCACGATAAAGTTTTAACTCATATCTTAGAAATTGTAATGAAAAAAAATCACACTCAGGAATAAGATGTTTTGTTACTCTTAAAGTGTCTATTGTCTGACCTTTAAACTCAAATCCACATGCCGCCAGCATCTTCAAATCAAACTTACTGTTGTGTGCGATAAGCGTCGTCTCTTCTTTGTTATGCGCACACAAAAATTTATAAGTTTTACTCTCTTGAAGTTTTGGTTTATTTACAAGCATCTCATTTGTAATGTGATTTATACTTGAAGCTTTTGAGGATATTTTTTTACCTTCATTGACTAAATCGTACTTTCGCACAATGGTATCTGCATCGACCGCGACCAAGCCAATAGAACAGATTTTATCCTCGTTTTCAAGTCCAGTTGTCTCAATATCTAAAAATAGCAGCATTGGGTCATTCTATTTTTTAAATGTTTCAATCATATCGTAGTAGTGTTCAAGAGTCATAAAACTTTTCTCAAATCTATAACGAATAATAAATTCTACTATCTTATTTTTTAAACCCTCTTCCACATTCTCAGCTCTTCCAAAATACCCAAGAGAGATGTTTTTACTCTTTACTATCGCTTCTTTGTCATAACCAATGGCTAAAATTTGAAGATATTTTCCCTCTTTTATGGCACCCAAACTTTCACTCAATAGGGATGCTCCTGAGAGATTTATGGCTTTAAATTCAAAAAGTTCCACAAAATTTTCTACTTTTTTTTCAATGCCGATTTCATGAAATAACTCTTCTAAAATTTTTAAGTTTTCTTTTCTTGCCATCTCATAACCAGACATTTCATAGCCCGACATTTTAGTTGTTAATTGTTTTAATCTATCTAGGGCTGTACTCATAACTATTTCCTTTGTACGCAATGGTATATCAATTTAGATTAAGATATAATTACAAAAATTTTAACAAATTACTAAAGAGACCTATGGATTACTTGAAAATACAGGGCGTTAAATCCCTCAATGGAACAATAAAAATTTCTGGTGCAAAGAATGCATCCCTTCCACTTATCGCTATGACGATACTCGCAAAAAACAGTGTTGTTATAAAAAATTTACCTCATGTTGCAGATATCAAAACGATGCTTAAACTTGTATCAAATCTTGGTGCGGAGTGTGTGTTTGAAGATGATTGCGTTGTTGTAAATACAGCGAACATAAAAGAGACAAAAGCTACTTATGACATTGTTAAAACTATGCGCGCTTCTATTTTAGTCTTAGGTCCGATACTTGCAAGATTTGGTCATTGTGAAGTTTCTCTTCCAGGTGGATGCGCCATAGGTCAGCGACCGATTGATTTGCACCTCAAAGCACTTGAGCACATGGGCGCGAAGATAACAATAAAAGCAGGTTATGTTGAAGCAAGTGCACCAAATGGGCTTAAAGGGTGTGAAATCATTTTTGATAAAATCACTGTTACTGGAACTGCAAACATCGTTATGGCAGCAGCCTTGGCATGTGGAAATACTACAATCATAAATGCAGCAAGAGAGCCAGAAGTGGTTCAGCTTTGCGAAATTTTAAATGAAAATGGTGTACAAATCGATGGTATAGGAACAGGTGTACTCACAGTATATGGGACATGTGGAAATCTTATCGATATAAAAGAGTTTGCTGTTATTCCAGACCGTATTGAAGCTGGAACATATCTTTGTGCGGGTGCTATCACACAATCAGAACTCACAATTGTAAATACACAACCAAAACATCTAGGCGCTGTTTTAGCAAAACTTGAAGATATGGGAAATACATTTACAATTACAAATGATTCCATAACGATTCATCCCTCAGGAGTAATTAAGCCTGTAAAAATAACAACACAAGAGTACCCTGCATTTCCAACAGATATGCAAGCCCAATTTTTAGCTCTGGCAAC
>JAPLGP010000039.1 GCA_026390075.1 Campylobacterales bacterium
CTCATAAATTGCTTAGAATTGCATTTGGAGTTTTAAAGCATAATAAACCATTTACTCCAAACTATATCTACGAAAGAAAAATGGTAGAGATTTGTTAAAAAGACTTGACTTTAAGCACAGAATATTGCGAGCGAAGTGAAGTAACCTATGGCACCCCAAGGGCATTTGTCGCTTCGCTCGGGCACATGTGGAAACTAGAAATCAGTTATGTGCTACCTGATTTCTACCGTTTTGTTTTGCATTATAAAGTAACAAATCCGCCTGATTTACATCTTCTTCAAGGGTGTCTTCGTGGCTTGTTGAAACGCCGATGGAGATTGTAAAGCGTATCTCTTCGCCATTACTTGAAGTCATGATATTTCTTTCTATGTTTGCACGAAGTCTCTCTAAGGCTACAAGAGCATTTTGTGCTGAAATATCTTTTAAAACAACACAAAACTCTTTCCCGCCAAATCTTGCAACTACATCTTTTTGATTTACACTTGAGCGTATAATTTCTGAAAGAGTAACGATAGCTTTATCTCCAGCGTCGTGTCCGTAGGTGTCATTTATCTTTTTAAAATTGTCAATATTTATCATGGCTATGGCAAAACTTTCACCATTTTGAGACGCATCATTAAAGTACTCTTTTATATTTTTAAAGAAGTATGTGCGGTTGTAAAGACCAGTTAAGAAGTCTCTAGTTGCGTGATTTGTGATGATGTGGATATTTTCAAGTGCTTCTATGGAGTTGTTTACACGGCATGAAAACTCTTCTTTTGAAAAAGGTTTTGTTATGTAGTCGTTTGCACCGTGCTTTAAAAACATGGCAGTTATTTGGTCATCATGACTTGAAGATACGGCGATAATGCCCATGTCATTTTTCTTGTGTATTTTTCTAATCTCTTTT
The DNA here is from genome assembly GCA_026390075.1 of Campylobacterales bacterium. Classification (GTDB taxonomy): domain Bacteria; phylum Campylobacterota; class Campylobacteria; order Campylobacterales; family Sulfurimonadaceae; genus Sulfurimonas. Next base: position 890 of record JAPLGP010000039.1, read on the forward strand.
GTTAACTCAAGACCATCCATCACGGGCATGTTATAATCCGTCAAAACGAGGCTGATATCAGGATGTGTTGCTATCATACCAAGTGCTTCTTCTCCGTGCGCAACAGTGATAACTTGAAAAAAGAGATTTTCCAACATGCTTTTCATTTGTTTGCGAAACACCATAGAATCGTCCACAACTAAAACTTTATGTTTTTGATTTTTATGTAATCTTTTGAGCGTGTGAACAATGTAATTAATATCGTCAACCCCGCTTTTTGTAACATAGTCGATTATGTTTTTTTGTAGCATTTTTTCTCTAAAATCTTTGTCTATATTTCCACTCAAAACAAGCACACGATTCTCTTTTGAGAGAAGATAATCTACCACTTCGCCATTTGGAGCATCAGGCAGATTCAAATCTGTTAATGCAATAAAATACTTATACTTGTGTAAAAAAAGTTTCGCTTCAGAGAGCTGATACGCCACATCCACTTCAAAGTTCAGTTCAGTGCTTATTTTTTTAGCTATGAGTTTTGCGAGTGTTTTGTTGTCTTCTATGATTAAAATTCTATCCATTGTTTTCGTTTTCCTGTTAAATATTTGCAGATATTTTACTCTATTAACCGCGATTTATAGTTAAAATCGATACTATAAAATTATGAATTATTTAAGTGTTACTATTGAAGTATTAAAATCAAATAAAAATGTTTTTTTGACAGGTGGTGCGGGTGTTGGAAAAACAACCATCACGCGAGAAATTATAAAAGCGTATGAAGAAGATGCCAAAAAAGTTGCAAAACTCGCTTCAACTGGCATGGCGGCGACGCTCATTGGTGGGCAAACGCTTCATAGTTTTTTAGACCTTGGCATCGCTTCAAACTTAAAAGAGTTGGAGTTAAATGGCAAGTTAGAACTCAGTAAAAAAGTGAAAAAAATTATAGTAGCTATGGATTTAGTCGTTATCGATGAAATCTCTATGGTGAGTGACGCATTGCTCGATATGATACAACTCAGACTGCTTCAAGCAAATTTTAGAGGTGTGTTACTTGTAGTTGGAGATTTTTTACAACTTCCTCCTGTGGTGCGTGGCTCAAGCGAAGTGAGATTTGCTTTTGAGTCTAAAGCGTGGAGTGAGTTTGCGTTTACAAAAATCGAGCTGACGCATATTTACAGAACCGATGACAAGTATTTTATAGAACTTTTAAACAGTGTCAGGTTTGGACATATTGATGAAGCGACACACAACCACTTAAATGAGTTTATCAAACCTTTAAGCGAGGATTTGAGTGAGTTTACATTTTTGTTTGGAAAAAATGAGTCCGCTTCATGGCACAACAAAAGACAACTCTCCTTTATAGAAAATGAACTTTTTGTCAAACAAGCACAGATTGTTCGGCATGTGCAAAGTGTAAAAGATGCAGAGATTGAGCGTTACATGAATGACGCTAGAATAGAAAAAGAGTTAGAGTTAAAAGTAGGTGTGCCTGTACTTTTTACGAGAAATTCATGGAACTATTTTAATGGAGAGCGAGGTGTAATTGTAAATATAGACGGTAATTTTATTTATGTCCAAAAAAGTGATGAGCGAGTCATAAAACTTGAAGCCGTGGCACAATCTAAGGGCATGTGGAAAGAGAAAACTGTGGATGGTAAAAAAGAGATGGTGGAAGAGAATCTTTTTAGTGTGTATCAGTTTCCCATCAAACTAGCATTTGCTATTACTATCCATAAATCACAGGGAATGAGTATCATGGATTTGATTATTGAGACAAATGAGATTTTTGCACCCTCACAATTTTATGTAGCGCTCTCAAGAAGTTCAAATCCTCTAAGGCTCAATCTCATCGCACCAAGAAAGCAGTGGCATGAACTTGCATTTGTAAATAAAAAGGCTTTGGATTTTGTAAGAAAAAGTTAGGAGAGTTTATTTGCACATGCCAAGTACGGCATGTGGAAGTAAAAAAATCTGCCTTAAAGAGGCAAAATGTGTAAAATTATAGTTTTTCTGCGTGAGAAGCTAAATACTCAGCAACACCTTCAGTAGAAGCTTTCATACCTTCATCACCTTTTACCCAACCAGCAGGACAAACTTCACCATGCTCGTTCGTGAAAATCATAGTGTCAACCATACGAATCATCTCATCAATATTTCTTCCAAGTGGTAAGTCATTTACAACTGCGTGACGCACAGTTCCATCTGCATCTATCAAAAATGAACCACGAAGAGCAACTGATTCACCAAAAAGTACATCGTAATCTCTTGAAATATTTTTTGTCAAGTCTGAAACAAGAGGAAACTTAACTCTTCCGATACCGCCTTGATTTACTGGAGTTTCTCTCCATGCAAAGTGTGAAAATTGGCTATCAACTGAAACACCGATAACATTTACGCCACGGCTCGTAAATTCTTCGATTCTGTGTGAAAAAGCGATAATTTCTGATGGACAAACAAATGTAAAGTCAAGTGGATAGAAAAATAAAACCGCACCTTTCACACCTAAGTTTTTGTAAAGATTAAAATCTCCAACGATTGAACCATTCGCTAAAACTGCTGTTGCTGTGAAATCTGGAGCTTTCTTTGTTACTAACATATATATCCTTTTTTATTTTTTGTTGGGGGAATTTTAACTGAAAATAATTAATAAAATTCTAACCCTATAAATAAGTATAATTATTTAAGGAAAATTTTTATCTTTTATAGTAAAAAATTCGTTATTTATCTTTACAATTATTAGATATAATTGCCACGATTTATGGAGCAAGACTCTATACTTCAATAAGGAAAAATCGATGACAAAAGAGTACATATTTACTTCAGAGTCTGTAACAGAAGGGCACCCTGATAAGATGGCAGATCAAATCAGTGATGCAATTTTGGATTATATTATTGAGCATGATGCTAATGCACGCGTTGCGTGTGAAACTTTAGTATCAAATGGTTTTTGTGTAATTGCAGGTGAACTGAAAACAACGGCGTATGCCCCAATGCAAGAGATAGCTAGAAAAGTTATTCAAGAGATAGGTTATACAGATGCAACCTATGGTTTTGATTACCGTTCTGCTGCTATTTTAAATGGTATTGGTGAACAATCTGCTGATATAAATCAAGGTGTTGATCAAGCGGATGGCGAGATTGGTGCGGGTGATCAAGGTTTAATGTTTGGTTATGCATGTCGTGAGACAGATGTGCTTATGCCACTTCCTATTTATTTGGCGCATCGTTTAACAAGAAGACTTGCTGAAGTTCGTAAAGATGGAATTATTCCTTATCTTCGTCCTGATGGAAAAGCACAAATAAGTGTTAAATATAGAGGCGATAAGCCAGTTTCAGTGGAAACAGTTGTTATTTCAACACAACATGCACCTGATGTTTCTCAGGCAAAAATTCATGAAGATGTTATAAAAGAAGTTATACGACATGTTATTCCTGCGGATATGATGAATGAAAGTACAGTTTTTCACATTAACCCAACAGGAAAATTTGTAATTGGTGGACCGCAAGGTGATGCTGGACTCACTGGAAGAAAAATTATCGTTGATACATACGGTGGAAGTTGTCCACATGGCGGTGGCGCATTTAGTGGAAAAGATCCAACCAAAGTTGATAGAAGTGCAGCGTATGCAGCGCGACATGTTGCTAAAAACTTAGTAGCTTCTGGTGCATGTGATAGAGCGACTATTCAAGTTGCGTATGCGATTGGCGTTGTTCAACCTGTTTCTATTATGGTGGACACGCATGGTACTGGTAAAGTGGATGAGGAAAAAATTGAAGCATGTGTAAAAGAGCTTTTCGACTTATCTCCAAAAGGAATAATAAAATCACTTGATTTGTTACGCCCAATTTATAGACAAACAGCTGCTTATGGGCATTTTGGAAGAGAAGAAGAGGGTTTTTCATGGGAAAAAACAGATAGAGTAAATGAAATTAAAGAGTATTTAGGTCTTTAATTTTTAGTAACTCTTTTATGTTAAATTGCTTTTTAAATTGCTTTTTTAGCTATATTTAAAAATCTTTTGTTATAGTTATCTAAATAAAAATTAGGAGAAAAAAATGGCAGTATTAATTAATGATACATGTATCAACTGTGGTGCTTGTATTGATGAGTGTCCAGTAGAAGCAATTGTAGATGAGGATGATAACCCAACGGGTGAAGAAATATACTATGTTCACAGTGACAAATGTGTAGAGTGTGTTAGCCATCACGATGAACCAGCATGTGCAACAGCATGTCCAACAGAGGGTTGTATAACTTGGAGTGAAATTGGTGAAAGCCCAGCGCACCGTGAAGATATTACAAGTGAACAACGCTCAAATAAAGAGCCTGTAGTAGCATAATACTTTTTCTGTAAAGCACTCAATAGTGCTTTACAAGACAATCTTTTAGAAAATCCTCACATTTAAACTAAAATCAGCTATTTTTTTGATATCATTCCGCTCTAAATTTTATATTTTACAGGAGATTTGATGGAACGAACACTATCAATAATTAAACCAGATGCCGTTGCTAAAGGTGTTATAGGTAAAATTTTAGATCGTTTTGAAAGTAATGGTCTTAAAATAGCAGCAACAAGAAAAATTCAACTCTCTCGTGCAGATGCTGAAGCTTTTTATGCAGTTCACGCTGAGAGACCTTTTTTTAATGATCTAGTTGATTTCATGATTAGCGGTCCAGTAGTTGTTTCAGTTTTACAAGGCGAAAACGCTATGATGAAAAATCGTAATCTTATGGGTGCTACTAATCCTAAAGATGCTGAAGCTGGCACAATTCGTGCAGATTTTGCTGAAAATATAGATGCAAATGCAGTTCATGGAAGTGATTCAGTAGAAAATGCAGCTGTTGAAATTGCATTCTTTTTCTCAGAAAGAGAACTTTCATAATTAAATTATGAAAGTAGCACTTAGAAAAATAAGTAATATACCATTAGATTTTGATATAAAATCGAATGAAATAACTTTTAAAGGTTATTTGGAGTATCATGCCGGCAAATTAATTTTGTTAAAAGCAGAATTAAATGGATTGCTTGATGTTCAGTGCAACCAGTGTGGGGAAGATTTTAAATTACCACTAGATGAAGAGATAGAAATTTTTATCTCTGATGGAATTTATGAAGATAACGAAAACATTGAACTCGATGTTATCGAATCTCTTGATTCTATGGCGGATTTAGATGAAATTTTAAACTCTGAGATTGAACTTATAAAAAGTGACTATCACAGTTGTGAAAATTGTCAGGCTTCTTAACAACAAGAATTGAAAATCTACCTCGTAAAAGAGGTAAGCTTTTACAAAAAATCATTTAGTGATTTTTTTGCATCGGGCTTTAGTCCAGAAGTGACCAAAGCGGTCTTAGTGTAGCAAAAGGGATTTATTCCTTATTGCGTTTAAATAAAATGAAAGGAATATAAAATGGCAGTACCTAAAAGAAGAGTATCTCACTCTCGTTCAGCTAAAAGAAGAACTCACTACAAAATTACTTTAGCTAAACCAATTAAAGATAAAGATGGAACTTATAAACTTCCACACCATATTAACCCAGTTACTGGTGAGTATAAATAGTCAATGATCAAAATTGCTATTGACGCAATGGGCGGGGACTTTGGTCCTGAGCCAATTGTTAAGGGTTGTATTGAAGCACTGAAAAAAAAGTTGTTTATACCTATCCTAGTGGGAAAATCATCAGAAATTTTACCTCTGTTACCAAAGCGTTATAGAGGTAAGATTTTAATTGTTGAGGCAGATGATGTCATTTTAATGCATGAAGCGGCGACTGAAGCAGTAAAAAGAAAAGAGAGTAGTATCTATAAAGCCATTGAATTAGTAAAAAATGGTGAAGCGGATGGTGTTGTTTCAGCTGGACATAGTGGTGCTACAATGACACTTGCAACTCTGAGATTAGGTCGTCTCGCTGGTGTTTCCAGACCCGCACTCGTCACATTAATGCCAACAAAAACTGGTCGTCGTTCAGTTGTTTTGGATGTTGGAGCGAATGTTGATTCTAAGCCTGAACATTTGGTAGAGTTTGCTGTTATGGGTGGATGTTATGCTGAAGATGTCTTAAAAATCACACATCCATCTATAGGACTTTTAGCAAATGGCGAAGAAGATTCTAAAGGGAACGAAGTAACAAAAGCAGCTTTTAAATTACTCAAAGGTTATAGAGGCTTTAAGGGTAATGTTGAGGGCGGAGATATATTTAATGGTAGCTGTGATGTTATTACTTGTGATGGTTTTATAGGGAACTTAGTTCTTAAAACAAGCGAAGGGGTAGCATCTACTATTAGTCAGCTTATTAAAGATTATATTAGAAAATCTCCTATTGCTATAACAGGTGCTCTTTTAATGAGAAAAGTTTTTAGACTTCTTAAGCAAGAGATTGATTATGCTGAAATTGGTGGAGCTCCGCTTATTGGTATAAAAGGCTGTGCAATAGTAAGCCATGGTAAAAGCAATGCTAGAGCGATAGAAAATGCTGTTTATCAGGCTATAAAATATGTTGATACTGGTGTGAATGAGCATATAATTTCAAGACTTGCAACACTCAAGCAAAAGGAAATTTAATGGCTTATGCAGCTTTTCGTTCTATAGGTGCATATGTGCCACAAAAGGTATTAACCAACGCAGATTTATCTCAAATGGTTGATACAACAGATGAATGGATTACGAAAAGAACAGGTATCAAAGAACGCCACATTGCTGCAAAAAATGAAACAACGAGTGATATGGGTGTTGAAGCTGCAAAAAAAGCTATAGAGCGAAGTGGCATAGACAAATCAGAGATTGACATGGTTATTTGTGCAACTATTTCTCCTGATTATTTTTGTATGCCATCCACTGCAACAATTATCTCAAATAAACTTGGGCTAGGATTTGTTACTGCTTTTGATATCTCTGCTGCTTGTACGGGTTTTGTTTATATTCTTTCTATTGCTAAGGCATTTATTGAATCTGGAATGAAAAAAAATGTTCTTATTATTGGAGCTGAAAGACTTTCTGCTATTACTGACTACACGGACAGAGGAACTTGCATACTCTTTGGAGATGGTGCAGGTGCTGCTATAATTAGTGCAACTGACAATAAAGACGAAGCTATTATGGATATTCATACAGGTTCTGATGGTTCTTATGCAGATTTATTGATGACTCCAAATGGTGGAAGTGGTTCGGTTCATGATTCACTCGACCAAGAATCATCTGCTTGTTTTATGCAGATGAAGGGAAATGAAACTTTTAAAGTTGCTGTGAGAACTTTGACAAAAGATGTTGTAGAAATATTGGAAGCAAATGGTGTGCAAAGCTCTGAAATTACTCATTTTATTCCACATCAAGCAAATCTTAGAATTATAAAAGCTGTTGGTGAAGCCTTAAAACTCGAAGATAGTCAAGTTGTTATTACGGTTGAAAAATATGGAAATACTTCAGGTGCTTCAATACCAATGGCAATCAACGAAATATATGAAAATGGTACTTTAAAATCAGGCGAACTTATGTTATTGGATGCATTTGGTGGCGGATTGACATGGGGAAGTGCCTTAGTCCCGTTCTCACCGCTTTAAAATAATATTTTATTTTTTTAAATTTTTTAATACTTCTTTCACTCTTTTAAAAAACTCATTTTCATCTGGTAAATTTAATTTTGCTTCTCTTAATTTTTCTCCCCACATTGGGTTTGGAAAGTAGCTATCATCTTCAAATCTTGCCATGACATGTATATGAACTCTTGGGAGCATATTTGCAAATGATGCCATGTTTATTTTTTTAGGATTGTAATACTTTTTCATCTCAAACTCTATAATGTCATAAACATCCCAAAGTTTGACTCTTAAACTCTTTGGCATATCTCCAAGCTCTTTGTAGGGCTCTTTTGTAAAGATTTTAAGCCATGGAATTTCACTCGATTCTCTTTCAATATAAATATCATTGTCTTCATAGATTGGCATGTGGAAATCTCCATTTTTTGAAAAATTATAACGAGTTTTTTGTGAGTTTGTTTAAGAAATGAGTTAAATTGTGGAGGAAAGTTGGCACCCCGAGGGCATTTGTCGCTTCGCTCGGGCACATGTGGAACTTCCCATATGCCGAATGTTTTTGGAATTAGTCTCTGTGTCTAGGTGTAGAGCTTCTTGAAGTATTGCCTCTGTTTCCACCAGCTGCATTTCCTCCACGGTAACCGCCACCGCTTCCGCCTTCACGGCTACGAGTAGCTCCACCACCAGCAGAACCGCTACCATCACGGCTACGACTTGCACCACCACCACTCGAAGAGCGGCTTCCGCCACTTGATGAACGATTTTTGCCTTTGTATCCGCCGCCTCTTGAATCATTTCTTTTGCCGGCTCTCTCTAGGATAGCTTCAATTCTATCAGCAGGGATACCAATATTATTTGGTCCTTTTATCTCTTGGTTATCTAAAAGCATAGAGATAAGTTTATATGCCATTTTTTCTTCATCTATATCTAAACGAAGAAGGTCTAAAACTTTGTGCGCTTCATCATAAATATGTTGCTCTTCTATCTTTTTTACTAAAGCAGTAAGTGTAGTTTTTCTTAGGTCATTTTTGCTTGGTACAAAAGCGTGAGCCATTGAAGTTCCAACTTTTTGTTTAATGCGTTGCAATTCTTTAAACTCTAATGGAGTTAAAAGTGTAATCGCTTTACCTTTCGTTCCAGCACGACCTGTTCTACCGATACGGTGAACATAAGACTCTGGATCAAATGGAATATGGTAGTTAAAAACATGTGAAATATTATCCACATGGATACCACGCGCAGCAACATCTGTTGCAACAAGAACTTTTACGCCATTGTTTTTGAAACCTTTGATAACTGTTTCTCTTTGACGTTGCTCCATATCTCCATGAAGACCATTTGCCAAATAACCAGCGCTTGAGAGAACATTTGAAAGTCTATCAACTTCACTTTTTGTTCTACAAAATACGATTGATTTATCTGTATCTTCTGAGTCCATAAGACGAATAATTGCATCATCTCTTTCACTCTCTTCAATTACATAATAAAATTGTTCGATATCTGTATTTGTAGTTTCACCTTTTGTAATCGAGATAAATTCAGGATTGTCAAGAATTCTACTTGCCAAAGTTTTGATAGGCTGAGGCATAGTAGCTGAGAAAAGAAGTGTTTGACGGCTTGTTGGAAGGTATGAAAATATTTCATTAATATCATCCAAAAATCCCATGTCAAGCATTTCATCCGCTTCATCGAGAATAACCATAGAAGGAACGAAATTTTTTATTAAATTCTTTTTAAGAATATCTAAAAGACGCCCTGGAGTTGCAACAACGATATTTGCACCTCTCTCGATTAGGTCAATTTGTCTATTGTATGAACTACCGCCATACACAGTTACAGTTTTAACACCTAAGTTTCTACCATATTTGAAAAGTTCATCTGAAACCTGCGTAGCAAGTTCACGCGTTGGAGTAATAACTAAAACTTCAACACCACCCTTTAAGTGCATGTTTGAAATTGCTGGAAGACCAAAAGCTGCAGTTTTACCTGTACCAGTGTGTGCTTGACCAACGATGTCACGACCTGCTAAAACAAAAGGGATAGCCTGTGCTTGAATAGGACTTGGAATTGTAAAACCTGCATATTTAACTGCTTGTAGTACTTCTTTTTTTAAGTTTAAATCATCAAATGTGATTAACGCTTCTTCTTGGGGAGTGTTTGTTTGTGCATTTTCTTGCATCATATACCTTTAAATAAGGAGATGATACAAGCATACTGTTACAGTATGGCACCTTCTCCTAGAAAATTTTGCGAATTATAGCAAAAAATACATAAAGAATAATTAAAGTCTAATATATTTAAAATAACTTAAGTTTATAGTGTGCTTTTTTTATACACAACAGTTCTATTTCTTCCATCTTTTTTGGCTTCATAGAGAGCTTCATCCGCTCTTTGGAGAATTGTTTTTGCATTTTTATCATCTTCTAAACTCGCTATTCCAATACTTACGCTATATTTTATAACTTGATTTTCTACCATTATATTAGAGTTATAAACTTCGTTGCGTAGTCTTTCAGAGAAATAGTACGCACCATTTTCATCGGTTTCTCTAAGAATAATGACAAACTCCTCACCCCCAAATCGTGCAACGATGTCTATATCTCTAGCTATACTTTTACAAATATGAGCAAAATGTTTTAAAACTTCATCCCCTGTTGCATGCCCATAAGTATCATTTATATTTTTAAAATGGTCAATATCCATCATTAAAAAACTCAAACTATGGTTATAACGCATAGCATATTTCAGTTCCCTCTCAGATACTTCTTCAAATTTACGGCGATTGAGCGTACCTGTAAGTGGGTCAATAAAAGCCATCTCTTCAAGTTTACTATTTTCTCTTTGTTGGTTTTTTACTTCTATATCTTTTTTGTTTTTATATAATTGTGTGAAAACATCACCTTTAAGAAGTCTTTGTCTCGTTGTTTCATAAGCATCGTACATACATGCAATTTCGTCTCTGTTTATCATTATTGGGGAGAGTCGAAAACTTCTGCCACCACTTGCCAAATCTTTCATTGCATCTGTTAGTTGAAAGATTTGTTTCGTTGCACTTCTTTTTAATGTATATAAAATAAAAAAAGTAATAGCCAATATAACACTATTGAAAACAATCCATAAAAAAAGATTTTGAATGGTACTGATTATACGATGGTCAATTAAATCATTAATTTTATACAAAAGTTGGTCTTCAAATTTTTTTACATCTTCTATAAGTCTTGTAAAAGAATCAAACCAAATTTCAGAATTTAAGTTTTTAAAATCACTATTTTTCAGTTTTTCTTCATATTCGGATATTTGTTTTGCAGTAACAGAATTAAAAATAGTGTTTATTGTTTTTGTTTCATTTTGCGTTGCTGTGAGTTCAAACATATATAAAAAGGATTTTTGAGTACCAAGAAGTTGCATGAATGATACATATTCATCTCTACTCGCATTTTTTTTCTCTATAATCATCGTTCCATACGCTCTTTGCTGCCCTAAAGACTCTTTTAGATGCAGAGCAGAGGATAAAGTTGATATTGAGGAAGAAACTGCACCATCTATATTGAGAAATGCTATTTGTGGTGTGATGGAGAGTATATTTTTTATTATTTCAGAATAAGCGTTTATTGCATCAATTTGAGAAATTTTTTTATTCTTTACATCGTTACGAAGATTATTTAATGAGAGCATATCTTTTTGAAAAACATTTATATACGACTGTATCGCAATTAACTTTTCTTTGTCAATGGTTTCGAATTTTTTTATGAATGAGACTATAGCATTATCTACAATTATTTTTTGTTTTTGTAAGCTATTATCAAATTTATTGTCTATAGATGTAAGATATCCACTGCTTAAACCTCTTTCAATTTGGATGTTATGCGCAAGAACATTAATGTTGGAAATAGTATAAATTATACTAGACGCGCTTTTCATATCTTCATAGTTTTGATAATTATTCCAAAGAATTATAGAGCCAAAAAAGAACATTCCACTGAGTGGAATAAGGACTGAATAGAATATCCTTTTAGTAAAACTAAGGCTATCAGTTGTTTTTTTGATTAATCGTTTAAATAAAGATTTTTTGTTACTTTTGTTATTTTGAGAAAGTTCACAGTTTTCAAAAAATCTTATCAATGGTATATCTTCGCTAATAATATGGTTGACGAGCCAATCAGATAGATAGATAGTTGTGTCTTGAGCAACAATATAGTCATTCGTGCTCAAAAGTTTAGCTTTGAGTTCTGGTATTTTAAGAATAAAGCTATTATGCTGTTCTTGATGAGTAACAAGACCTTCTCGATTGCACTTCTGGATATAAAATTCTTCACTTTTAAAATGTGTTAAAGCGTACTCTTCCAGTTCTGTAAAAATATTCTCAAGAATATCTTTCGTTGCATCAGCGTCTATTGCTTCTGAGAGTTGATTTATAATGCTTAAAAGTTTTTTGTGGTCATTGTCTATTATTTCAATACCAACACTTAACCCATCATCCCACTGTATCATTTATTATAATTACCTTTTGTCTGTCGAATACTATTTGTATATCTCGTGTTATTATATAGATAATCTTATTATTTATGAGTTAAGAGACGCTAATATTGTATAATTTTTGAAATTTAATTGAGGGTTGGCATGTGGATTTATATTTGATACTTTGTATTATTGCTCTTGTCGTAATTTTATTTTTGCTTTATTTGCTTTTAAACAAAAAAGAAGCACTGACAAATATGCTGAGCGAAAACGCGGAGTTAAATGCTCGGCATGTGGAACTTCAAAACTCTAAGAGTGAACTTGAAATACGACATGCGATTTTAAATACACGCTATGAAGATGAGATAAAATCTTCGAGTGAAAAACTTATTGTGATGCAATTAGCCAAAGATGAACTCTCAAAAGAGTTTAAACTCCTAGCAAATCAGATTTTTGAAGATAAATCAAAACAGTTTAACCACACCCATAAAGAGCAATTTGAGATACTTTTAAAACCTTTTCGTGAACAGATAAGCAATTTTTCGACACAATCCAAAGAGCAATTTAACACAGAATCTAAAGATAGACATCTCCTAAAAGATGAACTTTTACGACTCAAAGAGATGAATGCAAGGCTTTCAGAAGATGCACTCAATCTCACAAATGCTTTAAAAGGCGAGAACAAAACGCAGGGAAATTGGGGTGAAATAGTTTTGGAAAGAATTCTGGAAGAGTCAGGTTTGCGAGAAGGGATGGAGTATGAAACTCAGGCGACCCTCAAATCAAGCGATGGTAAAACTTATCGCCCCGATGTCATAATCCACATGCCACAAAATAGAGATATTATAGTCGATTCAAAGGTATCACTTGTGGCGTATGAGAGGTTTATGAGTGAGGAAAATCCACATGCCAAGACTTTAGCACTTAAAGAGCATTTAGCGAGTATTTCTGCACATATTAAGGGTCTCAGTGAAAAGCAGTATGAGAAACTCGAAGGTGTCAATACCCTTGATTATGTACTTTTGTTTATGCCCATTGAGGGTGCTTTTTTACTGGCACTCAGTGAAGATGGTGCATTTTTTAAACGAGCGTATGAGAGCAATATTTTAGTTGTTTCTCCCTCAACTTTACTTGTAACGCTCAGAACAATAGAGCATATTTGGAGAACGCAAAGACAACAAGACCATGCTAAAAAGATAGTCGATGAAGCAGAAGCGATGTATGATAAACTTGTTCTTTTTGTAGAAGAGATGCAGAGTATAGGTACGCATCTTCAAAGAAGCCAAACTTCTTATGACAAAGCGATGAACAGACTCAAAAGTGGTCGTGGAAGTGTGATAAGAAGAGCTGAAAATATGAAAGAGTTAGGACTAAGACCAAAAAAACTTTTAACAATAGGGAGTGAAGAAGATGATTATACAGACACAATATAACTACGAAAAGACATGGAGTGATACAAGAGAGGTCGATTTGCTACGAATGGTGGAAGAAGAGATTGGCGATGCCGACCCAAAAGGAACGCTTGAGTATATCAAAGAAGCTATTAAAGATGGAAAAGTTATAACGGTTGGAAATTGCAGATTTAAAAAGAAATAGCCAAGAAAATCTATCTTGGCATGTGGAAATTTAAGGATGAGGAACTTTAATCGTAGAGTTCAAACTCCATCCGATGAGAACCATAAGTCCGATAACCACAAAAGCAGGAATGATGGCATAAGTGTGACCAAGATAAACGAGCCAAAGTAAAATCGCACCCAGAGGCGTTGGTACGCCTGTAAAATATTTAGAAACTTCACCTACATGCGCGTTGATATTGAAATGTATAAGTCTTCTAAGTCCAGAGATAACATAGTAGATACTTACAACCGCCGCCACAATAATCCACATGCCAGAGAGTGAAGTTGCATATACTGCTTGAAAGATTAAAAATACAGGCACTAAAACAAAACTCAAAAAGTCTGCAAAACTATCGAGTTGAATTCCAAATTCGTTGGATAGCTGATATTTTCTAGCAATTTTCCCATCAAAAATATCAAAAGCACCCCCAACCCACGCTAAGATTATTGCTATAAAAAAGTTGTTTTGAGTTATAAAGTAAGTTGCCATAAGACCAGCTGTAATGTTCACAAATGTAAAAAGATTTGCTAGGTTAAAATGCGATGAAGCAGTGTATAAAAATTTCATAAAATACCTTTAAAAATGAATCCGTAATTGTAGCTCATTTTCTTTTGTAAAAATTTGAAAAAGGTTTAATACTCTATTTTTAGTAATTGATTATCTATTTTGCTATACAATCCCTGTTAAATATGAAGAAATTTAAAAATACTGTACTCTTGGGTTTACTGTTTGCTTTCACATTCTTTGTTGTGCATGACTATGTGATAGAATATTTTGATGGGGATACGCAGTGCGAACTTAGTTACCTCACCTATGATATTTCGCCCTCTTTAGATAAGAGTAGTTTAGATTTAGCATCTCAAATTCATGATAGTATTCACACGCTCCTTGGAATATATACAATGCAGCAAATACCAATAGTATTCATTCCTCCTAAGATAAACCCACATGCCACGGAAATAGCTTCTATTCTTTCCATCGACTTCGTTTTAGAGCGTCCGCCACTACTGTAACCTTTTAAATATAATTAAAAAAATAATATATTTTAAAGAAGGTTATCAATGAAACAGATACTATTTTTTCTTTTCTTTGTATCACTTAATCTCAATGCACAAAATATGGCAGAGATTTTAGGATCACTCAAAGAGAGTAATAAAACAAAATCCATGTTAAAAACATCTGAGTCGCAAATCGTAAAAAATGAGTTTTTTACAACGCAAGAAGCACCAAATCTTGGAGTTACTTTTGCAAATGCAAAAGAGAATGCAAATAATGGTGCAGAGTACTCTGTAGGAATTTCTCAAAATCTCAGCCATCCATTTACAATAGCTTCTAAAGAAAGAGGCGTAAATGAGTTTAGCAAGGCTATCAAACAAGAGACAATACATGAACTTCATCTTCTAAAGTTGGATGTTGTATCAAAGTATCATAACTCTTGTGTTTCAAAAGAGATGAGAGATAAGGCAACCTCTCTTCTTGATGAACAATCAAAAAGATTTTCACAGATTCAAAAGGCGTATGAAGTAGGAGAAATCTCTAAAAAAGAGTTGCTTTTTAATAAACTTGATTTGGCAAAATTACGCCAAAATGTAAATAATTACAAAAGAAATTATCTCTCAGAATTGGCAAGTCTGCAACTGTTAGTAGATAATCTCACTCTAACAGAGATAGATTGTAATGATGTAATTGCTCCAGCTCGGCATGTGGAACTCAAACCACTCAGCGAACATGACGAGTTAAAAACAATAGAGTACAAAAACAGTGCATCAAAAGCTTTTTATCAAGTTCACGATTCTCTTATCTCTTCGCTTGGCTATGAGCTTCTTTATGCAAATGAGTTAAATACAAAAAAATATACCGTTGGTTTGAGTGTTCCTCTTGGTGGTTTGAGTTCACAAAAAGAGAAATTAAAAGCTGAACAATTCTTGCTAAGTTCGGCTTACACATTTGAAAAAGCTTCCATGGAGGTGCAAATACAAAATGTTTCAAAGGCTTCGCTCTCAAAAATAGAAGCAATATATGATGAATTTACTCTTCTTAAAGAGGAGATATTGCCACTCAGCCAAGAGTTAGCAAACCTCTCAAAATCGGCTTTTGATGAGGGTGAAGGCAATATTATGGAATACCTTGATGCAACGCGTTCTTACTCTCTTAATTTATTAGGAATGTTAGAAGTGAAAAAAACTTATTATTATGAACTTTTTGAACTCTACAAAAAAGCAGATTTAGATTTTGGAGAAAATTATGCGCAATAAAACAGGTGCCTTTGGGGTAAAAATAATAATCATTGTACATCTCCTTGGATTGGCTCTTTTTGGTGCGCAAACTATAGAAATTTCGCAAAAACAACAGAAAGATTTAGGTGTGAAATGTCAAGCAGTAGTGCAAGTTGAAACTACCTCTTTTGGTCCATACAATGGAGTCGTCTCTCTTGACAAAAGAGATATTCTTTTGGTTAGCTCAAATGTTGCATCCATTGTTCAAGATATTTATGTGAGAAAATTAGAGTATGTAAAACAAGGACAAAAACTTTTAACACTCAAAAGTAATGGGCTTTTAAGTCTTCAACAAGAGTATCTTGAAGCACTTTTAGAGAGTAAAAATATAAATCAAAACCATGAAAGAAATATAAAACTGTTTGCGGATGGGATTATTTCAAATAAGAAACTTTTAGAGTCGCAAAAGTTAAAACAGAGTAGTGATTTAATGCTGACCTCAAAAGCAAATCAGCTTTTGACAAATAATTTTTCTCTAGCGATGCTCCAAGAACTTAAAAAAAAGAATCAGCCCATCGTTGAAAAAACAATGTATGCTTCAAGAGATGGCATTGTGAATGAAGTGAATGTAAATATCGGTGAGTATGTTCAAGCAGAAGATAAAATGATTGAGATTTATGCTGATGGCACAAGGTTTATTCAGCTGACATTTCCTGTAAAAGTTGTCAAAAATGTATCGATTGGAGATATATGTACTTTTGATTCCTATAGTGCAAAAGTGAGTGCTATCGGAAATGTAGTAAATAGTGCTTCTCAATCGGTTGAGGTAAGAGCTATTATAGAGAATGCTAAAGATATTATGATAAATAGAGTGTATGAAGTGACCCTTATTGATGCTATCAGTGGTGCATTTAAAGTTACAAAAAATGCTTTAGTTTTTGATGAAAACAAACCGTATCTCTTTAAAAAAGTTTCACTAGGTTTTGAAATGATAGAGGTAAAGATTATAAGCGAGGGAGATAACTGCTATATTGTAAAAGGCGATTTGGGTGCAGGTGATGAAGTGGCTGCTAGTTCAACCTCTGCATTGTTAAGTGCTAGGGAGAGTAAAAGTGAGTGAGCACTTAGTTAACTTTGCCCTTAAACAGAGGGTTTTAGTACTTTTACTTGCCTTTATTGTCCTTTTTTTTGGTGCATCATCCATGTTAAATCTTCCAGTAGATGCGTATCCAGATGTAGCACCTACTCAGGTTAAATTGATTTTAAAAGCTTCGGGGATGACACCTGCAGAGATGGAGACAAGAGTTACGATTCCTATTGAGCAAAACATGCAGAGCATTCCAAATCAAAAAATCGTTCGCTCTTTGTCGAAGTATGGAATATGCGATATAACGATTGATTTTAAAGATGATGTTGATATCTATTGGGCAAGACAGCAGGTAGCTCAAAGACTCTCAGAAGTTATGGGCGAACTTCCAGCGAATGTAAGTGGAGGATTAGCACCTATTACCACGCCGCTTGGTGAAGTTTTGATGTTTACAATAGAATCAGACACGCTAGATTTAATGCAAAAGAGAACTCTGCTTGACTGGGTTATAAATAAACGCCTTCGTGGGATTGATGGAGTTGCTGAAACAAATGCTCTTGGCGGATATGTAAAAACTTATGAGATTATTCCTGATTTTGCGAAGATGAAACAGTATAAAATTACTATGGAGATGTTAAAAAACACCTTGTCTCAGAATAATAAAAATGATGGTATCGGCAGACTCTCTTTAGGTGAGCAGAGTCTCTATATTCGCTCAGAGGGAAGACTTAAAAATATAGAAGATATTTCAAAACTCATCATAAAACATGAACAAGGGAATAATATAAGAGTCTCCGACATAAGCAGTGTGCAAATAGGCTCATTAACAAGAGCAGGTTTTGTAACTAAAGATGGCAAGGATGAAGCAGTTGAAGGTCTTGTACTCTCAAGAAAAGGTGTGGATACATCTGGCATTTTAAAAAGAGTAAAAGCTGAACTTCAAAATATAGAAAAAGAGTTGCCAAAAGGAACGAGTATAAATATTTTTTATGACCGTTCAAATTTAGTTTCAAAAGCTATAAAAACAGTCTCAACCGCTCTCTTAGAGGCTTTGGCGTTGATTGTTTTAGTTCTTTTTATATTTTTAGGTAACTTTGCATCTGCATTTAGTGTTGCGATTATCTTGCCGTTTGCCGCAATGATGACCTTTATAGCAATGGGCTATTTTGGAATAAGTGCAAATTTAATGAGTCTTGGAGGTTTGGCAATTGCCATCGGAATGCTGGTGGATGCTGGTGTTGTAATGGTAGAAAATATTAGTGAGCATCTTCAAGATGAAAAATATAAAAATGAGCCAAAGCTTGACTTAGTTTTAAAATCAGCAAAAGAGGTTGCAAGTCCTGTTTTTACAGGTATTTTAATTATCATCATCTTCTTTTTGCCACTTTTAACCCTCGAAGGTTTGGAGGGAAAACTCTTTGTACCTGTTGCCCTAAGCATAGTTTTTGCACTTACTTCATCCCTTCTATTGGCGCTTACCTTTATTCCGATAGTAAGTTTTTATGTTTTAAAGCAAGTTCCACATGCCAAGGTGCCTTTGATGGTTTTTTTAGAGAGTAGATATGAGAAGATTTTAAGATACTCTTTATCGCATCAAAAAATTGTTTTTTTCACGGCAGGAGTTTTATGGATACTTGCTCTCGGTGCTTTTACGCAAATTGGTAAAACTTTTATGCCAACGCTTGATGAGGGGAATGTAATTATTAACATAGAAAAAAATCCCTCTATTTCTCTTGAAGCAAGTCGTGATATCGACCTTAAATTGCAACAGGCACTTAAGCGTGAAGTTCCAGAGATTGTATCTATTATTGCTCGTGGTGGGAGTGATGAGATAGGGCTTGACCCAATGGGTCTAAATGACACAGATACATTTTTGGTACTCAAACCTAAAAATGAGTGGAGAGTTCCATCGAACGAGTGGCTCCATGATGAATTAAGAAAAGTATTAGATCCATTTGTGGGAATTAAGTATGGATTTACACAACCAATTGCCATGAGAATATCTGAAATGCTTAGTGGCTCACGAGGCGATATTGTTGTCAATATCTATGGAGAAGATACTTCAAAACTAGAAGAGATTGCAAAAAAGATTTTTACTCTAACGGAATCTACAAAAGGGAGCAGTGATGTTTATAAAAAAGCAAATGAAGGTGTATCCTATTGGGAAATAGAGTTTAAAAATGAAGCAATGGCGCGTTATGGTGTGAGTAGAGATGAACTTTCACTCTATCTTCAAAGTTCAATTAATGGAGTGCAACAAGGAATAATCCAAGAGGAGTTAAGAAGAATACCACTTATGATAAAAGGCTCAGAGGATATGCAGACAAGCATGATAAAGAGTATTAATTTACAATATGTTTTGAAAGATGGAAATAGTATTGAGTTAAATGAGTTGGTATCGTTTAAAATGACGCAGGGACCTGTTCAAATAAACCATGAAAAGGGTCTGAGAAAAACTTTGGTTCAGACAAATGTTGTAAGTCGTGACTTAGTTGGTTTTGTTGATGAACTGAGTGCAAAAATAGACAGTAGCATAAAGTTACCTCAAGGTTATTTTATTGAGTTTGCAGGGGAGTACAAAAATCAACAAAGAGCATCTAAAAAACTCTCTTACATTGTTCCGCTTAGTATAGGACTTGTTTTTATACTCTTGTTGCTAACCTTTAAGTCATCTTTGCAAGCATTTTTGGTTCTGCTTAATATCCCATTTGCCCTCATTGGTGGAGTTTTTGGACTTTACTTTAGCGGTGAATATATGAGTGTTCCAGCTACTGTTGGCTTTATCGCTTTAATGGGAATCGCTGTACTCAATGGTGTCGTTATGCTTAACTATTTTAACTATTTAAAGCATAGCGTAAAGAACTCTTTAGACCTTGTTACTTTAGGTTCAATCAGAAGGCTTCGACCAGTTCTTATGACTGCTTTTATAGCAGCGCTTGGACTCATTCCTATGCTTTTTGCTGATGGACCAGGTTCTGAGATACAAAAACCTTTGGCTATTGTTATTATTAATGGACTTGTTTCATCTACCTTTTTAACTTTAGTATTGCTGCCTATTTTATACCAAAGATTTGTGCTGAAAAAATAGTAGTTGGCATGTGGAAGTTCCACATGCCAAAATCAAAATAATTTGATAAATTTTAATTAGTAATTAATATGATATCAGTTATCGTTATATAAATTTAATAAGTAAAGAAATAAAATGAAAAAATTATCCACATGCCGTGTAGGCGAAAAAGTAAAAGTTTTAAAGCTCAATGCAGACACAGAACTCAAACAGAGATTAATATCTTTTGGAATAATGAAAGAAGCAATTATTGAAGTCCTAGAACATGCTCCTGCAAAAAGTACGATAGAGATTAAAGTTGGTAAAACAAGAATTGCCCTAAGAGCCAAAGAGGCAGATATGATAGAGGTAGAAATATTATGAATGGAAAATCTTGTCCAGTAACAGCTAAACATATAAAAATAGCTCTTGTTGGTCAGCCAAATGTTGGCAAAAGTATGCTTATCAACTCCATCTCAAATGCGAATCTGCATGTAGGAAATTTTACAGGTGTGACTGTTGAAAAGTCAGAGGTGTTATTTGATTATAAAGAGTATCACTTTACGGTTGTAGATTTACCAGGGACTTACGCGTTTACGGATTATACAATTGAGGAGCGAGTGACGCATGATTACCTTTGTGCGGAGAGTTATGATTTGATTATTAATGTAGTCGATTCTACAAACTTGGAGAAAAATCTTCAACTGAGTTCTGAGCTTATGAGCATGAGCAAAAGTATGGTAATTGCACTCAATATGAGTGATGAAGCCCAGAAAGAGGGCATAGAGATAAATTCTCTTTATATGTCACAACTCCTCGGTGTGCCATGTATAAAAGTTTCAGCGGCTACAAAAATGGGTATAAAAGAGCTTATTGAAGCTGTTATTGGTCAATATGAAACAGATATTCAAGAAGCAAAACTTATTTTTTCCGAGCCTGTGGAGGAAGAGATAGCAATTATAGTGAATTATTTAACAAAACATAAATATGAAGCTATAAATTCCTACAGAAATGTTGCAATCAATCTTCTCAAAAACAATAAAAAAACTTATGCAAGAATTCATGATAATCCTATTTGGACAGAACTTCAGCCAATATTGATAGAAGCTTCACGGCATGTGGAATTGCACCATGATAGTGATGATATTAAAGAGGCTTTTGCTGAGGAGTATGCTTCATTTAACAGAGGTATAGTTGCTGAGGTTTTAAAACAAGAAAAACAAGAAGAGAAAAAAACTTTAACGGAGAAGATAGATAGTGTTCTCATCCATCCGATTTTAGGAATTCCAATATTTCTCTTTTTTATGTGGTCTCTTTTTCAGATTACATTTGAGTTAGGTTCTATTCCTATGGATTGGATTGATGGTTTTTTTGGCTGGTTTGGAAAAACGATAGGTGCAACAATACCAAATGATGATATTCGCTCACTTATAGTCGATGGAGTTATTTCTGGTGTTGGGGCAGTTATTTTATTTGTACCAAATATTATTATACTCTTCATCGGAATTGCTCTTTTGGAGAGTACGGGTTACATGTCAAGAGTGGCATTTTTACTTGATGGATTTTTTCACAAGTTTGGTCTTCATGGGCAATCTTTTATCCCACTTGTAACGGGTTTTGGATGTTCTATTCCTGCGTATATGAGTGCGAGAATTTTGAAAAATGATAGAGATAGACTTCTTACACTTTTTATTATAAGTTTTATGAGTTGTGGAGCTAGGTTGCCTGTGTATGTACTTTTTGCAGGTGCGTTTTTTGCTCCTGAAATGGCGGGAAATATTCTATTTATTATTTACATTTCAGGAGCAATGTTAGGTTTAATCGCAGCTAAAATACTAAAACTTACAGCTTTTAAAGGTGCAGATGAACCTTTTGTTATGGAAATGCCAAAGTACAGACTTCCTTCAGTGAAACTCATTTGGCATACAGTTCTATCAAAGACTGTGATGTATCTTAAAAAAGCGGGAACTTTTATAGCGGCGGCTTCTATGCTTATTTGGTTTTTAAGTAATTATCCACATGCCAAAGAATTAGATAAAGCTTTTGCTTTAAAAATTGAAACAGCAGCAAATAATGAAGAAAAAACTAAGTATTCAAATGAATTGGCTATGGTGCATTTGGAGCAGAGTTATCTTGGGACAGTAGGAAAATTTTCTGAGCCTCTATTTGCGCCGCTTGGCTTTGATTGGAAGATGAGTATAGCTCTTCAAACAGGACTTGCTGCAAAAGAAGTTGTTGTTTCAACCCTTGGCGTACTTTACTCTTTGGGTAATAATGTGAAAGAAGAAAACTCTTCCTTAGCGGATGCAATATCTAAAAATATTCCTTTTGCTTCAGCAGTATCATTTATAGTAGTTATTATGATTTATCTTCCATGTTTGGCGGCTTCAATCGTGTTTACGCGTGAAGCAGGTGGGATAAAATATTTCTTTTATCTTTTTCTTTTTACCTCGATAACCGCCTATACTCTGGCGTTTATCGCCTATCATGTGGCAAAACTTTTTACCTGAATATTCTTTATACTTCTTTCATAACCCTCTTTTTAGATTGCTTCACTTCGCTCGCAATGTTCTGTGCTTAAAGTCAAGTCTTTTTAACAAATCTCTACCATTTTTCTTTCGTAGATATAGTTTGGAGTAAA
>JAPLGP010000038.1 GCA_026390075.1 Campylobacterales bacterium
TTATTTATTTCTAAGTAACTTCAACTTAATTGTTGTTATTAAGTCTATTTACTTGCTTAGTTTTCAATGATCTCAAACCCATTCGATGGCTTCTACTTGAAGTCCCTCTAGTCCTAAACTTTAGGTCTCTGTGTTTGTGGATGGGAATTATAGAGAGTGTTCGCTTAGAAATTTCTTAAATTGTGGGGAAATTGCGGAAAGAATGAAAACCATCTTATAAAAAAGTCATTCCCCTATATATGTATATCCTGTTTCAGGCTTTATTGTAACATTCAGTTCTTTTCCAGTATCATCAACAAGAGTTATTTTACATGGTGACGAAACTAAAATATTTGTTACTACAGCAGAATCATACGATGAAGTATAATTTTCAATTGCACCTCTCAGTGGTCTGCCTAAATGGTCAAATCCTATACTTTTACTACTAACCCCTGTCCTACATGGTGATGAAAACTTAACATCTACTATACCAAATTTATTTCCTAAATTCATTTCTTTTGTTGCATTAATATCTCCAGAGTGTATTAAATTTGTTCCATTAGCACCACCTGTTAATTTTTTAGACTTACTTAATGGATTTACTGCTATTTCTGATGGGTCTGGACTACCTGTTCCAGAAGTGTCTGACCAAACTGTGTAACTCCATTTATTATTTGTATCAGCTCCATTTGCAAAAGAAAATCTCCATCTTTGCTTGTACCACTTAATACCATTGTTATTATTCACATTAAACTTATCATCAACCATCGCCAAATGCTGTGTGTATCTAATATGTGAAACAAGCTGAATTGCTGCTTCTCTTAAGTTATCCGACCTTGTGCTTGGAAGAATAATAGCACTCAATATACCAATAACAACAACTACAAAGACTAATTCTATTAATGTAAATGATTTTTTCATAATTTATACCTATATAGCTACTAAGTTGTTAAGTATATCAAAGAAAATTGAAATTTAAAATAAGCGAGGATTTTAGAAGAAAACTCAAGGAAAATGTATTCCTTGAGATAAAGAGTAACTAATTAAATTTTTCACCTAAAAAATTTAGTTTTTTTAGATAGTGATTTTTAAATCTTCTCTGCTTCTTGTACATCATATAAGATATCATCCATTGGATGTCTATACATTGGCATTGCAAGTCTTTTTTCATCAAGTACATGCCCGATAAAACCTATACTTCTACCTACAATAAAAAACGCATTTAAAGTTCCTGAAGATATAAACTCATTGATTTCCTCTTCAGTATAACCTAATGCTCTCCACATATCAACCATTAAAATACCAATAGTACCATCAACATTAAGAATTAAATTCTCTTTTTTAGATGTTGTCAATTGCTCAACAGTCAGTGCATAATCAAGAAGTGAAGTCGATGGGAAATGTGCATTAGCATATTTTTTCAAACCTTCAACTCGTAAATCTGGGTTTTTAAGAGATTTAATTCTATGTCCAATACCTGGGATTGGAACGCCCACTTTTTTCATATGATTTAAAAATTCTGCTGGAGTCAACTTGTTATCATCTGCATATTTGAAATACTCAGCTGCACCATCAATTGCCCCACCAAATCTTGGTCCTATTGTTAAAAGACCTGTTACAAGTGACTCAACAACAGATTTTCCAGCACGAGCAGTAACTTTTGCATTGTGAGCGCCTGAAACTGCTGGACCGTGGTCTGCAACAGTTTTAATTACAGTTTCAATAAAATCAGTCGCCCATTTTGGATACTGTTTTTTGAACCATAGAAGTGAAACAACATCACCAATGCCTTTTCCAGTATCAGGAGTAGCAAGTGAAGAGATTGGGAAACCTGCATATGTAGCTTCATCGCCTCTATCATCAGAAATAGTACAGATGAACTCTTTGCTTTTTCTCACACTTGGACATGTATTCATATCTGGTTCAGCAATTTCACCAATGATTCCATCTGCTTTTAGTTTTGAATAAACTTCTGCAATTTTTGCTGGAAGTGCATTGAAACTCTCAGGTACAAACATACCTGCTTTTGCCATAGCTATATTTTTTGCCGCTGCTGTTTCTGCTTCTGCATTCGCACTCGCACCAGCATGACCAAATTGTACACCTGAACTGAAATGTTTAGCAATTGTACCGATACACCAAGCGATAATTGGTTTTTTAATCTTTCCTGCTTTAATAGCATCGATAACTTTGTACTCTTCAGTACCGCCAACTTCGCCTAATAAAATCATATATTTTACTTCTGGATTTGCTTCCATTCTAAGTAAATTGTCAATAAAAACTGAACCAACAAATCTGTCTCCACCGATAGCAACACCCTCAGCAATACCATCTGCATTAATTGCAATAATGTTACTTAATTCATTAAACAAACCGCCTGAACGCGTTACAAGTCCACATGAACCTGTACGGTGAAGTTTTGATTGAACAATATTTTCAATTGTTCCACCGATATTTGCAATTTTAAATGCACCCGGAGCAATAGCACCAACTGTTGCTGGTCCAATTACTGTAACATTCTTATTTCTTGCAAATTCATTCATTCCACGAGCTAACCTCTCAGGAATTCCTTCTGCTGTAATCATAATCGAGCTAAATCCACCAAGATTTAAAGCTTCCATGGTTACATCATATGCAGTTCTAAAAGATGCAAAATTTAAAAGTACATCGGCATGTGGATGTGCAGCTTTTGCCGCTGCCGTAGTTTTAAATGTAGGAATCATAATTTCATCTGGTCCATAGAAGAACTTCTCGAACTTACTACCGCTTGTTGGTGCTACTATCGCTGCTACCGAAGGCTTTTTTCTCTTAATTGTATAATCATAATCCAACATTCTTTGAATTGCAGATGTATTGTTATTCCAAAAAATTGCTTGAGTATCTTTTGTATATAATTTTTCCATTTCTATCTCCCTACTTCTCTAGTGCCATACGCACGATATCTGTAACATGCGTTTCTGGTCCATAAACTTCTATATAAAGACCCAGTCTATCTGAAGCTTCTTTAATATCTTTTAAACCTTTTTCATAGTTTGGTCCACCGCGTCTAACATATATTTTAGTATTATGCGCTTTCATTTTTTCAGCATTTGCTTCAAATGACTGGATAATCCCCGTGAATGTTTTTGCAACATCTGTAAAATTTGCAATTGCTCCACCAATGATTAATATTTTATCTCTGGCATGTGGATCTTTGTGTCTTGTCATCAAATCAATCACAGTATCAGCATAAAATTTAGTTTCAGAAGTTGTAGGACCTCCAGAGTATTCTCCGTAATTTGCTAAATCGCTTATACTACCACCGTTTGCTTCAGCAAAATCAGCGATTGTATCCGCATAAACAACAGAAGCACCACCACCAGCAACCATTGTCCAAATTCTACCCATTGGGTTTAATATAGTAAGTTTGAGTGAAGCACCTGATTTGCTATCTGCATCTGCAATAGCTTTTTCTTCAGGTGTTTGGTCTTCCATACCAAATGCAGTTGGGTACTCGATATCGCCCCAAGTATCACGCATCATAAAACCTGCTGTATCGTCAAGTCTTGCAACTAAATCTAAGATTGCCATGTTGTTGTTTTCTAACATAACGATTGGATTGATTTCTAGGTATGCGAAATTCATATCTCTGTAAAATTTAAAAAACTGTATTGCGAAAGCTGCAAATGCTTGTTTAGTAACAGCTGGAATATCAGAAGGAATATTTGCTTTTACAGCGTGTTCCATATCTACATCACTCATAGAGATTGGGATTACAACTTCGATAACTTTTTCGTCCCAGCCCTCTTCAACTTCCATTCCACCCTCTGCTGACATATAAAGAACATCATCTTCACCGACAGTTGTTGCAGAAATATAATACTCTTGTTCTTGAGAGTGTGGAGTAAATGGCTCAACTATAAAATGAGTTAAAATTCCGCTTTGTCCTGATAAAAGAGTAGTGTTATGAGCAGATTTTTCATCTATCCATTTTGCAGCCTGTGCAAGTGTTACATCTCCTGGCTTTTGATCTCTAAAAAGCACCAAATCATTCTTGCCTCTTTTACCAAAAAGCATATCTGGTTTTGCTACAAGAGCCTCTTGCTTTAACCATTCAAAGCCGTGTTTGTTGGCAATTTCTAATAATTCAGCTCCGCTTGAAACTAAAACAGATTTGAATCCATAGTGAAATCCACTAAAATAATTTTCCCATTGCTTAGAAAATAATGCTTTACCATCATATTCTCGTATCGCTTTTTGAGCCATATTAAACTTCCTACTTTGATATTTTTGTGGATAATTTTAGCATATACTTATTTAATTAATCTAGTTCACTTCAAGTTAACATTCAATAGATTTATTTTATGTTTATTTTAGTAACGCTCGCACTATAAATTGGTCTATTTTTGTAACTAATAGTTACATTATCCATTTTTATATTGTGAATATCATACTCAATGACATCAAACATGTCACATTTTTCTACACCGTAAAATTTCAATCGTTTTGACATATCATTATCTATATTTACACATGCCATATCTCTCTTCTTAATCTCACTTGCCAACTCTTTTGCTACATGCATTTTATAAGCAAAATGCTTTTTAGGGTTTTCAATAAATAAATATAACTCTTTATTAAAAAAGACTACAAAACTATTTATGAGTAAAAAAATCAACGATAGTACAAATATGGTTTTATATTTTCCCCTAAACATTTTCAATCGAACTCTATAAGAAGAATAAAATGTTTGTGCAGCCAAAGGCAGAGCAAGAATTACATAAGGAGCAAAATGTTCAATATGTATACTTTGTCTAAAAGAGAGTAAAAGTGAAAATCCAAAAACGATAGCCGATATAAACCACAGTAAATCAATCTCTTTTGTTAAATAGCGTCTATATAAAATGTAAAAAATATATATAAAAATAATTGGCGTAAAGACAGCAGCATAAAGTCCTATGGCATCAAGAAGATATCCCTCAGGCAAACCATCTGTTCTTATGCCATACAAAAACATAGAGAGTAAAAAAGCCACTGTATTAAAAATAAAAAATATTTTATCTTTACTATAAAGTGCGAAAAAGATTAAACTAAGAAAAAGATATACAAATCCACCATCTATAACACTGAGGATAGACAAAAGTATATAAGCATATTTTTTTGAGTAGTTTTCATAGACATATACAAAGAGCAATAATCCAAA
The DNA here is from genome assembly GCA_026390075.1 of Campylobacterales bacterium. Classification (GTDB taxonomy): domain Bacteria; phylum Campylobacterota; class Campylobacteria; order Campylobacterales; family Sulfurimonadaceae; genus Sulfurimonas. Next base: position 5,162 of record JAPLGP010000038.1, read on the forward strand.
TATAATCAAACCAGCACTATCAACAAGAATAGCAGAACTCAAAACTCCTGGTAACAATATAAACAATAAAACTAACCAAATTCTATTTCTATCATCTTGGAGATATTTTTTAGATATTGTATAAATAAGCAGTACGCTCAGCATGTGCAAAAGTATCATTGGCAATCGTAATGCCAAATCATTTTGCCCAAAATAATATAAAGATGCCTGTGTGATTAATTGCAAAAATGAAAAGTCACCATAAAGCAAAGATGCTTCATGATAGGAGATAGAAATTGTTGATGTTTGTAAAATCAGTATAAACGCATCAAGTCCAATTATAAAAAATAAGAGGAATTTGGACATCATATTTTTAAAAAGTTTCCTATGATTTCATGTCCATACTCGCTCATAATAGATTCAGGATGAAACTGAACACCATAAATTTTTTTATCTTTAATTTTCAAAGCCATTATTTCATTATCATCTTCACTGTACGCTGTTGGCTCAACAACACTTGGCAGAGTCTCTTTCTTAACTATGAGTGAATGGTATCTAGTAGCAATAAATTCCTGCGGTAAATCTTTGAAAATTTCACACTCTGAGACCCGTTTCATTTTAGAAGTTTTTCCATGCATCATATTTTTAGCTCTTACAACCTCTGCTCCAAAAACCTGTGCAATACATTGATGTCCTAAACAAATACCCAAAATTGGCACTTTATCTTTAAAATATTCTATAACTTCCAAAGTCACTCCAGCTTCATCAGGAGATGCAGGACCAGGAGAGATAATAATTTTTTCAGGATGAAGCGCTTCAATCTCTTGCACACTCATCTCATCATTTCTAATTATTTTAAGGTCAGCTCCAAGTTCTCTACAGTACTGAACTATATTGTAAGTAAAACTATCATAGTTGTCTATCATTAAAATCATATTATCTATATCCTCTATAAATCCCTATACTTAGGGATTTTCTAAATACATTTTCTAAAATATTATAAATCGTGCTACCCTATTGCTACCCATTTTCATATTTTTTATACATTTTTATACTATTTTGGATAGCACAGCTTAAGGTAGCAAAAAAAGTTTCCTATTATATCAAATTGAAATTAGAATGTTGTTTAATCAAATAACTTTGCACAATAAATAGTCAACCTACCTATCTCAACTTCTTTGTCTTAAGAAAAAAAATATTCCATACCCCATTTCTGCATTATTTTAATATTTCAATATCCAAACGGATAAATCTGATTGTATATGCAATCCATGTTCTTTAAAAACTCATTGTTAAATATGCCTTCGCAGGTTAAATGCATAGAACTTTATTAATTCTGTTTTATTTATAGCTTCATCCTCACAGCACTACAGGGGTAGTGTTGTGTCGATAAAGCTTTATCGAGCAGCCAATGTATCCACATAGTCAATCAGTATTGATTTGTCTATTGGAGAACCATATAATAATTAATAAAGGAACTATCATGATGAATAGTCATTTTAAAGGTTCGTATTTACCTGCTAATTTAAATGCAAATACTACTTATGGAACTAGTGAGCATATGCTCTTGGATACAGTACATGCTGAATTAGTTAATGAAGAATTAGAATATCAAAATCATCGAATGCAGAAAAATCTTTTACAACAAGAAAATTATATTCGAAGATATTGGCGTAATGAAAATGATAAACAAATGATCGTTAATAATGAATGGGGTAAATACAACCGTTTAGTTCAAGATGAGAAATGGTTTTTATCTAACAATCATGTTTCAAGAGATGGTGATGTTTTTTACTATCAACCGAATCATAATCATAAAGTTATCTCAGGGACAAAAGAGGAAATTGAACTAGAAGTTAGTAGTCGAAATCCTTTTAATCTGTGTTTTGTAGATGATCTTAATGATATAAAAGATATTCGTTTTGATACGGTATGTCAAACGAACTGCTAAACTAGGCAGTCAATAAATCACAAAAAGTTATATTTTGATTGTTGAACCTTAAACTAATAAATTAGTTTTGCTAAACTTTAATTTCATTTTTGAAATAGGAGGTTTAGTGTTAAAGAGGAGAGATATAAAGATGGTACATAAGTGGCTCAAAGAAGGTATGAGTAAGTCTGCTATAGCAAAAATACTTGGAATAAGCAGAGAGACAGTTCGTAAATACGCCAATAAACCGGAAGGCTATATTCCTGTAATTTCAAAAGCTCCTGTGGAAAATTTAGTTGATGAGTATTTACCACATGTTGCACATATGCTAGAGATAGCAAAAGAGAAGAAGATAGAGATTCCAACAACTGTAATCTATGATGAGATTGTAAAACTAGGATACCTTGGAAGCCTCCGATGGCTACAAACAGTGATGCAAAGATATGATCTCAGAAAAAGAGCAAAAGAAGAAGAAAAACTTATCAGATTCGAAACAGAATCTGGACAACAGATGCAAGTGGATTGGATTGAATTTCCTAAAGATAATCTTTCAGCATTCGTTGCAACTATGGGCTACAGTAGAACTTCTTATGTAGAGTATGTTGAAGATGAAACACTTGAAACACTGATTTCATGTCATCTCAATGCGTTTACTTATTTCGGCGGAGTTCCTAAAGAGTCACTTTATGACAACATGCGTACAGTAATAACAAAGAGAAATGCGTATGGATACGGCAAACACCAATTAAATTCTATGTTTGAGGATTTCGCTAAACACTGCGGATTTAAGATAAGAGTTTGTAAACCTTACCGTGCAAAGACCAAAGGAAAAGTTGAGAGATTTAATCACTACTTGAGATATAGTTTTCACAATAGCTTGAGTGTGAGACTTACCATGAAGAGATACAGCATGAA
>JAPLGP010000047.1 GCA_026390075.1 Campylobacterales bacterium
ATTGCATTTGGAGTTTTAAAGCATAATAAACCATTTACTCCAAACTATATCTACGAAAGAAAAATGGTAGAGATTTGTTAAAAAGACTTGACTTTAAGCACAGAACATTGCGAGCGAAGTGAAGCAATCTTAGTTTTGCAAGAAGTCTAGTATTTATTTTGTTCGTAAATCCCAAGATAAAACTGTTTTCCCATCTTCTGTTTGCTCCGCAGCAGCCATTCCCATGATGCTATATCCACTATCTACATAGTGAATTTCACCAGTTACTGCACTTGATAAATCACTTAAGAGATACATTGCTGAATTTCCAACTTGCTCTATTGTAACATTTCTTTTTAAAGGTGCATTTGCTTCATTCCAGTTAAGAATTTGTTTAAAGTCACCAATCCCAGCTGCTGCAAGAGTTCTAATCGGTCCTGCTGAAATCGCGTTTACTCTTTGACCTTTGCGCCCTAATTCAACCGCCATATAACGAACAGTCGATTCAAGAGCTGCTTTTGCAACACCCATAACATTGTAATTTACTATATATTTTGGTCCACCTAGGTATGAAAGAGTAAGAATAGAAGCATCATCGCTCAGTACTGATTCTAAACGATTTGTTAAATCTATAAGTGAATAAACAGAAATATCCATAGCTATTGCGAACGCCTGTTTTGTAGTTTTCATAAATGGCTCTGAAAGTGCTTCTTTTGGAGCAAATGCAACAGAGTGAACTAAAAAGTCAATCTTTCCAAAATCTTTTTCGATTAAAGCAGCAATTCCTGCCATATGTTCTTCATTTGAAACATCAAGTTCATACACATATTTGCTTCCAAAAGACTCAGCAAGTGGCTCAACTCTTTTTTTAAGAGCATCATTCAAATATGTAAATGCCATTTCAGCACCCTGTTCGTGACACGCTTTTGCTATACCATACGCTATAGATTTATCATTTGCTAGACCTACAATTAAACCTTTTTTACCTTTCATTACCATCATTATTTCCTTTATTTTATTTCAAATTTTCTAAATTTTGTGCAATATCCGCCATACTACAAAAATGCTCTGCATAAAGTGCAGCACTTCCTACTAAAACCCCATCCACATTGTTCAATGCTAAAACTTCTTGTACATTTGTAACTTTTACACTCCCCCCATAAAGAAGTGGTGCGCTTGATTTTTTCTTTAGCTCTGTATGTAAACTTTCTATATCTTCTAAAGTTGGGGTGAGTCCTGTTCCTATTGCCCAAACAGGCTCATAAGCGATAATAAGATTGTCATAATTTGTATCTATTCCCTCATATTGAGCGTCAAGATATGCCATCATATTTATATGTCCAGACTCTCTTACTTCAAGCGGTTCACCTATGCAATACACTATTTTGAAACCAAGATTGCTGTAAAAATTAAACTTTTGTACAATCAGTTCTTGTGATTCGCCTATTATATGGCGGCGTTCACTGTGCCCTATTAAAATCGTTTTTATGTCAAACTCTTCTAGGTGTTCAAGCCCTATTTCTCCTGTAAATGCACCATTTTTTACTGGATACGCATTTTGCGCACCAATAAAAACTTTACCGGCATGTGGATTTAAAGAAGATGCTGCTGGAAAAACTATAACCTCTTGAGAGATATTGTTTGCATCCAAAAACTTCTCTACTTGATTTACATACTCTAGCGTTTTAGCTCTTGTGAGATTTGTTTTTAAATTTGCAGCGATTATCATAAATTAAGCCTCTTTTACTATTAATGGCAAAACACCAGGTAAAATTTTACCCTCAAGCAACTCGAGTGAA
>JAPLGP010000014.1 GCA_026390075.1 Campylobacterales bacterium
GATACAGATACAGATACCGACACAGATACTGACACAGACACAGACACAGATACTGACACTGATACCGACACAGATACAGACACAGATACAGATACGGACACAGATACAGATACCGACACAGATACCGACACTGATACAGATACAGACACAGATACAGATACAGATACCGACACAGATACTGACACAGACACAGACACAGATACTGACACTGATACCGACACAGATACAGACACAGATACAGATACGGACACAGATACAGATACCGACACTGATACAGATACAGACACTGACACAGATACTGACACTGACACAGATACTGACACAGACACAGATACTGACACCGACACAGATACAGACACTGATACGGACACCGACACAGATACGGACACAGACACAGATACAGATACGGACACAGACACAGATACAGATACCGACACAGATACAGACACAGACACAGATACTGACACTGATACCGACACAGATACAGACACAGATACTGACACAGATACAGATACCGACACAGATACAGACACAGATACTGATACCGACACAGATACAGATACAGATACTGACACTGATACCGACACTGATACCGACACAGATACAGACACGGACACAGATACAGATACCGACACAGATACAGACACAGATACAGATACTGATACGGACACAGATACAGACACAGATACAGACACTGACACGGACACAGACACAGATACTGACACCGACACAGATACAGACACTGATACCGACACAGATACAGACACTGATACTGATACCGACACAGATACCGACACTGACACAGACACTGATACCGACACAGATACAGATACGGACACTGACACAGATACCGATACCGATACCGACACAGATACTGATACCGACACTGATACAGACACTGACACAGATACCGACACAGATACTGATACGGACACTGACACAGATACCGACACTGATACCGACACAGATACTGATACAGATACGATAGCGATAGCGATTCAGACAGTGATTCAGATTCAGACTCAGACTCAGATAGCGATAGCGATTCAGACAGTGATTCAGATTCAGACTCAGATAGCGATAGCGATTCAGACAGTGATTCAGACAGTGATTCAGATTCAGACTCAGATAGCGATAGCGATTCAGACAGTGATTCAGATTCAGACTCAGATAGCGATAGCGATTCAGACAGTGATTCAGACTCAGATAGCGATAGCGATTCAGACAGTGACTCAGATTCAGATAGCGATAGCGATTCAGACTCAGATAGTGACAGTGATTCAGACAGCGATTCAGATAGTGACACAAAAACTAAAGGTAATAACGGCTTTGGAAATGGAGATCAAGATGCTCCAGGTAACTCAGCGAGCCATAACAATGCTGAAAATGCTACTAAAGCAGACAATAGTCATACTACGCAAGCAAGCACAACACCTGCTGCTGATAGCCATGGTGCAAAAGCAAGTACAACACCTGCTGCTGATAGTCATACTACACAAGCAAGTACAACAAGCCATGGTGCACAAGCAAGTACAACAAGCCATGGTGCAGAAGCAAGTACAACAAGTCATGGTGCAGAAGCAAGTACAACAAGTCATGGTGCAGAAGCAAGTACAACAAGCCATGGTGCAGAAGCAAGTACAGAAGCAAGTACAACAAGCCATGGTGCAGAAGCAAGTACAACTAGCCATGGTGCAGAAGCAAGTACAACTAGCCATGGTGCAGAAGCAAGTACAACAAGCCATGGTGCAGAAGGTCAAAATATATTAGCTCACAGTGGTGATATCAATATTGATTTTAGTAAAGTAGATGTTTCTAATATTCAAGTTCATGATATTACACATGATAATCAGCCTGTATCATTACATATAGGTGATGTTATGGATACTGGTACAAATCATATTCCAGAAGTGCATAGTGATACTCCTCCTGCTGATAGTCATGCTGGGTCATCTTTTACATTAGGTGCACATGAAATTGAACATCAGGATACTGGAGCACATGAAGCCCATCATGATGTAGCGGGGATAGTAGAGACAATTGAAATACCAATGGAAGATCATTCTCATCATGATCACTAATAAATAGAATCACTCTTTGTGAGTGGTTCTAAAGAGGTAGTAAGTATTAGTTTACAGGCTTTTTACAAAGCTTGTAAGCTTTAGTGAGTGGTGATGGCATGTGGAACTTTAAAGTTTATTTCCACATGCCAACATATTATTTCTTTTTTACAAACTCTTTTATTCTTTCATAATCTTCAATATAATCTACTTCAGCCCAAAATATACCAGAAATATTTTCTACAAATACATCGGCTCCATCATCCACTGTTCTATAAATAATATCTTCCCACCAGCAGTTATAATCTTCCGAAGCAACCGCATCTAAAACTCTCTGTTTAAACGGGACTAAATCTTTCGCACTCAGTATTCCGATGCCAACATATTCTCCAGTTGTTTGCTCATTTGTAAGCTCTTTGCCATACTTTTTAAGTTTGTCGCCTTCCCAGTTAAATCTATAATCGGCATCTTCAATTCTACTGCTATCACTGAGCATTACAGGGCTTCTTTTCTCTGCAAGAACAATATCGAGAACTTTTTCTTCCATGTAAACATCGCCATTCATTATCATAATGTCATCATTTGGAGTTAAAAAATCGCGTGCAAACCAAACAGAAGAGATAGAATTTGCAACTCTATAAAAAGGGTTGAAGTATCTCGCATACGAGAGACCTTCTAAGGCTTGATGAATGTACTTCTCTTGATATCCCGTCACTATAGCAATGTTTGTAATACCTTTTTTCTTTAAAAGTTCAAAAGTATGTCGGATGAGAGGTTTCCCATCGACATCTACACAACATTTTGGTTGTCCTTGAAGGTGTCTGCTTATTCTGCTTCCAACACCCGCTGCCATTATTAAAACTCTCATCTTCTTCTCCCATAGTAATCAAATAAAGCATCTATTAAAATATCTGTATATTCTTTTGTCATAGCTCCCATGTGAGCAACTCTAAAGACTTTATCATGTAAAGCTCCACCATTTGGTGCGACGATAATGTTGTATTTTTCATCCAAATCTTTGACGATGAGAGAAGCTAACTTCTCATCTGTTGGAGTGAGAATAGTCATAGCGTTTGGCATGTGGAAACTGTATGGTTTGAGTGGCAAATCTCGGATAGCTTCTCTAAAATAAGTAGCAATCTCTTTTGCTTTGTTGATTTCTGATTCTATAGAATCATTGACAATCTGCTCTAATCTTTGGTGGAGTTGCAAGATAATAGTGATAGCTGGAGTAAAAGGCGTTTGTCCTCTGGCTCCATCTTTGAGATAACTGTTAAAATCAAAATAGAGCTGATGCATAGGGTTGATTTTCTCAATAGCTCTTGGAGATAAAACAACCATCGAAAGCCCTGGAGGAAGTGCTAAACCTTTGTGCGAACTAATGATGAGAGCGTCAATATGGTGTTTTTGCATATCGAGTCTATCGGTGATAAACATGCTAATCGCATCGACAATGTGAAACATATTGTTCTCTTTGGCAAAAGCACCAACAGCGTCCAAATCATAGAGTGTGCCTATGCTTGTTTCATGTGCATTGATGAGGAGGGCGGTTGCATTTTTATGTGTTTCCAGCGTCGAAGTATTTGTGAGATTTGTATCTTTGATTTTGCAATCAATTGCATCTATCGCATGTATTTTACAAATATCTACAAATCTTTGACCAAATGTTCCGCCATTGATAACTAATGCTTTGTCATTGCCATCAAGGAGGTTTTGAACAACGGCTTCCATTCCTGCAGTTCCAGAGGCTGTCAAAAATAGCACGCGACTTCCACATGCCGCATTGGTAATTTTTAAAATATTTTCTTCACACTCAAGCGTAATTTTAGAAAATGCATCATTTCTAAAGTAAGGTGTCTGCATCGCACCTATTTTGAGGGTCTCTTCAAACATTTTTACAGGTCCAGGGGTAAAAATGTAGTTGTTTACTAATCTATACATATAAAATTCCTTTATTTGTTTATTGCTTTAATCCGTAAAATATTACCAGTTTGCGAAGGTAAATTATTATTCGTTGGATTATCTAAGTTATTAACATCATTTAAATCACAACCCATTCCAAAGTAAAAGTCATTATTATAAAGTTCAAAAGAGCGTGAAAATATTGGATATTCAAAATTTAATACCTCTTCAAATTTTAAAGTTGACAATAAAAGGTTCGCTTTTAAAACATAGTTTGTAACATTGCTCTGATTTTGCTTTGATGCTAAAAGGTATAAAATATTATCATAAATTATCATATCTCTTGGAGTATATTGAGCTGGTAAAGTTATTTTATTTGTAGCTAATTGTTGATTGTTGAGATGTGCTTCATAGAGTCCAACAGGTAAAGGGTCAAAATCATTATAGTGTGCTGCACCTATATAGAATGTTTTTTCTTTGTAGGGTGTTACACGAAAAATTTTGTATCTTGACATTGAATATGTAGTATAAGGTAAAAGAAGATGTAAATGTAATGTATTAATGGTAATTGCTTCAAATGTTTTATTATTACCACTGTATTCAAAGATACTATCATAGGATGAATCTCTCATTAATTTAATTGCATAAAGCTTATTCTCAACAGGTAAGAAACTATAAATACGCCCTGAACCTGCAACAGAATATTGTGTCCATGTAAGGGCATTATTTTCAGAAGAAACTATCTCCTTGTCATCTTCAAGCTCAACACCTAGTGCTGCAAATATTTTATTATCATATAGAACAAGATCCATAATATGTAAAGCCTTAGGAACTGTTCTATCTTTTCTCCAATTATTATCTAAAACTTTTGTATATACATTTCCATAATCCCAACTTTGTGTTGCATCAAGTCCTGGAATATATAATGTATTATTATAAACTTTAAAGAGATCGATTTCCTCTTCATCAACGGTGTATTCATTTGTAAAGAGTGTTCCATTATATTGATACAAAGGTACAGGACCCACATTTTGGGAGGGACCAGTATTTGCACTATTGCCTATTCCAAAATAGAGATGGTTATTATAAACTTGCATATCCCAAACATTTCTAGCAAAAGTGTCATTTGGATAGTTACTATTAAATGGATTTCCAATAAATTCAAAACTATTTACATATGTAACTTCTATTTTCTCACATATTCCATTTTTAACACTAAAGCCATTCTCGCAAGTATTTGGAGATAAAGTGTCAAACCCAAGTTCACTACCACTAAAACCATTACTATCAAAAAAACTCGACACATTAGTTGCATTTAGTCCTGGAAAATCACTTTGTACAATTTCAGCTATCATATCATTGTTAACGCCAAAATTTTTACATGTGTTGTACACTAATGATAAATTATTCAAATTACCCATAATAAAATTTCTTGCTGTTTCCATACTTATAGCATATGTAGCTAAATGTGTTTGAGCACTTGTATTACCCGCCGCTTGAGAACTTATACTAAATAGTGTAGTTAGAAATATTGCAATTAGTAGAATTTTTTTCATTTTCACTCCCTGTAGATTATAAACTATGTAAAACTTTATCAATTCTTAATTTTACGATACTTGGGCTTATCATATAAAATTTATTTAAATCAAAAGATGGCTGTTCGCTAATAGAGTTAATGAATGATTTTGTTGCATTTTGATTTAAAACTCCATTATACCAATCTGTATCAAAATCATCCATTATTCACTCCTTTTTCATTTAAGTAGATATCAATTAAGTGTATAAAATTATTTATTTCTTCATTTGTGGAGTTGAGTTCTTTGAGTGATTTTTGAATTGCAATCATAATATAGGGGTTGTTATTATCGGATTTTTGCTCTTGTTCGCTCCAGCCATATCGCTCATAGTGGTATTTTTCACTTACTTTTTTATCATATATTTGATAATTTTTTAATACACTTTTAATTATCTCATATCCATACAATCTATCGTCTGCAATCCAATACTCTCCTGTAAAAATATTTTTGTATTTAGATTTGTAGTCAAATACTCCTTGATGCTTATCTGTTAAGTAGGCTAATCTTTCCCAAAATGTGCTTGATTCATAGATAGTATGCGTTAGGTTTTCTATTTCAGCAATATTTTTAGGTAAGGGAACATAATTTCCTGTCCCTTTTCTAAAGGCATATTCTACCCATCTGCTTTGTCCTTCCATCGACCATCTATTGTTAAACATGCTATATCCATACTGAATAGAGTGAAAAAATTCATGCAGGGGTGTGAGCGTATTTGGAATCAAATTTACTGAGAGTTTTATGACTATTGATTTATTTTCTTTATCAACAGTATCGCTCGCGGCACCATTGACTTTCATAGATATTAAGTGAATATCAACATTATTTGCGAATGGTTTAAATCTTGGTTGATTAAGAGGATGGATAAACCCAAAATGTCCTGTTAGTAGTTTAGATGCTTCGCTTAATTGATTTGCAATATTTTCTACATAATCTGGTACGCCGTTATGATTTTCATCGACTTTGTTGTTGATAGGCAGAGCATTCTCACCCTCCAATGCGTAATAAATTCTAAATTCATCTTGCTTATAAACATTTGTTAATGTTTTTAAATACTCACTCGCATGTAAAGTAAACTGTATAAAAAGTGAAAAAAATAATATTTTAATTTTTTTCATAATACTTTCGAATAAATATTATTGCACTTGAAAAATCTTCTTTTAAAATAGCTTTATAAATTTTCTGAGCAGGTGTAGAAACACAACTAAAAATAAGTTTTTTATTATCATGTATATAACTCTTAAATCTTTTTATGGCATGTGTAAGAATATCTATGTCAGTTTCTCTGGCTAAATATTTGATATCCATCATTAAACGAGTTTCAAACTCTAAATTATTAAAGTCATAGCCTTTAAAAATAGTAGATAAATGCGAATTAGAAATAATTTCACGATCCATATCTATTTGTCTAAAACGACTTTGTAAGAAAAATTCACCAAGTCGTTTTTTTTGCGTCATTGATTCATTGTTTCCATCTCTTTTTCTAGCAACATAGATTACCTCTGTTGCAACATTAATTGTTTGAGCTTTTGCAAGTACATTGTATGAAAATGGATAGTCTTCCCATACCATTTTTTCAGGAAATAAAATTTGATTTATGATTAAAAATTCACGCTTAAATGCTTTGGCTGGAACGGCGTAACGGCGTAACAATTCTCTTCCTGATGCTACTTCTCCTTGGGTCGTTTTTGTAAAAACAATGTCTGATTCATATTTACTCTCTTTTTCGTGAAACCAAGTTCTATTACAAAATATGGCATCAGGATGAGACTCTGCTTGTGATTTCAAAACAGATAGAGCGGTTTCAATAAGCCAATCATCGCCATCTAAAAAAACAATATAATCTCCAATCGCAGCAGCAATACCTTTGTTTCTAGCTCCTCCAGGACCTCTGTTTTCTTGTTTGATGACTTTTGAATTTTTTATTCCCTCAAGTTTTTTTGTAGCTAATTTAAATGTTGCATCCGTTGAACCATCATCAATTACAATTATCTCAAAAGCAGGATAAGTTTGCCTAAGGACAGAGTCTAATGCCTGAAAAATGTATTCTTGAATATTATATGCAGTAACAATGACGCTAAAAGTAGTGTTTTTTGTTGCATTCAATAACCCCTTTATATGGCTGCTTCTATACGCATATCCATAGTTTAGATGTTTCGCAATCTCTTTATAATTCTCTGGTCTTTCCCCACTATTCCAAGTTATTTCATTGACTATAGCTTCTCCATTATTGTAAAATAAATCAATTCTCACATGGTCAGCTTTGACAATTTTAGCAACTTTTTCCGCTTGAGTTATCGCTTCTTTCCACCAAAAAGGCAATGTTTCATTTCCAGCTGTCAATAAATTACCTTTGATATCAAAAGTTGGTAATCCTCTTTTTTCTATAAAGAGCCCAACAGCTTTACCAAAAATTACAGAAACTTTTAGTTCTGTAGTGTCTTCAATAAATGCTTCTAAAATAACTCCTGCTGGAATCATTACACTACGCCAATCTTCAGCATATTGTTTATGATTCCAATGTAAGGCAATTTGTTGGGACAAATATTCAAAATCTACAGCTTCACCTTGTTTTGTAGCATTGTATTTTATCTCATTAGGAGTAGTAAAATAACCATTTTTGACTCTAAAAACACCTTTACTACTACCTAAATGTGACATTTTAACAACAAAAGATTTCATTCCATTATCGTATAATCTTTTTACTTTTTCCACAAAATCATCGTTATATCTATGAGTAAAAAATTTAATAGGCATACCTTTTATACCATGCTCTTTAAGAAAATGGTATATATAAATTTTATCATCCCATTTAACCAAGTCAATTCGATTTAATTGTGAGCCAACACCATTCAAACCCCTGGCTTTTGCATAGTCTCTATATGTCATATTTGGTTTCCATAAGTTATCTAAAGAAAACTCTGGGCGGATATTTAATACATCATATTGATAATCAGATATATCTTGATTGATGAGTGGTTTCATAAAATCAAATTGGCATATATTACTTAGAGTATTGTCAATTTCATGTTTTAATGCATCATAATTACGAACTACTGCTATCTCTTGAAAACTAATACAATCTCCAAAAATTTCTACTTCATGGTGATTTGAGAGTATTGTCAATCTGATAAAATTGGCGGTAACTTTTGAAAATTTAAAAAGTTCTATTTCAAAAGGGTTTACTTCTGTAGCTATTTCATAAACTGGTTTCGATAAATTTAAAGAAGCTCCTGTATCAGAAAATTCCAAAGTAAATTCCTTAATGGAATTTCCAAATCTTTTTCTATTTGACCAAATGCTTATAGCATCAAAAGTTTCTAATTGTGATAGTTTAATATCTATAATGACAGGTGCATGTTGTTCAAAATAGTGCTTAAAGCCTTGGCTAGCACTACGACTTGACCAAGCGTTTCTTGAAATACTTCCATAGGGTGGATTTTTATCAAAGCCAACGCCAATGCCTTCAATAAGATATCTAAGGGGATGTTCAGGGTCTGAATTATCATTCGTAGATGTTATCTCTTTAATGTTAATAAATTGAGATGGTCGATTTTCTGATTTAACAATATTATCTATTTTATAAAAGATTTCATAATTCTTTGTCATATTATCAAGATTTTCTTTTGAGAGTACAGGTTTAACTTGTCCACTGATAAACAAGTTTATTTGGCTTTTGTACTCATCAATAGCTTTTTTTTTTAATTCTAAGACATCTTTTATGTCAACTTTAACTTCTTGAGTAAAATTATGCCCATTAAATACACCCCAAACATTATATGTGAATATATTATTTTTGTAATTTAAGACTGAAAGAGCATTTAAAACAACTTTGTTCGTCATTTTATGATCTTTATGCTTATCCTCTATATGAGGAATATATATCTCTTCTATATTGTTTAAATCTGCTTTTAACAAAGAGAGTATTTTTTCCTCAGTTTCTTTTTTATACTCAGAAAGAAATCCATCTGGATATTTAAAAAAGATTACATTTTCGCTATTTACACCCAATATTTTAGTTGCTCTTAAAGCCTCATCTTCTCGTATTATAATTAGCTCATCTGAAAATGAATCAGTAAATTTTTTGTGAAAGCCTCTTCCATCGGTCATAACCACCACTTTAACACTATATCCATCTTGGACTTTTTTTATTATTGTTCCGCCACATGCAAGTGTTTCATCATCGGCATGTGGAGCAAATACATATATAATCTTTTTAGGTTTAAGATTTTTAACTTCATCTAAATATAAATCTATAAAAGGTTTTAAATCTGATGGTCTTTTATAGAGTGTTTTCCCTAGCCTTGCATTTATTTCAAATATTTTTGGGTTGTTGTCAACTATTTTATAATCAAAACAACATTGAATAATATTGCCATCAATATCTAGCTTAGATAAAATTTTAGAAAATATATCTATAAAAGGTGTTTCAATTTTATCAAGTATAAATTCATTTCCTGAATCAGTATTTAAGATAAAATAGTCACTTTTATTAATTCTTTTATATGTAGCAGATTGAATAATTACTCCATTTTTATATATGATGTTTGTAGCATATTCGGTATTGCTTGTTATATATTCACATACAACTTCATTCTTTTCTATTGTTGGCAACTCTTTTGCGTCGTAAATAATTTTCATATTTTGACCATCCCAACCTGTTTCTCTTTTAATAATTGCTGGATATTTTATTTCGTCTAAATTTTTGTAATATGTGGGGATATATGTTTCTAACTCACTCTCTATCATAAACTCATAAAAATCTCTTTTATTGACACATCTATCCATCATATAAGGACTATTTGCAATAAAATATATTCCAGCATTATTAAGTGATTCTTGATTCTTTAAAGTAAAAAATTGATCTCCAACAATTTGAGGAAAAATAGTATCAATGCCATATTTTTTACATTGTTTAATAATAGAGTCAATATCATTGATATCTGTAAAATGAGGAACTATATAATCTATTTTAGATAGTGTATCTTTCCATCTGAATGTAAAAAGAATATTTGGTTTTGTAGATTTGTTGTAGAGAGGAAAAATAGATTGAATCTCTCTATCACTATTATCAGCAATTAATTTTATATTTTGATTGTAAAAATGGCTGTTTTGCTCAGGAACTTTACTATAATCATTATTTTTGTCAAGATGAATAATAAGATTATTTGTAATTGATTTTACATTTTTTAATGAACTAATATCTTCAAGATTTTTATTTCCTTGAATAGCTAAACTTCGATATTCATCCCCCCATTTTATAGCACTTAATGCTTCTAAATTATCAAGTCCATTCAGAGATGTTAATTCATTGTAGGCAATACCTAACATGCCATCAACTGTTTTTAAATTGCTTAAAGGGAGTAAATCTTTAATTTTATTGGATGAAATGGATAAGCTGGCATTAACTTCTATTAAATCCTCAAGTCCATGGAGTGATGAGAGATTATTGTGATGTAGATAAAACGAAGAACCAACATAACTTAATCCTTTTAAAAAGAGTATATTTTCTAATTTTTTATTTGACTCAATTTTTAGATATCCATCAATTTTATTAATATTAGTAAAAAAATGAATAAATCCATAGATTCTTTCTAAATTCATATTGCTTGATATCTCAATATTTTTAACATTTTCTAGGGCATTAAATCCAAGTATTTCGAGCAAATCCTTGTTATTTACTATTTTAATTGTATTCACTTTTTTTAGTCTATTGAAGTTATTGAGAGAACTAATATTGGTTGAATCGATTATTAAATCGCCATCTATCTCTTCAACACTTTCGAGTTCTTTTAATTCATGTTCACTTAAATTCGATACATAAATTGTTCCCATTCTTATCATGCTTTTGTGCACTTTTATAATATCTATAAAAGATTGCAACTCTTCATCGGGTTGTATTTGTAAAATTTCTATCGTCTTTATAATAGCTTTAAAAATATATTCATTATTGAGTGAAGATTTTTTGTTTTCTTTTGACCAGTCAACTAAATTGAATTTTTTTTCTAGTTCTTTTTCTTGTAATGCGGACTGTTCCAATAATATTCTTACAAAATCAATCGTATTACCACATTTTGAGATAAGTTCTCTCCAAAAGTATTCGGCATCATGTGCTCTTGAAATCAGATAGTTTAATTCATCTGTAGTAGATGGAAGTGTCTCATAAATGTTTACTCTCTCATGTGTGATGTTTTGACTCCATCTAGCTAAGCCTTCCATAAACCACATGTTGTTAAAGTTACAATAATTGTACTGAAAAACATGAAAAAGTTCATGAATAGGAGTGGCAGTATCTGGAATTAAATTATTATCAAGTAAAATTTTAATGGATTTTCCTTGCATATCTTTTTGATTTTTAAAAAAATCATTGTTGTCAATTAACTCTGTTGCAACCAATCCTTTTTGAATAGAAATTTCAGTTAATAATACATCAATAAATTGAGCACCTTTGTCAAAATAAAATCCTTTTTTGAGTGGATTCATAAGTTGGTAATCTATTATGTAGTGATGATTTGCTTGATAAAATTTTTTTAAAATAGTAATAATATACTCAGGAATCTCTCTGTTACCATTATCTTTAAGTACTTTAGGAGATTTTGTATCTCCATTTATATTGTAAAAAATTCTAAATGGAGCTAGAACCACACAGTAATTGTAAAGCGAATTTAAATTTTTATATAAACTAATAGCTGAGTTCATTGTTTTACTCTTTTGGTAATTTATTTATAATTGGAAGTAAAATGTTTTTATAAAAATCACTATGCTCTAAATCCATCATTAAGGCAAAATTTTCTGCTTTTGTTACATCTATAATAGTTCCAGTATCATGCGTAAGCCATCCTAATCCCCAGCTTCTTTCTTCAAAAAGTATTTGATTGCCAAACTTATTTTCACACATTTTTTTTACATCTTTAAAATCATCTTTACTCATTTTGATAGCTTTAAATTTTCCATCTTCTTTTGTATATTTTACAAATCCCACATGCAGGTTTTTAGTCGCAACTTCCACATGCCAAAGATACTCTTTGCTGCCAAAATCATAAAAATTTCCAAAGAGTTGTTTTTTTGCAAGATTTGGATTATTATCTAAATTATTGAACCAATCCTTGCAGAACTCTTTGTTAAAAACATAGCCTTTATTGCCCGTACTTTGTATGTCATCATTTACTAATTGGAACGATTTATTTTTTAGTACGATTTTGCTGAGGGAATCAAAAAAGTTTATAAGAATATTTGCTCTCATCTCTTTAAATGTTGGATTGATTTTCGTGATAGCATTAAATTTAGTAGAGTCTAACTCATTTTTTATAAGAGAAGATTCTAAACTGTTTTTATTTTCTATCTCATTTAAAACAATAAGTGCTTTGTAAGTTTCTAAACTTTTTTTAGGCAAAGAGTAGTTGAAAATCTCTCTGTCAAATTTACTTTCATCTTTAAGTTTTAAAATTTTATCGGAAACTCTTCCCAAATAAAGATAAGCGCTTCCGATGATAAAGAGCAAATCTCCACCTTGAACTTCATTAAATAAAGAGTGTGCCAATTCATCTAAATCATCACTATGTTTGACAAGAATTTCTGGTTTACTCAACTTAGATGTCACATAATCCATATAATTGCCAGTCGTATAAAGTCTGTCGATTTTACTCTCATTTATCATTTTTGCGAGTTCTGCATGGGACTCTTTTGTCCAATCACTATCTTTATTTATAGATATTCCACCCACAAGAGCTACTATTTTTCCATCAAGTTTAAAGTTTTTCATATCATTAAAAGCAGAACGCATTCCGTGCATGCCACCTCTACGACTTTGGTCATAAAAATGTACATAACCTGATTGTTTTTTGATACTAAGCATTCTTCCCATTGTTTCAAAAGGAACTAATCCCTCGTAATCTTTTGCTGCTTGAAGTACATCATAGCCCATCTCTTTTACGGCGAGTAAAATCCCTACACTTGCGAGTGGGGCGTGTTGTTGAAAGAGAGGCAGAAAATATTCCACATGCCAACCATCAATATCTGCTTCTATATTCCATCCAAACTTTTTAGATTCAAATGTTCGTTTTATGAGTCTTGCTGTATCTTTTTTATCTGTTCCATAAGTGAGTATCGGAGTGTTTGGTCGTCTTTTATAAATAGCTTCTAAAAGTTTTGGATAGTGCTCTATTGTCGCATTTAAAATACACTTTCCACCCTCTCGTAAACCTTCTACTACGGAAGATTTCGCGGTCATGATGTTGTCGATATTTTTATGCAAATCCATGTGGTTTGGACCAATGTTTGTGAAAAAACATAAATCTGGATTGACCATTTTCGTTCTCTCAACCCTATATGCTTCATCCGCTCCAACTGAGACTTCATTGATTTCGACAACATCATCATTTTCAAGGTTAATTAACGAACGAAGGACTGGAACTTCAGTATTTGCACTATTGAGTACGGCATGTGTTTTTATTTGAGCGTTTAATATATGGTGAAACTGAACTTTAGCTCCAGTTTTTCCCTCTGTTCCTGTGACTAAAACGGTGTAAGGATTATGTTCTTGTCTTACCTCTATGGCGCACTTTTTAAAAGCTTCAAAGCAATCTTTAACATGTAAAATAGGCACATTGATAAGTGGTGCATACGCTAGGTCATCTAAAACTACAGCTTTTATTCCTACGCTTAAAACTTTGTTGAGCTCTGACGCAACATCTTTTCCCTCTTTTATCCAATCTTTTATAGACATGGCAAAGTAGATGTTTCCTTTTTGGTAAGTTCCATAAGTTCCAACCCCGCTAAAGGTAAGATTTTCATTTACCTCTTCATCCATCCATACGCCACTTGTATATTTTATAAGTCTTGTGGGTGTTAAAAATATCTCTTTATGCTCATCTATCTTTTTACTCAGTTCTGCTGCCATATGTGTGAATTTTTCTTTATTTTCTACGGACATATCTAAAATAGAGTAGCTAAATAGCTTCTCATTTGGGTTTGCAATAAGCGTTTTTGTTCTCTGCATCCCACTTTTTACCTCTTCAATCCATTGAGATAAAGAGACTTCGTTGTCAAGATTTGGGTTTTCCAAAAGAGCAGGGCTAAAACCGTTAAATGTTAAAAGGTGCGTGAGCGTGACACAGCTAAAAGTTCTAGAATTTCCATCTGGAAATGGGTGCAAAAGCTCCAATTCTCTAGGAACAAGTGCGATGGCTCTAAGTTTTTCTTCATCTGTTTTTGCTTTTTTTATACTTTTGTTGTATCTATCCACAATCTCTTGCATCTTTGAAACCATCAGCATTTGAATGCTATGTTTAGCTTCATAAAATTCATGTAAAGAGAGCTTGCTATCAATGGCTTCTTGCTGTTTTACATCTATGTTTGGATACCAGTTGCGGTAGTTGATTTTTCCATCTTTGAGCATCGCTTGATAGACTTCATCTACACTCAGTTCATTTGCAGTTTTACCCCATTGTGCAGAGTTAAAAATCGCTGTGCCATCATCTTTTCTCATCTCAAAAACTTCTACAAGATGCTCATAAGTTGTTGACTTTGCAAAAAATGGCATGCCAGAGTTGAGGTAGCGAATATCCCCAGGGCTTGATTTGAGGTTTGTGGTCGCAACACTCAGCATACAAACTTTGTGAAGTTCTCTTAGGTAAGTCGCTTTAAGTCCATTTGAAATATCAAAATTATCCATCATAAATGAAAAACCGTTCAAAAGTGCTTGAACTGAGCCTCTTTCACCAGCTTCATATCCAACCCAACCATCATATTTTTTTTGAAATCTTCCATCAACAAAAAGTCTCCAAAATTGAGACTTGTCAAACGCTTTTAAATAGTGAATTCCTGACATATCTTCTCCCTACTAATTTGTTATATTTTTTGTATCAAATTGCAAAACTTTGCCTATATCTTCTGAGATTTCATCGTAAGAGAAATTCTTTGAATCTTTAAATTCTCCACCTAGAGAAAAATAAAATTTATCTTCAAAGAGTTCAAAAGAACGAGCAAATGTTTCACTTTTAAAAGAAAAGTACTCTTTAAATGATTCAAAATCACCATTTTTGGTAAAAAACACTTTTACTTCTTTTTTGCTTTCATCATACGCCAAAAGATAGAGGGTATTCTCTTTTTTTAATATGTCCCAAACTTTGTACTGGTTTGAGAGAGCAATTTTTTTTACATCTAAATTTTTACCAGCACTTGAAATATAATAAACTCCGAAAGGTTCAAATTGATGGTCATTATGTGCATAAGCACCGATATAAATTGTTTTATCATTCATTTTTGCAGAGCGAACAATTTTTCTTGATTTATCTTTTAAATCTGTTGTTTTTGGAAAAAAGTCTTGAGCATTAAGCTTATAATTTGGCACAAATTCTCTGTTATTTTCATATTCAGCAACACTGAAAAAAAAGTTTTTATTACTTTGTGACATCTTCTGTAAATCAGAAGAAGATGGAAAATGTTTTATAGCAAATAATCTATTTCCAACTTCTAAAAAGCTATTTACTCGGTAATGATTTAGTTTTTGAATCTCCCAATTTTGTGCATTGTCGGTTGAGATAGCGACTGCTGCACCATTTCTTACGCCAAGAGCTAGAAAAATTTTGTTATCACGAAAAGCAACATCATAGACATGCAAACCATCTTTAATATTTCTATATTTTTTTACACTTTGATTGGACTCTTTTATATAAAAATTTGCAAAATCCCAATTTTCTCTTGCATCATGCCCAGGAATATACATTTTGTTGTTAAATATTTTTATAACATCTATTTGCTCATCTTGAATGATTGCTTCAGTTTTAAACTCATTTGTTGTAGGGTTGTAGCTGATAAGTGGCACTGGACCAGCATTTTGAGTTGGACCTTCGTTGCTGCTATTTCCTGCTCCAAAATAGATTTTATTCTCAAAAATAGCCATATCCCAAATATTTTTAGCATATAAATTTTTTTTAGTTTCATAGACCAATTTATATGGTTCGCCGAGAAGCTTTATTTTGGTTGTAGCGTCGTAAGAAAAAAGGAGCGTGACCGCAAATAAAAGAAGTAATAACTTATTCATTAGTAGCTTTTGTTACATTCATTTGTTATCTAATGAATCTGTTTTATAAAGCCTTGCAAAAAAACAAGCGGCATGTTGTACGCTATCGACGCGAACCCATTGACGAGTAAGTTTAAATCTAAAACTGTGAAGTGCTTTTTTTTGGTTGGCATGTGGATAGACTGATTTCTCATCATGAAAAGTTTTCATAAGACCTTTTGCACTGAGAAGCATATGTTCCATAATCCATGTTGCTTTTTCTTCATCTTTAAGATATTTTGCTAGATAATAGGCACTGACAACGCCCTCACATCGTGAAGCGTCGTGATACACATGGTCGCCGTATTCATAATAAAATCCGCCAATGTAGTCTTTATTTGTATCAAGTGTGTTTTCATCTTTGTACATATGCTCAAACATCGTTTTTGTGTCGTTAAATACGAAGTTTATATAAGATTCTTTCGCAAATCCATCCACTTTTACCCACTCTTCAATGGCTTGCATAAGCCAAGCATCTGCAGGAAGTGACTCAAACATATAGTCATATTTAATTGGTCGAACATTGACTAAAAAATCAAGTGCCATTTCAGATTTTGCTTTTATATCTTTTTTTAACTCTGCATCGATATTTTCCACATGCCCAAGATAAAGTGCTAATCCAAGCAGTGCTTCTCCTGGATAGTAAAATGAAAAAAGTTCCTTTTTTACTTCATCTTTAGGATTGATGAGTGGTTTACCATTGTTAAATTTTGGGTGAATGTAGTATCCTAGCATCTCTCCATCTTTGTCAACTCTGCTTAAAATATGACGAACCAGTCCGTCCATCTCTTTTTTATAGCTTGTATCGCCCGTCTGAATGAAGTAGTGCATGAGGGCAACAAGCCCAATTCCCGCTCCACCGAGTTTAGATTTATTGTTAAAAAATGGATAACAAGCAAATTTATTTTTATACTTGTGTGTTCTAAAAGTTGAAACTAAAAAATCAAGAGACTTTTTTGCTTTTTCCAAATAGAGTTTATTGGCACTTAACTCATATCCACGAAGCAGTGAAATAGTCCCACCGCTGTGTCTTAGTATATTGTTATAAAGCGGGTCTATCATATTTGGGTGAATATCGTCCACTACTGTATCTTTGTATGGGTCATAATAGTATAAAAAACTACCATCATCATTCATGTTTTTAACGAGCCAATCAATGCTTTTAATAGTTTTATCGTATATCACATCTTTGTTAAATTCTATCGGAAGAGGATATCCTCTCTCAAGCGCTAAAACTTCATCATTATAAGAGATATAAGCGATACTTTTTATAAGAGTGTAGTCAATATTTTCTCTTCTCATAAGATGTGCTCGCTCACTTATTTTGTCAGTAAGCTTTGAAATTCCACACTGTTTTGAGAGATGATTGAAGAGTTGATGTACACTCATGATTGAGTGCGTATAACCTTCCGTTGGCATAAAATATCTAGTAATACCCTCATGTGTATATTTTAGCCCATTTACACCTGCTTCAAATCTGTTTGGAGAGTGCATTCGCATGGCAGTTAAATTTCTTATGTTGCATTCATCCTCATGTGTAACCATTTCAAAAAGTATTTGGCATGTGGAACTCTCTTTGATAGTAAATTTATGAAAGTCAGGATTTTCTCTTAATTTTAAAATAATTCTATTGATAGTTTTAGAGAATGACTCTTTTTTTGAACCCCATCTTATTGATTTATTTCCATCTTGAAAGAGAGTTATGTATATTTGAGAAATATCTTTGTTATAGTGAAAGAGAGTGTCAAAATTGTTATTTAATGTAACACCGAAGAGTAAACAATCTCTCAGATTTAAAAAAAAAGAGTTCAGGGAATCTGAGTTTTTCATTTGAAACTATCTTAACAATAAGATAAGAGATACACGGTCATTCACATGAAGTTTTGAAAAAATTGAGCTTACATGTGCTTTTACTGTTCGTGTTGTTATATCAAGTGTTGAAGCTATCGTATCATTAGTAAAACCACTCATCATTAATTGAACAACTTCTATCTCTTTCGTGGTAAGTCTGTTGTTTAAAAGTGCTTGTGACTCTTGACTTAAAGATTTATTAGTTTTGTTTTTAGCAAGTGCAGCCGTGAGTTCAGGGTATGTCCATATTTTGTCATCTAAAACTGTTTGAAGCATTTGCATATAGTGAACACTCAGCATTCTAGCATTTCCATACGCTTTGATACCGTTGGAAATAAGCATTTTACCAGTTGCAATCTCAGGGGCTCTTTCGAGTATAATCATATTTTTTGGCACGGAATTTGATGTAATCATTTTGTTGATATCATGAGCTACACTATCATAGTCAGCTATTAAAATGTAATCATCTAGCTTATTTAATAAACTAATTAAAGAGTTTAAGTCATAGCATGAGTTAGAAAGCTCTATGTCATGTTTTGTTTTCCATTCATCAATCGTTTCCATGTTTGCGCTAAAAAATATGATTTCCATTTTATTTCTCCGTAAAAACGTATTCTTTCGTTTTTAAAATTGGTTTTAGGATGTACTGCAACACTGTTTTCTTACCTGTTATTATATCCACACTTACAGTCATTCCGGGAATTATTTTTAAAGGTTTTACCTCTGTTCCTAGATGATTTTTATCTGTTTCCACATGTATAAGATAAAAAGTATTCTCTTTATTATCAGTAACAGTATCTGGTGAAATAGAAACAACTCTCCCAGTAAGTACACCATGAAGATTTGAAGGATATGCTGAAATTTTTACTTTTGCTTCTGCTTCTGGATGTATAAAAGCTATATCAGAAGGTTTAATTTTTATTTCTAAATAAAGTTTTTTACTAGTAGGGACAATTTCTATTAAATCAGCCCCAGGTTTTATAACACCTCCGACAGTATTTACAAACAGTCTTTGAATAATTCCTTCCACAGGTGATTTTACGAGCGTTCTATCCACTTGGTCGCTTAATTCCACTTGTTGCGTTTGGATTCTTGCTAGTTCAGCTGTTACTGCATTTAATTGCTCTTTTGCAGTGCTGATAAAAAGTTGTTTAGCAGCTTTTCTATTACTATTTGCTTCTTCTATGAGTGATGCTAAACGAGGAAGTGAGAGTTTTGCAGCTTCTATATCATTTTCTATAGCACTTGATTCTCTCTTTAGTTTCAAAAAATCAACTTTTGATTTTACACCTTGAATTACCATTGGTTCAGTCATCGCTATCTCTTCTGTTACAAATTCAAGAGACTTTTGTAGTGAACTAACTCTTGCTTTTGCTTCTGTAAGTGATTGTTTTTTTTGAGTAATTTGTTCTAAAATTGAATTGTCTTTTGCTTCAAATTCTAATTTATTTGAATCAAATAGTTTTTTTGCTTCTTCAAGTTGTCTATTGAGCTCTTCATTATCTGTTTTAATAACATTAAAAGCAATATCATTTGCTTGTGCATAAAGTTTTGCTCTTTTGGCTTCAAGTTCTTCATATTTAATTTGGTTTGTTTGAGATGTTGATAAAGATTTGGCATTGCTAATCTTCAAAATAGATTCTCCAACTTTAACTCTTTGACCTTCATTCACAAGAATTTCTTCAACTATTCCACCCTCTAGGTTTTGAATAATTTGGTTTTGTCCATAGGCAATAGCTTCCCCATCTCCTCTAGTAATTTCATCAATTTCTGCTAAAGATGACCAAAAAATTGCTAAAAAAGTAGTTATAAGCCAAATTTTTATAACCTTACTCGTTTTAGATGGTACGGATTGTAAAATTGCAGAACTGAGACTATTCATAAATTCATAGTCTTTTTCAGTGTATTCTATTGGTTTATCAATTTTTTTCAATTTTTTTGCCTCCATCTTGTAATTTTTTTAGAGCTACATCTTTTTGGGCATCAATATAAACTTTCCCTTCATTCATAACAATAATTCTACTTACTATTTTTAATAAATTCATTTTTTGTGTTACAAGAATGGCAGTTTTACTTTTTAAATTTTCATCTAAGCTTTCAATAAGTCTTGATTCCGATAGCTGATCCATTGCATTACTAGGTTCATCCATAAGCATGATAGGTGAGTCAAGTAAAAATGCACGAGCAATACCGATACTCTGTTTTTGACCACCAGATAAGCCTTGTCCTCTTTCACCTATTGGCATTTCATAGCCTTTAGGATGTTTTTTAATGAATTCTGAAGTTCCACTAATGATAGCAGCTCGTATCATATCACTATCAGAACTGTGTGTTGCACGGTAAGTAATATTATCTTTAACTGTTCCACGAAAGAGCATAATATCTTGGGAAACATAACCCATACTTTTTCTTAAATCTGCTGGGTCTATTTGGTTAATATCTATGCCATCTATGAGGATTTGTCCAGAGTCTGGTTCATAAAGACCTAAAATGAGTTTTTGAATAGTACTTTTTCCGGAACCTATGCGACCAATAATAGCTACGCGTTCTCCAGGGTTTATAATAAAAGAAACATTTTTTAGGATTTGAAAGTTTGTATTTGGATAAGAAAATGTGACATCTACAAACTCAATACGACCACTAAAATCAGGTCTCTCAACAAATTTTTTCCCACTTGGTCGCTCACTTGGTTTGGCTAGTATGTCATTGATTGCATCGTAAGATGCTTTTGTGTTCTCATAATTTGTAAGTATTCCTGCAACTTTTCCCATAGGTCCAATTGCTCTTGATGTTAAAATACCAATAGCAATTAATCCACCCATAGAGAGTTGAAAGGCTTGAATGAGGTAGACTCCATATATGATAATTAAAACTCTATTGATTTGCATAGCAAGTTCAGTAACAGTTGGGATAGAAGCGGATAAAAGACGCGTTTTCATACTTTTTGTAGCTATTTCACCAGTGGATTCTTCCCACTTCCATTGTACTTGATTGAGAGCACCAAGCGTTTTAAGAGTTTCTATGTTATTAAGTGTTTCGATTAAAATAGAGCTTTTATTCGCTCCTGCTTCTTTGGTACTTTCTATACTTTCTTTTAAAGATTTTTTCATTAAATATGCATAACCAATTATAAAAAGGGCGGTTAAGATAGGAATTGTAACTATTGAACCACCAATGTACCAAACGATTACTAAAAATATTATTGAAAAAGGTAAATCAATAATGGTTGCCATTGTAGCATTTGTTAAAAAACTTCTAATATTATCAAAATCTTTTAAGTGAGCAGAAAATGCACCAACAGAAGTTGGAATATGTGCCATTTTTAAATCAAGTACCTTTTCAAAAATAATAGATGCCATAATAACATCACTTTTTTTAGCAGCACTCTCAAGCAAATGTGTTCTAGTAAACTTTAAAAATGTATCGAGTATATAGATAATTGTGATACCTATAGCAAATACCCAAAGTGTTTCTATTGCATTGTTTGGAACAACTCTATCATAAACATTCATTGTAAATAAAGGAGAAGCGACAACAAAAAGATTTATTAAAAAAGTTGCATATATAACATCTTTATAAATTCCAAATGAAAGTTTTAAAGTGCTCCAGAACCAATGTCTTTGGCTTAAATGAAGGGTTCTTGAATTTTCGTCTGTGTGTTCAAAAGCTTTTTTTATCATAAAGCCAAAACCGATATACTCATCTTCGAGTACATCCATATCAACCCACTGCTCAACTGCTTCTTCGGTTGGCATGATAATTTTAGCTTCCTGCCCATCATCACTAATTTTTTCTAAAATACAAGAGCCTTGATTTGAAAGCAATATAATCATAGGAAGTTGTAGAGGAGATATTTGATTGAGAGGTCTTCTTAAGATACTCGATTTGAGTCCAGCTCTCTCCGCAGCACGAGAAAAGAGCCCTTTTGCGTTATCTATAGAAAAGAGTTCAGGAGTTTCTCTTCCCATCTCTATTGGTAATCCAGCAGTTAATGCTTCTGCTGAAAAGGGTTTATGATAAAGTTTAGTAAAAAGAACCAAGCAATCAAGCAAGGAATCTATTTTTAAATTATCAGCTCTTGTTATAAACATGCAATACCTTTGATATTTTTACTTTTTATATATAACTGTTTACTTCTTTGCTGTATCGGCATTAGCTGATTTGAGTACTCTTACAACAATATCTACTCGATTATTTAACTCAAGACCTTCGTTTTCAAATAAACCATTTGTGTACATTGGTGCTTTATTTGATTGAGCATGAACATTTATATTTTCTTCTTTTGCTCCAGCCTCAATGAGCTTTTCTTTAACTACGCTTGCTCTTTGATCTGATAAAAGCAACATTTTCGCTTCATCCATTTTTTCATCATCAACATTGCCAAGCACTTCAAATTTTAAATTTTCAAAGCCATGTGGTTTAAGTTGTGTAATTAAATCTTTTAATCTTTTGTTCCCTTGAGTTGTAAGTTCCGCATTTTTTGTTCCAAAAACAAATCCACTATATCTTTCTATCTTCGCTGTATCTTCATATCCTAATTCACAACCATAAGTGCTTCTCATTTTGTAGTTGAGTGAATTATTGCATATATCTTGCTCATCAACGATTAAATCTTTATCTTTATCAAGCATTACAGGAAGAGCATCTTTATTTTCAGGTGTTTCGCCTTTTAATCCAACACTAGTATAAGCTACATCATGGTTACCAACAACAGTTGGGACAAGTTGTGCCAAGAGCATCTAAAATTCTGTATTTTGCAAAAAGATTACTATAGCTAACATTGATAATTTGTGTCTTTGAACCAATAAAATCATTTTGAGCCGATAAAAGGTCTAAAAGTGAACGGCGTCCTAAATCATACTCTTTAGAATAGAGTGTTAGCGTTTTGAGTGCAAATTTTCGGTACTCTTCTAGGTGTACTAACTGTTGTTTTGTTTTTTCATAAGATGCCCATGAGAGATTTAAACCTTCTATCGTTTGGCGTCTAAGTTTATTTTTTATTTCAACTTCTTTGTGCACTTCACTTATACTTTTTTGAAGCGCTGCTGTATCTGCAAAACCATTGAAAATATTGTACGAAAGATATGCCATAGCTCTAAATTGGTTATTTTCACCTTCAGAAGCACCTACATTTTTACTCATAGTTTCTGATACTTCTACATCTAATTTAGGATAAAAAGCAGATTTACTTTTATGGTTTGTTGCTTCTGCTACTCTAAGATCATATTTACTTACTAAAAGTGATGGGTTGTTTTCCATTGCAAATTCTGCAGCATCTTCAATTGTTGCAGGAAAAGTTACCTCTTGCATTGGTTTTTCCATTTCTTCTGCATCTAGATATCTGCCAAGAACTCTATGCATGTTGTATGTAACATCAAGTAAAGTATTTTCTTGAACAATATAATTTGATTTTGCTAATGATAAAGATGCTTCAATTTTATTAACCTCAGAGAGAGTTGTTAATCCTGCATCATAAAGCTTTTGTACTTTTGCATAAATTTCTTCATTAATAGCAATGTTTTCTTTAGAATTATCTAATAGTGCTTTTTGTCTCATAACTTGCAAGTAAGTATTTACCATTTGGAATGCAACCGCATTTACTTGTTCTATGTATTTATAAGCTGCAGCTGTTGTTCTGTTTTCATGTTCTTTAACTTGATATGTAGTCTCAAATCCTTTAAAAATATTTTGAGTATATTTGAGAGAATTGTTATATACATTGTAATCAAAAGATTGATTAGCTGCACCTAGAGGAAGAGCTCTTCTATCGGTATTCTCATACCCAGCACCTAAAGACACATCAAGTTTCGGATAGTAGCCAGCTTTGGCAATTGTAATATCCTCTTTTGTAGAGTTATAGTTTTTAAGTTGCTCTAAAATAATTGGGTTTGTCGATAAAACTTCCTCAACTGTAACTTTCATATTTTGTGCATTAAGTAGTGTACTTAAAGATAAAGCCAATAATATTGTTTTTTTCATTTTATGTCCTTTAATAATTCAGTGAGTGAATTTTATTATTTATCTGTAACAATTGTTTTTAATTCAACTTCTATACGACGATTTTCTGCTCGACCTTCAACTGTTAAATTGTCTGCTATTGGTCTATTTTCCCCTTCACCAATCGCACTCAATCTACTTGTATTTATACCTTGCTTTACAAGAGCTTGTTTCACAGAATTTGCTCTATTTTGAGAAAGAACCATATTTGACTCATCACTTCCGATAGCATCCGTGTGACCAGATACGATAGCGTTATAGCCTTCATTTTCTTTTAAGAATTGAGCAAACTTTGTAATATCCTCTGAGTACTGCCCTTTTATATTGTATTTATTTGTATCAAAGTTTACTTTTAAAATTGCAGTAATTGGACAACCCACTGGATTTACTTTGAAAAGTTTTGGAGTGTTTGGACACTGATCATCCATGTCAAAAACACCATCTCCATCACTATCAGGCTCACAGCCATTTATATCGACTTTTCTTCCCAATGGTGTAGTTGGGCATTTATCATCTGCGTCCACAACTCCATCTTTGTCTCCATCGAGTTCACAGCCAGTAGAATCCACTTTTCTGCCAAGTGGAGTTGTAGGACATTTGTCTATCGAATTTGGAACTCCATCATGATCATGGTCAATCTCAACAGGCGCTTTTTCTACCGCAACTGGCAGTATGTGTGAATACTCACTTTTATTGATTGATTTTTCATACGCTGCATCTACTGTTTTATTAGCATCATATTCTATTCCATTTGTCATATTGGTTTTATGCCAATCTTTTGGTGCTATTTCTGAAGTTTTTTTAGCCGTTTCAACTTCCATTTTGTTTTCAGCTATTTTAGCTTTTTCTGTTTTTTCAAGCTCTTGTTCTTTGATTTTTTTCGCTGTTGCACTTTCGATTTTTCTAGTAATTTCTTTTTGTCTTGCAGCTTCTTCTGTTGCAAGTATTGCTGAATCTTCTCCTGCAACAACAGACGCTTGAGGTGTTATCGGAGTAGCTGGCATTTCGGCAGCATTCAGTGCCATAATGAGAATTGATGAGGCAATTACAGATAATTTAAACGACATTTTTGATTCCTTTGCATACATTAGCAACTGCTAGTGTTATTTTATTGCGATAATTATAACAAATAAAAATGAGTTAATGGTGAGTTTGATGCAAATATATGCAACTAAAAGCTACTAATGTGTACTATGCTATAATTTTAACTAAAAAATATATATGGAAAAGTGATTAATGCGTTCAACTGAGGTAGATTTTATAATAAACAATAAAGAGAAGCTCTTAACTCAAACATATTTTGAGTTACAGAGATATTTTGAAGAAAAATATGGTCGTGATACAGTTATTTTTATGGAAATAGGAACTTTTTTTGAAGTATATGAAGTAAATAATGATGATGTGCAAATTGGAAAAGCAAAAGAGATTGCTGAACTATTAAATATTCAGCTCACTAAAAAGAATAAAAATATTATAGAAAATTCGGAAAAAAATCCACTCTTAGCAGGTGTTCCCGCAGTCTCATTTGAGCGATACTTAAATCGTTTAATATCAGAGCAAAAATATACGGTCATTGTCGTAAAACAAAAGGGTAATCCTCCCAACATCAGCCGTTATATTTCACAAATTGTCTCTCCAGGGACAAACTTTGATCACATAATTGATAATGATGATAACTACATAGTTTCGCTTTTAATAGACAAATATAAAGATATTTACAATGTTGGATATTCTGCAATAGATGTTACAACTGGGAAAACATGGCTTTATGAGACCCATGGAACAAGTGAAGACCCATCGTACGCTCTTGATGAAGTTTTTAACCTTTTAAATATTTACAGAACTTCAGAGGTTGTTGTTACTTTTTTAGATGGTGTTGATAAGCAAAAACATGTGATGCAGTATCTTGAAATTTCAGAGCATTATCACTATAGTGTAAATAATTTCCGTCCAAAAATTGAGTTTCAAAATGAGCTTTTTCGTGAGGTGTATCAGATACAATCACTTCTCTCTCCTATAGAACATTTAGACTTAGAACGCTCTCCTATGATAACCGAAGCTTTGGCGATTTTAGTTCATTTTGTGATTGAGCATGACATACACATTGTTCAAAAGTTGGATATGCCCCGCATCATAGACAATCGCCGTTTTATGTACCTTGGAAATAATGCACTCGAGCAAGTCGGCATTATCTCAAAAGATAAAAGAGAGTTTACGCTTTTAAAGATGATGGACAAAAGTGCCACGGCAATAGGAAAAAGGCTTTTAAAAGAGAGACTTCTTAATCCTATTATGGAGAAAGAGGAGCTTGAGCGACGCTATGACCTTATAGAAAAAGTAGCTTCACATGTTCGTTTTCTTGATGAGACGATGCGGGGGATTTATGACTTAGAGCGACTCTCCCGCCGACTTGATTTGGCACGGTTGCATCCTTTTGAGATGAATCATATGTATGATTCCATGCTGAGCGTAAAAGAGCTTATGAAATACGCTAAAAAACATAAAATCCAAAAAATGTCTTTTCATGAATCCGAGGTAGATGAGTTTTTAAGAGATATAAGTAAAAGCATAGATTTAGATATTTCGCGCCGTTTTACACATGCCACAGTCGATGAAAACTTTTTGATGAGCGGAGTGGATGAAGCGGTCGATACTTTGGTCAGAGATAACGCTGTAATGCTTCTAGCTTTTGAGGACATTATGAGCCAAATCGAGGATATGCTGGCATGTGCAAATGCTGGAAGTTCCAGTTGTTTAGTAAGTTTAGGGCTTTTAGAGAAAGAGGGCTACTATATTTCTCTTAGTAAAAACAGATTTTCTATGATAGAGAGTGAGTTTAAAAAAGATGAAAATTTTGCAAAATTCAGTGTCAAAAAACTGACAAACAATGTCAAGATAACATCCAACTTCACAGATGATTTATCCGACAAAATCATGAAAAACCGCCGTAAAATAGTCTCGCTTGTCAAAGAGAGATTTATTCAACTTCAAGGTGTGTATGAAAAACGATATTCTCTCCTTTTTGACAGAGTTATAACCTATGTAGCCGACCTCGATGTGGCTGTTAGTTCATCAAAAGTGGCACAAATTTACAACCATTCAAGACCGATGATAATCGATGTACAAAAAGATGAAAACTTTATGCAAATTATGCAACTCAGGCATCCGCTTATAGAGATTCAAGAGCGCGGCGGAATTTATGTTCCAAACGACATCGTCATGGGAAATCGCACTTATATGGATTTGCCACATCCAACGACGGTAATGCTTGATGTAGCTGTGCATGACGGACATCCGATACATGGTGTGCTTCTTTATGGCATCAATTCAAGCGGAAAAAGCTCTCTGATGAAAAGTATAGGCATTGCAATTCTTATGGCACAATCGGGCTTTTTTGTGAGTGCTGCTGTGATGAAGTTCAGCATCTACGATTCACTTTTTACCCGCATCGTCTCAAAAGATAATCTTGCAAAAGGACTTTCTACTTTTGCAGTGGAGATGCTCGAACTCAAAAATATCTTTAACCGTGCCACAGTTCGTTCCCTTGTCCTCGGCGATGAGATAAGCCATGGAACAGAAACCCTCTCAGGCGTGGCAATAGTCGCAAGTGCTATCATCAAACTTGCAAAGCTTCGCTCACTCTTTTTGTTCGCAACGCACCTTCATCAACTCTCAACGATGAAAGAGATAACCATACTCGATAATGTAGTCGATTTACACTTGAGCGTGGAGTATGACGAAACCAAGGACACTCTTGTTTTTAACAGAGTTTTACAAGCGGGAAGTGGAAGCAGTATTTATGGTTTGGAGTTTGCAAAATCACTCCACATGGACAGTGACTTTTTAGATACAGCAAACAAAATCCGCAAACGACTTGCAAATGATTTTGATGAGTTAGAACTTTTAGTGAAGAAAAAAACGAGCAAATACAACAAAGAGCTTTATGTGACGAAATGTATTATTTGTGGTGCGGTGGCCAAAGATGTGCATCACATTTCACAACGCTCACTTGCAGATAAAGCAGGTTTCATAGGGCATTTTCATCAAAATAATAAACATAATCTTATCCCACTCTGTAAAGATCACCACAATCAAATCCACGATGGAAAAATCAAAGTCGATGGTTTTGTGATGACCTCAAACGGTTTGGAACTAAAGTTTGAAGAGCAGATGAGTAAGCCCAAAAGTGTTGAGGTTTTAGAGCCAAAAATCAATGAAGTTAAAGAGATGGAAGAGGTGAGTGTTGCATCTAAGAAATTTGTTTTGGATGATTGGTAGGTCGGGGTAAAGCCAACTTCTGAACTTTAAATAGTGCTAGACACTATTTTCTCAAAACTCTCTTTGTCTAAATAGAGTTAAAATATGAACATTACTATCAACAATTTTAAAGACGATAGTGTATTTTTTATAGATAAAATCTCTTATATTTTCGTCATCAACATAGTAGCTTTTTCTACAACGATGAGGCATTTCATTAAGAGAGTTTATGTTTTTTTGAAGTTCCAAGATAAAATTTTTTGCTTTGTTCGCTGAATCTTGAATGGAGATATAGTTATAAATATTTTGAAGGTCTAAAAGAGCCTCTGGTTCAACTACAATACTGTATGTCATTTACGGCTGTAACACTTCACGAATGGCTTGGTTTAACGAAATACCTTCATTTGAAGAAAGATTATTTACAGCTCTTTGAACTTTTTGTTTAGCTTCTTCAAAAGAGATAGACGGATAATCCTTATCGACAGTAACTTCTAACTTATCTTTTGGCAATATATCAAGAAGTCCCATAAATTTATCAAAAATACTATCATCTATTTTAAGTTGTATTGTATGCATGAAACACTCCTATTTCGGACATTATAACGAATATTGAATAAGAAAATTATAAGGAAAACATGATTTTTTGGAAGCGATGGCTTGCCTTCGCCTTTGTGTTAGCTTAACAGTTTTTCTCGTTCCAAAGACTGTCTCTCGTTCTCTCATACTTTTTTATCCGCAAAAAAGTAAGCAAAAAGCTCTCGCAACGGCTTCGAGTCCGACGAAGCGTCGGATTCCCAAAAAAGAGCAAACAAACCACTAAAAACAGAAAACTCGCTCCGCTCAAACAGTTCTGTTTTCTTAACGCGATTTATTTTCTCTTTTTTGGCTCTGCAGGTGTTGCGAAGTTGGCTGACATGTTGGTTTATTGGAACGAGGGGAAAAGTGGAGATTAAACATCATGCGTGTAATTTGAATTGTATTTTGCTATAATAAACAAATTCAGTGAGCTATCTGTATCGTAAAAGGATTTATAATGAAAAAAATAGTGATGTCCGTATTGGCGTTAGGTATCTTAGTACAATTAAATGCAAGTGTCATTATTGATAAATGTTTAAAAAAACATAATTGTGATTTTCTTGTTTGGGGTTTTGTTACGCCTGATCCTGCAATGACATTTGTTGTTCTTAAGACTGATTGGATTAAATTTTCAGAACAAGACAAGAATGATCTTCGAAACATTCTAAAACAAAAAATTATAGAAGCAAAAAAGAATCCGGACAAGTACAATACTTTATCTCCAAGTGCACCTATTTATAATAAAGTTAATCAAAATATAGTAAATATGTCATCTTATTCTGTTATCTTATCTGGAAAAAAGAAAAATGGTGCTTTGTTAATGGATGATGAAATATTAATAAATTTCTAATTAATCTAAAGATAATGAAGTAATATATTTAAGTTTTTTTCTTGTTCCCAATCTTCCAGCTTGGGAATACATACAGCAATATAATATCAAACATACCTTTATAAAGTAATCTTTTCTTTTTCTCTAAAAATCTAAATTAAAATTTAGATTGCAGATAATGACTTGTTATTATCTGCTCCACATGCCAAACATTTCCATACCCCAAGGGCACTTCCATCGCTTCGTTCAGGGCGCTACCAAACATTTCCACATGCCAAACATTTCCATACCCCAAGGGCAC
>JAPLGP010000028.1:0-56279 GCA_026390075.1 Campylobacterales bacterium
ACTCTTGTATCTACCTATATTATATATATTCCAAACCTTTTTAGATAATAGTGATACTTCATCAACTTTCCCTGCATCAATTTTATTTAATGTCGAGTGAAATGAAATCATTGGAAAAGTGAAAGCGAATGTCAAAATAATCAAAGCTAATAGAGCAAAAACTCTGGCTTTTAGAATACTTGTATGCATAGTTGTCCTTTTATAAATTAAAAACTAATGATTAATAAAATAGTTAATTTTTAATTTAAAGTGATTGTATAACAATAATAAAACGACATGCTTGACTAACATCAATCTAGGGGGGAATACCTCCCCCTTTTTTTAGAATCACGAAGTATGCTTATTCTTAGAATAAGTTTGCATTTTCATCTACCCATTTTAGGTATTCAATAATGTTTTTGACTTCTTGTTCATTCATATGTTGATTTGGCATTTTTAGATTAAAATAATCAATCATACCTTTTACATATGGTTCTGTATACATTTTTTCTGGATTCATAACGAAATCCTTAACCCATTTTTCAGCATTTTCATGTCTTTGTAATACGCCTGTTAGGTCTGGACCAGAAGATACTTTACCAATAACATGGCATCCACTACAACCGCCTTCACCAAATGTTTTTTCTCCACTTTGTGCAGCAGCAGATTGTTTTGTAGCGATGATTCGAACCAGTGCATCTTTAGCTCTAATTCCAACATCCGCTGTTTTAACCATGAGTTGCCAAATCATATTTTCATATAAAACAGCTTTCTCTAAATCACCAGCTTTAACAGCTTCATCTGAGAGTTTTTTCTGAGCAGGAATTTGTCCATATTGATCAAAAGCATCTGTAACAAGATCTGCTACAACTTTGTGATCAGCAAATTTTTTCTCTTTTAAGAATTTAACAACACTTTGAATAACCGCATCCGTTGCAGTATTTACAGCAACAGTTTTATCATATTCAGCTTTAAGTTGTTCTGGAGTCATTGTTTGCATTTTGAGTTTTTGAGCACTAACATATTTCTTGCTAGGATCTTTAACCATCATGTAGCCCATCATTTCTAAGTGAAGTGCAGAACAAAACTCTGTACAATAGTATGGGAATGTACCTTCGATATCCGCTTTAAATCTAATCTCAGCAGTTTCACCAGGTTCGAGTGAAGCGTGAACATTAAAGTGATCTATGGTAAATCCGTGAGTTTCATCTTGAGCTCTTTCTAAGTTTGTCATATACATCGTAACTTCATCACCCTTGTTTACAGTGATTCGCTCAGGATTAATGTGAGATCTTACGAATGTAGCATAAATAGTCACTTTATTGCCATTACGCTCAATTCTCTCTTGTCCAGCTAAAGTTTTACCGACATGTTGCTCACCAGTTTTAGTGTTCGTACCCATTGTGTATCTGACATGTGGAGTTAATTTCTCAGCTCTAATTGCAACAGCATTGTGAGGCTCACCTAAAGGTAAAGGCATGTCAACAAGTAAATCCATTTTTTTACCACTAATATCAATTAACTGATGATTTTGTGGGTGAAGAGGACCAACATTTTGAAATCTATCAATTGCCAACTTATTTAAAGCGATGATATATCTACCCTGAGGATCTCTCGTTTCACTCTCCATTCCACATAAGTGACCAATATTGTAGTGAACATTCTCTTTATCTAAAACTTTAAGAGTTTTATAGTTCCATTTAACAACTTGACTATCAACATAGAGTGAAGTAAAAATTTCACCATCTACATTTGAATACTGACTATGTAATGGCCCCAGTCCTAGTTCAACCTGTCCATGTAAAGCTGATTTCATATCAAGAATTGGAATCCCGTATGGATCTTTTCCCGCATATTTTTTATCTTTGATAAGATTTTGAATTTTTTCAAAACTAAATACAGACGCATGTGTGTCGAGCTTACCACAAACGGTAATATAATTACCATCAGGAGAAACATCTACGCCATGTGGAGATTTTGGTTCTGGAATTAAAAAGAGCGCATCATTTTTAATAGCTACTTCCATAGAAATAACATCATGTCCATTAACAACTTTTACATTTTTCTTATCTTTTGCTAATTCTGCTAACTTTCTCCAGTTGTAAACATGTAAAAAGTCAGTATCATTTCTACTCATACCAGCTTCATTTGGTGGCATACCAACTTCAATTCCACCTGTGTACATTTCAGAGTTAAATGAGTTTGTAAAGCCCCATCCATCACTTACGCCTTTTCCAGAATCACTTAAATCTTGCATATACGGAGGTAATTCAAGTGTAAAAGACTCTTTTTGATTGATTCTACCTTTTGTAGTATCAAATTTCCATAATGTTACACCACCACGATAAGTTTCTTTATACTCTTCAATTGGATGATAATTATCATCAAAAGGAGTAGCATACTGCGCAGCTTCTAAGATATACTCAGAGTTTGGCGTAAAGAAAGCACCACCATGTGCTGATTTAAAGATAGGGTTGACAACGATTTGCTTCGTCTCAAAGTCTGCTAAATCAATAATTGCAATACGAGGATTAGCTTTATCATTGATAGCTAACCATTTACCATCATATTTACCATCTTTTTCTGAAAGAGCAGGGTGATGGGTATCTCCCCAATTAATCTCTCTGCCTCTAATATTACCTTGTCTAAGCACAGCTAATGAATCTACATCAAAACCATACCCTTGCCAAGGTTCTGGCGTAAATACAGCGATATATTTTAAGATTCTCATTGACGGAACACCATAAACAATTACTTGCCCACTCTGACCACCTGAACTAAATACTACATAATCATCTTTAACACCAGTAGGGTTATAAGTTTTTGCATCACGAACCACATCGTTCTCTGTTAAGCCTCTAGCTTTCATTACTTTTTCTAATTCACCACCATCAGCAACTGCAAGTGTTGCAGCCAGTGAAGTGCCTAGAATAAGTGAAGAAAACTTACTAAAATGCTCATTCATTTTTTACTCCTTAATATTCACTCAAGTATAAGGCATTAATAACCCCTTAAATACTCGATTGATAAAGAATAATAGTACATTTTATGAAGTGATAATTTGACTAAGGTCAAAATAAAAGAGTAACTTTATTATTTAAGATTATTTTATTATACGGTTAGAAATAAGGTTATCCAAATCTTTTTTTAGATTTTTTAGTTTATATGCTGATACTGTTAGTTCTTCTAACGATTGAATTACAGCGTCTTCTTTTTTAGTGAGCTCTTTATCTATATTTTCATCTTCTTCTATAATATTTAAAAGTTCAATTAAATCTTCAATATTTTTTTCGACAGATTCTAAAGATTGGTAAGAATGTTGTATAGAATCACTTGAATACTGTACAGAGTTATTTATCTTATCTATAAGGAAATTAAAATTATTAGTAGCTTGTATAATATGAACATTATTATTATCTATTTTAATTGGTTTTAATTCTTTAATGCTAGAGTTTTTAATGATTTTCTTTGAAGTATCTAAAAACTTTTGCATAAATGAAATTACATCTTTTATTTGTGAAAAAAGATATATAAGAAGTGTTACCAAAAAGAAAAATAGAATATATTGTATATTTTTATTCATTTCCTGTGTATCAGAAAAATAGAGTTGATGAAGCTTAATAAGGTATTCAAACTCAACTACTAATTGTAAGTTTGTATTATAAATGTCTTTTACTGTCTGTTCTAAAATGATATTAGAATAGGATGTATTAACTTTGCTTTGGTCTCTAAAATTTTGTACAAAGTGATAAAATTCATTCCATAACAGTGTGATTTTATCAGTTTGTTTTTCTATAGAACTTGAATTAATCTTCATAAATATTTTATCTTTATTGCCCGTATTGAGCAGAAATTTTTTTATTGAATCATCTAGCTGTTGTGTTGATACATCTTTATTTTTGTAGATGTAAAAAATATTTTTAGAAATTTCTTGAGTAAATGCTTTTTGGATATTTATAGTATTTAATAAATCAGTATTTGTTTTATTTTCTTGACTTATATAAATAGATAAAAAAGTTAAAAGTATAGATAAGAAAAAAATTAACACACCAATTATTTTAATTTTAGTCATCTACCTACCCTCATAAATTGCTTCTAATGCCAATAAATCTAATATTTTAATTTCACCATGTATTATATCAATAATTTTATTTCGTTTTAACCTATTGAGAACGCGTGATAGGGTTTCTGGCTGGATGTGAAGTATTAAAGAAATATCATGTCTTTTTAGCTTATTGAACATCTCTAAATCAGAGTAGAGCATCATTGCAACTTTTGCTACAGAATCAAATATAAATTCCCTATTTACCAATGATTGTAACTGTTGCGACTTTGAAATAATTGCATTTGTAAATGAGATATTTAAAAGATTTTTATTTAAAAAATATTCTTTAAATTGTGCATAATTAATACTCAATATTTTTGACTCTTCAACCAATTCTATGTTTGAAAAAGAAAATAAAACATTACTACTAGTGTTTGATATTTCGGATAGAAGAGTATTTTTATAAATATAATATAAAAATATTTCATTATTATGTTTATCAATTTTATATGCTTTTGCTAAGCCTTCTGTTAAGAAAAGAAGCTGAGTACTCGCCTTTTTTTCATAATGTAATATATAGTCTTTACTGTATGAATTTATTGAAGATATATTGGCTAAAGTATCAATCTCTTTAGCATTTAAACTTGAAAAAAAATCTAAAGACTTTATAGTACTTTTAATGCACAAAATAATGCCTAACTAATCGGTTTTATACAATCTTTTTGTGTGACATCAAATTGAAATAGATGAGCTTTTGTTTTTGTACTTATATAGATATACGATGTATTAATTCCAGCTTCTAAAAATTTGCTAGAAGATTGGCAAATACCTGTAACAACTGCTTTTTGCATTCTTGACTTGTCTTCACTTTTTACTGCATCATCACTTTTAGCACCTGTATTAATTTCAAAAGTGTAAAGCAATGTTAAATCTTTCGCTTGAATATCTACAAATTTTGTATATTTATCTATTGTTTGAGGTAAACTTTTTGAAATTTCAGATACTACTTGTTTCACTATATCTTTATTTTGGGATTTCATTTCCTGTTTAGGAAAATCACCAGTTTTTGCCAACTCCCCAGAGCAAGCAAAAGAACTAAAAGTTATTAATATACTAAATGATAAAAGTAAGTTTTTCATACCAATCTCTCTTCTCGTATTATATTGAGTTATATTATACAAAACTCTTTAAAGTAAAGATTTGATGCTAATCAATAAAAACTAATTATCTTTAAAGTTATGTTGGATTTTTTTAAGTGTTGAGGTTTCACGAAGTCCAAGTAAAGTTTCGGACTTCATAATTTTAAGAAAGGAGTGCAAAAAAGTTTCTTAGTCTTGTTGTTGTCTCATATATGCTGGAATATCTAAATAATCAGTATCAAAATCACCACCGACAACAAGTCTAGGACGAACTTTAACTTTTTGAACAGCTTGATTTTCACTTACAAAATCTTTATTATTTGTAAAATCTTTTTCAAAACCAGTTGCAACGATAGTTATTTTAATATAATTAACTGGAATATTGTCATCTGTTGAAGTACCAAAAATAACTTCTGCATCTTCGTGAGCACTTTCATGAACAACATTCATTGCATCGGAGATTTCCATAAGTGGAAATTCAGGGTGCATTTTAAAGTGTACTAAAACGCCCATAGCACCATTAATTGACATGTTATCAAGAAGAGGTGACTCTATTGCAGCTTTAATAGCTTCATAAGCAGCATTGTCACCTTCATATTCGCCAACGCCCATAAGTGCCATACCTTTATGGCTCATAACAGTTTGTAAGTCAGCAAAGTCAAGATTGATGTCATTTTCTCCACTTGAGAGAATCACACCTGAAGTGCCACTTACCGCCTGAGCTAAAACACTATCAACAATTTTGAAACTTTCTTTAAGTCCAAGCTTTCTATCTATTATTGTTAAAAGTTTATCATTTGGAATAACAACTATAGAATCACTCTCTTTTTTAAGTTCTTCCAAGCCAACTTCTGCAAGTTTAAGTCTTTTTCTACCTTCAAACGCAAAAGGTTTTGTAACTATAGAAATAGTTAAAGCACCAACTTCTTTTGCAATTTGAGCAATAACTGGAGCAGCCCCCGTACCAGTACCACCACCAAGTCCAGCGGAAATAAATACTATATCAGCACCATTTAATGCACTTCGAATTTCATCATAACTCTCTAGTGCAGAATCCTTACCAACATTTGGTTTCATTCCAGCACCAAGACCTTTTGTGAGCTTAGTACCTATCTGAATTTTTGATGCTCCACTTGTTTCTGATAAAACTTGTGCATCGGTGTTTATGAGTATCATTTCAATACCAGAAACCCCTTCTTTTAACATGTGACCAATCATATTACCGCCACCGCCACCAACACCAACTACAATGATTCTTGCTCCGCTTACGCTTTTTGTTTCTTCAATTAAAAATGGTTCCATTAATTACACTCCTTAAAATAACTGGGTAGCCCAGTTCCAAAATTTGCTAAAAGCTCCAGCTTCATCACCTTTTTTCTCTTTTTTTGATGGTAGAGTAACCATTGAACTGATTTTTTCATCTGCCTGTGCTGGTGCTACAGGGATGTCAGGTTCAGATGTAAAGTCAACACTACTATGTGAAATAGGTGCTTCGTTTGAATGACGCACTTTTTTATTAACATCTATTTCATAAGGAGTGTAAGAAGTTGTACTATACATTATGAGCCCAACGGCAGTTGAATACTCAGGTTCACGAAGATGCTCAAATAGACCATATACTTCAATAGGACGAGCTATACGAACGGGAATAGAGTTGAAAGTAGCAATTGCTAAATCCCGAATACCTTCCATTTTAGAGAAGCCACCTGTGAGTATAACACCAGCACCTATTTGGTCTTTGAGTCCACTATTTTCAATAAATTGAGCCAATATCATTAAAGTTTCTTCAACTCTAGCAAAAATGACATTATGAACAACTTCTAAAGAAACTTCATGCGTACTGTTTTCATCACCTATGATAGGAAGTTCAATTAAGTCATTTGTAGGTGTCAAAAGTGAACCATAACTTAGTTTTACAGAATCAGCAATATTGAGTGGAGTATGAAGCGCCATAGATAAATCACTTGTGATATGACTTGAACCAACGCCTAAAAAATCATTATACTTGATGGAATTACCAACTCGAATAATAATGTTACAAGTATTTCCACCCATGTCTATTACAGCTGCACCTAACTCTTTTTCATCATTGTTTAATGTTGCTATAGAAGAAGCATAGCCATTTAATACAACATTTTCAACTTCTATTCCAGCACCACGAACAGCTTTTCTAAGATTATTTAAATTTGATTTTTGAGTTGTAATGATATGTGTTTCAACTTCAAGTCTCGAAGCATTCATGCCAAGTGGGTCTTCAATAAAGTCTTGGTCATCTACCTTGAAATTAAAAGGAAGTGCATGAAGGATTTCATATTCACTTGGTATATTTGCATTATACAAAGAAGTTTGCATAACTCTTTCTATTTCTTTAAAGCTTATCTCTTTATTTGGAATATTGACAATTCCATTTGAATTTAAACTTTTTGTGTAAGCTCCAGAAATAGAAACAATTGCACTTTTTATTTCGCTTCCTGCAACTCTTTTGGCATCTGAAACAGCAGATCGTATAGATTTAGAAGCTAATTCTATGTTTGTGATGCTCCCTCTTCTAAGTCCTTGAGATTTTGTTACACCAGCACCAATGATTTGAATGGAATGATTTTCATTGATTTGAGCAATAATTGCACATATCTTTGTTGAGCCAATATCTATAGCTAAAACAGTTTTACTCAACTTAGAGTCCTTGGATAAATATCTCTGTTTGGTGCTTGTTTTTGAGGGTATTTATTAAACCATCGTTAAATATAGCACTTTTTAATCTTGCAACAACATCGTTTTGATTATTTTCTGTTTTAAGCATCTTTTGTTCCAAGATATTAAAAAGGATAATTTTTCCATTGTTAAGTGAAATATATCCCATTTTTTCTTGTTGTGTGAAAAGTTGCGTTAAAAATTCATTTGCCTCAGTCGTATCCATGTTCTTTATTTTACTAGCGTCATCACTTGTAATAAAATCTGTACTTATTCCGTTGAATGTTTTAACTGAGTCTTTTGCGATATCAAGTAATTTATTCTTTTTTTGTTCAGCTACATAAAGTTTTAAAACAGCTTCCTTAGCTTCTTCATAAGATTTTATTTTTGATGGGTTTGCTTTTACAAGTTCAAAAATAAAATAGTCATCTTTCACTAAAAGAGGCTTTAAGAATGGAGATTCTGAAGATAGTTTTTTTATTTTTTCTAAGGTTTCTTCATTATAAGGATTATTTGAATCTGAAATAGTTGAAGCTTGAGCTACCACACCTTGCTCTAACTTGCCTTTTTTGTAAGTTATATAAGTTTTGAGTGCCATCTCTTTAGTGGCTTTTTCATTTAGTTCAGATATGACAACTTCCTTAGCTTCTTCTTGAGTGATAATTTTTCCATCTTTATCTTTAAAATGAGCTTTGTTTAGGTTGTAATATTCACTTATTTGAGCTTCCTCATATTTTTGTAAAACTTTTTCTTGCTTGATGTATTTAATATCATAAGTTACTTCAGTCATAAAATTTTGTTTTTTATTCTCCCAGTAGGGCTTTAAAGAAGTATCCGTTGTGTCAATCGTAACCATTTCATCTGTTAAAATTTTATACTCTATTTTATCTGCAATATTTGTAACTGCATTCATGAAAGATATTTCATTTGTACTGATGTCAACAGGCAATAATTTTAGAACTTTTTGAATCAATAACTGTTTTTTAACATCAGCTTCATAATCTTGCATGTTCAAGTTATTTTTAGAAAGTGCTTCTTTATAGATTTCTTTATTAAATACACCATTTTTAAAGAAATATTCTTGTGTTTTTAATTCATTTAATAGTTCATCATTACTTATTTGCAAATTATAAGAAGATGCAAGGTTTAAGATAAGAGCTTGGTCAGTTAAAAGTTGTAAAGCTTGAGCTTGAAGACCAAAAGTTTTTGCTTTCTCTTCATCAAAGTTGCCTTGAAACATTTGACTGTATTTGCTGTATAAACGAGAGTAGCTTTTTTGAAGTTCGCCCATAGTTATTTCAATGTTCCCAACTTTTGCGACGGCTCCAGCTTTGTCTCCATAACTATATTGACCCCAACCAACAAAACCAGCCCCAACAAAAGCGATAGTCGAAATCCAAATAGTAATTATGAGATATTTTTTATGTCTCTGCATCCATGTAATCATTGATTAAAAACCTTGAGTGTGATATTTGCGTAATTTTAGGTAAATTCGTATTAAACCTTGATAAAGATTAACTGTGATTTTTGTACTTTGTTGCTATGATTGCCA
This sequence comes from Campylobacterales bacterium, assembly GCA_026390075.1. Taxonomy (GTDB): domain Bacteria; phylum Campylobacterota; class Campylobacteria; order Campylobacterales; family Sulfurimonadaceae; genus Sulfurimonas. The sequence goes on from JAPLGP010000028.1 coordinate 9,407, forward strand.
ACATATAAATATTTTAGGCAAAAAAAGATGAACAATTTAGAGTTAAAAAACAGAGACTTAGATGTTTTGTGGCATCCATGTACTCAAATGAAAGATCATGAAACTCTTCCCCTTATTCCTATAAAAAAAGCACATGGTGTTTACCTTGAAGATTTTGATGGCAATCGTTATATTGATGCTATCAGCAGTTGGTGGGTGAATCTTTTTGGGCATACAAACGCTTATATAAACACTAAGATAAAAGAGCAACTTGACTCATTAGAGCATGTCATTTTGGCAGGATTTACACATGAACAAGTTGTAAGGCTCTCAGAGCGACTCGTAAAACTCTCTCCTGAAGGTTTGCAGAAGTGTTTTTACTCAGATAATGGCTCAAGTGCGGTTGAAGTAGCTCTAAAAATGAGTTATCATGCACACCTAAATGATGGTAAAAAAAGAACACTTTTTGTCTCTCTTACTAATTCCTACCATGGAGAAACTATTGGTGCTTTAAGTGTTGGCGATGTACAGCTTTACAAAGAGACTTATGAACCTCTTCTTATGCATTCCATTCAAACCCAAGTTCCAAAAGATATGAGTATAGAAGCAGCACAAGTTGCGGCATGTGGATTTGAAGAGCTATGTAAAAATAGAGCAGATGAAATTAGTGCAATCATCTTAGAACCCCTTGTTCAAGGTGCTGGTTCTATGCACATGTACCATCCAGAATTTTTAAAATTGGTTCGTGAGATTTGTGATACATATGATATTCACTTTATAGCAGATGAAGTTATGGTTGGATTTGGAAGAACGGGTGAGCTTTTTGCTTGTAATCATGCCGACATAACTCCTGATTTTTTAGTTCTCTCAAAAGGATTAACAGGCGGATATTTGCCTCTTTCTGTTGTTTTGACGACGAATGAAATATATGCAAAATTTTATTGTGATTATAATGAGCATAAGGCTTTTTTACATTCGCACAGTTATACAGGAAATGCTTTGGCATGTGCATCTGCAAATGCTACACTGGATATATTTGAAAATGACAATATTATAGAAAAAAATCGAGACACAGCGAAGTATATGGGTAAGAAACTAGAAAAGTTTTTAACGCTTAGTAATGTCAAAGAGATTAGACAAACAGGAATGATTTGTGCGGTTGAGTTACAAGAGTATGCACCAGAACTTAGAATGGGACTAAAAATTTATCAATATGGACTTCAACATGGAGTCTTGCTAAGACCACTTGGAAATGTTATTTATTTTATGCCTCCTTACATCATAAACAAAATAGAAATTGATATAATGATGGATACTGCTTTGGACGCTATAAAAGGGTTAGTCTGATTTTTTGAGACGCTTTTGAGATTCTAATGTGATAAGATTGTTTACTTTTAAATTATGAATAAACGAATGAGTGGAGTGAAAATGAAACAAACTATATTGATTGTAGATGATGCAAAAGAAAATATTAATATTTTGGTAGAGTTGTTGAAAAAATTTGACCTGATTGCAGCTTTGGATGGACAAACAGCAATTGACATAGCACTAATAGAAGAAAATATTGATCTTATTTTGCTTGATATTATGATGCCAGACATAGATGGCTTTGAAGTGTGCAAAGTTCTTAAAAAAAATCCAAAAACTGCAAATATTCCAATTATTTTTTTAAGTGCAAAAAATAAAAATGAAGATATCGAAAAAGGATTTGATTTAGGTGGAGTGGATTATGTTACTAAACCATTTAATCCAAATGAACTTTTATCCAGAGTAGCTACACATTTGGAGCTAAGAAGTTATCAAAAAAATTTAGAGATGAGAGTCTCTCAAGAGATTCAAAAGAATTTACAAAAAGAGCAAATGATACATCAACAATCAAAACAAGCAGCTCTAGGTGAACTTTTGATGCATATAGCTCATCAATGGAAGCAACCATTGTCTTCTCTAGGTTCTATTAATCTTCTTAATAAAGCAAGAATAGAAACAAGTAACCTTCCAACTTTAGAAGAATTTACAAAATCTGTTGAAAAATCAGAAGACCTTATCATGTTTATGTCGGACACAATTAATACTTTTAAAAACTTTTATAAACCATCCAATACGAATGAGCATTATTTTATATCTGAGTGTGTTTTAGATATTTTGTCAATTGTTGAAGCAACATTTTATTTTGACAATATTCAAATATATATCACTTCTATTGAGGAAGAGAAAAGTTATGGGAATGTAAATGAATTCTCACAAGTTATTTTCTCCATTTTAAGTAATGCAAGAGATATTTTTAAAGAGAGAAATAAAGAAAAACCTGAGATACATATAAGAATAGAAAATAAAAAAATATCTATTCGTGATAATGGAGGTGGTATAGATGATGTGTTACTCGATAAGCTGTTTACACCCTATATAAGCTCACATAACAGCACCGGAATAGGCTTATACCTCTCTAAAAATATAGTTGAAAAAAATAATGGAATTATCACTGCCCAAAATAAAAATGATGGAGCAATTTTTACAATAGAGTTTATAACATGGATGGATTAAAAAAATTAAATTTACTTTTTTTAGAAGATAATGAAGAATTCGCACGAAATATTATAGAGTTCTTAAATATATATTTTAAGGAAGTTTTTCATAGTACAACTATAAAAAAGGCATTAGAACTTTTTAATGACAATAAAATAGATATCATTATTTCAGATATAAAAGTCGAAGATGGGAATGGACTTGTTTTTATTAAGAGTGTGAGACAAATAAATAACGAAATTCCTATCGTGATTTTGAGTGCGCATAAAGATGAAGATTTTCTTTTTAAAGCTATACCATTAAATATCTTTGCTTATGAATTAAAACCACTTAGATATGACAAATTTATAGAACTTTTAAAAATGTTATCAAGTAAGTTTGAGTCAAAAAAGATTATGAGTTTAAAAAAAGGATTCGCGTATGATTTCAAAAAAAGAGAGTTATATGTAAATGCAGAGTGCATCAAATTAACAAAAAAAGAGACATTCTTTGTAGAGTTAATGATGCAAAATATTGATGAAATGGTAACGATTGATATGATTCAAAGAAATGTATGGCAAGAAAATTTTATGAGCGACTCGGCTATAAAAAATTTGGTATTCAGACTACGAAAAAAAGTAGGTTTTGATTTTATTTCGACTGTTTCATGTTTAGGATATAAGTTAGAATCAATCTCTTTGTAAAAGCTGGTTATTTAAACCAACTTTTCATTTTATCGATTGCAGAGTCTAAAATACCTTCATGGGGTTTTGACTCTTCTATGCCAAAAGAGTCTTGAAGTTCTTTGAGAAGAGTTCTTTGCTTGTCGGATAGCTTTTTAGGATAGGTTAAATTTACCTGTGCTATTAAGTCACCTTTTCCGTGTCCGTGAACATCAGCCACTCCTTCGCCCCTAAAAGTAAAGTGTTGTTTATCTTTTGTGCCAATATCGAGTTTCAAATCTAGCTCACCTGTTAAAGATGGAATTTTAAAGCTTTCTCCTGCAACTGCTTGGGTGAAAAATACAGGAATTTCTATATAAATGTCATTCCCATTTCGGATAAAGTGTTTGTCCGCTTTGACTGTAAATGTAACATATAAATCTCCGCGAGTGCCTCGTTTACCAATGTTTCCTTTTCCTGAAACTCTTAAACGATTATCGGAGTCTATCCCTGCTGGAACTTTGATAGTTACTTTTTCTTTTACTTCTTTGTATCCTGCACCTCTACAACTTCCACATGCCTCAGATGCTGAACTTCCAACTCCGCTACAAACTGGACATGTTTGTGAGAAAGTCATAAATCCTTGTTTCATATAAACTTGACCTTGACCTTTACACTGTTGGCATGTGGAAAGTTTTCCATCTTTTGCACCAGTTCCCTTACAGTCCGTACAAGAATTTTTGTAGCTAAATTCTATCTCTTTTTCACATCCAAAAACTGCTTCATGGAAGCTGATTTGCATATTGACATTCATATCAAGAGAATATTTTTCCATATCTGCTGGATTTTGGCGACTTCTACCTCTTGAGCTACCGCCAAAACCACTAAACATCTCTTCAAACATAGAACCTAAATCATCAAATCCACCCGAAGAGCGACTTGAACCTCTTCCTTGAAGTCCCTCTTTTCCGTAACGGTCATAGATACTTCTTTGTTTGTCATCACTTAAACATTGATACGCTTCATTACATAATTTGAATTTATGCTCAGCATCTGCATCGCCCGCATTTTTGTCTGGATGGTACTTTTTCGCCATCTCTCTGTACGCTTTTTTAATTGTTGTTTTGTCTGCAGTTTGTGTGACTTCTAAAATTTCATAATAGCTTAAACTTTCCATTTTCTTCCACATAATCTCAAATTTTTTTGGGATTATACCGTTTTTGCAGTTTAAAATCAGTATAATTCCACTCATGAAATCAGCAATCTACTTTTTATTCCCTATATTATTGTTCTTTGGATGTTCCAATAAACCACAAGTTACTCAAAAAGATGAAATCATCATGTCTCAAGAGATAAAACAATGTGTGGATGAAAATGGAACCAAATCTGAAGATACTTCTGATGAAGAAGCACAAAATGATGATAATACTTCACAAACAAATAATCAAAAAGTATCATGTAGTTCATTACCAAAAACACATCTTCAAAAGAGTGATTTTAAAGTGCTTCCTTATTGGGAAAAAGAGGATTATAACTCTGCACTTATCTCATTTATGAACAGTTGTCGCACCAAAAAAACACAAAAATTATATGGCGATATATGTGAAAAAGCTAAAAACACACAAAATGCAAAAGAGTTTTTAGAAAAAGAGTTTGAACCATATGAGATTAAAAATGAAAATACTAAAGAAGAGGGTTTGTTGACAGGTTATTATGAGCCACATTTAAATGCTTCTTTGACAAAGGGCGGTAAATATCAATACCCTATTTATAACACGCCAAGCGATTTAATTACAGTTGATTTAAGTTCAATTTATCCAGCTCTCAAAGATTATAGATTACGAGGCAGAATAAAAGGCAATAAGTTAGTTCCCTATTACACAAGAAAAGAGACTTCATCTGGACATATAAATGCTGAGGTTATCTGTTATACGGATTCTAAATTAGATATATTTTTTTTAGAGATACAAGGTTCTGGCAGAGTAACACTTGACACAGGTGAGACAATGTTTTTGGGCTTTGATAACCAAAATGGACACAAATATAGAGCAATAGGACGCTATTTAGTAAAAATAAAAGCGTTAAAATTAGAAGAAGTTTCCCTGCAAAGCATAAAAAAATGGTTGCTAGAAAATCCTTCAAGAGTGGATGAAGTGCTCAATTATAATGAATCCGTAGTCTATTTTGAGCAAAGAGATAAAGCAGCAACAGGTTCGCTTGGGATTGAACTTACAGCAAATCGCTCCATCGCAGTGGACCAAAGATATATTCCTCTTGGAAGTATGTTGTACTTAAATACAGGTAAAGAAAAGATTAACAAAGTAGTTTTGGCGCAAGATACAGGCGGTGCTATTAAAGGTGCTGTACGAGCAGACCTGTTTTTAGGGCATAGTGAAGAAGCTATGAATATTGCTGGTGCGTTAAAAGCACCTCTCAAACTTTGGATACTTCTTCCAAAAAATATAAAAGTAAGTAGTCTATGAAAAGAGGGTCGCATGACAAATTTAACACTCTTGTTGAAGCACTTCAAGAACTTCCAACAATAGGGAAAAAATCTGCAACAAGATTAGCGTATCACATGCTGATGAAAGATAGTTTTGTTGGAATGAAAATTTCACATGCCATAGAAGATGCCTTGGGAACACTCAAAAAATGTTCGGCATGTGGAGGTATGAGCGAAGATGAACTCTGCTTTATTTGTTGTGATGAAAGACGCGATGCGACTATTCTCTGTATAGTAGAAAATGCAAAAGATATTTTACTTTTAGAAGAAAATGGTCTTTTTGATGGGAGATATTTTGTTTTAGATTCATTAGAAGAGTTAACTATAGCCAACTTGGTACATTCGGTGAGTGATGGGATAGAAGAGGTTATTTTTGCGCTCACGCCATCTATCTCTAATGATGCAGTTATTTTATATATTGAAGATAAATTAAGTGCTTATAATGTAAATTTTTCTAAAATAGCCCAAGGTGTTCCAACTGGTGTTAGTTTGGAAAATATAGATATATTGTCGCTCACAAGAGCGTTAGAAGACAGAGTTCACATTTAGGAGTTTTTATGAAGTATTTAGTTTTAGTATTGCTTATGAATTTAGCAATTTTTGCAAATGATGTGGGTGACAATCAAGTCACAGATAGAGAAACAAAGCAGTCTATGGATAATTGGCTCTCTGGTATATTTGGACTTCAGGCTTATAAAAGTAACTATTTATTGCCCTATGGCTATGCTACAAAGGTGTATAAATCTTATACTCCAACAGATAGATATATGAATGCTGAAGCAGAGTTACAGGTGAGTCTAAAGTATAATATTGCAAATGATTTACTAGGTCTTAACGAAGCATACTTTCTCTCCTATACGCACAACGCATTTTGGCAAGTGTATTCGGATTCATCTCCATTTAGAGAGACGAATTATAATCCTGAAGGATTTGTTGTAGTTCCAGTTTCTGATACATATACTTTTTTACATATTCAGTCTTTAAAACTAGCATTGGCGCATAAATCTAATGGACAAGGAAGCAATAAAGATGTTGTTTATTCAAATCCTGCAGATAATCTTGGAAATCGTTCAAGAAGTTTTAACTATGTGTATTCAACGCTAAGACTTAAACATGGAGCGTTGCTTACAGATTATACTTACATGGCAAGATTGCCAGAAAAAGCAGATACAGATGATAATCCTGACCTTATGGATTACCTTGGAAGCTCTGAACTAAGATTTAGTTATTTTTCTGGCAAACATATGTACTCACTTATGGGAAGAGAAAATTTTTCTACAGGTCTTGGTGCAGTTGAGGGAACCTATTCTTATCCGTTACTTAATAGTACTTATTTCTATGCAAAAGCCTTTAATGGCTATGGAGAGAGTTTAATTGATTATAATAAAGAAGTAACTAAATTTTCTCTAGGCTTTAGTTTTTCGAGATAGTTTTTAATAAATTTTTTTTAGAAATATGATTTGAATACAATAAGAAAAGTTATATAATACTTCTCCATAGTGATATGTTAATATGTCTAAAGGTTGCAAATGAGAATAGTAATCGTTGGTGGCGGAATAGCTGCGGTATATTTAGCAAATAATCTTAAAAAGCAAAACTCTTCGTTAGAGATTACAGTGGTCAGTGATGAAAAATATCCGCCTTATGATAGGATTCATCTCTGTCGTCTTGTGGATGGTACAGAAGATTTAAGTGGTATTTCACTTACTCTAAATCCAACTGTTAAACTTGAACTAAATCAAAAAATAAATAAAATAGATAGACAAAACAACAGAGTCTTCTCAGACAAGGCTATGTTTAGTTACGATAAGTTGATTATCGCAACAGGCTCTCTCCCCATTACACTTTTTAACATAGAAAACATCAAAAATGCCGCAGTATTCAGAAGTGCAGAGGATTGCCAACACATCAGGCTTGGTGTCGATTCTCGTGAAGTTGTTGTCGTGGGAAGTGGACCTATCGGGCTTGAACTTCTTGAGATTTTAAATGAGATGCCAAATGTACACAATATAACGCTTCTTCTTCGTGGAAAGCATTTGTATAACACAAATCTCTCTATGGATTCTATAAAAATTATCGAAGAGTGCTATCTCAAGAGTGGAAAGATAAAAATTTCCTACGAAGATGAAATAGAAGATTTCGTTGTGCAAGAGAATGAGATTAGATCTCTTAAAACAAAAAAGCTTGACATCAAAAATCCATTTTTAATCTTTGGCACAGGTATCAGACCAAATAGTGAAAACTTTAGAGAAAGCTTGGCATGTGGAAAGGGAATTTTAACAAATCTTTTTATGCAAAGTGAAGATGAAAATATCTATGCAGTTGGAGAATGTGCAGAGATACAAGAGCTGAATTTCATCGCAGGACATGTCAAAGAGTGTACGCTTCAAGCGGATTGTGCGATTGTACATCTTTTAGGTTTAGAAGTAAAAGAGTTTAAACTTGAAACAACTATCGACATGCTCAAAGTAGGCGAATTTGATTTAGTGGATGTTTGTTCACCAAAATTTAGTTGTGGCTATGAAAAAGTTCTTATCAGCTCTAAAGATGACAAAAGAGTGGATGAGTATTTTTTAAATGAGAATAAACTCACTCGATTTATAGGAATTAACTCGAATGTGGATGTAGGTTATATCGAAACTCTTATAAATAGTGGCGATGAGGTGGATATAAACTATCTCTATCAAAATAGACTCATCGGCGAGAGAGGAAGACTCGTTTGTAGTTGTGAACATGTCTATCATCAAGATTTGGTTACTCTTGTAACGCAGAGTGGCATAACATCGTTCTTAGAGTTGGCAGAGTTTTCACAAGCTGGAAGAGTGTGTGGCAGATGTAAAATTATGGTCTCCGATATCATCAAAGAATCACAACATCTCATAGACCCAAATATGCCACGAAAGAGTGCTGAGGATATCAAAAGAGAAAAAGAGATAGCCGAAGTACAAAAGCGAATCGACAAATTTAATGCACTTCATCCAAGAAATAATCTCACAACAGAGAATCTAAACTCTGCAATGGAATCCCTCGACATAGCAAAACATGAGATAAATAGCTGGATATCGATGGTCACGGCAAATATGCAACTCCATCCAAGCTTTGAGCAGGTTGTGGAAAATGCAGTTTGTAATCTCAATAAAGTTCCTATTATTTGGTTAGAACTCTCCGATTGTAGTGGTAACTCTGAAGCGTTCATTAAGTCAACAAATCCCGCTATTGAAGATTTGATTTTTGATTATATATCACTTGATTACCATGAACTTTTAATGAGTGCGAGTGGAGATCAGAGTGAGACGATTTTAGAAGATATTATTAAAAATCAAAAAGGTGCATACATTTTGATAGTTGAGGGTGCTGTTCCCTTGGCAATGGATGGGAAATATTTACGGATTGGACCAAAAGGCGAAACAGGTTTAGAACTTTTGAAAAAATGTGCAAAAGATGCGGCACTAGTTATTGCAGTTGGAAGTTGTGCGCTTGATGGTGGCGTTGTAGCAGCGTACCCGAATCCTACGGGGGCGGTTGGTGTTGCAGAGGCACTTGGCAGAAATGATATTATAAATATTCCAGGGTGTCCAACGAACCCTACAAATATTGTAGGAACTCTTTTGTCTTACATCATGTTTGAAGAGTTACCACCGCTTGATAAATTTAATCGTCCACTTTGGGCGTATGAGGGAAGAGTGCATGACAACTGTGAGCGAAGAGGGCATTACGAGCTTGGTGAATTTGTACAAGAATGGGGCGATGTTGGTGCGAAAAAAGGATACTGTCTTTTTGAAATGGGATGCAAAGGTCCCTATACCAATGTAAACTGTCCAACGATGAAATTTAACAGTGGAACAAGCTGGCCAGTTCAAGCTGGTCATGGATGTATGGGATGTGTGGAAGTAGGTTTTTTTGATAAGTATGCAAATGAAAGGAAAGTTGAAGATGCGCAAAGTTGTAATTGATCCAATCACAAGAATAGAAGGGCATTTAAGAGCCGAAGTTGAAGTGGATGAAAACGGAGTTGTACAAGAGGCGTATGTGAGTGGGCAACTTTTTCGTGGTATAGAGATTATTTTAAAAAATAGAGACCCGCGTGATGCTGGGCTTTTGGCTGGTAGAATTTGTGGTGTTTGTACAAATTCTCACTTTCGTGCAGCGGTGAGTTGTGTGGAAGATGCATACTCTTTAAAGCTTCCAAAAAATGCAGAAATTTTGAGAGATTTGATGGCAATGGCACTTTTTATTCAAGACCATGTCGTTCATTTTTATCATCTTCATTCTTTGGATTTTGTAGATGTTACAAGTGCTTTAAATGCAGACCCAGAACTGACATCCATCGAGGCACATAAGTACTCTAAAAACCCATTTGGAAATTCAAATACACACTATGAAACGGTACTCATAAAACTGCAAAACTTTGTCAAAGCTGGAAAACTTGGACCATTTAGTAATGGGTACTGGGGGCATGTGGATTATAAACTTACTCCTGAGCAGAATTTGATTTTGCTTTCGCATTATTTACAAGCACTCAAATTTCAAACAAACATAAGTAAAGCCGTAGCAATTTTTGGAGGCAAAACTCCACACCCTCAGAGTATCGTTGTAGGCGGTGTTACAAGTGTTGCTGATATGCTCAACCCTCAAAGACTGAATGATTATCTCTTTATCATAAAAGAGGCAAAAGAGTTTATTGACCGTGCTTATCTGCCAGATATGAAGCTTATTGCTACTGCGTATAGAGAGGAGATAAAAGCTGGTGCAGGTCGTGCGAATGGCAATTTTTTATGTGTTGGTGGGTATGAATTTGAAGGGAAACAGAGACTCTTTTGCAATGGTGTTATCTATGGACATGATTTTACTAAAATTGAAGAGTTTGATGAGAACAAAGTAACCGAAGAGGTTGACCGTGCTTGGTATAGTGGTGATGCAGATGAAAATGAAATTTGCTACACAGACTTAAATGAAGATGGAACGCTCAAAACAGAAAAAAATGATGATAAATATTCATGGATAAAAGCTCCAAGATACGATGGCAAAACCATGGAGAGTGGACCACTTGCAAGGGTATTTGTGAGCTACTCAAAAGGAAATCAACTTATAAAATCTTTTGTAGATGAATTTCTTACAGAGACGGATTTAGAACTTATAGATTTATCTACGACCGTTGGTAGAAACTGTGCAAGAGCTATTGAAACAAGTTATATTTGTGAGTATATTTTTAAACTTGTCTCCCGCCTTATCCAAAATATCAAATATTACGATACAGATACTTGGTGTAAATATGATTTTAATGCCTTACCAAAAGATACAAAAGGAAGAGCATTCCTAGAAGTGCCACGGGGTGTTTTATCGCATTTCGTGAAGATTAAGGATGCAAAAATAGAGAACTTTTCCGTTATCGCACCAACAACATGGAATGCAACTCCGAAGAACTTTGATGGACTTCGAGGTGCGTATGAAGAGGCACTTATCGGTATAAAAATAGAAGATACTTCAAAACCGCTCGAAGTTTTAAGAGTGTTGCACTCTTTTGACCCTTGTCTGGCATGTGCAGTTCATATCATTGACACAAAGGGCAAAGAGTTAAGTAGATATAAACTTAAAACATTATGACTAGCTTTCTCATAGTCGCACCGCTATTTTTTGCACTGATAACACTTTTGAGTGGTGTTGGTTTTAGAAATGTTGCGACTATCATTTTTGTTCTTGGGTTGAGTGCTTTAAGTGTAAGCAATATTGTAACTTTTGATGCTCCAATCGTAATGATTTTGCCTCACTTTTTTCATACCCTGTTTCTCGTACTCGATAGTTTCGTTCTCCTCTACTTCCTTTGGCAGGGAATTATCACTCAAAACTCTCTTGTAAAAGTGTTCGCTCTCTTGCAAATTATTCTTTACACGGTAGTTTCCTTTTTATCTCCTACGCTTTTCTCGAATGATATTTTAGTAGATGATATCTCCTCAGTTATGTATCTTGTAATTAACATAGTGGGTGGCATAATCATCGTCTTTGCACTCAAATATATAGAGAGTGAAGAGTTTAGCAGAGTGAAAAAAAATGGTTTTATCGCTATGCTTTTTTTCTTTTTATCTGTCATGAATTTTATTGTTTCAACGAACAATATTGAGATATTCTTTTTACTTTTTGAGTTGACAACACTCTGTTCTTACATCTTGATTGGGTATCGAGGCGATGAAATTTCTACGCTAAATGCACAAAAAGCTTTATGGATGAACCAAATAGGCGGAGTGGCAATTTTAATCGCTTTGATTTTTTCTTTGCTCCAATATAAGACGATTTATTTTGATATATTGATAGCAAATATAAATCAAATCTATCTTCTGCCTATCGTTTTTTTAGCTCTTGCAGCCTTTGTAAAGGGAGCAAGTATTCCTTTTGATAAGTGGCTTCTTGGTGCTATGGTCGCACCAACGCCCGTAAGTGCGATACTCCACAGTGCAACGATGGTAAAAATCGCACCTTTTTTGATGATGAAACTCGCTCCAGCCATGAGTGGATTTGTCTCCGTTACAATCACTCTGCTAGGTACTTTTGTTTTCTTTTCAGCGTCACTTCTTGCTCTTGGCAAAGACTACTTTAAAGAGATTTTAGGACTCTCCACCATCGCACTCCTTGGGCTTATGATGGCACTTGCAGCTATTAACACACCCGAAGCTATCATGGCATGTGGAACGCTTATAGTTTTTCATGCACTCTCAAAAGCACTGCTCTTTTTACAAGCGGGTATTTTAGAAAAAAGCTTTCATCTCAAATATGTACAAGATATAGATGGTTTCATCAACCACTCGCCACTTGTAGTTTTTTTCATCATCATTGGTTTCGCTTCACTGACACTTCCCCCTTTTGGAGCATTTATAGCGAAGTTTATGGCGATAGAATCCATTGCAAGAGAGATACAAACCAATCCTCTATATGTTTTCGCTCTCATATTTATCGCACTTGGAAGTGTATTCTTGACACTTTTATATTTTAAAGTAGTGACAAAACTTTTTGCAAAAGATGTTGATGCAAAAGTTCGGCATGTGGAAATCTCAAAATACTACACAATTCCATCTTTCTTGCTTTTATTTTTGCTTTTTATTGGGATGTATATAAGTTTCAAACAAGGGTTATTAAACTCCTTAGAGATGATTACTCCGCTCCTTTTAATAGCCGTAGTTCCTCTACTTTTTGCACTTTTAACCTTCAAAAAAGCACATCGAGTAAAAGAGTATAACTGTGGAGAAAAAGAGGAGATACAACTCAGCATGTACTATTTCCACATGCCAGAATATACACAAAAGGCTATAATGATTCTAGCTATATTTGGCATGTGGATATTGATATTAGGGGTTGTGTTTAAATGAATGATAAAGGAACTATAAAAGATAACTACTTGTGCAAAAAATTATTATTAGAAAAATTTGAAATAGATAGTGGTGATTGAGATGGGTGATGTAATAATATATCAAAATGAAAATGGTAATATTAAGGTAGATGTAACCTTTGAAGATAAAAATATTTGGCTCAGTCAAGCCCAAATTTGTGAAGTGTTTGGTAAGTCAAAAGCTACTATAAGTGAACACATTTCAAATATATTTTCAGAAGTAGAACTCGAAGCTGGGGCAACTGTTCGGAAATTCCGAACAGTTCAAAAGGAAGGGCAACGAGAAGTTGCAAGGGATATTGATTTTTATAACCTTGACATGATAATTGCCGTAGGCTTCAGAGTAAAATCCTTACAAGGTACGCAGTTTAGAATCTGGGCGACACAGAGACTTAACGAATATATTACTAAGGGTTTCGTTTTAAACGATGAGAGGTTCAAAAGTGGAAACTCCATGAATTATTTTGATGAGTTGCAAACAAGACTTAGAGAAATACGAATATCTGAGAGATTTTTTTATCAAAAAATTAAAGATATCTATATGACAAGTAAAGATTATGATAAAGATGATGAGAAAACAACATTCTTTTTTAAAATAGTACAAAACAAGCTTTTATGGGCAGTTTCAGAGCAAACAGCAGCCGAACTTGTGCATAACAGAATAGATATAAATTTACTACAGCTTGGAATGAACTCACTTGATAAAAAAAGTAAAAATATTACAAAAGCAGATGTAAGTGTTGCAAAAAATTACCTCAATGAAGATGAGATAAAACTGCTTGGTCTGTTAGTTGAACAGTATTTGGCATTTGCAGAGACGATGGCACAACAAAAAAAAGTGATGTATATGCAAGACTGGATAAAAAAACTAGATGATGTAATAAGCCTAAATGCAAGAGAACTTTTAACACATGCTGGTAAGATAAGTCATGAGATGGCATTAAAAAAATCAGCACTAGAGTATGAAAAATATAAAATAAATCAAAAAGAGCTACAAAAAATAGAGAGTTTAAAAGAGCTAGAAGCGGATTTAAAGGCTTTGAGATGAAACTTACAATTGGAGTGATGGTATGATAGAAACACTCTTGATACTTTTTGCACCGCTTATCGGTGGCTTGATGTACGGCTTTGAGAGAAAACTCAGAGCGAGAATGCAAAGCCGCCAAGGTCCGCCACTTTTGCAACCTTTTTATGACATGTGGAAATTGATTGATAAACAGGCTTTTATAGTAAATCCGTATCACACCATTTTGGGAGTGATGCATTTTATAACGATCTGGATTGTTGTCGCATTTATCATACTTGGACAAAATTTACTTTATGTCATATTTTTACATCTTCTCTCTACTATCTTTATCATCCTCGCTGGTTTTAGTGTGAAGTCTATTTACTCTCACATTGGCTCAAACAGGGAACTTCAAGCTATGATTGCTTATGAGCCGATTTTAATCATGGTGGCTGTTGGATTTTTTATGATGAATGGGAGTTTTGCTATCTCTACAATTAGAGAAAATGACACATCACTTGCATCACTCTTTTTACTCTTCTTAGCCTTTTTGATGGTAATACAAATCAAACTAAAAAAATCTCCATTTGACGCGACTGAAGCACATCAAGAGATAGTTGGCGGTGTTGAGGTTGAGTTTAGTGGAGTTTTTTTTGAGTTTATTTATATGGCAAAATGGCTTGAATATGTGTTCGTTTATTTGCTCCTTATGCTTTTTGCAGGGAATAATATTTTTCTTGGAATTGGACTCTTTTTTGGAGTGTTCTTACTCGTAAACTTAGTCGATAACGCAACTGCAAGGATAAAAATGAAACATTTATTGCGAATAGTTTTAGTCATCGGTTTAATTCTTGGCATGTGGAATCTCATAGGACTCTCTTATGTTTGATTTGAAAAAATATAGAAAAAAATCACCGTGGATACTTCACTACAATGCAGGAAGTTGCAACGGTTGCGATATTGAAATACTCGCTTGCCTCGCACCAAAGTATGATTTAGAGAGATTTGGAGTGATAAACACAGGAAATCCAAAACAATCAGATATATTTTTGGTAACAGGTCCAGTGACATACAGAAGCAGAGAGAGACTTGTGGAACTTTACACACAGATGCCAGAACCAAAAGTGGTTATTGCCGTTGGAAGTTGCAGTTGCACGGGCGGAGTGTTTCGAGATATGGTCAATGTAGAAGATGGCGTAGATAGATATATTCCCGTGGATGTTTATGTGGCAGGGTGTGCAACATCTCCTGAACTTATCATCGATGGTGTTGTAAAAGCGCTGGAAATTTTAGAGCAAAAAACAAAAGAGATGGAGAAACCATTGAAGCTTTTTAGAGAGGCAACTTTACAAAACAGTATCGTAAATAGACGCCACACAGCACTCAAAGTAGGAGAAAAAGATGAAGAAGATTGAAGTCTCACTTGGCACTGTAAGAGATGTGATTGGAGATTTTTATGAGTATAAAAAATGGCATTTTTTAACTATCAATGGTTTGGCACTTGCAGAGAACAAAATGGAAGTACAATGGATATTTTCAAAATATGAAGCCTTGGATGAGAGTGTTGTCTATTTTGCTCAAATCGCATATACGGATGTTATTCCATCGATTGTTGACTTGATTCCCTCTGCGATTATCTCTCAAAGGGAACTTGTGGATATGTTTGGTGTGCAGGTCGAGGGAAGCGAAAAAGGCTTGTATCTTGATGAAGATTCTCTGCAAAGTCCATTAAGCGGATGCTCAATATGAAACAGACAATAAACATTCCGCTTGGCTCACAACATATCGCACTTTTAGAGCCTGTACGATTTAAGTTTGAGTGTGAAAATGAGAAGATTATCGGTGTGGATTCAGATGTTGGATTTGTGCATCGTGGTATTGAGAGAGCGTGTACGACAAAGTTTAAATTTGATAGCATTGGTTATGTCGTTGCAAGGGTTTGTGGACTTTGTGCCATTACCCATTCGCTCTCTTATACTGTTGCGATTGAGAAACTTTTAGGCGGTGAAATCAGTAAAAAAGCAAAATATCTGAGAATCTTGCTCTTAGAATTAGACAGAATTCATTCCCACATGTTATGCCTTTCACACACTTGTGAAAATGCTGGATTTGAAGCTATGTTTATGAGAATTATGGGTGATAGAGAACTTGTGATGGAAATACAAGAGCTTCTCACAGGCAATAGAGTGCAGTTTGATTATATAAGCATCGGCGGAGTAAATAGGGACTTGAGTAGCACCGTGGCTCTAAAAATAAAAGAGAATCTCTATGAAGTCAAACAAAAAGTGCTTGGTTATATGGATGAGTTTACGCATAATTGGAGTCTCTCTCTGAAGTTTAAAGGTATCGGAGCGTTAAGTCTTGATGATGCATATATTTTTAACGCTATTGGACCCTTAGCAAGAGCCTCTGGGCTGAATATTGATGTAAGAAATGAGATAGATTATCTGCCTTTTAATGAGGTTGGATTTTTGATGCAAACGCACAGTGATGGCGATATCAATGCAAGAAATTTAGTAAGGTTAAATGAGATACTCAACTCTATTTTAATGTGCGAAAATATCATAAATGGATTGCCAGAGGGCGAGATATTTACAAAAATCAAAGGCAAACCAAAGGGTGAAGCGATTGTCAGGTTTGAAGCTCCAAGAGGGGAATTGATGTACTATGTCAAAGGAAATGGCACGGCTATGCTTGATCGGGTACGGATAAAAACGCCTACATTTTCCTCTATACCCGCATTTTCTCATATATTTGTAGGTCAGGATTATGCAGATGCACCAGCTATTTTGGCATCGTTTGATCCTTGTCTCTCATGCACAGCAAAGTAGGGGATTACGATGTTCACTTCATTTACTAAAGCTTTTACAAACCTTTTTAAAACACCGCAGACGATTGATTATCCAGCTACTCCAATAGAAAAAGATAAAGAACATCGAGGTTTGATAGAGTACGGTGAAGAAGCATGTATCTACTGTTTAAAGTGTGAAAAAGCTTGTCCTCCAGGCGCTATATTGTTTGTACCTGTAGAGAATCCGCCAGAAAATGAGAAGAACAAAAAGGGATTAAAATACCACTATAATCCCTATCTTTGTATCTATTGCAGTGAATGCGTACGAGCATGTCCAAAGCCAGACGAAGCACTTTGGCAAAGCAATAAAAAATCACAACCTGCTACAAAAGAGGATAGGGTCAATGAGAGTTGGTTTGAATTGGAAAGATTAAAAAAGCAAACTGATTAAAGCTCAAAACTACGAAGCATGTGAAATTTTATATCTTCAATTGCTAAGTTGGCATGTGTAAAAAGTACATTTGCTAAAATCCCTTGACCTAAAAGCATATCTGCCCCATCTTTGGAGGTCAAATTATTTGCACATGCCAGTTTTAAAAATGGTGTTACTTTCCCATAAATAGCATCGGCTACAAAAGAGGTATTGTTCAAAATTGCTTCAATTATCTCTTTTGGGGCAGGGAGTTCTTCATCTTTGAGTCCTGCACTTGTTGTGTTTACGACTAAATCATATTTGGACAGTTTAAAATCTTCCCAGTCATGGCATGTGGAAATCTCTTTAAAGTAGTTTAATTTTTCTTTACTTCTATTTAAAACAGTGACTTTGATATCGTCTTGAACAAATCGATTAGCCAAAGCTTTTGCAGTTCCACCCGCTCCGATAATCAAAACAGTTTCCACATGCCCAAACTCTTTTATAGCTTCCATAAACCCATCTGCATCTGTGTTGTAGCCTATGAGATGACCATTTTCATTGACGATAGTATTGACAACACCTATATTTTTTGCAAAACCTCTTACTTCATCACAGGCACGAAAAGCTTCTTCTTTATGGGGAATGGTAATATTTGCTCCACTTAAACCAAGAGCAAAAAAAGTTTCGCGAAGTTTTGAACCATCTTCGAGATGAATTCTTGTGTAACACGCTGGATAGTTTAAATTTTTGAATACAGAGTTGTGCATAAGTGGAGAGCGAGAGTGTGCAACAGGGTTGCCAAAAATGGCGAAAAGGTGTTTCATATTTTTTAGTCTAAATCTTCGAGTGAACTCATAAGCGCACCAAGTTTATTACTGACTTCAAGATATTCTAACTCGTTTTGGGAGTCAGCTACCACTCCAGCTCCAGCTTGAAGTACAACCTTATCCTCTTTTACCATTGCAGTTCGTATGGTTATAGCGCTGTCCATATTTCCATCAAATCCAAAGTAGCCGATGCTTCCACTGTAAAAACCTCTTTTAATGCCCTCATACTCTGCTATAAGCTCCATTGCTCTGATTTTTGGAGCACCTGTCATAGTTCCAGCAGTAAATGTTGCCATAAACAGATCAAACATATCTTTGTCATCATCCAGTTGGGCTACAACATCAGAGACTATGTGCATAACATGAGAAAATCTCTCTATATGCATCATATTTTCAACTTTGACCGTTCCTGTTTTTGCGACTCTTCCTATATCATTGCGCCCTAAGTCTATAAGCATAAGATGTTCTGCTAACTCTTTTGGGTCATGTAAAAGCTCAATTTCAAGCTCATAATCACGCTCTTTTGTTTTGCCTCTTTTTCTTGTTCCTGCGATTGGACGAAGAAGAAGCTCTCCATTTGTAAGGCGAACCATAACCTCAGGAGAACTTCCAACGATGTTAAAATCTTCATACTCCATCAAAAACATATAAGGGGAAGGATTTTTCGTTCTTAGAATGCGATAAAAACTAAATGGGTCAACTTTAATATTTCGAGTAAAGCGATTTGTCATAAGAATCTGAAAAACATCTCCGCTACGAATCATCTCTTTAGAATCATCAATCATTTTGAAAAATTTCTCTTTTGAGTGTGCGAAACTTCCTTTGTCCGAGCCTACATTTTTTTTCATGTGAATATATTCGTAAGAACTCTTTAACTCATTTTCAATAGCATCAAATTTTTTGCTCATCTCTTCTAGCGTACTGATTAAAGATATTTGATGATTTTTATGTGAATAGACTAAAATAAGTTTAGGCAAGATTAAATCTAAATCTGGTGTATGAAGCTCATCTTTGAGATTTTCCATAGTAAGGAAAAGTTTTGGTTCAAAAACTTTTACCATGTCGTAGCCAATGTATCCTATAAATCCATCAACAAATCCCACATTTAATTCTTTTGTAGCTTGTTTGTAAGTGGTAGTATCTATATTTTTGTAGTACTCTTTTAAAAATGTAAAAGGGTTTTCTTCCTTTTCATGTCTAATCTGATTTGCATCAGTGTAGATAGTTTTGTTATTAATAAATTGTAATCTTTCTCTCGCGCCTATACAAATAAAACTGTAGTTGCCCTCAGATTGTCCAGCACTCTCAAAAAGATAAGTAATTTCATCTTTAAAGAGAGACTTGAGCTTTGAATAAACGGCTATAGGAGCGAGTTGGTCAAGTATAAATTGCTTAGAATATATCAAAATGAAATCTTTAAATTACATTCTAGTTAAAAAAGCACCAGCTTCAATACTGTTACGAATAACTGCTAGAGCATCTCTTGCCTCTTTTTCACTTTTAAAAGGACCAACTAAAACTTTATTCAGTGGTTCATTAGCATTTTTAGACACATTATGATATGTATAACTGTATCCTTTATCTGTAATAGAGATTAAGAACTTTTTATTTGGCTCATATTTTGAAAAAGAACCAACTTGAATATAATATGCCCCAGTTACGATTGCTTTATCCGTAGATACTTTTTCTGTAGCTACTTTTTCAACAGGAGCTTTTTCTTTTATTGGAGTTACTGTTTTAGCAGTATCTTTTACAACTCTATTTTCTTTTACTACTTGCTCTTGTTTAGGTGCAGACTCTTTTGCAGCAGGAAGTTTTTCTTGAGTGCCTTGGCTCTCTTGTTTTAATTTTTTAGCAATATCATCTAAATTATTATTATCTTGATTTTCGTCTTTCATTACTTTCACATCTTCAAAAAGTGGCTCTTCTTGAGTAGGTTTTGCAGGGAGTATAGATTGCAATTCTGGTTTTGGTGGTAAAACAGCTTGTGGTAAATTATCGGTATTGTTTGAAGCAACACTATTCATAAGCATTACCACTATAATCAAAATAACTCCAAGAGTTGCAACTGCTAAAACAATCTTTTTATTACTGTTTGTTGCGCTATTTCTGTTTAAGATAATGTCATTTAATTCGTTTTTTTCTTCCATAATATAATCTCCTTTATTCGTTGCTAAGTCTTATTATTATATAAATATTATCATGTAAAGCATTATTAGTACCAAACTAAATAATGTGCTACATGTGTTTTGACCAAGAAGCTCCACGCTCTTTTGAATAAACATCATACGGAACAGTTAAAATATTATACTCATTTGGCATTTCATCATTTGGAAACATTCTCCACTGTTTAGGCTGTTTTGATGCTAGTTTCATAGAAATCATTTTGCCAAGTTGAATAGCTTCTTGCAATGTGGTATGACCTTTATGTATGTAAACATGAAGATGACCCTCTGTTTTAGATTTGTAAGCAGTAAAATTTATGTAGCCCTCTTCACGAAGTAAAAGTTGTGCTTTATGATAAAATCGCTCAGGATCTCTTCCATTATAGTCAATCACAATATTTTCAACTTTGTTGTGTTGATTCACTAAAGAGTGAGCAATAGTTATCTCACCTTTTAGATGTTGATTGATAAGTGATTGTGTTAATGGTGCATTTATTTTTTCAAACTTATTATAAAAAGTTCGTCCTTTAAATGTGAGTTTATCAACCACCGTCTCACTCTTTAGCCAGTAGTGGTCGCTTACCATTTTTATAAGTTTAAGATCCATTGCAGTCATCATAGTTCTATCCTAGTAAGTTGATTGATTATATATTACAAACTTTTGAGCTAATGCTTTTAACTCTTCTTTGATAGTTGCTTGTAAAGTCGTGTTACTGATATCATCTAACACATCCGCCATTTTGTTTGCTATGAGCTCGAACTCTTTTTCTTTCATACCGCGAGATGTAAGTGCAGGGCTTCCAACACGAATACCTGAAGTTACAAAAGGACTTCTTGTTTCTCCTGGAACAGTATTTTTGTTGATAGTTATACCAGCATTTCCAAGTGCAGCGTCCGCATCTTTTCCTGAAAATTCACGACCAACGAAAGAGACTAAAACTAAGTGGTTGTCTGTTCCGCCACTTACAACATCGTAGCCTCTGTTCATAAGCACTTCTGCAAGAACTTTAGCATTTGCTTTTACTTGCTTCGCATACTCTTTCCATGCAGGAGAGAGGTTATACTTAAATCCAACAGCTTTTGCAGCGATAACATGCACAAGTGGTCCACCTTGGAGAGCTGGGAAGATTGCCGAGTTCATCTTTTTTGCAATCTCTTCATCATTTGTCATAATCATACCGCCTCTAGGACCTGCAAGAGTTTTGTGTGTTGTTGTTGTTACAACATGGGCATGTGGAAATGGACTTGGATGTTCACCTGCTGCAACTAAACCAGCGATATGTGCGATGTCAGCAAACAATATTGCTCCAACTGCATCCGCTATTTCACGGAATTTTGCAAAATCAATTTCTCTTGCATAAGCACTTGCCCCACAAATGATAATCTTAGGCTGAGTAATTTTAGCGATATCTAAAACTCTATCGTAGTTAATACGACCATCAAGCTCAACACCATAAGTAAAACTAGAATAGTTTTGACCTGAAAAACTAGGCTTACTCCCATGCGTTAAATGCCCGCCATGGCTTAAATCCATACCAAGTATTTTATCACCTGCTTTGATGAGTCCTGCATAAACAGCAGCATTTGCTTGGCTTCCTGAGTGAGGCTGAACATTTGCATAGTTACAACCAAAAAGTTTACATGCTCTGTCTATCGCTAATTGTTCTACACCATCCGCATATTCACATCCACCATAATAACGCTTTGCAGGGTAACCCTCAGCATATTTGTTTGTAAACACAGAACCCATAGCTTCCATTACTGCTGGAAGTGTAAAGTTCTCAGATGCAATCATCTCTAAATGGTCAGTCTGACGCTCTAACTCTTTTTCACATAACTCAAAAATTTCACTATCAAACTCTTGTAAAAAACTCATTTATATCTCCTTGATTTGTTTTATTCTTCTTCTTGATGTAATTCGTCGTTGTGTATCGGTTTCATAGCTGGAAACAGTAAAACATCTCTAATGGAATGCTCATTTGTAAGCAACATGACAAGTCTGTCGATGCCTATTCCTTGTCCAGCTGTTGGAGCCATTCCGTAGCTAAGTGCTTCTATAAAGTCTTCATCCATCGCATGTGCTTCATCATCGCCACCATCTTTAGATTCGACTTGTGCTTTAAATCTTTCATATTGGTCAACAGGGTCATTTAACTCACTAAATGCGTTTGCTATCTCACGACCTGCTATGAAAAGCTCAAACCTTTCAGTTATCTCAGGATTGATATCGCTTCTTCTTGCAAGTGGAGAAATAGCAACAGGATACTCAGTGATAAATGTTGGATTTATAAGTTTTTTCTCTACAAATGCATCAAAAAGCTCACCTTGAAGCTGTCCTAATGAAAGGTTGTTTTTTACAGATATATTTTTACTTTTTAAAAACTCTAAAATTTTATCTTTATCATTTACAATTTCTTGTGGAACTTCTCCGATAGTGTGTAGAGATTTTATAAGAGGAATTTCTGAAAATTTGTTGAAATCTATCTCTAAATCTCCATAAGGAAGGTAGGTTGGTAAATCTAAATGCTCAAACAGATAACGAAAGTACTCTTTTGTAATTTCTATAAGGTCTTTATATGTTTTATAAGCCCAGTAAAATTCAATAGAAGTAAATTCAGGATTATGGGTTGCATCCATTCCCTCATTTCTAAAGTTACGGTTTATCTCAAAAACTGCTTCAAATCCGCCAACAATAAGTCTCTTTAAGTAAAGCTCAGGTGCAATTCTTAAAAATCTATCAATAGAAAGTGCATTATGATGTGTAACAAATGGTTTTGCATTTGCTCCACCAGCAATAGGATGCATCATAGGTGTTTCAACTTCTAAAAAGCCTTTATCTTCAAAAAATCTTCTTGTTAATGATATAACTTTTGAGCGAATTTGAAATGTTTTTCTCACATCTGCATTCATGATAAGGTCGAGATATCTTTTTCTATATCTTGTCTCTTTGTCTGTAATTCCGTGAAATTTTTCAGGAAGTGGCGCGATAGCTTTTGTCAGTAGTTTAAATTCTGAAGCATGGAGCGATAATTCACCTTGATTTGTTACAAAAGGATAACCTCCAGCTTCGATAATGTCTCCAACTTCTATATTTTTTTTAAATACATCGTTATAAAAATCCTCAGGAAGATTATCTCTTGCTACATAAATTTGTAACACACCGCTTTCGTCCTCTAGTTGTAGAAAACTTGCTTTACCCATAATTCTTAAGAGCTTGATACGCCCTGATACAGTGTAGTGTCTATGTTCATCTCTTTTATTTTCTTTATTTGCAATATCTGAGTTTACATTGATATATTTTTTAATTGTACTGTTTCTTTGTGAGTTATTACAATAAGGATTAATCCCACTTTGTCTTAATAACTCCGCTTTTTCAATTCTTAGTTGAACAAATTTGTTTTCAAAAGCCAATAGTTTTTCCTTTTTTTATTTAGTTTGACATTGTTTGCAGATTCCATAAATCTGCATTGAGTGATTCGACATTTTAAATCCAAGCTCGTTCGCGATGGCATGTTGTCTTTTTTCTATCTGTTCATCTACAAATTCTGTTATATTTCCACATGCCGTGCATATTATATGGTCGTGATGTTTTTTCGCACCGAGTTCATATTTTTTACCTGATGCTCCAAAAGATAAAAAAGTAACCATATCTGAATTTTCTAGAAGAGAGAGAGTTCTATAAATCGTTGCTATTCCAGTTTTTAAATCAGGGAATTTATTTTTTATAAGTGTATGTAAAGATTCAGGTGTGAGATGCTCATTTGAGTTATAAAGAGTTTCTAAAATAACTTCTCTCTGAATTGTAAACTTGAGAGAATTTTTTTTAAGAAGTTCTTTAAAATTACTTAAAAGTTGTTCATACTCTATCGTTCTATGATTAAAATTTGTTGCTACTTGAGACATTTATTTAGTACCATTTTTATTTAATTTTACATCTTTGGCTATTTCTGGCATAGCTTCTTTTATTTGTGTTTTAGCATCATTGACTATGTTTTGTGTTGCACTGTCTATGCTTTGGTTTACTTTATTTTGTAGATTTGTTGTAGTTGCATTTATGTCGTTACTTATTCCTACTGGGTCTAATTTCATAACAAAAGAGCCAGTTTCTACTAAAAAAGGAAATAAAATACTATTTTTCATGCTTGAATCAATAGCTGTTTTTACAACTTTGATATTGTAAGCGGCATGTGCAATAACTGCTGCAATAAGAAAAAATTTCCCTGCACCAAAAACAAAACCTAAAATTTTGTCTATTGGACCTAGTCCGCTTAAAGAACTTAATTTTTTAAATAAAAAGCCTACCATAATCATAAAAAGCCAGAACATTGCGAGTGTTGCTAAAAAACCTGAAAAACTTACAGCCGTATGGTTGTCAAATTTGAAGATAAAATCACTCAGATATTGCCCAACTTTGTCGCCAACTCTTGAAGCTACAAATATACCACCAATGATACCAATGAGTCCAAATAACTCTTTAAAAAAACCATTTACGATTCCCTTGAGTCCTAAAAGGAGAATAACAATAGATACAATTATGTCAAAATAATTCAATGCCATTTCTAATTTTCTACCCGCATTTGGTCTTTTCCATTTGTTTTTGCTAAGTAAAGAGCCTTGTCAGCTCTTGACACAATTGCATCAGGTGTGTCATTTTGCTTATAGATTGTCGCACCAATACTCATAGTTACTTGAAGATTGATTCCTTTATATATCAGCTTACTCTCTCTAACTAATTCTAAAAGTCTATTCGAAATTTTTTCACAGTCTTGATTGTCAAGACGATTGAGTACGATAACAAACTCTTCGCCTCCATATCTAAAGACTTTATCTCCATCGCGCACAGTTTTTCTAAAAATATTTGCGATAAACATTAAAATTTTATCTCCTGCAACATGTCCATGGGTGTCATTTATCATTTTAAAATTGTCTATATCGAGCATAAGAAGATGGAGTTCATAGTGCATGTTGTCTCTTGCACAAATTTCATCAAGATAGGAGATTAATGCGCGTCTGTTATATACTTTTGTTAATGGGTCTAAGTTTGTTGTTTCTTCTAGTATTTTTACTTGATTTGATAAATTTGAAATAACACTATTTGCTTTTTTAACTTCATCCACCATGTGTGCTTGGATATCATTAAATTTTTGTGTGATTGAAGATAAATCAATCTCTTGCATACTGCATTCACTTATAGTTTTTTCATGCATTTGAGCGAGTTCTTCAAATCGTGTGTTAGTATTTTTATAAGAGAGTAAACTTCTGTCAGTAAGTTCTTTATACGCATTCGTAAACGCGGCTCTTGCATGTGCCATAGAATCCAAATCATCATCCGCGATTGTCGCGATAACATTGACAGAATCTTTTAAATAATTGATAACTTGTTCTTTATTCGCATCTTCTTGTTCATCGATTTTTTCAAGTAGATTCTCATACATTTGAGTTACAAGAGACTTTAAGTCATCTTTTTGCATAGGCATTTCCAGATATAAAATATTTCGTAATTATACATCTATAAGCATAAAAAAAACTTTTGTACTCTTTTTACATAGAGTTATTTGCTTATTTTTATACATAAATCAGAGCTATTTTAGGTATTTTTATGTAATATTTCAAAAATTTTATCAATTAAGGTTCTATTATGAGTATTTGGAGTGCAACAAGTTGGAGAGAAAAACCAATTTTACAACAACCAACTTATCCAAACCAAGATGAATTAAACAAAGTTTTGGCTGAGTTAAAAAATTATCCTCCTCTTGTTTTTGCAGGTGAAGCGCGTTCACTTAAAGAGCAGTTAGCAGATGTTTCAGAGGGAAAAGCATTTTTACTTCAAGGTGGAGATTGTGCTGAGAGTTTTAGCGAATTTCACGCAGTAAATATTCGTGATACTTTTAAAGCGATTTTACAAATGTCAGTTGTTATGACTTATGCTGGTGGGCTCCCAGTTGTGAAAGTTGGTCGTCTTGGCGGTCAGTTTGCAAAACCTCGCTCTGCAGATACAGAAACAATCGATGGTGTTACTCTTGATGTTTATCGTGGGGATATTATCAACGGTGCTGATTTTACTCCAGAATCTCGTATTCCAGACCCAGAAAGAATGATAAAAGCGTACAATCAATCGGCTGCAACACTTAACTTGCTTCGTGCTTTTGCATCAGGTGGTTTAGCAGATTTGCATCAAGTTCATAAATGGACTTTAGATTTTGCTCACAAGGGTGAAATCAGTCAAAAATTTGAAGATTTAGCAGAAGAGATTGGTAAGTCGCTGAAGTTTATGGAGGCATGTGGAATCAACTCTAAAACATATAGAACACTAAGAGAAACAGACTTTTTTACTTCTCATGAAGCTCTTTTGTTGCCGTATGAAGAGGCATTTACTAGAAAAGATTCTCTAACAGGTGAGTGGTATGATACTTCTGCGCATATGCTTTGGATTGGCGATCGAACGCGCGGTTTGAATGATGCACATATTGAATATATGCGTGGCATCAAAAACCCTATCGGTATCAAAGCTGGTCCATCTATGGATGTAGATGATTTGGTAAAAATTGTAAATAGACTTAACCCTGAAAATGAAGCGGGTCGTTTAAACATCATCGTAAGAATGGGTGCTGATAAAGTTGGCGATGAAAAAACTGGTATGGCTAGGCTTATTCGTGCAGTTGAAAAAGAGGGTATGAAAGTTGTATGGAGTTGTGACCCAATGCACGGCAACACAATCAAATCTTCAAACAACTTTAAAACGCGTCCAGTGGATGCTATTTTAACTGAAATGAAACAATTTTTTCAAATTCATAAAGCTGAGGGAACATTTGCGGGTGGTGTTCACTTAGAGATGACTGGTAAAAATGTTACTGAGTGTATTGGCGGTTCGTTTACGGTGAGTGAAGAAGATTTAAGTTCTCGCTACCATACCCATTGTGACCCAAGACTTAACGCTGATCAAGCTTTAGAATTGGCATTTTTAATTGCAGATACTTTAAAAGACGCACAAAAGTAATTTACTATTTCCACATGCCATGGCATGTGGAAATAAAAATCTATATTTTATACTCTAAATAGTTTTTGGATATATAAAGTTCAAGCCTAATTCCGTCCTTACTATCATCTAGTTTATTGATGATTTTCACTTTTAATTTTTGTATATGCTAATTGTGCAACTTCTTTATCTGGATTTTCAATATATTTTATTGCATGGTAACTTTGATTTACAGCAGCTAATTGAACTTCTTTATCTGGATTTTTAATGAATTTTATTGAGAGGTAACTTTCTTTCACAGCAGCTAATTGAGCTTCTTTATCTGGATTTTCGATGAATTGTATTGCGTGGCGACTTTGATTTACAGCAGCTAATTGAACTTCTTTACTTGGGTTTTTAATATATTTTATAACATGGTAACTTTTCTTTACAGCAGCTAATTGAGCTTCATTATCTGGATTTTCAATGAATTCTATTGCCTTTTCATTTTGATTTATAGCAGCTAATTGAACTTCTTTATCTGGATTTTCAATTTTTTGTATTGCTAAGTAACTATGTTTTACAGCATCTAATTGTTCTGCTTTATCAGAAGACGCATTACACTCCACCAAACTTAAAATCATCAACCCTATTGTTACACTACTAATTGCACCTTTTTTCATGTATTAATTCCTCTTATATGTTTGAAAAAATTATATATTAATAAAACTTATATACCCCTTAACTATTATTTACTGGATTTCTTGCAAAACTTTAAGGGTGTAAGGAAAAAAATTTTAAGGAGTTAGAGTGTCTTTTTATTTCCACATGCCAAGAACTAAAACTTGGCATGTGGAAATATTTTTGATTAAGCGTTAATCTCTTCTTCTTTTTCTTGAATCTCCAAAAGTTCTTCGACTTTTTGTTCATAAAGATTTTTTAACGCTTCCAACTCTTGTGCTAGTTTTGCTATGCCTATCTCTTCGTAGCATTTAGGATTTGCTAAACAGGCATTTTTTTTGTCTATTTGCATCTCTAAGTCGTCTATTTCAAGAGGTAATTTCTCTAAAGCGATTTTTTCTTTAAAGGTGAGTTTTAAAACTTTAACACTCTCTTTTTCTACTGCTTTTGGCTTTTGCACTTCGGCAGATTTGTGCATCTCTTCAAGCTCTTTTAGCTCTTTTTCAAGTTCCAAATATTCGGAATATTGCTGATGCGACTCCTCTATATGTTTGTCCTCTTTAAATATAAATAGCTTTTTTGCAATTTTGTCAACAAAATATCTATCGTGACTGACGATGATAACCGCACCATTAAAGTTTGTGAGTTGCTCTTCTAGGATGTTGATAGTTGGAATATCTAAATCATTTGTAGGCTCATCCAAAATTAAAATATCCACATCTTTTGTAAAGAGCAGGGCGAGGGCAATACGGTTTTTTTCTCCACCGCTGAGAACGCCGATTTTTTTGTCTAAAAACTCTCGTGGAAACAAAAAGTTTTTCAAGTAGCCATAAACATGCATGTCCGCACCACGGACATTGACTCTGTCTCCGCCATTTGGACAAAAAGTTTCAATGAGATTTTTGCTATCATCAAGCAACTCACGATGTTGGTCAAAGTAACCGATTTTGACTTCACCGCGTTTTACTTTTCCACTGACAGGCTCAATGCGTCCTAAAAGTGCTTTTAGAAGTGTTGATTTTCCGCTTCCGTTTGGCCCGACTATGGCTATGACATCTTTTTGAAGTATGCGGGTTGTGAAGTTTTTGAGAAGCTCTTTACTCCCAAGTGTGAGGCATAAATCTTCTACTTCAAAAAGCATTTTTTGCTTGTTGATGCTTTTATCACGGTTGAAGTGTTTGGCTTCTCTTTGGAGTTCAATGGACATTTGTCTGATTTTTGCAGGGTTTGTTTTTGCATCTTCTCTGATTCCCATGAGTCGTTCTTTTCGTCCCTCATTTCGTTTGAGTCTTGCTCTTACTCCTCTTGCAAACCACTCATTTTCTCTTTTTAGTACGCCTAAAAGATTGTCGTGTTGTTTTTGCAGAGTTCGAATCCACTCCTCTTTTTGCGTCAAATAGTTGCTGTATCCTCCGCTGTATTCTCTAAGTACGCAATCTTCAACTTCTACTGATTTTGTGGCAATTCTATCTATGAAATACCTATCATGGGAGATAAAAACAAGTGTATATTTTTCTTTGAGAATTAGCTCTTCCAAAAACTCAACCATGTAAACATCAAGGTGGTTGGTAGGCTCATCGAGGAGTAAAATATCTGGTTTTTGAAGCAGTAAAGAAGCAAGAGCCACACGGCGTTGTTCCCCTCCGCTCAGAAGTGTGACAGGTTTTTCTTCATACTGTTTGAGGTCGAAGTGTTGGATGATTCGCTCTATTTTATCATCTAAATTCCAAGCGTTGTGATGCTCTATGTAGCGAGAGAGTTGTTCATGCTCGTCTATATTTTTTTTGTTATCAAAATCTTCCGCCAAAAGAAGAGAGAGTTCATCGTACCTCTTTTTTGCATTATTGAGTGCATCAAGTCCCGCTTCAACGGCTTGTCGAACGGAATGACCTTCTTTGAAATCAGGTCGCTGGTCGAGCATTTTAATCTCTAAATTTTGTTTTGTGATTCGCTCTCCGCCATCTGTTTCAAGCGTTCCTGCGACGATTTTCATAAGCGTAGATTTTCCGCTCCCGTTTTTACCGATGATAACGATGCGTTCACCCTCATCCACATGGAAATTTATCTCTGTTAAAATTTTTTGTGCTGAGTAGTGTTTTGAAATATTGTTTAAGTCTATGAGTGCCATGTTGTGTTATTTATCCATCATAATTTTATTGGATTTTACCCATTATTTCGTTAAAGGCGAATCAATAAATCTTTTATGAAAACAAAGATTATGAATTATCTACTTTTTGTATGGCGAAGTTCTTCTAAAAGGTCTATCTGAATTTCTTGAATTTGCGCTAAACGCTCCCATTGGTGTGAGAGAAGATGATCCATTTTTTCATTGAGTTGTCGTATTTCTAGTTCTGCTTTAAGATTTACTTTGTAGTCATGTTGCGAACGAAGTCTATCTTTTGCTTCTTGCCTATTTTGGCTCATCATGATAATGGGCGCTTGAATTGCAGCAAGACAAGAGAGTACTAGGTTTAAAAGAATATATGGGTATGGGTCAACATGGTTTATAAAAATAGTCATGGAGTTGATGGTAATCCAAACGATTAAAAATCCTGCAAAAATTCCCATAAACATCCAGCTTCCGCCAAAAGATGCAATTTTATCTGCAACGCGTTCTCCTCGTGTCCATTGTTTATCCGATTCACTTTCTGTATTTGAAGAGATGAGTTCATGTTCTTGCATTGTGTCGAGTACTTCTTGCTCAAGTGTTGTCAGTTCACCTTTTTCAGATTCAAGAAGCAAATGGACATAGCGGTTTTGAAAAGTGTGTAAATCATCAAGACAAATCATTGATTTATTATTCCACGATGGGCTCTCTTTTCGTATGAGTTCAATAATCCCTTCTCGGATGATATCTCCGTGAATAACATGTGATGATTCAAAACTTTTGTGACAGATAGCACATTTATAGACTTTATTATTTTTCAAAATTTTCCCTTTAAAGTGAATTTGAATTAAATTTTACCAAATGATATCAGTTTTATGCCTTTGATTCGATGAGCTAATAAAAATTTATATTATGTCGATGTAGCAGAAATTTTTATTGCCTTACATTAGACTTCTTGCATAACCTAGATTGCTTCGTCATTCTTCCTCGCAATGACCGTCATTGCGAACGAAGTGAAGCAATCTAAAAATGGGTTATGCAAGAAGTCTATTATAAAATCTAAATAATCAAATAGAATAATTTAAAATATCGGAGAAGTGTTTATGCCAATTACTATTACCAATGTGTTTGAATCCAATATAATTGTTATTGCTGTGTTATTGGCAGTTTTTTTTCTTAGTTTGCGTAAAACTGAACATAGTGATTTGTTTCCTGTTTACATTACGCAAGAGCTTAAAGGCTTAGGCATTTTGCTGGTTGTTTTTTCGCATATTTGTTATCTGTTGGTCACGAATTCTGGCTTTTTATATCCACTTTCTATTATTGCAGGAGTAGGTGTGGATCTGTTTCTTTTTATGTCAGGATACGGGCTTACAGTTGGGATGTTGAAAAAACCACTCCCTGTTGTAGCATTTTATAAACGCCGTTTGATTAAGATATTTATTCCTTTTTGGGTTGCATTGACTTTTTTCTTTGTGGCTGATGCGAGTTGGTTACATATTTATTATCCATTTTCCTATATTGTAGAATCTATGCTTGGTTGGTTTCCAACAGCGCGTGGTTATGAAGATGTTAACTCACCTTTTTGGTATATAACTTGGACGATTATGTTTTATGCACTTTTCCCACTCTTTTTTAGTGCCGCGCGACCTTGGCTTACCGCTATCATTTTAGCAATTATCGCTACTGTTCTTGGCATGTGGAATCCTTTTGATTTGCAAGATAATTGGCTCCATCGTTTACACACGATTGCATTTTCTCTTGGTATAGTGTTTGCGTGGCTTTTGATTGAAACAAAAGAGAAAGAAAATAGATTGGTTACTTACTTAAAATATTTTCGTAATGAATCAACTGGCATGATGCGTAAAGTCATCATCGGTTTTATGCTTTTGTTTGTAGGATACACTGCTACACATGGTACTGCTAGTGATTGGCCTAATTTGGCGGCTTTTTTAGGACATGGTTATTTTGTTGAACAAATTGCTGCTGTACTCATGATGTTTGCATTCATTATTGCCTTTTCGCTCAAAAGACTCGATAGCAAATTTCTCTCAATATTTGGTGTTTACTCGTATGAAATATATTTACTTCACTGGCCACTCATGTCGCGTTATGACATTTTTTTTGGGGTAATGCCTGCATGGATGGCAGTGCTTTCTTGGCTACTAGCTTTTGTCGTACTCAGTTGGCTTTTGCAAAAAATAATCACACCTCTTGGCATGTGGATAGATAGCCGTATTTAAAAATGACGGAAAAAGAATAAAAAAGCTGACAAATAAGTTTTATATGATAAAATGCTAAGCTAAAAAATTGAGCAATATTATAAAAGGTGATATCTTATGTGTGAAGAAGCTAGTAATTTAAGTGAGCAATATAAAAAAGCTGTTGACTTATCAAGCGTTGTTTCTAAGACAGATCCAAAAGGACTTATAACTTATGCAAATAAAAACTTTTGTGATATATCTGGGTATAGTCAAGAAGAATTAATTGGAAAATCTCATAATATTATTACGCATCCAGATACACCAGTAAAAACTTTTGCAGAACTTTGGAAAACTATAACTTCTAAAAAAATATGGAAAGGTATAGTCAAAAACCGTGCAAAAGATGGTTCTACATTATACCGTTTCATCTATTATTATGCCAATTATCGATAAAGATGGGACTATTGTTGAATATATTTCCATTCGTCAAGATATTACCGAGCTTTTAAAGCAAAAAGAAATTATTAATCGTCACACAACCGATACGCTCACAAAACTGCCAAATCGTGAAAAATTACTTGAATCATTGGTGAATTCAGAATATCCAAACTTAGCACTCTTAAATCTTAATAATTTTAGAGATATTAATGAGCTGTATGGTTATAAAATAGGCGATAAAGTTCTCATCCAAACAGCTAAAAATATCAAAGAGTATATCAATCACTCTGCTTGTGAACTCTATAAACTTCCCTCCGATGAGTTTGCAATTTTTGTTGATACGGTGCAAGATACACACTATTTTCAAGAGATGATACAGATGATTATTAATTATTTAAAAACTCTTGAATTGCGTATTGATGGTTATACGATAAATGTCAATATTACAACGGGAATTGCACATTCTAAAAATAATATTTTAATAAATGCTGACATAGCACTTCAAGAAGCCAGAAAACTTAAAAAATGTTTAGTAGTGTATGATGATGAAAATAACAAAACGAGAGAAAAAGTCAATAAAAATCTTAATTGGCACAACACGATAAAAAAAGCGATACAAGAAAATAGAGTAGTTCCTTATTTTCAGCCCATATACTGCATTAAAACAAATGTAATCAAAAAATATGAAGCATTGGTTAGGATTATTGCAGAAGATGGAGAAGTTATTTCACCCTACTTTTTTTTAGATATTGCTAAAAAATATTTTCAATACGAGCATATCACTCGAATAATGGTAGAAAGCACATTTGAATATTTTAAAGATAAACCACATGATTTTTCCATAAATTTATCTATAGAAGATATATTAAATCAAGATATGGTTGAGTTTATTATAAGCAATATACAAAAATTTAAAGAACCCAACAGAATTATATTTGAAATTACAGAATCAGAAGGCATTGAAAATTATACAGAGGTTGAACTCTTTGTAAATCAAGTAAGAGCATTTGGATGTAAAATCGCTATTGATGATTTTGGAACTGGATATTCAAATTTTGAGCATATTCTTCGTTTAAATATAGATTATCTTAAAATAGATGGTTCACTCATAAAAAATATTGATACAGATATAAACTCAAGATTGGTTGTTGAAACTATCTTACTTTTTGCAAAAAAATTAGGTATTGCTACGATTACTGAGTTTGTTTGCAGCCAAGAGATATTTCAAATAACGAAAGAACTTGGAGCAGATTATATGCAAGGGTATTATATTGGTAAACCTGAGAATGCAATTAGTAGTATCGGCACATCACATATCGAAGAAAATCCAATATATTACATATGAAATAGGATTTTAAGTTAATTAGAATAAAAGTTAGATAGAATATAAAAATTAAAGAATAATTAAAATTTATAGACCAAGGGGATTTATTATGGGGATATTTGGAAATTCTGGAGTGCCGTTAGCTGATTTTAATAGGCTTAAATATGAGAATGAAGCACTTGCAAATGAAAATAATGGTTTACATGCGCGCATAGTTGAACTTCAAAGTGAGTTAAATTTAATGCATTCTAAGCCAAAAGAGAGTGTGTCAGATGCATTGATGAAGATGCAAAACTCTAATTTAAAAGCCAATATTATGGATGTACAGGGAAATATGGCTGAGTCGGTTAGTTCTTCAAAAACAAGCTTAGCAAGAACTCATGAACTTGTAGAGAGTATAGCAAGGATTACAGAAAGAACAAATGAAGTTGTAACAACTCTTGATGGATTGAATCAGCTTTCAAATACATCTATGCACACTGTACAAGGACTCTCGCAAAGAACAAGTGATATTACTAGTATCTTATCTCTTATAAAAGATATCTCTGACCAAACAAATTTATTGGCTCTTAATGCAGCTATTGAAGCAGCAAGGGCTGGAGAACATGGACGAGGATTTGCGGTTGTAGCGGATGAAGTTCGCAAACTTGCAGATAGAACCGATAAAGCTGTAAGTGAAATCAATATATCACTTCAATCAATGAAACAAGATGTAGATAGTATGTCAGAACAATTTTCAGAAATACAAAATGGCATCGATAATTCAAATGAATTAATAACAAAATTAAATGGATGTCTAAGACATGATGCTACTGAAATGAAAGAGTCATTTAAAGCAATGGGCTTTACAAGTGACCGTGTATTTATGTCACTTGCAAAACTTGACCATATATTGTGGAAAGTAAACACTTATTTTTCAGCCGTTACAAAAGAGGAACAATTCAAATTTGTGGATCATCATAACTGTCGTTTAGGTAAATGGTACTATGAGGGTGATGGAAAAGAAAACTTTTCAAAAACTTCACATTACTCTAAACTAGAAACTCCACATGCCACAGTCCATAATGGAACACATAGAGTTTTTGATTTAATGGTTCATGAACATGTGGATGTAAAACAGATGGTAAGTGCATTTGAAGAGATGGAAAAAGGGAGTACGGAGGTGTTCGCTACTTTAGATAAAATTTTACATGATAAAGATTAGGTTTTAAAGTTCGTGAAACTTTTTTTAGCTAAAGTGTCGCGTGTTGGTGTTTTACCAACTGATAGTGAAAATTTAGTATTAAAAAAAGTTGCATTAACTTTACTTCCATTTTATGTATTTTTACCTGCACTCATTTGGAGTATTATTTATTTAAGTTTAGATAACTTTATAGCTTCTTTAGTTCCTGTATCTTATATCTTAATCTCAATTTTTTCTACTTTTATATTGTACAAAACAAAAAACTTCGTCTTCTTTGAAACAACTCAACTCCTTTTGATACTCTTGTTGCCATTCATACTTATGTGGCTCCTTGGTGGTTTTTATGCTGGAAGTTTTGTTCTTATATGGTCTTTTTACGCTCCAGTTGCAGCTGTTATGTATAGTGAAAATGTCAAACATGGAGTGAAATGGTTTTTTCTATTTTTGTTACTTGTATTTATTTCCATGCTTTTTGATGATTTTTTTATGGTAAATATACAAAGTCAACTTCCACCACTTGCATTAAAACTTTTTGTATTTTTAAATGTAGGTGCAGGTTTTGGCGGTATATTTTTTCTTATGAGCCAATTTATTCATAATATTAAAGATATTTCAAAAGAATTAAAAAGTGAGAGAGAAACACTCTCCATATTGGCGAATGATTTAAGAAGTGCAAATAAAGAGTTAGAGCAGTTAGCAACATGTGACATTGTAACCGAGCTTCCAAATAGATTATATTTTCAAGATATAGTTTTTGATATGTTTAAACGCGCACATATGAACGAAAAGATTGTTGCAATAATGTTTTTAGATTTAGATGGTTTCAAATCCATAAATGATACGCTTGGTCATGAAGCGGGAGATATGATTCTTAAAACAGTTGGTGGACGACTTAAATCTGTTGTAAGAGTGAGTGATACAGTGGCTCGTGTTGGTGGCGATGAGTTCGCTATAGCACTTGGAGATATATCAGATGTCGGACATGTAAGAGATATAGCAAAAACACTTATTAAAGAAGTGAATGAATTTTGTCCTTATAAAGACCATAAATGCCATGTTGGGGTTAGTATAGGCATAAGTTTTTATCCTGAGCATGGCGATAATATTGAAGATTTGATGCAAAAAGCAGATAAGGCTATGTATAACACTAAAAGAACTGGTAAAAATAATTACTTGATTTATAAAGAAGATTGAATTTCCACATGCCAAACTCTTACAAATGTTGGCATGTGCAAATAAGAAATTTTTGTTCTATAACTTGCCTGGCACCAAGTCAAGTGTTTCAAGATAATGACGAAGAGCTACAATAACATCTTTTGATATATCATTTCCATGAGAGAGAATTAAAGAAAAATCATGCCCATCTTTTGAAAGTTTGACTTTATTGTGTTTTGAAATATCAACATTTACACCATAATGCTCTAATGCACCAAGCAATCTTTTCTCATCTATATTTCCAGACGCTGGATGCTCAAATAATTTTTCTATTTTTGACTTGTGTTTTTGACTCATTTAAAACTCCTTAAATTATCTATATGGCTAAATTGTACAATTTGTTGTGTTTGTTCTAGCTTATTTGCTATAACAAAGGTCGAATTTTACCTTCGTGTGAAAGCTTATCGCAACCATTTTTGCAACTCGCTCTTCATGTTGTCTATCGAACTCTTGATTTACAAGTTCATAGATAAGGCTCGAGTTAAAATCTGAAATATCAATAAGACCATTCGCGGTTAATATGCCATCGTCAAATATAAAATCCATTGAAATATTTTTTAGCACTCCATTCATAACGATGTTGAGAAAAAATTTCCCTGTTTTCGGTTTTCCTTTTACAATTGGGTCTGATTTTATGTCTGTTATCTTTGCTTTTATATCGTGAATTTCGAGATTTGCAAAGAAAAATTTCATCAATTCATTATCTTTTTCTTTTGATTTGATGACTGCACTTTTTGAATCAATATTAAAGTAAGAACCTACAAAAATTTCACGAAAATTCTTTCCACTTGTTGCTGCGGGTATAAACTCAACATTTGTAAATTCACCACTTACCACTCTGTTGGAAGGGATTTTATATGTTTTAAAATCCAAAAAAACTTTTCCCTCTTGAGATAAAACACAACCACTAGGAGATTTTACTTCATCGGAACTTGCCATTGTGAAAGCAAAAATTATTGAAAGAATTAGTTTTATCATCGAATTATCTCTTTTTAAAAATAAGAAGTGTTTTATCTTCTGTGTCGTAGAGTGAAAAAGTTTGTTTATCCACAAGCTTGAGTCCATCCAACTTTTGAAATGTTTTTAGTTTATGAAAGTATTGAACAATGGTATCTTGATGTTTTATGTAACTTCCATCTTCATTTTTTTCAAAAAGTGTAAATTTTGTTGCAAGTTCATCGTTTTCAAATACCGCATCTACACTTAAAAACTCTGTCTCATTTTCACTGTTCATCGTGCCTTCAGCAACATCGCTGAATCCGTAACGCGTGTTGATGTCAGCGATGAAAATTCCATCATCGTTTAACTTTTGGGCAACCGCATCCAAAAATTTCAGTAACGCATCTTGGTCTAAAAAATTTAGAACATCAAAAATAGAGACAACCGCATCGTATTTTCCACCGACTTGTGAGACATCAATACACTCAGCATCCAGTCCAAGTGATTTACACTCTTCAACCATCACAGAACTTAAATCAACACCCTTGCAAACGATTCCATCGCTTATCATACGGCGCATAAAACCACCACGACCACACCCAATATCTAAAAGAGTTTTTACACCCTTATCATCGAGTTCTGAGCGGTACAAATCATAAAGTGCTTCTGTTGCTTCTTCTATTCCTAGTAGGTGTTCAGCTTTTGCGTATAAGTCAAGATTTGTCATTGCGCTTTTTGCTCTGCTTTTATAACTTTGTTTATTTTTTCATAAATGTATAAAACTTTATCTTTTTTAGCGATGTAGCTGTTTTTGTTGGCAATCAAATAAGTCGATGAAGTCATAATGTCTTCCACAACTTCTAAACCATTTTGTTTCATTGTAGCACCAGTTTCAACCACATCGACTATCATATCTGCAAGACCTATGAGCGGAGCGAGTTCTATCGAACCATAAAGTTTAATGATTTCAACAGAAACAGCGCGTTCTTCAAAGTAGCGTTTTGTGATATTTACCATTTTTGTGGCTACTTTTATTTCTGGTTTGTCTAGGTCAAGTTTTTCGCCGTTTCGCATGCCGATAGAGACTTTACAAATTCCTCTTTTTAAGTCAAGAAGTCTTATAACATCGAGACCTTGCTCTTCGAGTGTGTCAAGTCCAACTACACCAATGTCGGCTGCTTGATGATAGACATAAGTTGCAACATCTTGGTTACGAACAAGTAAAAAACGAAAATTTGGAGTCTCTAAGATAAGTTTTCTGTCATCAAACTTGAATTCAGCACCAAAAATTGTCTCAAAAATTTCGAGTGTCTCTTTTGCGATGCGACCTTTTGGAAGTGCAACTGTTAGCATAATTGAGCCTTTTTCATAATCTTTTTCATCCCTTTAAATAGCAACATCTCATCGACTGTGGCATGTGGAAATATTTTTGCAAACTCTTTTGCATCGCCACCTGTTAAAAATATATCCATTTTATGAGACATAACTTCACAATAAAGTGTTTTGAGATAGCCATAACTTATAGCATCTTGGGAATTTTTTGGCATTTTATCTAAATCTAGCTCAAAGTTAAATGAGTAGTCTAAAACAGGAGAAATATTTTTATAGGTTTGTCGCATAGCCCGTAGTCCAGCATAAATAAATCCACCTTGAAATATTCCATCTTTGATTATATCCACAGTTATGGCACTTCCCGCATCAATGATAACTCCATTTGCAACAGTTCCACATGCCACAATTCTATCGATACCCATGGTTTCATAATAGTTTTCCTTATCCACATGCCGTGATAAATCAATCCAATTTTCTAACATTTGTAAAATGAGCTTGGCATGTGGATTGACGCAGATATAGAAAACTTTTTTTTTTACAGAAGAAGGATCAAAGGAGTTGACCTCTTTTTTATAATCATGCAGGTCATCTAAAAAATGGTAGGAGGTATTTCCAACATCACAAAGAAGCATTATTGAATTTTCCAGCCTTGCGTTATGAAGGCATCTTTAGCTTTGGAACACAAAGGAGCATCTATAAATAGAGCCTTATGTTTAAAGTTATGGTCAAAATAGAGAACAAGTTTTGCGTATATCTCTTCAAATTTGTGAACATCTTTCATAAGTAATTTACTTTTTTGGCTTATAGCGAAAATTGCCCAAAAATAGCCGTTTACATCTGTAGCTTTATAAATTTTTATTTTGTTCCGAATGCCCAATTCTTTTAGAGGCACTTCTTGCATTTTTTTATAAATTTTCCCTTTTTTTCTAAGAGAGTCAACAACCATCTGCATACTAAACCTTTAACTCAGAAATCTAGGAAATATTTTTTAAAATAATAGTGCTATTTTCTTAAAATAACCAAAGGGAAATAAAAACTAAAAACTATTTAGCTATAATTTCCACATGCCAACAGACTACATTAATCTTATCGAACCAACGCCAATACTACGCACTAAAAAGTGTAAAATCATCTCTTTTTTACTTAAGATATTTTTACAATTTACTACAGTTGCAACCAGCCTCATTGCTTGGTATTTGTATGACTATTTTATAGCACTTTTAACGCTTGTTCTCACTTTTATCATCATGGGAATTATCCGCTCTAAAATGAGAAATAGCGTCATTCCTCCATCTCAAAGAGAATTCCAATATAACGATGAAGGAATCGCTGACTGGTTTAGCGCACGAGAACTGTGCTTTGAAACTATGGAGAACAAAAACTAGATTGCTTCGTCGTTCTTCCTCGCAATGACGCGGGAATAGTGTGTAATAGTATTCATTTCGTCATTGTGAGCAAAGCGAAGCAATCTAGTTAATATACAACTTCTTTAAAATAGTTATCATACTCTCAACCGCTTTTACAGATGTTGTTTCATTGACCGTGTGATAACCAATTGTAGGAATTTGGAGCGTTGCTCCTTGAATCGTACCATTTGTTGCACGGATAATTCTTCCTAATTCTGTTGTTCCTAACAATCTTTTTGTACCATTTTGTGTTACTCTATTTTTTAAATAAATATCTTTAAAATGAAACTTTATGCCCTCTTTTTGCGCTATTTTTTTCATTCTATTTTTAAGTGGAGATCTAAAAACAGCATTTGTATCGCGATTTCTTAAAACTATATCGAGTTGATGAATATCATCTAAACTCGAATAGGGACTTGTGTAAAGAACAAGCAATTCATTAGTGGCGATGCCAAATCTTCTAAACCACTCAAGCAAAAATCTCCAACTTTTTCCAGCCTCCTCAGAAGCTGTGAAAAAAGCTGTTCCTTTGTAGCCAATATGGTACATATAAATTATCATTGCAACAGATATAACATTATCAAGTTGCGCAGAAATCAAATCGTCTTTAAATTCAAGTCTATCCATAAAGGCTATTGGCGTGGATGGAAACAGATAATCAAAACCTTCAACTTTAAAAATAATGTTGTTTCTTCGCTCACATAAAAAAGCTTCTTTAATCACTCCAAGCCCTAAATAAGTGCCTGAATAGGGTTGATAGGCTTGAACTTTTTCGTCTACAAATCTTGAAGTGAAGTTGTGTAAAAGTTGTTCCGAATTTGAGTTACCTGTTAAATCGGCTCTATTTTTTGCTATAAATGCAGCGTATTGGAATTCATTATGTCCCGTACAAATAAGCCCATGTCTATCGGCATGTGCAGAGATATAACCGCTTGTCGGGTCATCTCCTTTTGCAACCAAAACACCATCGTAGTACTCAACTGCCACGCCAATCTCTTCAAGCTCTCTTTTTACAAACATAAAAAAAGGATGCTCCGCCCCAACCACACTCGGAACACGAATGAGTTGTTTTAAAATATCATAAAACTGTTCCATGTAAAAACTTTAAGCTCCTATGCTATCTTTTTTTCTTTTTCTTTTTACAGGATTTACTTTACATTGAGGTGTTACATTTTTTGCAATATAATCCATAATTTTACCTGCTATATCAATGCCTGTTGATTTTTCAATTCCCTCTAATCCTGGGGAAGAGTTTACTTCCATAACAAGCGGTCCACGAGCAGATGGAATCATATCCACACCGCAAACTCCAAGTCCCATAGCTTTTGCAGCAGCGAGTGCTGTCATCTTCTCTTTTCGGTTAAGTTTATACGCTGTTGCACTTCCGCCTTGATGTAAGTTAGACCTAAAATCGCCCTCAGCACCTTGACGCTTCATAGCTCCAACAACCTCTCCACCAACGATTAAAACTCGGATATCCGCTCCACCTGCTTCTTCAATGTATTCTTGAACGAGTAAGTTTACATCCATGCCGTAAAATGCGTCAAGAACTGATTTTGCTGCTTTTTCGCTATCCACCAAAACAACGCCAACGCCTTGTGTTCCTTCAAGTATTTTAAGAACCAAAGGTGCACCACCGCTGAGAGCTATAACATCTTTTGCACTTGATTTATTTGACGCAAAGACGGTTTTTGGCATATCCACGCCATGTTTTGACAAAATTTGTAAACTTCTTAATTTATCTCTACTTCTTGCGATTGCCAAATTTCCTGCCACGCTAAAAGTATCCATCATCTCAAAGTGTCGCACCATTGCCGTCCCATAAAATGTTCTACTTGCGCCTATTCTAGGGATTATCGCATCAGGTGCAGGTAAAACTTCACCATCATAAATAACCTGCAGATGGTCTTTCATAATTTCAATACTACATTTGAGATAATCAATAACTCGAACTTCCCAATCTTTTTGCTGGGCAGCTTCTACTAGTCTTCTCGTAGAATACAATTTAGCGTCTCTTGAGAGTATATAAACTCTCATTTTATTATGATTTTTCATCTTACCTCTTTTGTTAAATATTCTTGTGAGACATCTACTAAAAATTTATTTGCTAAAAAATTTTTTCCTATAAGCATAGGAAATTTCATGTCTGCGCGATTTGTTAGAGAAACAACTGTTTTGTATTTTTTTCCAAAAAAAAGAACACTTATTTTTATAAATGGTCTCTTCTCAACTTGTCCATTTGAACTTTTTATTTTTCTTATTTTATGAAGAGGCATTTTCATTTTTTTGCCGTTGTACGACGGGTGCACTGCATCTAGTAATGTAAAATGAACAAAATTATACTCATCTATAAAGATATCATCACAGTGCAAAGTACTTGAATCAGCACCAGTATCTATTTTAGCATCCAAATCATAAAGTTCTAAATCTATAATTGAGATTATCTCTTTCATTCCAATGATTTTTTTTTCCTGCATAAATAAACCCTCCTCATTCTGTGTGGATTATAACATATTCTAAAATTTATAGCTTATTTTTGGATTACAGTTTAATTGCAGAATACTTTTTATCTATACTCAACTCTATTTCTTCCACTTTTTTTTGCATCATAAAGTGCGTTGTCACATCTGTCTATGAGAGAGTGTAGCGAGTCGCTGATGCTTACGGAGGTTACACCAAGGCTTATTGAAATATCTATCTTTGTTCCTTGAAATAAAAAGTTAAAGTTTTTACAGCTCTCTCTTAATCTATTTGCGAGTCGCATCGCCCCATTTACTTTCGTTTGAGAGAGTACGATTATAAACTCTTCTCCGCCAAATCTGCCACATATATCACTCTCTCTTAAGTGCGTTTTTACGATAGAAGCAAGTTGTTTTAATACATAGTCACCTGCTAAATGCCCATAAGTGTCATTTACTTTTTTGAAAAAATCTATATCAAACATGATAATTGAAAATGGGTTTGTTTGATACCTTAAAAAAGTGTATAAAAGATTTTTCATC
This sequence comes from Campylobacterales bacterium, assembly GCA_026390075.1. Classification (GTDB taxonomy): domain Bacteria; phylum Campylobacterota; class Campylobacteria; order Campylobacterales; family Sulfurimonadaceae; genus Sulfurimonas. The sequence goes on from JAPLGP010000028.1 coordinate 52,421, forward strand.
ATTATCTGAGTTTCAGTTTTGGTGTAGCACTCTGTCAAACCGTCAATAGCTGAAGTTGCTTCTGCTTTTTCTAGCATTTCATCCCAGTATTTGCACTCTTGAATGAGATAGTATATATGGTTGTTTTTAAATTTTCTGTTTATCCAGTAGGAGATATTGTTGATAACGATTTTATCAAAAATCGGAATAGAATTTTCATCATAATATTTTTTTAAAAAATCATCAAACTGCTCCTGAGTAGTAATTTGAACGCCATCAAATGGATGTTTTGAATAGCTATACACGATGTTACCATCTGCATTGTCGATGACGGTAACACTTGTGTAAAGTGTTTTTAAAATATCATATGTCAACTATCTTGTCCTAAAATAATTTTCATTGCTTTTTTTGTTGTTACATAAGTCTTTACTTCACCGAGGTTGATATTGAGATGTGTTAAACTTTTTGCAATATTTGGAGTGATTCCTGTGATGTAAGGCGTCACACCCATGAAGTGAATTGTGTTATTGAGTTTAATAATTTGATTTGCAACTTCAGAGTTCATATCATAAATAGCACTAATGTCAACTATGGCATGTGCATACTCTTTCTTTTCTAGATGTGTGAGAACCTTATCTATGATTTGAAGTATTCTGAATGAATCAAGTGTTCCAACAATGGAAACCATCAATACTCCATCCCAAATTTCACTAATCGGAGCTTCTCTCTCTGCGAGTTCTTGTGTTGAAGAGAGCGTGACAGATTTATGCTGTTGGAGTAACTCTACAACCAAAGTCGATGTTAAAGACTCAAAAAAAGCTGTTATTGGCTTTACATTTTCATAAGTGAACATCCCTTTTTGTTCGATAACTTTAAGAAGTGGAAACTTTAAAAAACATGTATAGACTGAATTATGAAAGTGAAAAAAATAATCCTCGCCAATGATATCTACAACCTTTTTCAAAAAGTGTTTCAATGCACCTGCTTCATCACTTAATGGGTCTAAGTTTGACTCTATGCACTCTTCAAAAAAGCCTAGAAAATCATCATAACGACGATACTCATCATCTTTAAACTCATCCTCAAAATACTCCAACCAATGCTGTGTCAGCTCTTGTGAACTGTTTTGTACTATGTCTAATAGTGCCGTTTTAAACTTTTCATTCATGATAACTCCTTTTGTGTTGTGATTACTACGATTGTTTTGTCATCATAAGTAACAGATGCAAAATGCATAGCACTTAAAGCTATGAGTGCACTGCTACTTTTCTTTGGCATGTGTAAAAGTAATTTATTAAATTTTCCTACATCAATGCCATCGGTTGCTGTAATAAATTTTTGGTTGTGTGATAACTCAAAGAAAAATTTATCGCTCGAGGAGTAATGTTCACCAAGTATTCCGTCTTTTTGCGAGGCATAGTTATAGTGATTGCCATTTTGTATCCAAAAAGAGATATTACCTATGCCACAAACTTGAACACTACTTTTAGAAATTTCAAAAATACTAAGAGCTAGACCTCTCATCTCTTTCTCTTTGAGCTTTTTGTCAAGATTTAAAAAGAATTCATCCACAAGCAAACATGAAAAAGGGTGATTGTAAAAAAGTGATTTAGCGAGTTCTGCACTTTTGTTTGCTTTTTTGCCATGACCGCTTCCATCACAGAGGAGTAAAAATTTCCCTTTTTTTACAAACATATCCCCAGAAATTTCTTCTGTGGCATGTGGAATTTGTAAGGAGATAATATCTGGATTGAGATTTATTGGTTTGAGTAAAACAACTGTGCCATGAATTTCTCTATGTGCTAGGGAACATATCTCTATTTCGTAATTTGCATTGTTATTCATTTGATATAAGCCAAGACCTAAAGAGTTGTCCATACCTGTCGTTCCATTTTGCATAGACCAGTTTATATTTTCTATGCCATTTCCATAATCTAAGGCACAAAGCAGTATTTCATCTTTGTAGTCAAGCACCCAGATTTCACCTTTGTCTGCGTGTTTTATGAGATTAGTAGAGAGTTCCATCAGTGAAAAGATGAGAAAATTTTTATCTAATTTTACTCTGTCTTTGAGTATGTTGCTTAAGGTTGTTTTAGCATAAATGATATCTGAGTTATTCTGTATTTTAAATTTTTCAATGAGTGTCATAGTAAATACCCAACATCTTGTTCTATATTTCTTGATGCGATAGCATTTTTGATAATAAAATGAAAATCAAACTCGACGCTCATTGTTTTTAAAATATCTTCTTTTACTTTTTCTAATTTATAACTTAAAAATTCGCTTCTTTGCCCAATGTAAAGCAGTGCAAATTTGTCGCCACTTAAACGAAATAAAAACAAATCTTTCTCCACAGGTTCTTTTATAGAGGTTATTGCACTTAAATTTTGAATAAGTATGGATGCAACATCTTTGAGAAGAATATCGCCTTTTGCAAGTCCATATACTCTATTGTAAGTTTTAAAATTTTTAATGTTGCACCCGATTAATGAAATTTTATATCCATAATCATGGCTTTTTCTCAAAAGTCCTAAAATCGCATCTCTATTTAAAAGTTTTGTTAAAGAGTCTGTAAAAAAGAAGCTATTTCTTTGGGTTTCTAGTTCTTTAAATTGAAGTTTTTTAGATGCATCCTCTTCAATTATCCCTATTTTGTGTATCAACTCTATAAAAGTAGTATAAAGATGTGGGTCAAATTTATTTTGTTTTTGCATGTCATGCATCATGTTGATTGACTTTGTAAAGTTAATAGATCCTCGATAAATACGACCAGTTGTGAGTGCATCAAAAACATCTACGATAGATAAAATTCTGGCATATAAAGGAATTTCTTCGCCTTTGAGACCATCAGGATAGCCACTTCCGTCATAGTTTTCATGGTGATGTCTTACTGCGGTGTATAAATAAGAGTAATTTTCAATTTTTTGGACAATCTGACCGCTGATTTGACTATGAAGTTTAATGAGAACAAATTCTTGATTTTCCAACTGCCCAGGTTTTAACAATACGCTATCAGGAATACCAATTTTACCTATATCATGGAGTAATCCAGCAATATAGACATCTTCACACTCTTCTTCAGACAAACCAGACGCACATGCCAACTCTTTCGCATAATAGGCAACATGCTCAGAATGTCCTTGTGTATAGGCATCTCTCATTTCAGTTGAGTAAATGAGAGGCATAATTTCACTTATATTTTTTATTGGCATTGTTCTCTTTTGTTGGAATTATTTTTCAACGACTGTTTACAATGTTACTCCTAAGTATATTAAATAAACTTTAGGTTTGAAAAATAAATAAAAAAGCAGAAAACTTAGCGAATTTCTATACGATTTCTACCATTTTTCTTTGCCAAATATAATTTCTGATCTACTATATTTATGTAGTCATCCAAGAAAGTTGGTTGATAATAATCATTCGTGTTTATCTCCATCATACCCATACTTACAGTGGTATTTATTATAAAATCTTTATACGCCAATACTTTATTGGCAAAGCTGATACGGATTTTTTCTAAAACACTAAAAGCTTTTTCTTTGTTAATTGCAGGAAGCATAATGATAAACTCTTCCCCGCCATAACGGATGATAATGTCTGAGTTTCTTAAGTGCTCTTTTATAGTGTCAACAAAGAGTTTGAGCATATAATCTCCAGCGATATGTCCATAAGTATCATTGATATTTTTAAAAAAATCCAAATCGCACATCGCTAAAACAAAAGGGTTATTTGTTGCTTGTGCTAACTCATACTGGCTCTCAAAGATAGATTTTAAGCTGTGACGATTTAAAGCCCCAGTTAGTGCGTCTTTTGTGACTCTTTTGTTGATAAGTATGTTGTCTATGAGTGCCAATTCTGTGCCAATACTTAACGAAATTAG
>JAPLGP010000028.1:56311-100980 GCA_026390075.1 Campylobacterales bacterium
TCACATTTTTCAAGATAAGTAATCATGAGATGGTGATTGTTTTTACCAATTTGTTGATAGATTTTTTTACCAAAAAGATGTAAATTTGAGTGGAGTTTGATAATAGCCTTGTATTTTGAATTGTTGGAGATGAGTTTTTTTGCATCTTCTTTGAGCCACTTACCAAAATTACATGCAACATCGTCTAATTCTGGAAAAGAATCTGTACTGTTGTCTCTCACACCCTTAGCCAATTCTGTGAGCCATATAAGATGCGCCTCATAGTGCCCGATAATCTCTTTATCTATCAAATCAGACATAGAATTTATTCTTAAGTTGTTGATTGATAAAAGCTTATTGATATGTTCCATAAAATAGATGTACGCAACTCGATTGTTGATGCTTTGAAAAAGTTTTAAAAGGCTAAGAACATTAGAAGTTGTGTTGTCGTCTATCATTTTAGATAATAAAATATTTTTTAACCCCAAAATTTCATTGGTTGTAGCGATATAAGGTATATCTTGTAAAACTTTCAGCGTAGCTAATTTTTCAAAATAGTCCAATATTTTTTCTTCGCTAAAACTACTATTAAAAGTATCTAAAATAATTTTATAGCTCTTTATTAACTCCGATATTTCTTCAAAATTATCTTCAGCAACACTCATATAAGGCGTGTACAGCTCAATGAAATCATTAAAAGTTTTATTACTATGGCTATTGAAAAAGTTAGAAAAATTATATGTCATCTAGTATCCTTGAAGCGATATTGCACATGCGTAAGGGCACATGATAATATTTTGTGATTAAATTGTAACTTATAGCCTAAAAAACAAGAGCCTCATATACATAAATATCGGCATCTTTATACTCATCTAAGGGGATATTTGCTTTTTCATTTGCACAATGTTTTACAAACTCTTCAACACTCCAGTGCATCTGCGTTGCTACATGAGGTAGATAAGTACCATTTTTAGAACCTTTTTGAATATAAATGCCATGTTTGCCTAAAACAATTTCATGGAGAGAATCTATCTTTTTTCTAGGTGTTAAAACTGAAATTTCTATCTCTAACTCTTCAAGTTCTTCAGGAGTCACTCTTGCAAATCTTTGGTCATGTTGCGCCGCTGCTACTGCCATGTTTATAATTACTTTGTAGAGTGGTTCGTTTGGTTCAAATGTGCCTATGCAACCTCTTAAACTATGGTTTTTATAAAGCGTTACAAAAGCACCGAGTGGTTCTTTTAATTTTGCTGACAGTTTACTCTCATCTATGGATATTTTTTTGTTATGCAGAGTAGCTTCGTAAAGAGAGAGTTTTGCAAGGTTGCGTAATTCCTCTTTTTCTTGTTCATTTAAACGAAACGAATCATTTTTTTTATAAACTCGTAAAGCTCCATACCCTACAACTCTCTCTTTATCGCCATAAGAAGTGTCTCCAGAATTTTTGTACTCTAAGAGTTCATATTTATAATTTTGCCCCTCTGTGAGAAACATCAGCGTAATAATTGAAGTCCATCCACATGCCGAAGTTTTTAACTCTTTTATGGAAGATTCTTCATTTTTTATAAGTGCGTTTATAAACTCTTCTGGTGAGCCTTTTTCTATAGCGTCCAGTGTGAGTTTATCGACTTCGTTGGCATGTGGATAGGATGGATAATGTGATAAATCACTGCTTATGACAAAAAGGTTTTCATCATTGAAGTAAGGACGAAGAGCCTCTGCAATAGTTTTGATACTTTGCATATTTTGTGTTGCGATTACAATTGGCACGATGCTTAAATCTTCGCCATAAATAGTTTGTAAAAAAGGAAGTTGCACTTCTATGGTGTGCTCTTTTTTATGTGCCTCAGGATGAAAAGTAAAAAGATTGGATGTTCTCATAAGTGCAGAAACTATTGTTTGATTGACTTTTACTTCGCCCAAAGGTGTTTCATAATTTCCTATAGAGTAGAGTGCAGCACCATTAAAACTTACATGATGGCTTGAACCTATGATAAAAATATTTTTGTATTTTTTGCTAAGTGTCGAGTACGCAGTTGCCGCGACACCGCCTGAGAATACATAGCCGGCATGTGGAACTATAATCGCTTTTATATCTTGTGTATCAAATTTTTTAGTAGCGTGCAAAGCTTCTTTTAGCTCAGACGAGAGTTCTGCACTGTTGCTACTATAAAATGAGCCAGCTACAGCAGCTGGTCTTGGGTTAGCGTTCATGATTTGTGATACCATCAGTACAATGAGCGCTAGTTGGCGTTTTTTACACATCGGATGTGTCTATCATAACTTTTTGCTATGATATCCGTTTTTGCATCTCTAAAATTCACAGCCCAAACTTTGTCTGCATCATCTACAAAGCGCGTGGATGACCAATAGACTTCGTTGTCAACAGATGTAAATCCTTCCACAATCGCAGGTTTGAAACGAGTGTAATCTGCGATAGTGAGAAGCTCTTTGAGTGTTGGAAGACGAAAATCTTTTTGTCCAGCGATAGAGAGTTTGGAACAATACTCTTGTGCTTCATAAAAAGTTATTTGTAACTCTTTGGTATCTTTGTTGTCCTGCCAAAGCAAAGATGTAGACGAATCGTGTATCAATTCAGTTGCACTCATAGAAGTAACGAAAAGGAGTGCCCAAGCCAAATGTAGTACTTTCATTTATAAATCCTTTGATATCCTTTTATAGACTTCTTGCAAAACTCTCTCACAAGATTGCTTCACTTCGTTCGCAATGACTGTCATGTGCCAAGGAAGAATGACGAAGCAATCTGAGTTTTGCAAGAAGTCTTATGTATTGTACTATAATTTTTTTTTATTTAAAATAAGTTATTTTGTCGCCTTGAAAGCTCATTATGACTTCGCCATCAAGTACATCATTGTTGTAAAGTGACTGAGAATTTTGCACAGTTGTTTTGGCATGTGGATTAAATAAAAGTGCATCCGCTTTTTGTCCAACTTCTATAATTCCAGCTTTTTTGTTTATGCTTGAAGCTGGATTTTTTACTGTGAGTTTTACGAGCTCACTCATACTGAGAATGCCAGATTTTACAAGTTTTGTGTAATAAAGTGAAAGTGCATCTCCAAGGGCTTCACACCCATAATGCGCATCATAAAAAGCTACTTCTTTATTTACAGGAGAAGAGGGCTGATGTAGGGTTGTAAGCATATCGACTTGATGATTTTTAAGTGCTTCTTGAAGAAGTTTTACATCATTTGCACAGACAAGAGGCGGATTGAGTTTTGCAGTTGTGTTGAAATTTCCACATGCCGTATCTGAGTGTAAAAGATGATGCAGGGAAACTTCACATCGCACATCCACACCCTCTTTTTTTGCTTTGTCGATGAGGTAGATTGAACGAGGAGAGGCGATAGCTTTGAAGAGAATTTTTATCTTAAAATGTCTTGCGATTTCTATCATCCGTGAGACATGCAAAACTTCACTTAAATCAGGAATCCCAGCAAGTCCAAGTTGTGAACTCATATCGCCCTCAAGCATCACTCCGCTTTGAATCATAGAGTTGTCCTCAGCCTTACAAAAAAGTGTAACTTTATACATCTGTACATATTCGGCTATTTTTATCGCTAAGTTATTTTTTGCGATGGTACTCATGTAGGGAACTATTGCCCCTTTTTTAAGTAAAATGGCGATGTTGCTGAGTGTTGCGTCCTCTTTTAAAGTGTTGAGCATCATATCCACTTTTGCCCCATCTAAATCGTGTAAACCGTTTTGTGCAAACTCTAAAACCACTTCATTATCGATAGCGGGAGTAGAATCAGCATTTAAAACCACATGCCCGATTCCCCCACGAAGAGCCTCTTTTGAAATGGCTTTGATATTTTTTGAGTTGAGAGTGGAGTCATGAAGTCTTACATTTGTGTCTATTAAAAGCGGCATGAAGTATGAGCCATCTGCATCTATTTTCACATCATCCACAAGGTTCAAACCTATCTCTGTTATAATCCCATTTTCTATGCGAACATCCGCTTTTTTTTCAGCCTGGGCATCACAAATTATTGCATTGGATATTACCATTTTAAACCACCTTAGATATAATGTCGCTAATTATAATAAATTAAGGCTTAGATTTGCGTTTTATACTTCTGCTATTTTTCATAGTTTCATTTACACATGCCAAGACGGCGTATGAGAGTGGAAAAACTCTTTATATGGAAAAAGGATGTTACAGTTGTCATGGAAATAATGCCGAGGGGATGCATGTTTACCCGAAGCTCTCTAACCGTGCAAAAGGTTTTTTGACATACAAACTCAAACGATTTCGTGACAAAATCTCTGATAATCAACAACAAGAGATGATGATAGCGTTTGCAGTGGGTTTGAGTGATGCAGATATAGAGAACTTAACAACTTATTTGTTTGAGTTTGTGGAAGAAAAAAACAAAACAAAATATGATGATAGTAATCATCTAGGAGATGGCGGTTCATGAAAATTTTAGTCAGCGCATTAGAACATTCGGCAAATATTCATCTCAAATCTCTCAAAAAAGAGTTAAGTGGGCATGTGGAATTTGTAGGGATTTTTGATAAAGAGTTGGGAAATCCTATCGTTGATTTGCGTTCCTTCGCCATCATGGGTTTTGTCGATGCACTCAAAAAACTTCGTTATTTTTTTAAGTTAAATGCTCAAATGGTAGAGTTGGCTCAGGGCGTGGATAAAGTTTTGCTCATTGACTCTTCAGGATTTAATCTCCCACTTGCAAAAAAAATCAAAAAAAAATACCCAGAAAAAGAGATAATTTACTACATTTTACCTCAAGCGTGGGCATGGAAAAAAAAGCGAATTCCTTCCCTTGAAAAAACAATCGACCACTTAGCTTCAATTTTACCTTTTGAGAAAGAGTACTACTCCAAGAATGCACCCATTACCTATGTAGGACATCCTCTGCTTGACCAAATTAGCGAGTTTAAAGAGAGTTTGAATGATGAGGTAAAAAATATAGTTTTTATGCCAGGAAGTCGCAAGGGTGAGATAAAAAAACTGATGCCAATCTTCAAAGAGGTGCGAGAAAAACTAGGAGTTGAAGGGACACTCATCATCCCAAAACACTTTACTAAAGAAGATATAAAAGAAGTTTACGGTACCCTATCGGGTTTTAAAATAGCACATGAGGCGCATAAAGCGCTTTATGAGGCGGATTTTGCATTTATATGTAGTGGAACAGCAACGCTTGAAGCCGCACTTATAGGAACTCCATTTGTGCTGAGTTACATTGCAAAACCACTCGATTATTTTCTAGCGAGCAGACTTGTGAAACTGAGTCATATAGGGCTTAGTAATATTATGTTTCACAAGTTTAAGGGAAGAGATTTACATCCTGAATTTATTCAAGGCGATGTAACGGTGGAGAATCTTGTAAAAGCGTATAAAGAGTTTGACAGAAGTACATTTTTAGAGGATTCAAAAGCACTCCGAACTTACCTAAGTCATGGAAGTTCAAAAATAGTAGCATCAATTATAGAGGGTAGAAATGAAGATTAATTTTATAGATTTACAAGCGCAGTATGTGGCATATAAGTCAGAGATAGATAGTGAAGTTTTAGAGGTTTTTAGTACGGCAATGTTTATTGGTGGAGAGAAGTTAAACAGACTTGAAAAATCTCTTGCAACTTACACAGGTGCGAAACATGCAATCGGTTGTAGTAGCGGAACAGACGCTCTTTTACTTGCTCTTATGGCTTTAGATATTGGCGTGGGCGATGAGGTTATCACAACTCCTTTTACTTTTATTGCTACGGCTGAGGTTATTGCACTTTTGGGTGCGACTTCTGTTTTTGTGGATATCGAAGCGGACACTTACAACATAGACCCGACAAAAATCGAGAGTGCTATTACGAGCAAAACAAAAGCGATTATTCCAGTTTCACTTTATGGTCAATGTGCTGATATGGATGCTATAAACGCAATCGCTGCAAAACATAATATCGTGGTAATCGAAGACTCTTGCCAGAGTTTTGGGCCAGAGTTTTGGTGCGTCCTACAAAGGTAAAAAATCTTGTAACCTTTCAACTATCGCATGTACAAGTTTTTTCCCTTCAAAACCTCTTGGTGCGTATGGCGATGGCGGAGCGATTTTTACGAGCGATGATGACTTAGCACTGAAGATGAGAATGCTTCTAAATCATGGTCAAAACGAGCGATATAAACATAAATACATCGGTATCAATGGACGACTTGACGCGGTTCAAGCAGCGGTTTTGAATGTAAAACTGAAACATTTTGATGGGGAAGTAGCCCTTAGAGAAGAAATCGGCGCGAGATATTCTCATTTACTAGAAGATGCAGATGTTATCACTCCAAAAATACAAGAGGGTAACACAAGTGTTTATGCACAGTACTCTATCCGAGTAAAAAATAGAGAAGCGATGGTTGCAAAACTCACGGCAAAAGAGATTCCAACTGCAGTTCACTATCCTGTGCCTCTTCACCTTCAAGAAGCTTTTGCTCCACTTGGTTATAAAGTAGGGGATTTCCCAATCAGTGAGTTGGTTGCAACTGAGATTATGTCGCTTCCTATGAGTCCTTATCTTACACAAGAACAACAAGATTTTATAGCAGATGCTATCAAAGGGAACTAATGCATAAAATCGCTATCGTCGGCTTAGGTGCAATGGGGAAAAATCACTACCGCGTTTTAAAAAGTATGAAAAGCGTGGAGATTGTCGGGCTTTGTGATGTTGTAAAAAATGGCGATTTTGATGAACCGTTTTATACAAACTTAGAGTTGATGCTTGAAGAGACACTTCCACATGCCGTAATCATTGTAACGCCTACTTTTTTACATAAGGAAGTGGCGTTAGCGGTTGCTGCTAGAGATATAAATATGTTTATAGAAAAACCTGCTGCTTCAAATGTAAAAGATGCAAATGAGATGCTTATCGCGGTAAATGCAAGAGGTGTAAAGAGTTGTGTTGGGCATGTGGAAAGATTTAATCCTGTGGTCAAAGCTCTTATAAAAGAGATAGCAAACCATGAAATTTTATCTATTTCTATCACAAGAAGCGGTTCATTTCCTTCTCGCATTGCCGATGTTGGAATTTTGACGGATTTATCTGTGCATGATAGCGATTTGATACGATTTATTACCCAAAAAGAGATAGTAAAAAGTGCAGTTTTTAAATCGCAAAAAATCCATAAAACACATGAAGACAATGCTATTTTGGCTTTTGAGTTAGAGGGCGAAGTGGTAGGCGATATCACGACAAACTGGTTCACACCTTTTAGAAAAAGAAGTATCATCGTTGCATGTCGAGAGACAAAAGAGTCTGCGATAAAGTATTTTGAAGCAGATTTAATCTCGCAATCACTGAGCGAATACATCAACATAGACGGGAACTCTCATAGCACAAGAGCTTGTTTTATACAAAGAAGCGACGCACTCAGCGATGAACTCGAAGCTTTTGTACATTACTTAGAAACAGGCAACAGAGGCTCTTTAGCTTCGATAGAAGATAGTATAATCACACTCGAAATAGCAAGTAAATAGATGTCTAAGGAAAATAATTTGATTCATGAATCCGTAACGATAGAAGAGGGTGCAAAAATTGCCGGGGATGTCATCATCGGTCCGTTTTGTTTTATAGGAAAAGATGTAACGATTGAGAGCGGATGTACTTTGGAATCAAATATTATCCTCAAGGGCAAACTTCATATAGCTAAAGATGTGAAAATTTTTAGTTTTGCAATCATTGGTCGTGAAGATTCAGAGATTAGTGTAGGCGAAAACACACATATTCGAGAATTTACGCAAATTGGCTCACAAGAGGATGAAAATGAAGTACCAAAAAAGATAACGATAGGTGCAAATAACTTTCTGATGGGTTATGTTCAGCTTTTAAGTGGCGTTGCACTTGGAGATAACTGTATTCTTACAAACGCTGTGAGACTCTATGAAAATGTAAAGTGCGAAGAGAGAGTTATCATCGGTGGACTAAGTAGCGTTATGGCAAATAACACTCTAGGAACAGGTGTAATGATAGGCGGTGCTTCTTTGGTAAGTAGCGATATTCCTCCTTTTACTTTGGTTGAGGGGAATCATGCGACCGTTAAAGGTTTAAATGTTATAGGGCTTAGACGCAGACTTGAAAATAAAGATGACATAGAAGAGATAAAATCAGCTTATAAAAGAATCTTAGGCGAGAGTGTTGATAAAGAAGCTGCACAAGAGATAGCGGCAGCACATGAAAACGAGTATGTAAAAAGATTTGCTTCGTTTATTGCAACAAGTAATATGTAAATGAAAAAAATACTTTTAGTTATGATAGGTCTGAGTGTTGGTTTGATGGCTGACTTTGTGCGTGATGCAAATACAAAAATTGTGAGTGATAGTGTAACAGGATTAGAGTGGCAAGATGATGAAATAGGCAAAGTCAAGACATGGCAAAGTGCCATAGACAGATGTGAAAATCTCACCTTAGACGGAAGTGGTTGGAGATTACCAAACATCAATGAGCTAAAAAGCATCCTAGACAAAGACAGAGTAAATCCAGCCATAGCAAATGCATTTACACAAACTGATATCACATATTATTATTGGAGTTCTACTGAGTATAATGGTTATGAAGATGGTGCATGGGTCGTGGACTTTTATGATGGCAGTGCACGCAGCAACTATAAAGGAACTACTCTTTTTGTGCGTTGTGTAAGAACAGGAGAGTAGCTTATATTTTTAAAACCTTAGTGCGCTTTTACTTCTTTAAGTTTTTTTATAAAACTTTCAACTTTTTTCCCACCATCAATTCTGTCTATTTTTTCCCCATTTGCATTGATAAAATGAAATGTAGGTGTTCCAAAATAATCTAAATCACTAGGTATTGAATCCTTATGTATATCTATATGAACACCGATAAAACCATTTGTAAATTCGCTTATGACTTTCTCATCTTCTAGTACTATATTTTCCATAAAATCACATGCCCCACAGCCCTTTTTAGAGAGCATAACCATTACGATTTTATTCTCTTTTTTTGCCTTTATCACGGCATCGCTATATTCCATCCACTCAATTTCTGCGAAAAGTGAGCTCACAAGGAGTGTAACAAGCAGTATTGTTTTTTTCATTATCAATTTCCTATATTTGGTTTAAATGTTTTAAAAATTCATCTGGTTTGACAAAACCTGTAATAGTTTTAGCTTTTAGAACTTCACCTTTTTCATCAAAAAAGAGTATCACTGGAGGACCAAAAACTCCATATTTTGCGCTCAAATCTTTTTGCTCTTTGGAGTTTTCAGTTAGATTGGCTTGGATGAGAACAAACTCACTCATTTTATCTTGAACTTTTGTATCTGAAAAAGTAACTTCTTCAAGCTCTTTACAGGAAGTACACCAATCAGCGTAAAAATCTAACATGATTTTTTTGCCTTTGTTTTTTGCTAAAAGGGTATCCAACTCTTTTAAGGAACTCACTTTTATAAATTCCACATGCCGAGCTTTTTCTTTTGAGGTACTATTTGTTGCTTTTAAAAACTCGAGTGGTTTACTCATACTTTGTGAACCGCCGAGTGCGCCAATGAAGAGAGAAACGGAGTAGATAAAAAGGATAATAGCAATACTCTTTCTAAAAATATGAACACCTGGCTCAAAAGCTTCGAGATAAATCGCAAAACTAATTCCAAGTAGAGACCATAAAATCATAGTAATATAAACATCAACAACTTTTTCTAGCATCCAAATAGCAACACCAAGCATCATCACACCAAAGATAGCATTGACCATAACCATCCAATGCCCTGGTTTTGGCATAAATTTCCCAGCACTCACACCAACTACAAGGAGTGGAAGTCCCATTCCTATGCTCATAGCAAAGAGTGCCGCACCGCCTAGAAATGCGTCGCCAGTTTGACCTATGTAAACTAAAGCTCCTGCAAGTGGAGCAGCAACACATGGACCAACGATAAGAGCCGATAAAAAGCCCATCACTGCAACACCTAAAATGCCTCTGTGTTGTCTTGATTCACTCACGGATGTGAGTAAAAAAGAGGGTGGTTTTAACTCATAAAATCCAAACATACTCATTGCAAGTGCAACAAAGATAGCTGAAAAAGAGAAGATAACCCAAGGTGTTTGAAGAGCTGCTTGAAGGTTTGAGCCAAAAAGACCAGCTAAAACACCAGCGATAGTATAAGCAACAGCCATCGCCAAAACATAAATGAGCGAAAGAAAAAATGCTTTTTTCGTTGTTAAGCCTTCGCCTTGAGAGATAATAATTCCAGAAATAATTGGAATCATAGGAAAGGTGCATGGAGTAAGAGCGAGTAAAAGACCAAAACCAAAAAATGTTAAAAGAATGAGACCAAGACTTCCTGAAATAATTGTATTTGCAATAGAATCAGCTTCTGAGAATTCTTTTGGCTTAGCATCTGATTTTTTAACTTCAGAAGCTTCTTGTTTTACACCCAGTTTTGAACTATCTACATCAAACGAGTATGTTTTACTCAGTGGCTCATAACAAAGACCTTGTCCAGAACACCCTTGATAGGAGAGTTTGAACTCTACTTTTTTGATATCTTTAGTATCACTACTTTTTTGTAAATGAACAAGAAAGTCAGGTGATTCTAAATAAACCATAGCATCATCATGCTTCACACTTTTAGGCGACACTATCTCTTTTATTTGTATTATATTACTCGTGTCAATGATTTCAAGTGTTACTTTATCTTCGTACAAATAGATATCTTTTGCGATTGTAACACCCGCTTCAATCTGCATTTGTTCATTTATCTTGGCATGTGGAATAAACGCTTCATCAGGCATTAAAAATTTAGGAGGTGCTCCAAATAAAAAAACACTTAGAAATAGAAATAGAATAATTTTTGACATCACTAACTCACTCATTAAAAAAATTTGTTCGATTATAGCTACTCTTAAATAATAACTATCTTTTTGTTCTCTTATTCGTGATTAAAATGTGATGACTTGTTTAGAATTTATAACCCAATTTGAAAGAACTTCCATAGTAGAAGATATTTTCTCATCAAAATAGGGTTCATTTTTGAAAATACCACATCGTGCATTACAAGTTCCACATGCCTGTAAGTTTATGCCATTGGCATACATTTTTTTGAGCATTTCAACTAAATCATACTCATAATAATCAGGTTTAGCACTTTTATCACGCGCGAGATCAACAGCATCATTCATCAAAAAAACATTTACTTCTTCCCCATTTTTGTGAAGTGT
This sequence comes from Campylobacterales bacterium, assembly GCA_026390075.1. Taxonomy (GTDB): domain Bacteria; phylum Campylobacterota; class Campylobacteria; order Campylobacterales; family Sulfurimonadaceae; genus Sulfurimonas. Next base: position 67,483 of record JAPLGP010000028.1, read on the forward strand.
TTTTGCCAGTCGCAAAGCATTCCAAGTGACATCCGTTCCATCATAGGGCTGATGATTGAGTATTATAGTTATCATTTTTCTTCCTCCGTTAGTTTTGTTATTCCAAGACCAGTTTCTATAGGATAGCCAAGTGTCGCCCATCCTTTGAGTCCACCTTTGAGATTTGTAGCATTTTTATACCCAAGATGTCTGAGTGTTTGCGCAGCCAATGCACCACGACTGCCACCACGACAAAAAGTTACAATTACAGCATTCTTATCTTTGATTTTGTTCATCACTTCAAACTCTAAATTACCGCGAGTGATTGCAAAATTTTTATCTGTATAAATCTGACCCTCCGCTCTTTGTTCTGACTCTCGTACATCAAGAACTATGACAGCTTCTTCTTTATCTATCATCTGTTTAAGTTTCTGAGGTTCCATTTCACCCGCTTCTTTTACGGCTTCAACCAGCAGTTTATCTGTTTCTACTGACCCAGCAAAAAGAGCTGTTGTTGAAGAGAGCGTAACTACCAATACTATATATATAAAGCTTTTTCTCATTTTTTCTCCTAAGTTTATAGTAAATACCTAATTAGGCATTTAACTAAATAGATTCAAGTATGGTATAATTTTTCAATAACAATGTCAAGGATTAAAATGCTAGATATGAAACAAAAAATAAAAATTTTCAAAGCACTTGGGAATGAGACTCGTTTTTTAATTTTTAAAAATGTGTTTACGGGTGGTTATACTTGCTCAATTGACAAAAAAGATAAAAATGTAAAAGTAAGTCCACATGCCACTTGTGTGAGCACAATTGCAGAGCATTTTGATTTTGCCCTGCCTACTATTTCAAAGCATCTCAAAGAACTCAGAGAAGCGGACATCATCACGATGGAAAAAAAAGGGAATAAAATATATATAGAACCAAATATAGAAACTATTCGTGAACTTGGTGGCTGTTTTACTACACTTGTAGAAAATTTTGAGATAAACCGAGAACTCTTTTTTGGAGATGTTGCCGTAAGTTGAAAACAGTAAAATAAATGATATTATTTGACATAGATTGAATTATTTATTTTGGAGCTACAATTGAAAAAAGATGAAACTAAAGAACTTTTAGCACAAATCCAAACAATAAAATATGAGCTAGAAGTCCTCGTAAAAGCATTTGATACAAATGTAATATTCTCAAAAACAGATTTGGACGGCAAAATTACACATGCCAGTAAGGCTTTTTGTAAGATAAGCGGATACGAAGCTTCTGAACTTTTAGGACAACCACATAGCATTATAAGACATCCAGATATGCCTAGTGAAGTTTTTAAAGAGTTGTGGGATTCTCTTCATAAAACGCTTCACTGGTCTGGAGAAGTTAAAAACAAAAAAAAAGATGGTAGCTTTTATTGGGTATCTAGCAAGATTGAACCCGATTATAATAGTCACGGTGAACACATTGGATACCACGCAGTTCGTGAGGATATCACTTCTAAAAAAGAGGTGGAAGAGTTAAGTAAAGAGCTTGAAAAATGGAATACGCATTTAGAAGCACAGATGACACAGAGAATACGAGAGATTATTATTTTAAACAAAGATATAAAAGAGACACAAAAAGAAGTTCTTTTTACTATGGGAACAATTGCTGAGAGCAGAAGTAAAGAGACAGGAAATCATGTTAGACGCGTGGCACATTACACAAAAATATTGGCGCTTAGTTCTGGCATACCAGAAGAAGAAGCAGAGATGCTCAAACAAGCTAGTCCAATGCACGATATTGGTAAAGTGGCAATTCCTGATGCAGTTTTAAATAAGCCAAGCGGATTTAATGAAGATGAGCGAAAAATCATGGATAGCCATCCAAAATTAGGCTTTGATATGCTCAAACACTCTGAGAGAGAACTTTTAAAAATGGCTGCAACAGTAGCGTATGAACATCATGAAAAATGGGATGGTTCGGGGTATCCAAATGCTCTTAAGGGTGAAGAAATCCATATTTATGGAAGAATTACCGCACTCGCGGATGTTTTTGATGCACTGGCAAGTGATAGAGTTTATAAAAAAGCTTGGGATTTAGAACATATTATTACATTTTTTAAAGAGGAGCGAGGCAAACATTTTGACCCGCAGTTAGTCGATATATTTTTTGAAAATCTTGATGAATTTTTAGCGATTAGAGATAGGTTTGTGGATTAGAATATTTATTTTGATAGTAATACAAACTTTTTAATGTTAGAATGTAAGTAGCTATTTAATAAACTTTTTTATCAGAATATCAAGGAGATGTTATGTTCATCCGTTTTTTAACAGAAAACTTCCTTCGTGCAAGAGTAGATTTCTTGCAAAACTCTCTCATAAGATTGCTTCGCTTTGCTCGCAATGACCGTCATTGCGAGGAGGAACGACGAAGCAATCTGAGTTTTGCAAGAAGTCTAGTTAAAACTTTTCAAAAATATCTGTTTCTTTTGGCATGCGGATTTATAGTGGATAATCACGATTTGAGAGCTTCTGAGAGTGTTTATTCTTTTGGTGTGCTTCCTGTAAGAAGTGCCGTATTGACGGCGGAAACTTGGAATCCAATACTTGAATATATATCTTTAAAAACAGGAAAAAAACTTCTTCTCAAAACAGAAAGAACAGGTGGTAACTCAAAAGATGAACTCATCAAGGGAACATACGATTTTGCATATACAAATCATATTCTTGAACCCTCTGTAAAAAAATCTGGCTATTTTGTAATTGCTCGTCCAAATTCTGCTGGTATAACTTGTAAAATCATTGTTGAACAAAACTCCTCCATTGGCTCTATTGAAGAGCTAAATAATTTGAAAGTTGGGTTTGCATCCCAAGCTGCTTTTGTAGGCTACATTGTGCCAATGAACTATTTGGAGCAAAAGAAATTACACATACAGCAGATTTTTGGCGGAAATCAAGAAGGTGTTATGGCACAACTCAAATCCGCTCAAGTAAAAGCAGCCGCAGTCAATAGTGTCGTTTTAAATTCCTATGCAAAACGCGTAAATTTTTCTTATGACACACTTTGGGAATCTGAAAATTTTAAAGATTTTCCACTCTCTGCGCATCCAAGAGTTTCAAAAGAGGATGTAAAAGCAATTGGCGAGGCTTTTATAAACATGTCAAAAGACCTTGAGGGTGCTAAAATACTCAAACAAAGTGCCACTATTGCAAGTGAACTCATGAACGGTTTTGTGAATGCTGATGAGCGTGATTACAATAACTATAAAAAATACTACTCAGATGAGAAAAATTAAATGTTCAAAAATAACAAAGCATCTATATTAAACAAAGTCATACTCTTAACATCCACTTCGATTTTTACGCTCTCATTCTTTGTTTTTGTATTTTATTCTTATTTTAATATTCAAGAAATGGATGCTAATCTAAAAAGCACTCTATCGGATCGTTTGAAGGTAATGCCGAGCACGGTAATAAACACCGTAATAGTTGGTGATTTGGCGACGGTAGAGCAGATATTACAAGGGTTTGTAATCGATAGAGATATTGCAATCATAAGATTTAAAAGTTCTTCTGGTGCAACAATAGAGGTCACGGATTCTTCCTATAAATCAAATGCACCACAGTGGTTTATAAACGCTATGGGAATAAAAGATATTGCAAAAAGCACTGAGGTTGAAGTTGGTGGGTTTAGTTATGGCACGATAGAAGTTGTCGCTACTCCAAAGTTTTATATTGATGAGATATACAAAGATTTATTGACGGCATGTGGATTATTTATAATTTTTATAGTGGCAAATGTTTTTTTCGTTTGGTATGTGTTACGAAAAGGTTTATTACCAGCACTCAAGGCTATTGAAAATGGGGCAGATGCTATCTCGGAGGGAAACTTTATTTTCATCAAAGAAAATAGTGCAAAAGAGTTACAAACAACTTTTAAAGCTTTCAATACAATGGTTTTGGCAATTAAGAAAGATAGAGAACTCTTAGAAAATCAAGCTTTGCAGATAGAATCAATAACGAACACTATGCTTGAAGCTCTCTATGTTACTGATATAAGTGGCAGAATAATAAGTGTAAATAAGTATGCGACAAAATTGCTAGGTTATGCTAAAGAAGAGCTTTTAGGTAAAAGTGCACATGACCTCTTTCATACAGATTCTGCAAATAAAACGCCGATTTCTAAGTGCAATATCTATCAAGTTATCCAGAAAAAATCAGAGTATATTGGTGAAGATAAATTTTATGATAAGCATGGAAAAGAATTTTTTGTTGAGGTTGCAGCCAAAGTATTGATTGAAAACGATAGAGTTATTGGTTCGGTAGTAACTTTTAGGGATATTTCAGAGCAAAAAAAATATCGTGACACACTCTTAAAATTATTAGAGTCAAGTCCTATTGCGGTAAGAATTGCTCAAGAAAATGGCAAAAAGGTGGTTTTTGCCAATAGAGCGTATTCGTCCCTCATTAAACTTGAACAAGAAAATGTTATTGGTCAAAATCCTAAAAACTATTATGCTAACAGGGAAGAATACGATGCTATCGTCGAGCAAATTAGCCATAATGAACCTATTCACAATAAACTAGTTCAGCTTAATGTAGAAAATAAAATTCGATGGGCATTAGCATCCTATATGTCAATGGAATTTGAGGGTGAAGAAAGTGTTTTAGGTTGGTTTTATGATATTACTGATCAAGAGTCACAAAAGATGGAACTTCAATTTCAAAAAGAAAAGGCAGAAATTGCTAACAGAGCCAAAAGTGAATTTTTAGCAAATATGAGTCATGAGATACGAACACCTCTCAATGGAGTTTTAGGCTTAACTGAATTGGTTTTAAAAACAAATCTTGATGCACAACAAAGAGATTATCTTGAAAAAGCAAAAACCTCTTCTAAAGCACTTTTGTATGTTATTAATGATGTGCTGGATTATTCTAAGATAGAAGCAGGAAAATTAGAGTTAGAGCATCGTCTTTTTGAGCTTGAGAGTGTGATGAAAAATATAGTAAATTTATTTGAATATCAAGCAAATAAAAAAGGATTATCGCTCAATATATCTAGTTATAACAAACTCACCCTTGTCGGTGACGCACTTCGTTTAACTCAGATACTTACAAATATAGTAGGAAATGCAATAAAGTTCACAGAAAAAGGTTCTATCAATATAAAAATTGAGCTGATGCATGAGGATGAGCACTATAAAAAGTTAAAGTTTTCCATAAAAGATAGTGGGGTTGGAATGAGTAAAGCGCACCAAGAAAATCTCTTTAGAGCGTTTACTCAAGCAGACAGCTCCATAACGCGTCAGTATGGAGGAACAGGGCTTGGTCTTTCTATCTCTAAACGACTTGTTCAGATGATGAGCGGTGAAATCTGGGTGGAGAGTAAAGAGGGTGTGGGAAGTGAATTTATTTTTAGTGCTACTTTTGCAAATGTGGATGAAAAAGAGGAGAGAGTAATCATAGAAGTAGAGAGTGCAAAATTAAATACTGACTCAATAAAAGGTGCAAAAATATTGCTAGTAGAAGATAATAAAATAAATCAAACTGTAGCAATCGGAATGTTGGAAAATCTAGCAATTACAGCAGATATAGCAAATAACGGTAGGGAAGCCGTGGATAGGATAGAAGAGGGTAGAGAATATGACCTTGTTTTAATGGATCTTCAGATGCCAATCATGGATGGATTTGAAGCGAGTAAACAAATCAAAAAAATAAATGAAAACATTCCAATAATCGCACTGAGTGCAGCTGTAATGCAAGAAGATATAATAAAAACAAGTGAAGCTAAAATGTCTGCTCATTTAGCAAAACCTATCAATGAAGATGAACTCATTCGCACTCTATTGCAATTTATAAAACCAAAAGAATCTAATAAACAAGTTTTTAAAGAGGAAGAAAAAGCATTTCCACATGCCGTGTCTGAATTTTATGGAGTAAATTTAGAAGAGTTAAAAAATAGAATTGGCGATAAACCAAAAACAATCATAAAACTGCTTTCAAGCTTTTGTGAAGAGTTTGGGGACATTGAACAGATTTTAGATATATCAAAAATAGAGACAGATGAATTTAATCATGCGCTTCATTCACTCAAAGGCGTGAGCGGAAATATCTCACTTAAAGATATATATAAACTCTCAAAAGAGATATATGAGACAAACGATTTGCAAGTAAAAAAAGAGAATGCCCCAAAACTCATTGAACTACTCAAAGAGACCGTGAAAAATCTCACGCTTCAACTCAGCCAAGAGGCGAATGAAGTGACACACAAAGAGTACAAAAAAGAGGAAATCCTGAAATATTTACAAGGTATTCAAAAAGATATAAAACATTTCAGAGCTATAACTGGGGAAAGAGTTGCGTTGTTAGAAGAGATGTTATTTTGGCATGTGGAAGTTGAGATAATAAAAGAACTTTCTTCTTCTCTTCTTGGCTATAAATATAAAGAAGCAGATAAAATGTTTAGTGATATTTATGCGTTGTTGGCGGACTAAGATGAAAAAACAAACTATTTTAATAGTAGATGATGAGAGTACAAATATATCTGTTTTAGTAGAAATACTTTGCGAAAAATATAATCTCTTAGTTGCGACGGATGGTACGACAGCATTAGAAATCGTAAATTCAAATGAGGAAGTTGACCTTATTTTACTTGATATTCTTATGCCTAAAATGAATGGCTATGAAGTGGCGTATCAACTAAAACATACGAAAAAAACATCGAAAATTCCTTTTATCTTTTTAACAGCAAAGAGCGATAGCAAAAGCGTTGTCAAAGGTTTTTTAGAGGGAGCAGTGGATTATATATCGAAGCCTTTTGCCAAAGAGGAGCTTTTAGCCAGAGTGCATAACCATCTTCAATTTCATACACTCAACAGTGAACTCTTTCAAAATAAAAATTTTTTACAATCTGTTTTGGACTACTCAACACATGCGATTATTACTACAGATACAAATGGCACGATTACACTCTTCAATAGAGCTGCACAACTGATGTTAGGATATAGTTCAAGAGAGTTGGTTGGCAAGAAATCACCAGCTATTTTTCATGACATAAACGAAATTCAAGAAAGAGCAGATGAGTTTTCAAAAGAGTTAAACACAAAGATTGAGGTAGGATTTGATGTATTTGTTGCAAAAAGCAGAGAAGGATTTGAGAACACACATGAGTGGAAATATATAACAAAAAACAAAAAAACAATTATTGTTAATCTTGCAGTGAGTGCACTCAGAGATGATGCCGGTGAAATTATTGGATATATTGGCATAGCAGAAGATATTACCCAGAAAAAAAGAGATGAAAAAAAGATAGCACAATATTTAGAAATTATGGATAAAAATATCATCTCCTCTTCAACGGATTTAGATGGCACTATAGTTGAGGTTTCAGAGGCATTTTGTAAACTAACGGGTTATTCAAGAGAAGAGCTCATAGGGAAAAGTCATAATATTTTACGGCATGTGGATATAAAAGAGAGTGCATATAAAATAATGTGGGAGACCATAATCAACAATGAAATATGGAAAGGCGAAGTAAAAAATAGAAGAAAAGATGGTTCTCTCTATTGGGTAAATGCAACGGTATTTCCACTCTTAGATGATGAAGATACAAAAATAGGGTATATGGCAATACGACAAGATATTACAGATAAAAAGCGAATAGAAGAGTTGTCTATAATGGATGAACTTACAAAACTCTACAACCGTCGCTACTTCAATGAAGTTTTTGCGAGTGAGCTTAATCGTGCAAAAAGAGAAAATAAAAGCATCTCATTTTTGATGTTAGATGTAGATTATTTTAAATTATACAATGATACTTACGGGCATCAAGAGGGTGATTCTATACTCTCAAAAATAGGTGAAGTTTTAAATACTTTTTCAAAGCGTGCAGGGGATTTTGCTTTTAGACTTGGTGGAGAAGAATTTGGAATAATAGTCCATGAAGATAGCCCCGAGGAAGTACTAAAGTTCGCAAATAATCTTCTCAAAGCAATAGAAGCACTCAACATTCCACATGCCAAGAACTTAGTTTCAAAATTTGTAACGGTTTCCATAGGTTTAGTTTATAAAAATATTGACAAAACAACTACAGTAGAGACTCTCTACAAAGAAGTTGACGAGTGTTTATATAGAGCAAAAGAGTCTGGAAGAAATAGGCTTGTGAGTAGCTGAATGATATTTTCTTTTAGGATTTTGTAGGCATCTTCTTGTTTAAAAAAATCCACATGCCGACAATAAACTTGTTTTTGAATTTTGCTATAATAACGCACTTTTAAATGAGGATACTTTTTTGCAGTTTACAAATGAAGAATTAAAACAAAAAATTAATGAATTAAAAAATAAATTAAGTGTGACGGTTGTTGCACATTTTTACCAGCGAGATGAAGTTCTTGAGATGGGCGATATTACGGGGGATTCCCTTGAACTTGCTATGCGAACGCGTGATGATGATGCGGAATTTGTGGTGTTTTGCGGTGTTGGGTTTATGGGTCAAAGTGTTAAGGTTCTCTCTCCAGAAAAAAGAGTAGTTATGCCAAAAGTCGCATGTTGTGCTATGGCTCGAATGATTGACTCTATTTACTACGATGAATCTGTAAAATTTTTGGAAGAAAACGGCATAAGCAAAGAGAACATTTTACCAATTACTTACATAAACTCAAACGCCGATGTAAAAGCAAAAGTGGGCGAAATGGGCGGTATGGTTTGTACAAGTTCAAACGCTAAAAAAATCATCACAACCGCACTTGGAGAGGGCAAAAAAATCCTTTTTGTTCCTGATAGATGTTTAGGGCAAAATATTGCAAATCAGATGGGTCTGAAATCTATGGTTATCGGACATGGCGGAGACCCAAAAGAGGCGGACATCATCTGTTATGATGGTTTTTGTTCTGTGCATCAGCTTTTTAATGTGGATGATATTCATTTTTACCGTAAAAAATACCCTGGAATTTTGATAGCAACACATCCTGAGTGTGACCCTGCAGTTTGTGCAGCGAGTGATTTTGTCGGTTCGACTTCACAACTCATCAAGTTTATAAAAGAACTTCCTGAAGAGCAAAAAGTGGCGGTTGGAACAGAGTTTAACATGGTAAATCGTCTTCGCCCTAAAAATACTTTTGTGCTTTCTTCAACAAAACCAGAATGCCCGACGATGAATGAAACGACGCTTGAAGATTTGTATTTGACACTCAAAGCGATAGATGATGGCGAACCGATAAATGAGATAGAAATAGATGAAAGTACGCAAAAATGGGCAAAAATCGCACTAGAGAGAATGTTGGCATTATGATAGAAGCGTTTGTAAAAGCAACACTTGCTGAGGATGTTGGTCGTGGAGATTTGTACGCTTTAGTTGAGCCAAGTGTTGTGGCATGTGCAAATATAATCGCAAAAAGTGATGGTGTAATTGCTGGAGTAAAATATATAGCCGTTTTAGCAAAACTTGAGGGTTTTGAGATTATTTGGAACAAAACAGATGGTGAAAAATTTGTCAAAGGCGATATTTTGGCGATGCTTCAAGGCGATTCACACACACTTTTAAAAATCGAGCGAACACTTCTCAACATGCTTTTACATGCAAGTTCTATCGCAACTTTGACACGCAAGTATGTTGACATCATCGAGCCGTATGGTGTAAAACTTTTGGATACAAGAAAAACAAGACCGATGTTACGAGTGTTTGAAAAATACGCTACAAGAATAGGTGGAGCGGTCAATCATCGTATGGGATTAGATGATGCGTTGATGATAAAAGATACACACCTTAAAACGATTCAAGATTTAAAATCTTACATACAAAAGGCGAGAAAACAGATTCCTTTTACTGCTAAAATCGAAGTAGAAGCGGAAACATTTGAAGTTGCTTGTGAGGCGATGTCTGCTGGAAGTGATATTGTGATGTGCGACAATATGACTCCTGAGCAGATAAAAGAGATAGTCACTTATAGAAATGAGAACTTTCCACATGTCCTTTTAGAAGCGAGTGGGAATATTTCGTTAGAGACAATTGAAGTCTATGCAAAAACAAAAGTGGATGCGATAAGTACAGGTTCGTTGATTCATCAAGCCAACTGGATAGATTTGTCTATGAAGATTGATTGAAATTGAGTTATCTTTTAATAGACTCCTTGCAAAACTCTCTCGTAAGATTGCTTCGCTTTGCTCGCAATGACCGTCATTGCGAGGAGGAACGACGAAGCAATCTGAGTTTTGCAAGAAGTCTAATGATTTATGGCATGTGGAAGTAGGAGACTTAAATGGCTGATGACGCAGAAAAGACCGAAGAACCCACCGACAAGAAGATAGAAGATGCCAGAAAAGAGGGGAATGTACCAAAGTCCCAAGATGCTTCGGGTGTTGTTACTCTTTTTGTAGCTATTCTTGCACTTTTAATGCTTTTTCCATTTATGGCTGAGCATATGCTTCGTTTGTTTAAATACTATTTTTCACTCATTGGCACACCGTTAGATAAACTTTTTATGATTGATATAGCTTTGATTACTATGAAAGAAATTCTTTTGATGGTAATGCCATTAGCCTTTGCTGTTGCTGTTGCTGGTGTTCTTGCCGCTATTTCACAGTTTGGATTTTTATTTACACTTGATGCCATTCAACCAAAATTTAGTAAAATTAATCCGATTTCTGGCATGGCAAATTTATTTTCAATGAAAAAAATTGCTGAAAGTATAAAAATAACTTTTAAGTCATTTATAACGCTTGGTGTAGGATTTCTTTATTTTTTTTATTTTATTAAAGAACTTCCAACGGTGGCTATGTTCGGACTGCATGACCAATTAGATTGGCTTGTACATAAGATGCTTATTATTGCTTTTGTAATGCTTTTTATAACTTTTATCTTTGCAATAATCGATGTTATTATGGTTCGAAAACAGTACTTTGATGGCTTAAAGATGAGTAAGCAAGAGATAAAAGATGAGATGAAAAATATGGATGGAGACCCGCTCATAAAGTCTAAAATCCGCCAAATTCAGATGCAATCTGCAAGAAAAAGAATGATGGCAGAAGTTCCACATGCCGATATTGTCATTACAAACCCAACACACTACGCTGTTGCTATAAAATATGATGAACAAAAATCACGCGCACCAATAGTGGTCGCAAAAGGTATGGATCACATTGCGCAACAAATTAAAAAAATAGCAAGAGAAAACAATGTGCATATTGTTCAGAATCCACCACTAGCAAGAAGTTTATACAAAGAAGTAGAACTTGATAAAGCCATCCCAGAATCATTGTTTGCAGCTGTGGCAGAGGTTCTTGCTTATGTTTATAAGATGAATAGAAAGTAAAAAAAATGTATAATTTCAAATCATGAATGAAATATTAAAAAGAATTGAAAGTGCTAAGCATGTTGTTGTAATTTCGCATGTAAATCCTTATGCAGATTCACTTGGAAGTGCTAGTGCCATTTATACGCATTTACTTAGACTTCATAAAAAAGTTTCATGGTTTTGTGCAACAAAAAATATAAATCAAAAGTTTCTTTTTTTACCATGGAGTGAAAATATAAGAGATACATTTGCTTCTTCTGCAGATTTAGCTATTTCACTTGATTGTGAAAATTTGGATAGACTTGGTGTTGCAATAGAATGTGATTTGATAAACATTGATTATCATAAATCTAATACAGAGTATGGCGCGTATAATTTAGTTGATTCTCAATGTATTAGTACGACAGAAGTTTTATATAAGTTATTTAAAGAAAACGGCATAAGTTTAAATCCGAAAATGGCAACGGCTCTCTATGCTGGACTTTTAAACAATTCAAAAGGCTTTTTGGATGAGAGATGCGATGGCACAATATTTGCTTTAGCCAAGGAGTTAATAGACTTTGGTGCGGATTATAAATTATGTAATAAATTTATAATGAAATATCAAACGCTCGGTGCATTTAGGCTCAAAGCGATTATGCATAAAAATATGCAACTCTTTTATGATGCGAGAGTTGCTGTTTTTTGTGTGAGTCATGAAGATATGATTGCTTCAGGTGCTGTTGCATTAGATTGTGAAAATACGCTTGACGAGGCTCTTTGGCTTCCTAGTGTAGAAGTATCACTGCTTCTAAAGCAAAACAGTGATTTAAGTATTCAATGCTCTTTACTCTCACGCTCTAAGGTAGATGCGAGCGAGATAGCATCTAAATTTTCTGGTGGCGGTTTTGCAACTAAATCAGATTTTAGTATAGTTGATGGCACAATTATGGCATGTGCAAAAGAAAAAATCTTAAAATTAATTTGTGAGGAATTGTAGTTTGAATAGAAATAAAAGTAGTTCATTGGGTTTGTTGTTAATCTTTGGTTTTATTATAGCATCTGTGGTGTATGTATTTAATTCATCTTCATTTGAAAAAGACATCCCTGTCATAAAGATTAACAACGGTGGATATTGGAATTTAAGAGACCCGCTTGAAATTACAATAGATGATGCGAGTGGAGTTAAATCTTATAAAGTTAAATTAAAAACAGGCAGTGATAATGTTGATTTTAAACATGAGCAGTTTGTAACGCCCAACAAGCATGTGAGTGTAGAAATTAAACAATTGAGTAACACACTTAAAATGCAAGATAATAAAGTAGTAATTGTTGTGGAAGCTCTTGACGCAAGTAGATGGAACTTTTTTAATGGCAATAGTGCGACGGCTGAGTTTATGATAACTGTTGATAAAAAGAAGCCACTTGTAAATATTGTTGCTAATTCATATATGGTGGCAAAAGGTGGATCAGCCTTAGTTGTTTTTAAAGCAACTGATGAGAATATGAAAGATCTATATATTGAAGTAAATGATAAAAAATTTCTTGCACAACCTTTTTATAAAGAGGGGTATTATGCAGCACTTATAGCATGGTCGATTTTAAATCAAGATTTTAGAGCAAATATTGTTGCAAAAGATTATGCAGGAAACATTACACAAGTAAATGTTCCACTCTATTTAAAACCAAAAAGTTATATGGTTTCAAATATTAAACTTGAAGATAGATTTTTAAAAGGTAAAATTGCTGAATTAGCAACAGAGTTTGATGAAACTCAGGGTGTTGAAGATTCAATAGAACAGTTTAAGATTATTAATGAAAAAATAAGAGCAAAAAATGAAGCGTTAATACATAAAATTACATCTGTTGTTCCTCAAGAAAGGATGATTGATTTTAAAATGGTTCCAATGTACCCACTTAAAAATGGTCAAGTAGTTGCACACTATGGAGACTATAGAAAATATTCTTATAATGGTAAAGATGTAAGTGAATCCTACCACATGGGATTAGACTTAGCAAGTAACGCTATGTCACCTATAATTCCACAAAATAGTGGTCAAGTTGTTTATGCTGATTATAATGGTTTGTACGGAAATATGCCAATCATACATCATGGTTTAGGACTTTATACTTTATATGGTCACTGTTCAAGCCTCAATGTATCGAGTGGTACTTTTGTAGATGGAAATTCAAATACCGTAATAGCCAATACAGGAAAAACTGGTTACGCAATGGGTGACCATTTACATTTTGGTGTTTTAGTTCAAGGAATAGAAGTACGCCCTGAAGAGTGGATGGATAAAGAGTGGATAAAATTGAATGTAACGCAAGTAATTGATAGCTCAAAAGCTCTCATTGACAAAATGTAGTTAGACTTTATAAGGAATACATATGTATCAAACTACTATAAAAAAAGCTGTTGAACTCGTCGGTATAGGTCTGCATAAAGGCTCTCCTGTAAGGTTAAGATTAGAGCCTTTAGAACAAAACAGCGGCATTATTTTCTATCGTAGTGATGTGAATGTTTCCATTCCTTTAATTCCTAGTAATGTTGTTGATACAAAAATGGCGACAGTTATTGGCAAAGATAATCATGTTATTTCAACAATAGAACATCTGCTCTCAGCTGTTTATGCGTATGGCATTGACAATTTAAGAGTTATCGTAGATGCGGATGAAGTTCCTGTTATGGATGGAAGTAGTGCGAGTTATTGTATGCTTTTAGATGAAGCTGGTATAAAAGAGTTGGATGCTCCAAAGAAAATAATGAGAATTAAAAAAGATATTATTATTCAAGAAGGTGATAAGTATGTAAAATTATCACCATCGCCTGATTTGAGATATGACTTTACAATAAAATTTGCACACCCTGTTATCAATCAACAAGAATTTGTTTTAGAATTTACGAAAGAAAATTATAAAAATGAAATAGCAAGAGCTAGAACTTTTGGTTTTTTACATGAAGTACAATATCTTCGTTCAAAAGGTCTAGCACTTGGTGGTTCACTTGAAAATGCTATCGTTTTAGATGATAAAAAAGTGTTAAATCCAGAAGGTTTGAGATTTACAGATGAGTTTGTAAGACATAAAATATTAGATGCAATTGGAGATATGTCTCTTATAGGTATGAATTTTATTGGAAATTATGAAGCAATGGCAGGTAGTCATGACTTGAACCATAAATTGACTTTAGCACTTTTAAAAGATGCACAAAATTATGAAGTTATAGAACTTGTGAGTGAAAAAACAGCGGAGTTAGAAAAAGCGTATGCTTAAAGGTGTCGATGTAGTTCTAGTAGCTCTTTCTTCTCCCATTTTAATTGGAGTTTATGAGCATAATAAGCTAATAAATACCATAAAAAGTGAAGAAAAAAGCTCAGATATATTGCCAAAAATATTTGATGAGCTTTTTAAGAAATATAAAATAGAAAAGCTTTTTTATGCAAACGGACCAGGTAGCTTTATGGCTATTAAAGTTGCGTACATATTTTTGAAATCTATCAGCATTTTAAAAGATATTCCACTGTTTGCAGCAGATGCATTTTATTTTAATGAAAATAATCCTATAAAAGCGATTGGAAAGCTATATTTTGTTAAAATTTCATCAGAAATAAAAACTCAAAAGTTAGAAACAGTTCCAGAAGCAGATTTTAGACTTCCAAATGAGCTTGATTATAATGAGTTTAGTGCAACAACAACACCTCTTTACATGATAGGTGCTGTTTGATAAAAGGGAGATATCAGTAGTGACAATAAGTGTACCAGCCACAAGTGCAAACCTAGGACCAGGATTTGATTCTTTGGGTTTAGCAGTGAATTTGCTTAATAAAGTTGAATTTCACCAGTCAAAATTTTTTAGTGTATGTATTAAAGGTGAGGGTGAAAATAATCCTAGATTAAAAGGTAATAATCTTTTTATTAGCATATTTAATGACCATTACAAGCGCCTAACACAAAAACAACAAAATTTTAAGTTTACATTTTACAATGAAATTCCTATGTCAAGAGGTTTAGGAAGTTCATCAGCTGTGATTGTAAGTGCTATTGCAAGTGCGCATGAAGCTGCTGGAATTAGAGTTTCAAAGCGTCGTATTTTAAATCATGCTCTTGTATATGAATCACATCCAGACAATATAACTCCTGCAGTTATGGGCGGATTTAATGTAGCAACAGTAGAAAAAAATAAAGTTTTTTCACAAAAAAAGCATCTTCCAGATTATATAAAAGCAGTAGTCGTTATACCAGATAAGCAGATGAGTACATCAAAAGCAAGAACACTTTTACCAAAATCTTATTCTAAAGAGAATGCTGTTTACAATTTATCTCATACTGCTCTTAGCGTTGGAGCTTTTTTTAATGAAGATTGGGAGATGTTAAAACTCGCATCACAAGATAGATTTCATCAAAAAGCTAGAATGAAAACATTGCCTGAATTATTTAATGTTCAAAAACTAGCATATGAAAGTGGTGCACTTATGAGTACACTCTCAGGAAGTGGTTCTACATTTTTTAATATGGTATATGATGAAGATGCAGTCGCAATATCAACTAAATTGACTCAAAAATTTCCTGAGTTTATAGTTAAAGTATTAGATTTTGACAATGCAGGATTAATAATAGAGAAATAATCTCTATTAAATAAGGTAACATTTAGATATAATGGCGAAAAAATTTCATCTACCTATCAGAATGTGTATCTCATGTAGAGAGAGACAAACTCAAAATCAATTATTGAGAATTCAATGTATTGATGGTTCTATAGAGATTTTTGATGGAAAAGGCAGAAGTTTTTATATATGTAAAAATTGTCTTACTCAAGAGAACAAAGTTTTAAAAGCACTTATGCGCCAATGCAGAAGTGGAGATAAAGATAAATTTACATCCAGACTAAAGGAGATCATCACTGATGATAGAAAAAGTTAGAGTACACGAAATTGCAAAAGAGCTAGGAATAGCTTCAAAAGATGTTCTAAAAAAAGCTACAGATATGGGTATTGATGTTAAATCAGCACAAAGTACAGTGAGTATGGAAGAAGCTGATAAATTGATGAAATATATTATGAATGCAGAAACACAAGAACATTCACATAAAGAAATAGTGCAAGAACCAAAAAAGGTTAAAAGTGATACTCCTCAAGATACTCCTGCTAAGTCAGTACAAGCTGAATTAATAAATAAAATTGAAGTAAAAACACAAACAATAGTTAGCCAAGAGTTGATGAAAACTAAAGAAACAGAAGAAAGTTCTAAAGAAGATAAATCACTTATGACAGAAAAAGAAGTTGAAAATGAAAATAAACTTTCTGAAATTGTGCCGATGCAGCAGATAAAAAAATCTGGCTTAAAAATTGTTAAAAAGAATAAACCAAAAATTGAAGAAATATTTGATATTCCTGAAAAACAGACAAGTGTTTCTTCTTATGGAAAAATGAGTGCAGAGGTTTTAGAAGAGTTAGCACAAAAGAAAAAATCAAAACAAAGTTCTATGATTGCTAAAAAACAAGAACAAGGCGTGAAAATAGATATTTTTGGTGGTTCTATGAGTGAAGTATCTATGGATATGGATAACCAAATAGTATTACTTGATTTAAATTCAACTGAGAGAGCAAAACTTCCAGTTGAAGAACCTAAAAAAGCACGAGAGCCAAAACCAGCAGGTAGAAATGCAAATAAAAAAGCAAGTAGCAAAGGTAGAAAAGTTTCTCGTGATAAAAGAAAAAAATATACAAAAGATAAACAAGAAGATGAGATAATTACGCATGTGGAAATTCCTGAAGATATCCGTGTTTATGAATTTGCAGAAGCACTGAATAGACCAATCACTGATATTATTAAAGTTCTTTTTGACCTTGGTTTGATGATGACAAAAAATGACTTTTTAGGAAAAGATGAAATAGAAATTTTATCTGAAACTTTTGAAGTTGAAGTAACTATTATTGACCCTAAAGATGCATTTAATTATGAAGATGATTTAAATGAAGAGATAGATGAGCATGCGACTGAGAGACCTCCTGTTATTACAATTATGGGACATGTTGACCACGGTAAAACATCACTCTTGGATGCGATTAGAAAAGCGAAAGTAACAGAGAGTGAAGCGGGTGGAATTACACAACATATCGGTGCTTATACAATTGAGCAACACGGCAAAGCAATCACTTTCTTAGATACTCCCGGACATGCGGCGTTTAGTTCAATGCGTCAAAGAGGAACTGATTTAACAGATATTATTGTAATTGTTGTAGCAGCTGATGATGGAGTGAAACCTCAAACAGAAGAGGTTATTAAACTTGCAAAAGAATCTGGCGTTCCGGTGATTATAGCACTGAACAAAATGGATAAAGAAACAGCAAACCCTGATCATGTTAAAGGTCAAATGGCTGAGAGAGGCTTAAATCCAGTCGAGTGGGGTGGAGATATAGAATTTATTCCTATTTCTGCTAAAACAGGTATGGGCATTGATGATTTACTTGAAAATATTTTAATTACTGCAGAAGTTTTAGATCTTAAAGCAAACGAAAATGCAATGGCAAAAGCTGCTGTTGTTGAATCATCACTTGAAAAAGGTCGTGGTCCAGTTGCAACTGTTATTGTTCAAAATGGTACACTTAAAGTGGGCGATTATGTTGTTTGTGGAAGTGCGTATGGTCGTGTTAAAGCACTTCTTGATGAAAACAAAAAACAGATAAATAATGTAAAACCAAGTCATACTGCTGTAGTTGCAGGACTCAATGAAGTTCCATCTTCTGGCGAAATTATGATGGCAATGAATAGTGAAAAAGAAGCAAAAGAGTACGCACTTAAACGCCATGAGTATGATAGACATAAAGAACTTTCACATAGTACTAAGTCAACTCTTGAAGATATGACTTCTATGATTGCTGAGGGTCGTCTTAAGTCTCTTAAAGTTGTTCTTAAAACAGATGTTCATGGTTCACTTGAAGCTATTAGAACTGCATTAAACGAACTTAGAAATGAAGAGGTAAAAGTAAATGTTATCTCTAGCGGTGTGGGTGGAATTACTGAAAATGATGTTGAGTTAGTTTCTAACAGTGAGAACTGTGTTCTTCTTGGCTTTAATGTTCGCCCAACTGGTAATGTAAAAGCACTTGCTAAACAAAGAAATGTTGATATTAGAACTTACTCAATCATCTATCAACTTCTTGATGATATTACTGGAATGCTCACAGGTATGATGGCGCCTAAATTTACTGAAACAAATACAGGTCAAGCTGAAGTTAGAAATACATTCAAAGCACCAAAAGGTATGGTTGCTGGATGTGTTGTGGTCGATGGTAAACTTATTCGTGGTGGACTTGTTCGTGTTATTCGTCAGGGTGTTGTTATCCATGAAGGCGAACTTACTTCACTCAAACGCTTCAAAGAAGATGTTGAAGAGATTGGTAACGGTTATGAGTGTGGTGTAATGATCAAAGGCTACGACGATGTAATCGTTGGCGATGTTATTGAAACATTCAAAAAAGTTGAGCAAAAAGTATCTCTGTGACAGACGCAAAAGTAAAGCTAAAAAGAACAGAATCAATTCTTCTCGAGTTGGTTCCTGAGGCTCTGGGCGCACTTAACGATAAAAGACTTCATGAGTTAAATGTGATTGAAGTCAAGTGTTCCCGTGGAAAAAGTGATGCTAAAGTTTATCTTGACCCTGCAGCGTTTACGGAAGAAGAGAAAAAAACTTATCTTTCTCTTTTGAAAAAAGCGCGTCCTATTATTGAAACGCATTGTTTAAAAGACCAAGGTTGGTACCGTTGTCCAACATTTACATTTGAGTTTGACGAACAGCTTAAACAATCACAAAATATGGAAGAACTTTTTAGAAAAATTGCAAAGGATATAAAATGAGTTTAGAAAGCGATATAAAATCATTGGTAAAATCTCTTGATTTAGAACTTTATGACACTGCAATTGTAAATGAAAATGATGAAACTATTTTTCGAGTGAGTGTTGTTTCTGACAAAATGATAGAAGATGGTAAAAGAGAAGGTGTGAACATGGACACTTATGTTGAACTTACACATCTTATTTCTCCACTTCTTGATGTAACATCTCCAGTTTCAGGTGAATACAGACTTGAAGTCGGTAGCCCTGGAATAGAGAGAAAATTATCTAATTTGAACCATTATAAAATGTCTATCGGTGAAAAAATCTCTATTCTGGCAACAGACAAAGAGAAATATAAAGGAAAACTTTTAAGAGTTGATGGCAATAAAATATTTTTAGAAGTTGATGGCAAAGAAGTTGAACTTGAATACCCAAATATTGCAAAAGCTAAAACATACTTTGAATGGTAATCGATAACGACTTTTTTATGAACCTAGCCTTGCAAGAGGCTTGGAAATATCAAGGTTTAACTTATCCAAATCCAGCAGTTGGTTGCACCATTGTTGGAAAATATAACGAAATTTTAGCTGTAAACGCACATCAAAAAGCTGGAACTCCACATGCCGAGATTCTAGCACTTCAAGAGACTTATTTCAAACTCACAAAAGACGCATCCATTTTAAACATAACGATTTCAAGTGAAATTCACAACTTTCTTTTAGCAAATCATAATGGATGTTTTAAAGATATTTCTCTTTACACAACCTTAGAACCTTGTTCTCATCAAGGAAAAACACCCTCATGTGCTACACTTATTGCAAATTTAGGAATCAAAAAAGTATTTGTAAGTTCTCGTGATTTGAATGAAGAAGCGGCATGTGGAAATGAGAAACTCTTGGCATGTGGAGTTGAAGTGGAGAGTGGTGTCTTGCACGAGAAGTGTGAGAGTCTTTTAAAACCTTTCGGCATGTGGAAGAGAGACAAATTTGTCTTTTTTAAATGGGCGCAAAGATTAAATGCAACTACAGATGATGGCGTGATAAGTTCAGAGAGTTCCAGAAAAACCGTTCATGCTATGCGAGATGTGTGTGATTTGCTCATCATCGGTGGAAATACAGTGCGAGAAGACAGACCAACACTTGATGCGAGGCTGGTCAGTGGCAAAGCACCCGATGTTCTCATCCTCTCAAGAGAAAAAGAGTTTGACAGAACTATACCTCTTTTTGGTGTGGCGGGGAGAAAAGTAATTATTTCAGAGAACTTATCCACATGCCAAGAGTATAAAAATATCATGATTGAAGGAAGTTCAAAAATGTTTGAACTCACAAAAGATATTGTGGATTATTATTTATGTTTTATCGCACCTAGTTTTGGCGGAAGCAGTGGATTTGAAAATCAAGAGGAAAAATTTGAGATTTTAAATTTACACCAAGATGCGCAAGATATAATTATTTGGATGAAAAGGAAGATATAACTATGCATAAAAGAGAAGAAAACCAAAGAAAAGAGAAACAAAACAAGATAGTTTCGATGTTCGATAACATCGCACCGACTTATGATACTGCAAACCGTGTGATGAGCATGGGTGTGGATAAAAGTTGGAGACGCAAAGCCTGTGACAAAGCCTATAACTTTTACAACAATGATTCAATAGATAAAATCGTAGATGTGGCATGTGGAACTGGCGATATGATGGATTACTGGAGAAGCAGAGCAGAAATCAGCGGTATTGCGATTGGCGAAATTGTTGGAGTTGACCCATCGGTCGGAATGGTTGATGTTGCGCGTGAAAAATATCCTAAGTTTAACTATCATATCGCAAAAGCGACAGAAATTCCTCTCTCAGATGCGAGTGCCGATATTTTGAGTATCACTTATGGTATTCGGAATGTTGTTGAGAGAGAAGCAGCACTTAAAGAGTTCAACCGTGTTTTAAAACAAAATGGTTTAGTCGTGATTTTAGAGTTTATGAGAAATGAAAATCCCTCTTTACTTGGGAAAATCAGAGATTTCTATATGAATAAGATTCTGCCAAAAGTAGGCGGATTTATCTCTAAAAACTTAGAAGCGTATGAGTATTTGCCAAACTCAATCGGAGATTTTGCAACAGTTGGACAGATGAAAAAAGAGTTAGAAGATGCTGGATTTGTCATACTTTATGCAAAAAGTTTTTCTATGGATAT
Organism: Campylobacterales bacterium; assembly: GCA_026390075.1. GTDB lineage: Bacteria > Campylobacterota > Campylobacteria > Campylobacterales > Sulfurimonadaceae > Sulfurimonas. Next base: position 88,729 of record JAPLGP010000028.1, read on the forward strand.
TTCCACACTCCTCATTGCACAAAAAGTTTAATGCAAACACTTAGTGTTTCATCACTCAACGAGCAGATAAAAACTCTTTTAGAGACTAGTTTCTCTCATGTTTTTGTTGAGGGTGAAGTCTCTCGCATCACTTTTCACAACAGCGGACATATCTATTTTACGCTCAAAGATGCCACTTCCGCCATTAGTGCTGTGATGTTTAAAGGCAATACTCAAAAGCTAAAATTTCAGCTCAAAGAGGGTTTAAAAGTCATCTTAGATGGTGCGATTACGCTCTACAAACCTCGTGGCGAATACCAAATAAACTGTTTTAACATCGAACCAGCAGGGCGTGGAGCTTTGGCTTTGGCGTATGAGCAACTCAAAGAAAAACTCTCCTCTCAGGGTTATTTTGACTCATCACGAAAAAAAGAACTTCCTAAGTTTCCCTTTCGCATAGCACTTATTACCTCTGCAACAGGGGCAGCTTTACAGGATATGCTTAGAGTTGCCAACAGCAGATATAAACTTTTAGAGATAGACATTTATGATGTTTTAGTCCAAGGAGAGAGTGCAGCGTCAGCGATTGCACATGCCATAAAAGTGAGTGATACGAAAGAGTATGACATCCTAGTCATCGGTCGTGGCGGTGGAAGCATAGAAGATTTGTGGGCTTTTAATGAAGAGGTTGTAGCCAATGCCATTTTTCATGCTAAAACTCCGATAGTCTCGGCTGTCGGGCATGAGATAGATTGGGTCATAAGTGATTTTGTAGCAGATTTAAGAGCTCCAACTCCAAGTGCCGCAATGCAGATGATTTTGCCAGATATGAATGAACTTTACCAGTCTTTAGATGCCATCGCATCGCAGTTTTCACAGATACTTTCTCAGAAAATTTTTAACAAACGGCAAGAGCTATCGCATCTTTTCAACTCCTATGCACAGCACTCCATAGAGAAAAAATTGAAATTAAAATCCGAGGAAGTGCAACGACTCAAAGAGAGTTTTACACAACTTATCTCGTTTAAAATGCAAAACTTTACAAAAGAGCATGAGCATATCAAAAGTAGATTTCCACATGCCATTGATTCTCTGGTAAATCATAAGCTAAATCAACTTTTGAATCTTCAAAAAATGTTAGAATCCAACAATCCAAAATTTAAAAGTAAAAGCGGTTTTGCACAAATTTCACAGAATTCTAAGGTAATTGATTTGTCATCTTTGAGTGAGAATGATATTTTTGATGTTCAGAGTGCTGAGATTAGTATAAAAGCGAAGGTACTTAAAAAAAGCCATATTTAAGGAAGAAAAATGAGTTATCCAAGTTTTTTCGACACAATAGAAGTTATAAAAGTAAAAGACCCTCTTTCAACTGTTTTAGGTGCGTTTGACAATGGTGAGTATGAGTTTACTTACCTCGATGTTGTAAAGTCAGCAGGACACAGTTGCCCAACGGTGGCGGGTGCGTACATCATCACGCTTTTGGCTCTCAAAGCTCTTTATCCAAATGAAAGAGCTGTGCGAGGAAATATAAAAGTTGAGTTCGCAGAATCTCTTGAAGAGGGCGTAGCTGGAGTTATAGGAAATGTCATTTCTCAAATCACGGGTGCAACTGACAAGAGCGGTTTTAAAGGTTTACAAGGCAAATTCGCAAGACACTCTTTGATGTTTTTTGAAGCAGATATAAATGCTTCTGCTAGATTTACAAGAGTCGATACCTCTAAAAGTGTAGATGTTACTTACAACCCATCAAGCATCATGCCTCGTCCAGATATGCAACCACTCATGCAAAAAATGATGAGTGGAAGTGCAACCTCAGAAGAGTTAAAAGAGTTCGGTACTCTTTGGCAAGAGAGAGTGAAGAGAATATTTGAAAATATAGAGAGTGTTGCGAAAGTTGTAGAGTTATAAATTTTTCCACATGCCATGGCATGTGGAAACAAATTTATTTTAAAGTAAGATTTGGGAAGTATGTGTGAAGCGTAATCGCCGTAGTTGCAGAGAGCTTTTTGATTATTTTCTCAAATTTATCTTCCTCATTCCAAACGGGTTTTGTCACTCCGCTAAGTTCTACTAATTTTACTTTTGCGTCATATCTTACACCTAAACTATCAACAAGTCCAACTTCTTTAGCTTGAGAAGCTGTAAAGATATGCGCATTTGCAAAGAGATCTCTTTTTGTAATGTCTAGGTTTCTGGCATTTGCGACATCCCCAGTAAACATATCGTAAGTTCCTTGAATGACTTTGTTGAGTTCATTGACTTCATGAGGTTCCCATTCTCTGTCCATCGTGCCAATTTTTTTGTACTTTCCTGCTTGAACAGTTTGTGTTTTAACTCCAAACTTGCTCATGATGCCACTCAAATCCGCACCTTCCATAATCACACCAATACTTCCAACCATTGCACCAGGATTTACGATGATTTCATTTGCCCAAATACTCGCATAGTAGCTTCCACTCGCAAGCGTTCCACTCGCATACGCTATGACAGGTTTTTTTTCTTTGAGTCTTTTTACCGCATACGCTATCTCGACGGAGGGAGCAACTGCACCACCGGGAGAGTCGATTGTGAGTAAAACACCTTTTACAGTGTCATTGCTTGCAGCATCTTCTAGCTGTTTTAAAACTTCTGAAACTTCCATAATCGGGCCAATTAAAGAGATTTCTTGAAGATTGTTTTGTCTTAAATCTCTCTCAGTTGCTGGTGCAAAAAGTAAAAAGAGCAGGAGTAAAAAGAGCATAGCCTTAAAGTTGTTTTGTATCAATCCAAGAGTTGCAGTGATTGGAGTGAAGAGTTTTTTCATAAATTCCATTATTGTTCCTTTTTGAGTTCGCCGTTGATGTAAACTTTTGAGATATTATATCGATGCAATATTAAATGAAGTGCTAACTCATCCGTTGGTTCTTGGTCTAAATCTAGCACAATCATATCTGCATTTTTGCCCTCAGCTATTGCACCTGCATTGATTCCAAGTGCCTCAGCGGCGTGAATTGTAACACCTTTTATAAGAGCCTCAGCAAATTTTACAAGAGGCGCATTTGCGTGCATAAAAAGAGATATTTTCATCTCTTCAAACAAATCGAGTTTATAGTTTGAACTTAAACCATCGGTTGCTACTATCCATCTTATATTATTGTCATTGAGTTCTTTGATGTTGAGTGTTTTATTTCCTAAAAGTCTATTTGAAATAGGGCAATGAATAACTGTGTGTCCATTCAAAGAGAGCTTTTTTAACTCTTCATCATTTGCTTGTACGACATGAGTAAGAAGCGTACCAAACCCATCAAAATGCTCTAAAAACTCTTTTGAATCACTCACCGCAGAGTTTTGTTTTAGAAATTTTTCAAAGAATTCTTTAAACTCACCCTCATTTTCATCCAACCATCGTCTCTCAGCTTCACTTTCCATGAAATGAGCGGTAAGTTTCAGGTTCTCATTTTTTGCGATTTGTATCGCTTTTTTGACTAAAATCGGATGCACAGAATAGGGCGAATGGATAGCAATCGCAGGAGTAAAACCCTCTCTATTTACGGTTTTTGAAGCATCCAGTCTTGCTTTAAAATCAGCAAAAAGTGCATCTGCCATTGTCGCTTGTGAACCGATAAGTTCATTAAAAAAGAGTACATTTTGAGGTGCATTTGCACAGGCTTCCAAATCCATTCCATGTGAACTTATCGCTCCAAAAGTTGTAATTCCACATGCCAACATAGTATCAATTGCTTTTTGCATACAGTCGTTTTTACATCCACCCACAAGGGTCTCTCTATTTTCTATCACACTATAAAGCCAATTTATAAAATCACCATAACTTAGCTCAGTTTTATTGGCACTAAATTCTATGTGAACATGCGCATTTATAAGCCCTGGCATCAAGAGTGAATTCTTCTGAAGTTTTGTTATCTTGGCATGTGGAAACTCTTTTTGTAACGCATCAAGAGGTGCTATTTTGTGAATCTTTTTATCAAAAGCAACCGATACATTACTGAGTAATTTGTCTGGAGTGAGTATAAAGTTTGGTACTATTATTTGCATATTGAGTCTTTGAAGTTTATTTTTTGAAAATTTAAAATAGATTATGCTTAATTTCGCTAAAATTAGCCCTTAAAAAATTTTAATATTTTACAAAAAAGGTATAAAATGAAGATAATGGTAATTCAAGGTCCAAACTTAAATATGCTTGGCGTGAGAGAGAAACAGATTTATGGACCAATGAAATTAGAGCAAATTCATGCTCAAATGAAAGATTTTGCAGAGAGTAACAACACGGAGATAGAATTTTTTCAGAGTAATTTAGAGGGAGAAATTGTAGATAAAATTCAAGAGTGTTATGGTGAAGTTGATAGCATTATAATTAATGCCGCGGCATACACGCATACTTCAATAGCTATTCGTGACGCTATTTCAGCAGTTGGAATTCCTGCTATTGAAGTTCATATTAGCAATATTCACCGTCGTGAAGAGTTTAGAAAAACAAATATGATAGCTCCTGTATGTGCATCATCTGTGGTTGGTTTTGGTGCTTTTGGGTATCATTTAGCTATGATGGGCGCACTTCAAATTATGAATGAAATTCGAGCTGTTCAAGAGATGCAACAAGCGGCTTCTGCAGAGTAGTTTATGTACTTAAAGTGTAAATTAAATGAGAGTTTAACAACTTTCAGGGGTTTACACTTTGGGTATAAAAAGAGTAAAAAAAGCTCTCACAGATATAAAGTTACAGTAGGCATAGGTGGAAATGTTGGAGATGTCAAACGAAGATTTGAGCATCTTTTTGTACATTTAAAAAAAGACAAAAGAGTAGAAATTTTGCAAACGGCGTTGATTTTGAAAAATCCTCCTTTTGGTTTTATAGACCAAGATGATTTTTTTAACTCAATTATTGTTTTACAAATTAGTATGCAACCGATGAAATTTTTAGATTATTTGATGAGATTAGAAAAGAGATTTGCAAGACGAAGAAGTTTTGCAAATGCCCCAAGGACTTTAGATTTGGACATTATATTTTTTGATAAAAGAGTTGTTAAAAGTGACAAACTTACAATTCCACATGCCAACTGGTCTCAGAGACAGAGCGTTTTGATTCCATTAGCTGGTTTAAAAAAATGAAAATACTTACATTTACTGGTAAAACACCATCCGAAGCTTTAAAAAAAGCAAAGCAAGAGATTGGTGATGAGGGTATGCTCATCGAGACAAGAGAAATTCAAAAAAAGGGACTCGGTCGTGAGCCTCTTTATGAGATTGTCATAGGTATAGAAGAGAAGCAAACAGCGACTACTTATTCAAAAGTCAATAAACCATTACATAATCATCAAGCACCAGTTTTAAAACAGAGTGAAGATGTGCTTTTTGATATTTCAAGTGCTGCGCAACAGATATCTAAAATATCGGATGTAACAGATCCTAATTATTCATACGCAAATGCTAAAGTTCCACATGCCAACATCGAGCCAAAAGAGTTAAAAGAGATTAAATCCGAGATTTTAAAACTTGGCGATAAAATTAAACTGATACAAAATATGTTTTGGGATGAAAAAGCACCAGACATTGAGAGTCAGATTCCATCAGAATTTGCTGAAATATATCGTCTAGCATCTCAAAGTGGGATGAATAAAGAACATCTTGATGCTATTATGCAGATGACTTTGCAACATATGCCATCTAAAATGAGAGAAAATTCTGCAACTGTAAAACGCTATTTTCAAACATTACTTCGAAAAATGATACCGATTCGACTTGAGAGTTTGCCAGATAAAAATCACAAAAAAGTTATTATGCTTGTGGGTCCAACGGGTGTTGGTAAAACGACTTCCATAGCAAAACTAGCGGCGAGATACTCATTTTTGATGCAAAAAAAGTATAAAGTGGGTCTCGTCGTTTTAGATACTTATCGCATAGGTGCGGTTGAGCAGTTGATGCAGTATGCGAGAATGATGAAACTTGGCATTGAGACAGTTGTTGACCCTCCTGAGTTTTCTACAGCACTGAACTCTTTGAGATATTGTGATTATATACTTATTGACACGATGGGTTCTAGCCCTTATGACAAGGGGAAAATCGAGAAAATCTATGAGTGCCTTGAAGCGAATGACACAGGATACAGTATAGATGTTGTCCTCGTTATGCCAAGTTCTATAAAATATGAAGATTTAAAAGCAACTTATGATAATTTTGAGAGTTTAAATATTGATACAATAATGTTTACAAAGTTAGATGAAACAAGAGGTTTTGGAAATATTTTTTCACTAGCTTATGAGACAAAAAAGCCAATAAGTTATTTTTCTGTTGGACAAGAAGTACCAGAAGATTTGGTATATGCAAGTAGTGACTTTTTAGTTGAGTGCTTATTAAATGGATTTAATCGGAGCAAAGTATGATGGGACATCAAGCGCAAAAGCTTGAGAAGCTCGTTGCTTCTAGCTCAGAAAAAAGGTCTAAAAAGACGCGATTTATAGCTATCACAAGTGGAAAAGGTGGAGTTGGAAAGAGTACTATAAGTTCAAATTTAGCGTATGTTCTCTCTCAAACTGGACTCAATGTTGGCATTTTTGATGCAGATATTGGTCTTGCAAATTTAGATGTTATGTTTAATGTAAAAATCAAAAAAAATATTTTGCATGTCCTTAAAGGCGAAGCTACTGTAAGTGATATTTTGATTCCAATTACGAGAAATCTTATTCTCATACCAGGTGAAAGCGGTGATGAGATATTAAAATACTCTAACATGTCACTTTTTGAACATTTTATGGAAGAAGCCAAAGTTCTTGATAAATTGGATGTTATGATAATTGACACAGGTGCTGGAATTGGTGAGCATATTCAAATGTTTTTAAATGCAGCAGATGATGTTATTGTTGTAACTGTACCAGACCCTGCCGCTATTACAGATGCTTATGCAACTATTAAAACGATAGCAGTCCTTCGTAATGATGTAAGTATGATTATGAATCAAGTTAAAAATAGAAAAGAAGCAGAAGCTGTTTTTGAAAAAATTAAAAAAGTGGCTTTAGCAAATATTGGAGAAAAACTTGATTTAAAACTTATAGGAAAGATAAATAGTGATGAAAAAGTTTCCTCTTCTGTGAAACAGAGAGCTCTTTTTAGTGTGAATTATCCTTCCTCAGAACCTCATAAGGATGTAGTAGAAATTGCGAATGTTATTATGAAGAAATTGGAACGAAATATGCTAGTTACATCCAATGAAAGTGGCTTAACAGGACTCTTTAAGCGTTTAATGCAACATTTTTAGTCTTTTTTTTGGTATTGGGGTAGTGGATGATAGGTGAGAATTTTGTATATTTTTTTACTGTTCAAGGATTTTTCATTGGAATTATTTTTGGAATACTTAAATCTTTTGATGCCGAAGGTTTGGTGACTTATACTTTTTTTATAACTACATTTTTTTACCTATTTTCGCATATAATTATTGCTCTTTATTTTCAAACTCTTCATGCTAGACCCTATTTTTTCCCAAGAGATTTACATGAAAAAGAGCTGGATATGTTTGTAAAAGAGATAAATAAAAGAGAAAAATTGATTGATTCAGTTTGTAAGATGACGGATGCTACGATAAAAATGAATGCGCAAGATGCAATTGGAGTTAAAGCATGACACCAAATGTATATGCCAAAGAACTTAAACATAAAAAAGATGAACTTGCCATTGCTTATCTTCCAGCTGTTCGAGCTATGGCTTTTAGACTCAAAGAGAGACTTCCTAGTTCTATTGATTTTATGGATCTCTCAGCTATAGGCACTGAAGAACTTATAAAATTAGCAAGAAAATATGATGAGAAGCTTAATGATTCTTTTTGGGGTTATGCTAAAAAAAGAGTATATGGGGCTATGCTTGATTATTTAAGAAGTTTAGATATTTTAAGTCGTGCGAGTAGAAAGCTTATAAAAGCTATAGATTATGCTGTTGAGGAACATAGGTTGACGCATGAAGATGAGCCAACAGATGAAGAACTCTCAATATTATTAGAAGAGAGTGTTGAAAAAATACATGAGGCAAGAATAGCGTCGAGCATTTATACTGTAATGCCACTTCATGACCAATTACAAGTTGGCGATGAGGGTGCGGCGCTTGAGTCTATTGAAAAAGAAGAACTTATCAATGTTATTAAAGAAATTTTATCAAGCTATAAAGAGAGAGAGCAGTTGGTAATACAGCTTTATTATTTTGAAGAATTGACGCTCAAAGAGATAAGTGATATTCTGGGTATTACTGAATCAAGAATTTCACAAATACATAAATCAGTACTCCATAAAATCAAAGAAAGTTTAGAGGCATAAAATGGCAGATATACTTTCACAAGAAGAGATAGATGCTCTTTTAGATGTTGTTGAAGATGATGGTGATGATGTCTTTGAAGGTGCAGATGATAATCTTCTTCCTCAAAGACAAGTTACACTTTATGACTTTAAGCGACCAAATAGAGTTTCAAAAGAGCAACTTCGTGCATTTCGAGGTGTTCATGATAAAATGGCAAGGTCTTTAGCTTCTCAAATATCTTCAATTATGCGTTCTATTGTTGAAATTCAACTTCACTCAGTTGACCAGATGACATATGGTGAGTTTTTAATGTCACTTCCAAACCCAACAAGTTTTAATGTGTTTTCAATAAAACCTTTAGAGGGGAGCGGTATTATTGAAATCAATCCATCGATTGCTTTTCCTATGCTTGATAGACTCTTAGGTGGTAAAGGTGAACCATTTGATACAAGTCGTGAGTTTTCAGATATTGAGCTAAGTCTTTTTGAAACAATTCTTCGTGTTATGATGAGTACGCTCAAAGAGGCTTGGGGTCCAGTTATGGATGTGTATCCGACCATAGAATCTAAAGAGTCCAGTCCAAATGTTGTTCAGATTGTTGCGCAAAATGAGATTGTTGTTATGGTTGTTATGGAGATAATTATTGGACACAGTTCTGGTATGATGAATATCTGTTATCCTGTAATATCATTAGAACCTATTTTACCAAAATTGGCTTCTAGGGATTTAATGCTCAATGAAACAAGCTCCAAAAAAAGTAGAAATACAGAGTTACAAGTTCTACTAGGTGGTGCAAAGGTTAATGTAGAAGCAACACTTGGTGATGCAGAACTTACTCTTGGAGATGTTTTGGAGTTAAAAGTAGGCGATATAGTAAGACTCTCTAGTGCAGCGAATGATATTGTAACTGTTTGTGTAGATGGTAAAGATAGATTTAGGGGTGAGATAGGACTGAGAAGATTTAGAAAATCTATCCAAATTTCAGAAGTTATTTATACAGAAAGAGATGCAGTGAAAAGAGCATTAGAAAATCTTGAGCAGCTTAGACATGATAAAATATCTGGTGTAAAGGATATTATTAGTGAGGAAGCTAATTATGAAGATGATGATGAGGACTAATTAAATGAGTGGATTTATAAAATTATTTGAAAATGAAACGATTGGCACTATAGAAGCACTTGTTGGTGAACCACCGTCTCTTAGCCTTAAAGAAGAGCAAAACTTAAGTATTATTTCAAATATTATTCCTCCGATAGTGCTTGTAAAAATGAGTGTATCAGGCGGTGTTAATGCAAATATTATGGTAGCTTTACCACCAAATCTTTCAACATCTTTATCTGATATGATGATGGGTGAAGAACCTAGTGATAGAGAAGATGTTTCAGATGATGATTTGGATGCGACCAAAGAGATCATATCTAATATATTTGGAGCGATATCAAATAGTCTTTCAGGTCAAAAAGAGATGCCAGTTCTCTCTTTTTCAATAGATAAGATTGAATTTCAACAAGATGAATCTGAAGTTAGTTTAGAAGAATATAGCAAGATGTATGTCTATAAATTTAATCTTGGTAGCATAAACTCGTTGCTGATGTTTATAATAGATGAGAAACTTCAAAATGCACTTTTTTCTCCAGAAAATAAAGTAAATCCAGCATCTGAATCCATGTCCTATAATGATGCTATGCCTTCGAATGTAAATTTAAGTTCTGGTGAGATGAATAATATTTCTCTTATTATGGATGTTAAGCTTCCTGTAAGAGTTCGTATAGGTAAAAAGAGAATGCTTTTAAAAGATGTGCTTAATATGGATATTGGCTCTGTTATTGAACTCAATCAATTAGCGAATGACCCATTGGAAATATTAGTTGATAATCATGTGATAGCATTAGGTGAAGTTGTAATAGTTGATGGTAATTTTGGGGTACAAATTACTTCTATTGGTACTAAAAGAGAAAGATTGACCCAACTAAAGGCATAGTATGCAAGATAGAAGAAATGAGTTAGCTAAAAGATATATAAAAGATATAAAGTCTGCTGATGTGTGGAGTGTTTTTAGAATTATTGCTGATTTTGTAAAAGGTTTTGATGATCTTGGAGATTTAGGTCCATCAGTGACTATTTTTGGTAGTGCAAGAACAAAAGAGAATGAGTTTTATTATACTGAGGCTCAAAAACTTGCTTTAATGCTTGCAAATAAAGGTTTTAATATAATAACAGGCGGTGGACCTGGAATTATGGAAGCTGCAAATAGAGGTGCAAAAGAGTGTCCAGATGTCGAATCGATTGGATTAAATGTTGACCTTCCTTTTGAGCAAATAGCTAATAAATATACTACTAAAGAGTTATCATTTGATTACTTTTTTTCAAGAAAAGTAATGTTGGTTAAATATTCAATTGCGTATGTTATTTTTCCAGGTGGTTTTGGGACTTTGGATGAATTTTTTGAAGCATTAACTTTGGTTCAAACTCGAAAAGTAACTGGTGTTAAAATTTTTGTAATCGGTGTTGATTTTTACAAGCCACTTCTTGATTTTTTAGAAAATAAATTAGTAAATAATGGAATGATTGATAAAGAGGATTTACATATTATAAGATTAACAGATGATTTAGAGTGTATAGCAAATGAGGTGGAAGAATCTCTTTTAACACAGATTGGCATATTGGAAGAAGTTGGACTTGAAAATACCAAATATTATAAATCATTGTCAGATTTTAAAGATGAACAAAGTACAAAGTAATAATGAAAAATAAAAAAGTTTTAATTGGCATGAGTGGAGGAGTTGATTCAACAATCTCCGCATTAATGTTAAAAGAAGAGGGGTATGAAGTTGAAGGTTTATATATGAAACTTCATTCAAAACTTGGATATCATGAAATACACCAAGTAAGAGCGCAAAAAGCTGCAGATTTTGTTGGTATTAAACTTCATGTTATAGATTTGCAAAAAATATTTAATGAAAAAGTTTTTCAACCATTTATAGATACTTATGCAGAGGGTAAAACACCAAATCCTTGTGCCTTATGTAATAGAAACTTAAAGTTTGGCGAAATGGTTAAATTTGCAGATAGTATCGGTGCAGCTTTTATCGCAACGGGACATTATATAAAAACCGATGGAAAATATTTTTATGAAGCAGATGATGAGACGAAAGATCAAAGCTATTTTTTGTTTTATGTTCAAAAAGATATTTTAGGAAGATTGCTTTTTCCCCTTGGTGGTAAAAAAAAGAGCGATATAAAAAAAATGGCTTCTTCTGTAAAAGGACTGGAAAGTTTTGCTTCTCAAGGTGAATCAACCGAAATATGTTTTGTTGAGACTACTTATACTGATTTATTAAAAGATTTTGTAGAAGTAGATAAAGTGGGTGAAGTTTTAGATAGTAGCGGTAATGTTGTTGGCGTACACAAAGGCTACATGCATTATACAATAGGTAAAAGAAAAGGCTTTTCAGTCAAAGGTGCGCATGATCCGCACTATGTAATAAGTATAGATGCAATAAAAAATCAGATAGTCGTCGGTAAAAAAGAGGAGTTGGCATGTGGAAGTGTTGTACTAAACAATCTAAACATGTTTAATGATGTAAAAGAGTTTGATACAACTGTGAAGCTTAGATACAGAACACATGCCGTACCTTGTCATGTGGAAATTATAAATGACAAAGCATTCGTTACATTAAAAGAGAGTGTTTTTGGTGTTGCTGTTGGCCAGGCAGCTGTTTTTTATGATGACGGAAAACTAATTGGCGGCGGTTGGATAACGCAAGCTTAGATATAAATAGCCCTAACTAAAATACAACTTTTAAATCTTTCCAAACTTCCCCCACAATTTAAGCAACATCTAAGCAACTACTCTCTATAATTCCCGTCCACAAACACAGAGACCTAAAGTTTAGGACTAGAGGGACTTCAAGTAGAAGCCATCGAATGGGTTTGAGATCATTGAAAACTAAGCAAGTAAATAGACTTAATAACAACAATTAAGTTGAAGTTACT
>JAPLGP010000022.1 GCA_026390075.1 Campylobacterales bacterium
AAAGTTTAGCAAAACTAATTTATTAGTTTAAGGTTCAACAATCAAAATATAACTTTTTGTGATTTATTGACTGCCTAGTTTAGCAGTTCGTTTGACACTCCACTTTAGTCTTTCTACATTTTACAGGCTTTGTGCCTGTAATCTCCACTCTTTCAACCTCAAACTTTCAATTTTAAAACACTTAAACACTCATTAGCAATCTCTTCTTCTTCATTTGTTTTAATAACCATAAGTTTTATACTGCTTTTTTTAGTCGATATCACTGTTTCATTTTTGTTGTTTAAATCCTTATCGAGCACAGTTCCACATATCTCTGTTTCAAAAATCATTTCTCGTATGTACGCAGAATTTTCACCTATGCCACCTGTAAAAACTATGGCATCTACTTCGCCTAAAAGTGCTATATATGCACCAATATATTTTTTTATACGTCGCACCATCATCTTAATTGCAAGTTTTGATTTTTCATCATTTAACTCAATCAAGCTTCGCACATCATTACTTCCACAAATACCAATTAACCCAGACTTTTTGTTTAAAAGTGTGTCCACCTCATCGACGCTCATACCAAGTTCTCTTTGCATGTGGATGAGGATAGCAGGGTCAATATCTCCGCATCTGCTTCCCATTATAAGCCCCTCAAGCGGAGTAAATCCCATAGAAGTATCGACGCTCACACCCTCTTCGATAGCACATACACTTGAACCATTTCCAAGATGCAGTGTGATTATATTTAAGTCACCTGCATCTTCTTTTAAAAATTCTGCTGTTTTTTTCAAAACATAAGAGTGCGAAGTTCCATGAAATCCATAGCGTCTGATTTTATATTTTTCATACATTTTATATGGCAGAGCGTAAAGATAGGCTTCTTCTGGCATGTGGGAATGAAACGCTGTATCAAAAACTGCTATTTGAGGAACGAATGGAGCTTTTTTTCTTGCCACTAAAATACCTTCCAAGTTCGCTGGATTATGAAGTGGAGCAAGTGGAATCAGTGCTTCTATCTGCTTGATAACACTCTCGTTAATCACAGTTGCGTTCTTAAACTCTTCCCCGCCATGAACGACTCTATGCCCAATTGCATTAATCACAGTTGCGTTCTTAAACTCTTCCCCGCCATGAACGACTCTATGCCCAATTGCACTCAGAGATGTAAAATCTTGAAGGATTTCATATTTTGACAAAAGAAAAATTATCTCTTCAAGTCCATCATGATGATTTTTCAAAACAGAAGTAATCTCTAGTTTTTTGTCCGCGTATTTGAGCATAGTATGTGAACTAAACTCACCAATTTGTTCTACGAGTATATAGGCTAAAACCTCTTTCTTTTCCATGCAAAAAAGTTGAAATTTTATCGAAGAGCTTCCTGAATTTATAACTGCTATGTTCATCTATTTTGTCCTGCTTGTATCGCTGTAATTGCGACCGTATTTACGATATCTTCCACTAAACATCCCCGACTTAAATCGTTGATGGGTTTATTCAGTCCTTGAAGGATTGGTCCGATGGCTATTGCATCACTCGAGCGTTGCACCGCTTTGTAAGTGTTATTTCCAGTATTGAGGTCTGGAAAAATAAAAACTGTTGCTTCTCCAGCCACTTTGGAGTTTGGAAGTTTTGCCAATGCTACATCCTTGTCAATCGCTGCATCGTACTGAATTGGCCCTTCGATGAGTAACTCTGGATTTTTTGCTTTTACGATATTTGTAGCTTCTCTTACTTTATCGACATCCGCCCCGCTTCCGCTCTCTCCTGTGGAATAAGAAAGCATTGCAACCTTTGGTGTGATTCCAAAAGAAGCTGCTGTTTTTGCCGAAGAAATCGCTATTTGAGCCAACTCGTTCGCGTTTGGGTCTTGATTTACCGCACAATCTCCATACACTAAAACTTTCGTCTCCAAGCACATAAAAAAGACGCTTGAAACTATTTTTATATCGGGTGTAGTTTTTATGATTTGCAGTGCTGGTCGAATGGTCTCTCCTGTTGAGTGGATTGCTCCGCTTACCATGCCATCCGCATATCCTAAATGCACCATCATCGTCCCAAAATAGTTAGTATTTCCCATCGCATCTTCAGCAGCTCGCAGAGTTAAACCTTTTGCCTTTCTCATCTCATAAAAAGTGGTTACAAATTCTTGCATCAAAGAAGAATTTAGATGGTCTATGATGGTCACTTTACTTAAATCAAGCCCCAATCTTAGGTAGCTTTCTCGTATCTTTTTTTCTTCTCCTATCAGAGTAATATCTGCTACTTCACGGCGCAAAATAATCTCCGCCGCTCTTAAAATTCTATCATCACTACTCTCAGGCAGAACAATTCTTTTTTTGTTAAGTCTCGCTGATTCAAAGAGTTTATACTCAAACATCATAGGCGTTAAAACTGTACTCACAGCACTTGCGATTTTTGCTTCGATAGCTTGAATATCCACGCTTGAGTTAAAAAGTCCAAGAGCTAAAGCAATTTTTCTCTGACTTGTAACTTGAATGCGCGGTTTTACATTTGCTAAATTTTTTGCTGTTTCATAAGTGTCTGTTGGCACAGCTAAAATCGGTACATTAAAATGCTTCAGTCCGCTAATGAGCTTTTGTATGTTTGGATGCGCACGCATGTCAAATGGAAAAATAATTCCCGTAATATTTGGATACGCACTCGAGTACAAAGTTCCTAAAAGCCCAAGAATTATCTCTGAGCGGTCAGCCGCAACGATAATCAAATCATCCTCTTGTATATGGTCTAAAAAGTTATCTAAAGTGAGTGCTGCAACTTTCACACCCCTGATAACCCTTGTAACATCTTCAGGATTTAAAACAACAGTTTTTGCACCCAGTCCATCGATAACATCGCCAATAGTTGGCATATCTAATTCTGGAATCTCTTTTAAAAGATAAGTTTGAAATTCATAATTTTTTAACTTTTCCTCGAGTGCTTTTTGTTTTGTATCATCCAAACGATTGACAAAAGTTGCAAAATGCGTACACCCTTGGCATGTGGAACTTTTATTTTCTATGAGAATATTTTCATACACTTCTTTGGCGGTAAGGTTTTGTGCATTGATAATATTGATATAAGGCGCGCCAAAATTTTGAGCGATTTTTATGTTTAAATCATAGCCGATTGTAGAGGTTAAAAAAGATTTATGAATCCCTTCACACAAAACAAAATCGTACGCACTTTCAAGCTTTTTAAACTTCACTATGAGTTCATTTATCAGCTCATTTATCTGGTTTTTAGATATCATATTTTCAACATACTCGACATCAAAACCATACGCATCTTCATAGGCGATATTGAGGTTATAACGCTTGAGCATAAACACGATATCCGCATCTTTGACATTTTTAGAGAAAATAATAGGACGAAAAAAAGCAACCCGATGCAGATTTCTTTTTAAAATCTCCATCATCCCCATAGAAATAAAAAGCGTCCCAGCACTTTTTTCCTGCGCAGATATAAAAAGTGATTTTATATTCATGATACACCTAAGTTTTTAAGATTTTATAAGTATATCAAAAAGAGCTTGGCATGTGGAATAGATGGTATCAAATATGCTAGAAGATAAAAAGTTAAATGCAACGAAAAAAATGAACTCAATAAAGAGATATGTATGAATATAGCAATAATAGGACTTGGACTGATGGGTGGGTCTTTGGCTCTTAGTCTAAAAAAATTAGATTTTATAAAAAGTGTGGTTGGAAGTGACCATAACAAACAGCATCAAGAAGATGCTCTAAGTCTTGGTTTGGTAGAAAAAATAGTTCCTTTTGAAGATGTAAAAAAATGTGATGTTATTTTTCTCGCTATTCCTGTAAACGGCGTTATAGCCTCACTCAAAGATTTAACGGATGTTTCAGAGAACACAACAATCATCGATTTAGGAAGTACAAAAGAGATTATTGTCGCATCTGTTCCAAGTGAAATTCGCAAAAATTTTGTAGCTGCACACCCGATGACTGGAACAGAAAACTTTGGTCCATATGCCGCTATAGAAAATCTCTACACAGATAAAGTTGTCGTGTTGTGTGACTTAGAAAACAGTGGCGCACACCAAAGAGATGTTGCAAAAAAGATTTTCAAATCTCTTGAAATGAAGAAACATTTTATGTCTTCCAAAGAACATGACCGCCATGCTGCATTTATTTCCCACATGCCACATGCCATCTCCTATTCACTTGCAAATACTGTGATGAAACAAGAGAAAACAGAAAATATTTTAGTTCTAGCAGCGGGTGGTTTTCGTTCTATGAGCCGACTTGCGAAGAGTTCTCCGAACATGTGGGAAGATATTTTTAGACAAAATAAGTCCAACCTCATCGAAGCCATAGAGTTATTTGAAAAAGAGCTCACAAACCTCAAGCAAAGCATCCTCAATGACGAGTGGCAAGAGGTTCGTGCAGAGTTAGAAAATGGAAAAAAACTTCACGAAATTTTAGACTAAGAGATACTAGATTGCTTCGCTTCGCTCACAATGTTCTGTGCTTAAAGTCAAGTCTTTTTAACAAATCTCTACCATTTTTCTTTCGTAGATATAGTTTGGAGTAAATGGTTTATTATGCTTTAAAACTCCAAATGCAATTCTAAGCAATTTATGAGCTACTGCAATCATG
>JAPLGP010000034.1 GCA_026390075.1 Campylobacterales bacterium
AATCAGGAATCATCAATTCAGACATTTATAAGTTTGGAGCTAAATCTTCAAATAAAATAGTAGAAAAACAAGAGGTGGTTTAAGTTTCAGAATGTAACTTTTTTTTAATTTACCTGCCCAATTTTAGAGTTCGTTTGACAGCAAGAAAGCATCACTAATAAACATAAAGAGAGATATTTAAAATATAGCCAAATTATAAATACCCCAAATGAAATCTTGACTGAGTCATTAAAAAGTGATGATTTTTATCTTAAAGTTGCTGCTCAAAGGCTTGAAAATACACTTGATTTTTTTAATATAGCTACAAGCAAGTTTAGAGATGAGCAAATTTATAGAGAATATGGGATTGGGTTTTGATAGAGTTTTCGATAAATTTACTGCTGATTATTTTGTTGAATTTAGATAGAATTATAAAAATAATTTCTTAATATAGGGAATTAAAAAGGTATAAAAATGTTTGAAACAATGTATAGTTCATCTATCCATGACAACTTCGCACAGCATATGAATAGTTTAATTGAGCATCGAAGTTACTATGAAAAAAGTATTGATACTCTTGTAGATAATGAAGAAGTTGTAAAGCGTATTATGCTTTTAAACGCTTCTCATGTTTTTTTCGAGGATCTTTTACACTACCACCCATATATGAATCTTTCAAATTCAATGATTGACAATATGGTTATAAAGCTGGATGATTTAATTGATGAATTTGAACCCCTTGCCTCTATGACTTCTAAAAATGAATTAATTGAACAGTATTTCGACAAAGCATCACTATTTTATGATTTACTTATTAGAGCCCAAGTTGAATTAGGATTTTATAAAGTTGAGCGATAAACTCATTGCTTTTGAAACTGTTTTTCAAAAGCAGAAAAGCAAACTTATTGAATCTGGTGCATTAACACTAGAGCAAATAGATGAAACCATTGATCTATTTCTTAAAAATAAGAGTGATATTCGTCTCCATTACCACAAAATCATTTGTAAAAAAGATAAGTGCCGAAGAAGTATAACTGTTTTATATACTGATCAATCATATAAAATTTTATTATCAGAGCAATCAGGCATGGTAATCTTTGTTTTTATTGGGCACCACAACAGATATGATCGAATTAATAAAAATTGCTAAAAACTCAAAATGAAGTGTAATAATAAATATTTTTTGCGTAAACTATTAATTGTAAAGTAAAAAATAGCTTTTAGTTTGTATTGATTAATGACTTATATGTAGTATAATGCGAGATATATAATAATATATTGGATTATAATATGGAAAAAGTTCTTATATCTCAAAACAAACATTGGGAAAAAGCTTACGAAAATCTTTATAATAGAGGCATTTTTCATAAGCTTGTAGCAAATTTACAAACTAAACATATTCAAGTGCTTCAGGGAGTCAGACGAAGTGGAAAATCAACACTATTTAAACTTTTAATCAATAGCATAAGCAAAAGTGTTGATCCACACGAAATTCTTTATGTAAATCTTGATGATCCATTTTTTATAAAATACTCCAATGATGCAGCAAGCTTTTATGAAATTATTCAAGTTGCTAAAAAACTTACAAATAAAGAGATTAAATATCTTTTTTTAGATGAAGTGCAAGCAATAGATGGCTGGGAAAGATATGTAAAAAGTGTCTATGACAGCGGTGAGTTTATCAAAATATTTATCACAGGTTCAAATTCATCGCTTCTAAGCGGTGAACTTGCTACATTACTCAGTGGAAGATATTTAAGCACGCAAGTTTATCCCCTTAGTTTTAAAGAAATTTTAGAGATAAATAAAATAGATAGCACTATGAAGCTTCATAAAGAGTTGCCAAAAGTATTAAATATCGTTGATAATATGATGAAATATGGCTCGTTTGTAGAGGTATATGAGCTGGATGAGGAGTTTAAGCGTGAACTGTTAGCAACCTATTATGAGACCATTTTGCTCAAAGATTGTGTTGCAAATAACGCCATAAGAGATGTTAAAAGTTTTAAAGAATTAAGCTTCTATGGACTTACAAATCTTACATCACTTTACTCATATGCATCGTTGGCAAAAGCTACGCATATTCATGATAAATCAGCCAAAGAGTATATTTCATATTTAGAAGAGAGCTATCTATTTATCGAATTAAAACTTTTTTCATACTCACTTAAAGAACAACAAAATAATAAAAAAAAGCTCTATCTTACCGATAACGGTTTTATGAATTTAGGATTTAATTTTTCATCAAATTACGGAAAGTTATTAGAAAATCTTGTCTTTAGCGAACTTCAAAAACTTGGGTATGACCTATACTTTTACAACAAAGATATGGAGTGTGATTTCATTGCTAAAAAGAATGATAAAACATTAGCTATTCAAGTGTGCTACGAACTCAATGAGCAAAATAGAAAAAGAGAGATAAATGGTCTTGTAAAACTCCCGTTTGAAGTTGATGAAAAGATAATCATTACCTACAATCAGTCTGAAACAATTGAAGATATAAAAATAGAGCGATTTTGGGAGTATTTTTTTATATGAGAAAGATATTGTATAATTATACAAATTTAAGGTTGGATGAAAATGTTTGAAATAACTACAAAAGATTATAAAATTATGTTTGAATATGAAACCGAGGAAGAATTAAAAATAGCCTTAGAGGCTCTAGATGAAATTAAACAATATAATGCAATACATAGATTTAATTTATCAAAACTAAAATTGAAAGAAGATTTGGAAAAAGTTAAATCAGAAGTTAAAAGATTAGATAAAAAGCTAATAACAGTTCAAGAATTTCAGGAGTTGTTTAATCTTAGCAGAGAAACACAAAAACAATTAAGAAATAGAATTAAGCATCCACTGCCATATATTCAACTTTCAGCGAAAAGTATAATCCAATACGATATAAGCAAAGTTATGAAATGGTTTGAAAATTATGAAAAAAATAATTAGAGACTACCTTTGAGACTATCTTTTTTAAACTTAAATGTATAAACTACATAAAATAGGACTATAATGGAAGAAATGTATAGTATGAGTATTGTAACACACAACTTAAGTGTTATGGGAATTTTGGCGGTGATTTTTGTAAATATTGTTATGCTTTTAGGGGCTCAAGATATTCATAAATATGCAAAAAGAATGCGAATTTTTATGCCTATGAGCGCAACGATGATAGCGGTTATTCTTTTTACTGGAATAGTTATGATGGCGGCAAAGCATTTAGAGTTTAGCATAGAAAATATAATCATGATAGTGTTTGGAACACTCCTCATTTTCTTGGAACTTGTTAGATATAAAAAACTAAAACATATAGATATAAGTGTAGAAGACGCTCTAAAAACTTATAAATCACTGGCATTAAAAATTTTAAATATAGAATTTTTTGTAACATTAGCTATCTCTGCGTGGATGTTGATTTGATATACATTTTTCACGAAGATGCGGGTAAATCTTCGTTTAAAATAGATGGGGAAGTATTTAAATATCTCATCAAAGTTCGTCGCCATGATGTTGGCGATACTCTTCATTTTAGAAATAAATCTGACATAAAAACTTTACATGAATACAAATTAGAAAGTATAGATAACAGAAGTTTAGTCGTAACACTCCTTTGCTCTTCTTTAAATGAAATCAAAAGTCAAAAGAGTTTGCATATCGGTTGGTGTTTGATAGATACAAAATCTATTGAAAAAGTTTTGCCATCCTTATGTGAAATAGGCGTAGAAAAAATCTCTTTTATTGGCTGTGATAGAAGTCAAAAAAACTTTAAACTTGATTTTAAAAGATTTGAGAGAATTTTGGAAGCTTCGATGCAACAATGTGGAAGAACATCGTTTATTGAGTTTGATACTTGTAAAAATATTAAAGAGTTTATATCGGATTTTCCACATGCCAAGGTTTTCGATTTTTGTGAGAATGTTTTAAAAGATGGTGCTGATTTTGAGACTGTTTTGATTGGTTGTGAAGGCGGTTTTTCTAAAACAGAGAGAGAATTATTAGCTTCAAAAGAAGTTTTCTCCCTTGATACACCAATGGTTCTTCGCTCTGAGAGTGCTGTTGTGGCGGTTGCTAGTAAAATTTTGTTATAAATTTTTATACTTAAGATAAATTTCGATATACTTTCAATCTTAAAATCCGCACCCATACGGATTTAAAAAATATATAGATGTGCGTACTCAAGACGCGTATCAAAAGGCAAAAAAATGAAAAAAGATCTTCACCCAACTTTAGTAACTTGTGCAGTTTCATGTGCATGTGGAAATACATTTGAGACTAAAAGTCAAAAAAGTGAATTAAGAATTGATATTTGTAATGAGTGTCACCCATTTTTTACAGGCTCTGAGAGAATGGTAGATACAGCTGGTCGTATCGATAAGTTCAAAAAACGCTACAATATGGCATAAGGCGAGATTTTTCTTGCTTTGTCTCGTTCCTACACCGATAGGAAACATTGGCGATATATCGCTTAGAGCTATGACCGCTCTAAGTGAAGCCGACATACTTCTTTGCGAAGATACCCGCGTTACAAAAAAACTCATAAACATTTTAAAAGAACGATACAACATAACACCAAAAGAAGATCAGCAATTTATATCGCTTCATTCACATAATGAAAAAGAGTTTGTTGAAAAATTAGAACCCTCCTTTTTTGAAAAAAACATAATTTATGTCAGTGATGCAGGAATGCCTGGTGTAAGTGACCCTGGGCAAACTCTTGTGAAATACTGCATAGAAAATGGCGTGAAGTATGATATTTTTCCTGGAGCAAATGCAGTTTTAACCGCATTTGTAGCGAGTGGTTTTTGTGAAACTAAAATGCTTTTTCTTGGGTTTTTAGACCATAAGGGAGATTCCAGAAGTGCTGGTTTGCAAGAGGCTTTATACAGCGGTTATACAACCATTCTTTATGAATCACCGCACAGACTTCAAAAACTTCTTTTAGAGATAGATAAAGAGGATGCGAGTAGAAAAATATTTTTAGCAAAAGAGCTTACTAAAAAATTTCAAAAATACTTTCATGGAACTGCAAAAGAGCTTTTAGAAAAACTAGGAACGAACTATAAAGGAGAATGGGTTGTAGTGCTACAGGCTGCTGCTACGCATTCAAGCGGTGCAATAACGCAACGCGATATTTTAGAACTTGATTTGCCAAAAAAAGTTCAAGCAAAGTTAATCAGTAAAATAACTGGGGAAAATATAAAAACTCTCTATCAAAAACTTTTAGAACTCTAACCTTTATCTTAAATATTTTTAGCTAAAATACCGCTATGTTAATTTATGCAAAACAACCAATATATTATGTAATTGATAAGTATCCAAATAGGATTAAGACTTTGTATCTTGCAAAGGAACTTGATAAGAAAGAGTATTCTCGACTTATGAAGTTTGGCTTTGAGGTCAAAAGAATTCCACAAGAAGCTGCACAAAAAATGTGTAAAAATGCAAATCATCAAGGTTTTTTAGCTGAAGTTGATGATTATGAGCTACATCCATTTAACTCTTTTTTAAATAAAGATTTCATTTTGGTACTTGCTGGCTTAACCGATGTCGGAAATATAGGTGCAATTGTTAGAAGTGCGTACGCTTTAGGCGTGGATGGTATCGTGGCATGTGGAATCAAAAATCTTGCAATAGAACCAGTGCTAAGAACAAGTACAGGAACTTTATTTGATATGCCACTTGCACTTGAACACAATATTTATGATGTATTAAACGATTTAAAAACATCAGGCTTTACAATTTATGGTGCCGATATGGATGGTAAAGATATTCGCAATGTTGCATTAAAGCAAAGAAGAGTTTTAGTTTTAGGTAGCGAGGGAGAGGGGCTAACTTCAAGAGTAGTTTCAAAACTAGATGAAGTAGTGAGTGTAAAAATGTCACATGAGTTTGATTCATTGAATGTGAGTGTGGCCGGAGCTATTTTAATGGACAGGATGAGAATATGAGTTATGGACTCGAGCGATTAAAAGAGATAGGTGCTCAAAAAATACATGAAAAAACACACATAGCAAAAGAGCATGTGCAACAAGTTCTCCATGAAACTTTTGATAGTATAAATAAAATTCATTTTATAGGTTTTATTTCTATTTTAGAGAGAGAATACGATGTAGATTTGAGTGATTTAAAAGCAAAGGGTTTGGCATATTATAAAAATACTATTGTTGTTCCTCGCAATACAAATCATGCAGTATTTAATCCAGACAAAAAGAAAAGTGGCAATACTCTTCTTTATATTCTTTTAACTTCTTTATTAATTGGAGCATTTATATATTTTGAGTTAGCACCAGCGATGGATGAGAGTGATTCAGCGCAGAACATCAATAATACAACTATAGAAGGCGCTCAAAAGAGCATAGAAAATATAACTAAAGTGAATGCAAATGATTCAAATGATTCAAATGAATCGAATAATTCGGATGTGATAGTAGCAAATAGTAGTATAGCAAATATAGAAACAGCAAAGATTGAAGCTCCTAAGACTGAAGTCCATAAAACAGAATTTCAAAAAGAGGCTAAAACTTTAAAAATTATTCCAAGAAAAAAAGTTTGGGTTGGTTATTACGATTTAAAAACAAATCAAAAAAATCAACAAAGTACTGAAAATGAAATTGTGCTTGATGCAAATAAAAGTTGGCTGATTGCATTTGGACACGGATATGTAAATATTGAGATAAATTCACAAATAAAAGAGTTTGCATCAAATCAAAAAACAAGATTTAAGTATGTTGATGGAAAGTTGAGTGAAATTTCACAAGAAGAGTTTAAGCTACTGAGTAAAGATGCAAAATGGTAAAAATTCTTTCTCTATTTTTACTCCTTTGTACATTTGCAATGGCAAAAGAAGTAAATCAAGAGGATATTGTTCTAACACAAAAAATTAAAACCTTTATTAAAGAGAGTGTTTATGAACAAAACCGAGCTTTTATAGACATCATATTTTCACCAAGCTCAAATTTTTATGTAAAAGATAAAGTAGATGTTGTAAAAGTAGCACAAACACTTAAAGATAACGGTCTTTTGAGCCTATTTTTCAAAGAACCTCAAGAGTTAAAACTTACTTTTAAAACGACTGGTTCACCTCAATTTTTTGTAAAGATTATGAGTGACTCCCTAAGAAATATGGGCTATTATAAATATGTAACAACGGAATCCACTCTAAGTGACTCGGAGTTTACTTGGGGAATTACTTTAAGCTCTGAATACGCAACCGATCCAGTAATACTCCAAAAAGAGTTGAGTAAAAGTGGATGCAAAATCGTAGATATTCATAAAAATTCAGTAACGAATTGGGAATATGTTATAGATATGTCTAGTGGTAGTTTAGATATAGAAACACTTAAAAGTGGTACAGAATTTGAGCTAAAACGCGCTTTATATGCACATTGGCTCAATGTTTCTGGTGTTAAAAGTCTTAAAGTTACAAGTTCATCAAGCAACAATTGGTATCCCTATATCGCATATTATGATGCTTCATTACATCTTTTAGAAGTCATCAAAAAAGATGAAAAAACAAGTAGTATTGTGCTTGAGATTCCTAAACTTGCAAAATATGTAAAAATTTCAGATTTATACACACTCAAAAATATTAAAGATAATTTACTCTTATTGCCTAACTAATTTAAAATAGAGTTAATTATTTAATTCTAAACATTTTTTGCTAGAATACCATTAATAATTTAGAGGAATAAAAACATGTTTGATGAAATAGAATTTGATAGAATAAAAAGACTTCCAAAGTATGTTTTTGCGGAAGTAAATGAACTTAAAATGGCAGAGCGACGAGCTGGTGCAGATGTTATAGATTTTTCAATGGGTAATCCAGATGGAGATACACCAGAACATATTCGTGAAAAGCTGATTGAATCTGCTCAAAAAACGAAAACGCACGGGTATTCAACTTCAAAAGGTATTCCAAAACTTTTAGTAGCCATTTCTGATTGGTATAAGCGTCGTTATGGTTGTGATTTAGACCCGATGACAGAGTGTGTTGCGACTATTGGTTCTAAAGAGGGGTATGCCCACCTAGCGTATGCTATTACAAATCCTGGCGATACAACAGTTGTTCCTGATCCAACTTATCCAATTCACTCGTATGCTTTTATTTTAGCGGGTGGAAATGTTGTGAAGTTTGGTTTAGAGTTTGATGAAGATTATAAAGTAGATGAAGAGCAATTTTTTAAAGATTTGACTCGAGTTTTTAAAGAGACAAGCCCAAGACCAAAATATGTGCTTGTAAATTTTCCTCATAATCCATCGACAGCAACAGTTACACAAGATTTTTATGTAAAACTTGTAGCCATGGCAAAAAAAGAGAGATTTTATGTTATTTCTGATATAGCGTATGGAGACATAACTTTTGGTGGTTATGTAACGCCTTCTATCATGAGTGTTGAAGGTGCGAAAGATGTTGCGGTTGAGAGTTTTACCCTTTCAAAAAGTTACAATATGGCTGGTTGGAGAGTTGGCTTTTTCGTAGGAAACAAAAAACTCATAGGCGCGCTTCAAAAAATCAAATCATGGCTCGATTATGGAATGTTTACTCCTATTCAAGTAGCAGCAACTGTTGCACTCAATGGTGATCAGCAGTGCGTTAAAGATATAGTTGACAAATATGAACATCGCCAAGATATACTCTTAGACGCGTTTGATCGTGCTGGTTGGCACATAAGAAAAAATCAGGCAAGTATGTTCGTTTGGGCAAAAATACCAGAGTGTGCAGCGCATTTAGGTTCATTTGAATTCTCTAAAAAACTTTTAAAAGAGGCTCAGGTTGCTGTTGCTCCTGGGATTGGATTTGGCGAATATGGTGAGGGATATGTCCGCATCGCATTAATCGAAAACGACAATCGTATCCGCCAAGCAGGTAGAAACATCAAAGAGTTTTTAAAGCAATTTGAAGAAAAAAAAGACGAAACAAAGTAGGTATATACAGATGATAAAAGTAGGAATTATAGGCGTTGGAACAGTTGGAACGAGTGTCGTACAAATTTTAAAAGACAATGCTGATGTAATTTCTGCTCGTGCTGGAGTGGATATTGTTGTAAAAAGTGGAGTGGTTAAAAATCTTTCAAAAAAAAGAGATTTGGATATCGTTCTCACAGATAATGCAGATGATATTTTAAATGACCCTGAGATTGACATTGTTGTTGAACTTATGGGTGGCGTGGATGAGGCATTTGTCGTTGTAAAAAAAGCACTTGCTAACAAAAAAGCAGTTGTAACCGCCAACAAAGCACTCTTAGCATATCACCGTTATGAACTTCAAGAGATGGCTAAAGATATTCCTTTTGAATATGAGGCGAGTGTTGCAGGTGGTATTCCTATCATCAACGCTCTTCGTGATGGACTTTCAGCGAACCACATCGAATCTATTATGGGCATCATGAATGGCACTTGTAACTACATGATGACGAAGATGACAAATGAGGGTGTGGCGTACGATGTTATCCTCAAAGAAGCACAAGAATTGGGTTACGCCGAAGCTGATCCGACCTTTGATGTAGGCGGATTTGATGCTGCACACAAGCTTCTTATTCTAGCAAGTATAGCTTACGGGATTGATGCAAAACCTGAAGATATCTTAATCGAGGGAATACAAAATATTTCTCAATTTGACATCATGTTTGCAAAAGAGTTTGGATATGCGATTAAACTTTTAGGAATTGCAAAAAAAGATGGCAATGAAGTGGAACTCAGAGTTCACGCGTGTCTTGTTCCTCAGACAAAAATGATTGCAAAAATTGATGGTGTTATGAACGGTATTTCTGTTGTTGGCGACAAAGTAGGTGAAACACTTTACTATGGTGCTGGTGCGGGTGGAAATGCTACGGCTTCTGCTGTTGTAGCAAACATCATAGACATAGCAAGAAGTGGAAAAACAAGACCGATGCTTGGCTTTGATAAACCGCTTGAGGGTAAACTCACACTCAAACCAACCGACAAAATCAAATCAAAATATTACCTTCGCATCAATGTTTCGGACAAAGCAGGTGTTTTGGCACGAATTACGAAAATTTTTGAAGATAATAACATCTCTATTGAGACGATGCTTCAGCGACCATGTTCAGAAAATTCGGCAAATTTACTTGTTTCTACGCATATCTCAGTAGAAAAAGATATTCAGACTATGATACAACAAATTGCTGCACTTGATTTTGTGAACTTCACACCTGTGATGATTAGGATAGTATAAGTACATCTGTGAAAATCTTAATTACGGGTGCAAGTAGTGGCATAGGCGAAGAGTTGGCTAGGCAATACGCCAATAAAGACAACGAACTTATTCTCCTTGCTCGAAGAGAAGATAGACTTCAAAACCTTCAACAAGAGTTACTTCCACATGCCAAGAGTGTCACAATAGTTGTCGCTGATGTAACAAAATTTGATGCGCTTCAAGAAAAAATTAGAACTCTTGGGCATGTGGATATGGTGATTTTAAATGCTGGAATATCCATAGGACACTCACTTAAAATCACTCCATTCTCTGATTTTAAAAATATTTACGATGTAAATGTCCTCTCAAACCATGCAATTTTAGAAATTTTACTTCCTCATTTTTTAGCAAAAAAAAGCGGAAAAATAGTTTTTATTTCTTCTCTTGCTTCACTTATTTCTATGCCGACTTCCAAGGTATATAGTTCATCTAAAAGAGCCTTAAATGCTTATGCAGAGGGACTGCGATATAACTATAAGAGTGAAGGAATTAAAGTTATAAATATTTTACCAGGGTTTATAAAGAGTGAACTTACAGATAAAAACAGTTTCCACATGCCGTTTCTTTTAAGCACAAAAGAGGGCGCACAAAGAATTGTAAAAGCAATAGAAAAAGAGAAAAGATTGTATGCTTTTCCTCTTAGATTTTATTTGATTATCTTGTTTTTAAATGCACTTCCGCAATTCTTGAGAGATAAAATTGTCTTTCGTATAAAGCGAAAAGCCTCATAAAAATTAAATCTAAAATATTCCCACATGCCGTATTTATACTATACTACGCGATATCATTTATAATAAGGCGTTTATATGTGGAAAAAATTACTCTCAAAAAAAAGATATTACAGCAATGAAAAAATCGAAGAAGATGAAAATCAAGAGTATTATAGAAGCAGTTTTCATAAAGATTATGACAGAATAATTTTTTCTAACTCATTTAGAAGATTGTCAAAAAAAACACAAGTCCATCCTCTCTCAAAAAATGACCATGTTCACAACAGACTTACGCACAGCTTAGAAGTTGCAAGTGTTGGGCGAAGTTTGGGACTAAGAGCTGGAGAGTTTTTAAAAAAAAAGTTTCCACATGCCGAGATAAATCCTTATGATGTTGCATACATAATTCAAACAGCGTGTTTAGCGCATGACATCGGCAATCCACCTTTTGGACATGCTGGTGAAGAGGTCATAAAAGAGTGGTTTGAGACGCATAAAAATGAAAAGTTTTTAAAAGAGCTATCGCAAAATGAGTTAGAAGATTTTATCCATCTTGATGGAAACGCTCAAAGTTTTAGAGTGGTGAGTCAAATTGAGAACAATCTTTTTGGCGGAGGTATGAACCTGACTTTTGCAACATTAGGCACTTTAGTGAAGTACCCTCACGCATCAAGCAGTTGTAAAAATATTGGCAAATCAAAGTTTAATTATTTTCAAAGTGAAGCGGATTTTTTTCAGCTTTTGTTTGATGATTTGGGATTATCCAAAGCAGATGGCACCTATAAAAGACATCCGCTTTCCTACCTTATGGAAGCTTCCGATGATATCTGCTATGGTTTGTTGGATTTGCAAGATGCCTTTGAATTAAACATCATAACACTGCAAGATATGCAAAATATCTTTACTCTTATTTGCGGTGAAGAGGCAACAAGAGAGGTGTACGGCGAAGAAAAAGATACTCTCCTCAGAAAAGTCTCAAAACTCGTCGCTATCTCGATACATAAATTGGCTTTACACACGATGGAAGTGTTTGAAGAAAATTTTGATGCTATTTCAAGTGATAATCAGCCAAAAGATTTGATTGAGTTATTTACTATACGAGAGTTCCAAAATGCGATTAAAGAAGCGAAGAGATTGGGAAGTGCAAAAATATTTAATGAAAAAAGAAAAATTGAACTCGAACTCGGAGCGTACAATATCATAGAAACTTTGCTAGATAATCTCATCCGTGCAACATACGAGCTTTACGAAAAAGATGAAACGAAACTCTCTTTTAGGAACAAAAGAGCTTTAGAACTTATGGGTGAAAACAGACCAAAAAAAGCAGAAAATTTGTACAATATGTATCAAAGAGTGATTGATTATATCGTTGGAATGACGGACAATCATGCAAAATATGTCGCTAATCAGTTAAATGGGATGGGGATTTGAAAGATTAGCATAGTGTAGTGCAATACACAAAACTAGTAAGGCTTAATAAATGCTAAGCTTACTAGAAAAATAGTTTTTTTAATCTTACTCATATTCTATTTGTTGCAGTAAGTTGTTTATCATCATATTGCATTAATTTTTCTTTTTTTTAATTGTACTTAAATAAACATAAATAACACCCAATCGGGTGTTGAGATAAAGATTTTATTCAAATACAATACTTTCAAATCCACACCCAATAGGTTGAATTATTTTTCTTGAATATACGGATGAAGAGATAGAAAATTTCTATCATCTTATTAGCAATAATGTTAAAAAAATTCGTAAAGAGAAAAAAATTAGCCAGCTTGACATGGCTCTTACAATCGGTCATAAAGCACCATCTTTTTATGGTAAAGCTGAATTATGT
>JAPLGP010000020.1 GCA_026390075.1 Campylobacterales bacterium
CTGCGATATCTTGCTTATTGACTATGTCATGACGAAAATGTGGCACAGATATAATAAAACCATCGGCTATAGATTTTGAAGTATTAAAACCTAAATTTTTAAAAATTTTTGTTATTTTTACTTTTTCTATATTCGCACCAATAATATCATCAATAGTTTGTTTACTAATACTTACAATCGTATCTTTATGCGCATATCCATAATCAATACTTCCACTAAAAGTAGACGAGTTAGAATGTGATTCTATTAAGTTTACACAGTAAGTAAGCCCGTAATTTAACTCTGGTTCACTTCCTCTTGAAGTTCTATAGTACATTGTGCCCACTTCTACTTTATGTTCCGCCATCTTTTTAGAAATAACATCTGGCTGAATATAACTAGCTTCAAGTAAAACTGTACCTTCATCATAAGTTACTTTTGAACAATCTTCTTGGATAACTCCTACAATGGAAGCTTTTTGTTTGCCCATAATACAAGCAAAACCATTTTCATCTTCACGAAGTTCAAGCTTTGCCATAATCTGATTATCATCACAAAAATAGCCATAATTATAGGCTCGAAGTACTACACCAACACTATGCGTTGCATAGAGTAAAATAGACTCAATATCACTCTTTTTTGTCTCTTGTATTTGAGCCAATCTAAGTTTCATTAAAAATGGAAGCTGTAACTCTTTTAAGTCAAAAGCTTTGTAACGCAGATTTACATTTAACTCTTTTGCATGAGAAAGATTTAAGATTCTGCCAATTCCTTTTTTATTTTCATTATCAATTGGTTTATACTCTTTTAAGGCTCTGTCAAACGCCGCACTGAGGTCTCTTGCAACACCTCGGATGCTTAAACAATCACCTCTATTTGCAGTTAATTCTATCTCTATTAAAACATCATTTAAAATGTGATTCTCAGAAACTTCTTGACCTAAAAAATACTCTCCGATACTACTGTCAATCTCTAATATGCCATCTTCAAAGCTCTCAAGCCCTATTTCACTCGCAGAACAAATCATGCCCTCAGATGCAACATCACGAAGAACTACAGGTTTAATAACTAAACCATTTGGCATTACAGCACCTATTGTTGCGACAATAACATCAAGCCCTGCTCTCACATTTGAAGCACCACAAACTATTTGACGAATACATGTTCCTAAATCTACCTGACAAATATTAAGCTTATCTGCATCAGGATGTTTGACACACTCTAAAACTCTACCAAAAATAATTCTCTTTGGTATATCATATTTTTGGACTCTATCAACTTCCAAACCAATGGAGTTCAGCGTTTCTAATAAATTTTCTGTCGCTATACCTTTTAAATCTATCCACTCATTTAACCATGTTCTTGTAACTATCATTGAAACTGCTCCAACAATTTAATATCACCCTCAAAAAGAGAGCGAAGATCACCAATTTGATGAATCAGCATAGTAAATCTCTCAACACCAAGCCCAAAAGCATATCCACTTACATGTTCATATTTAACAGCTTCAAATACATTTGGATCTACTATTCCACATCCTAAAACTTCTAACCAACCTGTTTTAGAACAAACACGACATCCCTCACCTTTACAAAAAACACATGAAATATCAACCTCTGCAGATGGTTCAGTAAAAGGGAAAAAAGATGGACGAAAACGAACTTTCACATCGCCAAACATATATTTTAAAAAATCTTCCAATATATACTTTAAGTTAGCAAAAGAAACTTTACCCTCTTCATCTACTAAAAGTCCTTCAACTTGATGGAACATAGGCGTATGCGTCAAATCATAATCACGACGAAATACGGCACCTGGTGCTATCATACGGATTGGTGGTTTTGTACTCATCATCGTTCTAATTTGAACAGGGGAAGTATGTGTTCTTAGAAGCATTTCATCTTTAAAATAAAAAGTATCTTGCATATCTCTTGCTGGATGATGTTTTGGCAAATTAAGTGCTTCAAAATTATTGAAATCATCTTCTACCATATTACCAGTCTTTACAGCAAAGTTCATCGCAGAAAAATACTCTACAATTCTATCCATAGTTTCCATAACGGGATGAAGAGCACCCGCTTGACTTTTTGAGCCATATAACGAAACATCTATGTATTCTGCTTTAAGAGCTTCTTGTAATTCTAGAGTTTGTAAAATTATTTTTTTAGCACTAAACTCATTCATAAGAGCATTTTTATGTGTATTTAATTCTTTTGCAATTTGTGCTTTTTGATCATCCGTGGCATTTTTCATCTTGGCAAATTCTTCTGCTAAAACACCTTTTTTACCAAAGACAGAAATGCGAATTTCTTCAAGCTTTTCAACATTCTGTGCCTCTTTTATTGCATCATACCACTCGTTCAAATAGAGTCTCCATAACTATAAAATTTTAATTGGAGATTATAGTCAAAAATAATTTATATATAGCTTCATAAACTGCACTATATTGAAATTTCTATGCTACAATTACTCAAAAACAAGGAAATATTCATGTGTTTATTTTGTAAAATAGTAAAAAAAGAGATACCTTCAAACATAATTTTAGAAGATGAAAATTTCATCGCTTTTCACGATATTAACCCAAAAGCACCTGTTCATATTTTAGCAATACCTAAAATTCATGTCGATAGTTTCAATGAAGTACCCGCAGAACTTATGCAAGGAATGACAACTTTTATGCAAAATGTAGCAAAAGAAGTGAGCATAGATGAGAGTGGGTACAGAGTTATAACAAACATTGGTGAAAATGGCGGTCAAGAGGTAAAACATCTCCATTTTCATGTTCTTGGCGGTGCAAAACTCAAATGGGATCACTTTAGCGACGCAGACCCACAAGGTCATTTTTAAACTATCATCCACTTTTTTCAGGCAAAACCTAAAAAAAACTTTTTTGGTTTTCGCCCCATTCTCTTCGTATCATTAATGAAAATTCATAAGCCACCATCATCAAAATCCCACATGCCAACAATACAATGCTCATCTCTAACATTTTATATTCCTTCTTACTTTTCAAAATAATAGGTAATTTATTTTAGAAATGTGAATTCTATTGCAATTTGTCATAGTTTTTTGATAAAAGAAGGTAAAAAGAGGAATAGACTTATTGCAAAACTAAGATTGCTTCGTCGTTTCTCCTCGCAATGACGGTCATTGCGAGCGAAGCGAAACAATCTAAAAAGAGAGTTTTGCAAGAAGTCTAATAAATAATTGGCATGTGCAAATCTTGGCATGTGGAATTATATTTCCACATGCCAAGCAAAAAAATTTAAGAGCTCTTTAACTAGGACAGCTCTCTATTTCGCCCATATCTATTTGAGTACCACCGCCAGAAATCATCTTTTCATTTTCACGAACAGTATTTCCATTATGGACTATAGAGTACGAAATAGCGGTTGTATCACGAATAGTGTTTATCGTTGAGCAGTAAGTCTCCAGCGAAGCCATAACCCATCTTGATGCCGTTATATCATCTGCATCTGAGTTGAATTTATATGTTAAATGCAGAGTATTAAATTTTCTAGGCTGTGTTTCATTTCGTACAACATCGCCATCTATCACTAAATCGGTTACAGTTTTACCCTGATTTTTTGGTATCAAAATCATGTCGGTTGCACTACATGTAATAATTCCAGCTAAAAAATACTCCACTGGAGAGATTACAGGGCAATCAATCACAAAACTGCTTTTCTCAGTTTTTGCCTCAAATTTCATTCCATCTTGATGAGCAACAGTTACTTTCATATTTATATCTCCAAAAACTTTTTAAAATATTCTAACTGCTCTTGTGTTCTAATCGTTGCAGTTCCACCCTCTGAAGTTCGAGCGTTCATAGAGTTTATAATAGATAAAAACTGTAATACATCTTCGCTTATTCTACTGTCAATCGCTTGAAGGTAAGAGAGTTCTATATCACTCAAATCAATTTTCAACTCTTCACTTTTTGCAACTGCTTTACCTGTAATAAAATGCGCTTCACGAAAAGGAATATTGCACTTTTGAACCAAATAATCCGCCAAATCTGTTGCACTCAAATGCCCAATTTTAGAAGCTTTTTCCATATTATGAGGTTTAATCTGCATAGTTTTAATCGCTTCTTTGAGTATCTCTAACGATATTTCAGCCGTTTCAACTGCATCAAAAACACCCTCTTTATCCTCTTGCGTATCTTTGTTATAGGCAAGTGGAAGCCCTTTCATAACGGTTAAAAGCCCCATGAGTGAGCCATAAACACGCCCTGTTTTTCCGCGAAGAAGTTCTGGAACATCGGGATTTTTCTTTTGTGGCATGATAGAAGAACCTGTTGAATACTCATCACTCAGTTCAACAAAACCAAACTCATAACTTGACCACATTACAAGCTCTTCACTCAAACGAGAAATATGCATCATCATCGTTGCAATATTAAATAAAATTTCGAGTGCAAAATCTCTATCACTTACCGTGTCCAAACAGTTCACACTCACGCCATCAAAACCTAAAAGTTCTGCTGTCATACCTCTATCTATGGCATGTGGAGTTCCAGCGAGTGCTGCACAACCAAGAGGAGAAATATTGTTTCTTTTATGTGAACTCTCAAATCTTTCAATATCTCTTTTAAACATAGATAAATACGCACCCAAATGAAAACCAAAGTTTATCGGTTGCGCATGTTGTAGGTGTGTCATACCTGGTAAAATTGTATCTGTATGCTTTTGGGCAACCACTAAAACTTCATGCATTAAAAGTTTTAACGCATCTACAATCTCTAAATTTTTACGCAAAACATAACGGCGAAAATCAACAGCAACTTGATCATTACGACTTCTAGCTGTATGAAGTTTTTTCCCTGCATCACCGATAATAGCAGTCAAACGCTTTTCAATCGCCATATGCAAATCTTCATCCGAAATTTTCCATTCAAACGCACCTGACTCTATTTCGCTCATCACTTGATTCAATCCCTCAGTGATTTGGCGAAACTCCTCAGTTGTCAATATATTTTGTTTTGTTAACATTGCGGCATGTGCAAGTGAGCCTTCGATATCTTCACGATAAAGTTTTCTATCAAACATGATAGAGGCATTAAAATTATCTAAAAGACTTGATGCACTTCCAACAAAGCGACCTGACCACATTTTATCCATATCAATTTCCTTAATTTTATTTTCTATATTAGACTCTCTGGAGAAACTCTCTTTTTAGATTGCTTCACTCCGTTCGCAATGACGGTCATTGCGAGGAGGAACGACGAAGCAATCTTAAGTTTTACAAGAACTCTATTTATTTATGAAAGTTGATACTCTTTATAAAGCGTATCATCCAAATCCCAAAGACCTCTTTGCTTGAGTGATTCTACTACACTCTGGGTACAATCAACATCATCTGGCCACTCTCTGGCATATTTATCAAGAGGTGTTTTTTTTGTCCCATCAATTCCAACCATAAGTCCTGAAGAAAAAATATCTCTCATTGCATCGATATTGTTGGTAACTCTCCAAACAAGCATATAAGCGTTCGACACATCATTTTTAGCTTCATCTACAAACACAACTATTCTTATATTTGTACTTAAACAGATCAATAAATCAAAATACTCTTTTACTGTTTTTGTTTTATTTAACGAGATTACGGTTATAGGATTATTTGTATGTCTCATATACTGTTGCAAATTTACAGCATCAGGAATAAACTCTTTTACTTTTTGAAGCAACTCTTCATCGCCTAAAAGTTGTGGAGGGTCAACTTTATACGCACCAGTTGCATCGATACCCAATTTTCCACCCACTAATGTTTCAGGAGAGGAATGGTCAAGTGCATCTAAAATTCCCTCAGAAATAAACATAGATTTCGGATTAAATCTGTTGAGTATATAAGTTGTAAGGGCTTTATAGTTGTCAAGTCGTGGAGCATTTTCATCTAAAAAGATTGCATGTTTTACAAAACTCATCTGTCCTGCACCCCAAAATACATGCATAAACTGCTTTGCATGTCCTTTGTAATGCGGTTGCATTTTTGCAAGGATGAGATTATGAAAACCTCCATTTTCTGGCATGTGGTAATCAATCAAATCTGGTGCAGTTGTTTTTAAGAGTGGCAAAAATATTCGCCCAGTTGCCCAACCCATATATTTATCTTCAAGTGGTGGTTTACCAACAACCGTTGCTAAAAACACTCTCTCTTGTTTCGTTGTAATCGCACTCACTTTCATAAACGGATAGGACTCTTTAAGGGTGTAATATCCTGTATGATCACCAAATGGACCCTCAGTTTTAAACTCATTTGGATCCACCCAACCCTCGATGACATAATCCACATCTTCTGGAATATAGAGTGGTGTTGTAAGAGACTTCACAAGTTTCGCTGACTCTTTTTTTATAAGCCCGTACATTAAAAGTTCATTCACTCCAAAAGGAAGTGGTGCTGTTGCACACCAAGTATAGAGTGGGTCACCGCCGATTGCTACACAAACAGGCATTTTTTTACCTGCTTTTTGGTACTGGTCATACAAATGAGAGGAATCTTTATGAATCTGCCAGTGCATCCCTAAGTGATTTTTATCATATACTTGAAGTCTGTACATCCCAAGATTTACCAACGCACCATCAAGACTTTGCGTATAAACCTGTCCCATTGTGATAAATGGACCGCCATCTTGCTCCCATGTTGTTAGAACTGGAATTTTGTGAAGGTCTATCTCATCTTCAAGATATTTGATTTTTTGACAAGCACCCTCACCTTTAAGGCGTTTTGGAAATATATTTTTTAAAGAAAAAAGTTCACTTGCCATGGAGAGTTTATCTCTAAAACCAACAGGTGGTTTCATGTGTAAAAGTTTTGTTATCTCATCTGCAACTGATTCGATACTTCTTCCAAAAAGAAGCTCACATCTTTTGTATGAACCAAAAACATTCATCAGAACTGGCTCTTCAAACTTTGTGCCACTTTTTTTATCTATAACATTTGTAAACAAAAGAGCTTTGCCACCATCTTGTTTTTTAACTTCAGCATACGCCAAATGCGGTATTTCAAGATAAATATCTAATTCATCTTCTATAACTCTAAGTTCATTCTCTTTTTTTAACAGCTTTATAGTTTTTTGCATTCTAGTGATTCACCATCATCGCTTCAGCTTCAAGAAGTAACTCTTTTGCACCTCTATTTATAAACTCTTGCGCTATTTCTCTTCCTATAGTTTTATAACTCTCTTTTGAAACAATCTTTGTATCACTCAAAATTTTAGTACCATTTGGAAGTCCTAAAACTGCATTAACAACTACATCTCCATTGTCTAAAACTGCAGCATTTACACCAATAGGAACATGACAACCACCATTGAGCATATCCACAAAATCTCTTTCGATTGTAGTTTCAACTCTACTAGACTCATCTTCTAATCTTGCCACAATTGCTAAAACTTTTGGGTCATTCACGGCTTCTATTCCTAGAGCACCTTGTCCCATAGATGGAATCATTTCATCAAGTGAAATTGGATAAAAGTACTGAACACTTTTTTGAAGTCCAAGTCTATTAATTCCTGCAGCTGCAAGTATAATAGCATCAAATTCACCCTCTTTGAGTTTTCTGATTCTTGTATCTACATTTCCTCTTAAATCTTTAATCTTCAAATCTGGTCGTATCTTTTCAATCTGCATACGGCGACGAAGCGAAGATGTACCGACTGTTGCACCTTTTGGAAGAGAATTTATGTCAGTATATTTTTCAGATAAAAGAGCATCTCTCACATCTTGTCTGTGTGTAATTGCTGCTAAGAGTAACCCCTCAGGCATTACAGTTGGGACATCTTTGAGTGAGTGCACAGCGATTTGCGCTTCACCTCGAAGCATAGCCTCTTCTAACTCTTTTAAAAAAAGCCCTTTTCCACCGATAGCAGCGAGTGGTCTATCTATAATTTTATCTCCTGTTGTCACGATAACATTTAATTCTACTTCTAATCCTGGATTTTGCACTTGTAAAACTGCTTTTATATGGTTTGATTGCCAAAGTGCAAGTTGTGAGCCTCTAGTTGCTATTATTAATTTTTTCATCTTTTAGTTAGCCTTTTGATATTTCTTTTTTGTTTTATCCATTTTACCATCAAAAAACAGCGTTGGAGTTCCTTGAACCATCATCTCTTCAGCCATCTCCGCATCATGCGTAAACTGGTTCATTACTGCAGTTGATTTTAAATCTGATTCTTTTATATCTGTTTTCATCTCTTTGTTAAATGCTGCTAGTATTTTATTTATATCTCTCTCTTTTGGGTCTATTTCCACCTTATAAAGATTCAGCACCACATCTTTATTTCCCTTTAATTCAGCAGCAATTGCTGCAAGTGAGAGTTCTAACGCTGCGGGATGAAGTGAAACAAGTGGAAAATGAAAATAATAAATTGCAAACTTACTAGGTTCTTTTTTCATCTCCTCTATAGCTTTAGGAACGAAATCTCTACAAAATGGGCATAATGGGTCAGAAAAGATAACTACTTTATGTTTTGCATCTGCATTCCCATAGATGAGATTCTCTTTTTTATAGTACTCATCTTTAAACGATGGAGCAACTAAATCTTTTAAATCACTTCCAGTATTGATATCTGTTAGCTCTTTAGTAATGATAGTTCCATTTGTAAACCAAATCATTTTTTGTTTAACAACTTTATTTTCTGGTTGCGCTTTAACGGTTGCGTCTATCTTGACAATAACAGCATCCCAGCCTTTTAGTTCTTCAATAGCCACTTTATCTACCACATTTACTTTTAATGATATGATATTTGGATTGCTTTTAAATGATTCTTCTAAAAACTTCTCGACACTTTTATTTTGTGAACTTGCAAAGAGGGTGCTACTTAAAAGAAGCGTTGTCGCTAATAATTTCAACATCAATAACATTTGAATCCTTTTTTATATGAGTTTGTCCAAAATTTGTTTTGCAATTTCCTGATTTTACATTATAACGGTTAACAAGCATAGCGGTAATGACACTAAACTGCATTAATGCGCCGATAATATCTGTTAAAAAACCTGGAAGTATGAGTAAGATAGCACCAAAAACTGTAAACAGATTTAAGCTTTGAAACTGCTCTAAATCAATGCAGTCATAAGCAACTGCTGTAATATTTTCAACTAATGTTTTTCTAAAATTAAGAAGTATCATTATCCCAATAACAGCACTTCCAACTATCTCAAGAAAAGTCATAACGCTACCGATAGCTGATGAAATGCTAACCGATACCAATACTTCTAAAAAAAGATAGATTAAAAAATAGAGCATTTTACAAAAGCCTCATAATTTCATCAAATACTTCATCTTTATTTACAGAAACACTCTCTTTTGTTTTTCTATCAAATATCTGCACTAAGCCATTTTCTAGCTCTTTGCCAATAACAATAGTGTAAGGAAAACCAATAAGTTCAGCGTCTTTCATTTTAAAACCAAATCTCTCTTTTCTATCATCAATCATAACTTCCACATGCCGTGCTTGAAGTTTTTCATAAAGTTCTTCGCCTAATGAAACCTGAGCTGTTTCTTTGATATTTGAAATCATAATATTGACCATATAAGGCGCTGTTTCTTTTGTCCAGATACAACCATCTTCATCATGGTGCTGTTCTATAACTGCAGCAACAAGACGGCTCACACCCATTCCATAAGTTCCCATTACAAAAGGTTGCGCTTTTCCATTTTCATCTAAAAATTCTGCTTTGAGTGTGCTCGAGTAAGTTGTTCCAAGTTTGAAAATATGCCCAACTTCAATGCCTTTCGTAAAAGAGAGTTTTCCACTGCAATAGGGACAACTATCTCCTTCATTTACGGCTGCAATATCTGCAAAATAGGCTTGACCTAAAACCGACATATCTACATTTACAAAGTGATAATCCTCTTCGTTTGCTCCACAAATCATGTTTTTTGCATCTTTTAAATCAATATCTATAACATGTTTCGCTTTGTCTTGCTCTAATGGCCCGATAAATCCAGCAATGAGACCTAATTCACAGAGTTCTTCTTCACTCACATCTACAATATCTAAAGCACCTGTAGCATTTTGCGCTTTAACTTCTTGAAGCGTGTCGCATCCTCTTATAAAGAAAAGTACTATTTCGCTATCCTCTTCATAAACAGCTCTTTTTGCAACGCACTTCATCGTGTAATAACCATCAACTTTAAAAAAGTTTTCTAAATCTTCTATGGTTTTTATATCTGGTGTTTTAAACTTATTAAACTCAGCTACTGGAGCTTCTGGAATGCTTACTCTGCCAGAGCGTTTTGCCGCTTCAACATTTGCACCATATTCGCATTTACTACAAACAGCGATAGTATCTTCGCCACTTCCGGCCAAAACCATAAGCTCTTTTGAACCACTTCCGCCGATTGCACCGCTATCTGCTTCAACAATTCTAAAATCAAGTCCAAGTCTAGTTAAAATCTTTTTATATGCTGTTTCCATAGCATCAAATTCTCTATCCATATCAGCGATGGATGCATGAAAACTATAGCCATCTTTCATGATAAATTCACGACCACGCATAAGCCCGAATCTAGGTCTTGCCTCATCACGAAACTTTGTTTTTATCTGATAAAGGTTGATTGGAAGTTGTTTGTAACTTGTAATGCGGTTACGAACCATATCCACCATCATCTCTTCATGTGTTGGCCCTAAAACAAAAAGGTTCTCTTTTCTATCACGAAATCTTAAAAGCTCTTTTCCGAACTTCTCGATGCGTCCACTCTCTTGCCAAAGTGCGGCTGGAGTTACAAAGCTCAGCTCCACTTCCTCCGCACCAGCTTTTGCCATCTCTTCATTGATAATATTTTCAATTTTTTTAATAACTCTTTTTGCTAATGGCATATAGCTGTAAAGTCCACTCGCCACTTGAGAGATAAAACCCGCACGGGAAAGATAAATATGACTTGCTAATGAAGCATCTGAAGGTGCTTCTTTTGTTGTTGGTATAAATGCTCTACTTCTTCTCACTTTTGTCCTTTTAACATATGTTCACACTTGTATTCATCTAAAACACTTTTATTATTATCTTTTTGAACTAAAAACTGCAAAGCTCCAGTTATCATGTCTGATTTTGACTCCGAGGAGACACTTCGCATTTTATAAGTCATATCATGTAAAAATCTTTTTAACACTTGCTCACACATTTTATGAACCTGAACCTCATACTCTTTTGGAATATACCCATTTTTTATCACTCTTTTACTCTCAGCTTCTGCTGCAAGTGAAGCTTTTTGATAGATTTCTTTTATCATCGGTTCGACATCAAGCGTGTTAAGCCACTCAAAAAACTCAACAACAGCACGACCAATAATCCCATGTGCTGCTCTTGCACTCTCTTCACGAATACCAATATTTTCACTTACTATCGTTTTTAAATCATCAATCGCATAAAGATTTATTTTCTCACCATGCAAACATTGAATATCTCTGGGAAGTGCCATATCAAACCAATATCGCTCAAAATCACAAGGTTTTATAATCTCATCTGTAATGATAGGCTTAGGGGAGGAAGTGGCTGTAAAAAGAATTTCAAACTCATTTATGGCATGTGGAAGTTGTTCAAAATCCAATACTTTTGCACCACAACTCTCTGCAAGAGCAAAAGCTTTTTCCTTGGTTCTGTTCATTATATAAACATCAGCGCCGTTTGATATCAGGTGTTTTGCAGTTATTTCCGACATATCCCCAACACCGATTACTAAAGCTTTTTTACCACTTAAATCATGCACAAGTGATTTGAGATTTGAAACAGCAACACTTGCTATGGAAACTGGTTTGGAAGAGATATCTGTTGCATTTCTTACTTTTGCAGCACATTTAAAAGCATTATGCATTGCACGGGCGAGTTTTTGACCGCTAAATCCACTATCATATGAAAAGCGAAACGCATCTTTTAACTGACCCGCGATTTGAGTTTCACCAATAACCATCGAATCAAGGGAAGCGGCAACGCTGAAGAGATGGTGAATTGCACTGCTATCATCATAAATATCAGCTCTTCCTTCAAGTTCATCTATACTGATTCCAGCTCTTTGGCTAAGCATTTCAAAAATATGCTGCGTTGCCTTTGCTATGTCACTACAACTGCAAAAAACTTCCATTCTGTTGCATGTGGAAATAAGAATCGATTCGTTTATATCTTCACTACTATTGAGTTTAGTTAGGCACCCTTTTAGATGTGCATCATCTGGATACGATAATTTCTCTCGTATCTCAAGTGTAGAATTTTTGTGTGAAAAACTTATATTTAAGTAATGCATTAATAACTTCTTTGTATCATAGTTTGTAAAATTTGTACTAACTCTTCATCATCTTTCATCACTTGCATCGCCTCATTTGAAAGCTCTTTCGCAAGAGTAAATGATTTTTCTATACATGCAAATTCACCCATTTTTTGTTTTATCCACATGCCATCACTTTGACTAAGTGGCTTGGCATGTGCATTTTCCAATCTTTGCTTATCTTCAGAATTTAGAGCCTCATAAAGATAAATGTAAGGGAGTGTGCATTTTCCTTCTACAAAATCATTCATAGCAGGTTTTCCAAGAGTTTTTTCATCTGAAGTTATGTCTAAAATATCATCAATTATCTGGAATGATAATCCAAGGTTTCGTCCATAAACTCCATGTTTTTCTGCATCTTTACCACAAAGTAAAGCTGCACCAACCGCAGCAGACTCAATAAGCGTTGCAGTTTTGAGATAAAGCATATCAAGATACTTAGCTTCATCACTGTTAAACTCTTGTGCCATTTTTACATCTTGCATTTCGCCTTTACTAAGTGTCGTAACTGAAGAAGCAACAACT
This sequence comes from Campylobacterales bacterium, assembly GCA_026390075.1. Lineage (GTDB taxonomy): Bacteria > Campylobacterota > Campylobacteria > Campylobacterales > Sulfurimonadaceae > Sulfurimonas. The sequence goes on from JAPLGP010000020.1 coordinate 12,766, forward strand.
TTTGCAATCTCTTTATCAAACTCTACAAGAGAACTAAAAGCTTTTGAGTAAAGAATATCTCCAAGCATAACAGCTGTTTTACTTCCATCTGTCGCATTGACTGAGGCTACTCCGCGTCTAAGAGTTGATTCGTCAATAACATCATCATGAAGTAAACTCGCAGCGTGAATAAGTTCGACAATCGCTCCAAGAAGAGGTGCTTGTTCATGGTTTGTTGCTATTTTTAAAATCAGTTTTGCACGGAGTCTTTTACCACCGCTGAGCGTACCAAAAAGACGAGTAACTTCATCGTAGTCAATCTCTTTTATCAATCTCTCTATTTCATGCTCAACTCTTTGCATTCATCCCTCTTCCACTATTTTTCTAAATATTTTAATTTAATTTCTTCACTTTTGTCAGCCAAATATATCTCAAAAAGAGCTGTATGGGTTACATAATCAAACTCTTTAAATTGTACCAACAAGTACGAAGAGTCATAAGTACTCTCTCTTGGTTTTAGCTCAACTCTAAAGCTTCTATTTTTATTTGTCAAATACAGTACATTTTGTGCAACAATTTTATCATAAGAACGAAAGAGAACTAGCCCACCGTTGTGATAAAGTGTCCATCTAAATTTAAAAATTTTTTCAATCGAGCCATATTTTACAAGAATTTTCTTTTGCTCATCCTTTTTTAGAGAAATTTTTTGTACATCTCTAAATTCATCTGCAAAAGTAGCACTCAAACTGACTGCTAAAATCAAAATAACTTGTAAAAATAACTTCAAAATATCAACTATTCACTTTGAGAAAGAACAGCACCCATAAGTTCAACATATAAACTTTTAGCTTTTGTATCCACATCACTCTGATTTGAAATTGTAAATTTCCTTACTTCTTTATCAATATCATCTCCCACATGCCCAGCCAACATCAACTCCATCGCCGCAACTTTATCTATAAAAATTTCTAGCTCTTGTCTTACTATGTCGTTGTTAGCATTAAACACAACATCCATAAACTTACTCTTTGGTGAACCCATAAATATATCATCTTCGTCTTCAAATATTCCGTACATTATTGTTCCTAATTTTATTTTTTGAGATTATAGCATCACTACAACTATGTGGACTTGAAATAGTACATTGACTTGTTTATTTGAAATAGAATGAATGATTTTTGTAACAATAATATTAGGTTAGAAATTTTCTATTTTTGAAGTAAATATTACTATAATGGTAAAAATTTCTATACAAAGAGTATACAATGAATGACGCAACCAAACCTACATCAAAAGTGACCACTACTTGGGAATCTAAAATCGAAGAGATTATGCAAGGGGGTATTCAAATTCTCCGCCTCTTTTTTATTGCAATAATGATTGTCTATCTTTTTTCCTGTCTCATCGGTCTCTCAACCAAACTCATCGACCTTACTTTGCAATACGGAGCTCTCGATTTTTCGAGTATGAAAAATATTTTAACCGATGCACTGTTTACACTGATTGTACTGGCAATCGTCCGAACACTTTTTATCCGAAATGGGTATTTATATGCACTTACCTTGCTCGAAATTGGGTTCGTAGTTATCATCCGAAAACTTATTTTGCTAGAAGTAGATCCGAGTGAAACATGGCTTATTCTTATTTTAGGCGGTATATCAGCACTCTTTTTTGCTTTAATTATGTTTGCCCATTTTTCTAAATTTCATAATAACTGTCAACGGCGGAGTTAAATTCGGCAGTTATCCATCCACATCCAAACGCACATCGCAGGCTATCTGTTCGAGAATGTGCAAGAATACAATCTTTTCCTGATGACTTTATATTTAAAGGCAGTAATGGAGCTTGTTTTGCTCAAATAGGAAATGCTGTTCCACCCATAATGTCATTTTTTATTGCTAATCAATTGAGATTACTTGTTGGAAAAAAACCAAAATTATTTGATAAAGCTGATTGGAATCTGCCTTATACAAAAGACATTGTAGATAGGTTATTATAAAAATCAAGGCAAACACACCACACTAGCTGGCATGTGGAAATTTCCACATGCCAAGGTTTTAACTATTTAGCAAACACCACCGTTCTGCTTTCGCGGATGACATTCACTTTTATTTCCCCAGGATATTGAACTTTTTCTTCTATCTCTTTAGCTATTTCTTTCGCCATTAAAATAGCTTCATCATCATTTATTAAAGTAGCATTAACGATGACTCTCACTTCTCTTCCAGCATTAATAGCATATGCTTGTTTTACGCCAATCGCACGAGAAGCTATCTCTTCTATCTCAGTTACGCGCTTTAAAAAGCTCTCTAAAACTTCGCGTCTCGCCCCTGGTCTTGCCGCTGAGAGAGCGTCCGCTGCACAAACAGCTCCACACTCTACAGAATGTATCTCTTCTTGTCCATGATGTGCATAGATAGCATTTATGACAACGCTATGCTCATTATAACGGTTACAAATCTCAGCACCTAAATCTACATGATTTCCATCTTGGTCATGCGTCAGAGCTTTTCCAATATCGTGCAGTAGCCCTGCTCTTTTTGCCAAAATCGGGTCTCCACCCATTTCAGCCGCCATGATACCAGCTAAATGTGCCACTTCAAGCGTGTGCGCTAAAGCATTTTGCCCATAACTCGCACGGTAACGCAAACGCCCTATGAGTTTGACAAGTTCTGGATGCATTACGCCAATATTTAAATCGGCTATAAGTTCTTCACCTTCACTCAATATAGAAGCTTCAAACTCATCAGAAACTTTCTCAAAAATTTCTTCAATCCTCGCTGGTTGAATTCTTCCATCTTCTATGAGAAGTTGCAAAGTTTTCGTAGCTATAGCACGACGATAAAGATTAAAACTACTCACTAAAATGGCATTTGGAGTATCATCGATGATAATATCCACGCCCATTATAGCTTCAAGAGTTTTTATATTTCTACCCTCTTTGCCAATAATACGACCTTTTAACTCATCATTGTCTAAATGTACAATGTTCGTAAGTCTCTCAGAAGCAAACTCTCCCGCATAACGGCTTGTTGCCTGAGCCAAAATATAGTTTGCTCTTTTTTTTGCCTCTACTCTTGCTTCATTTTCACATTTTCTTACTATATGCGCTATATCAGCACGCGATTTTTCTTCTACTTTTTCCAGTAAAACCGCTTTAGCCTCATTTTGCGTCATTCCTGCACTATGCTCGATAGTATGAACTGCTTCATCTATCTTGCTTTCATATCTTTGCTTAAGCGAATTTAACGATTTTTCATTTCTCTCTAAATCAATTCTTTTTACTTTAAGAGTGCTATTCTCTTCATGAATTCTATTCTCTTCATTTTGTTTATATCTCTTAAAGATTTGCTCTTTTCGTAGGACATCATCTTCTCTTTGAGAGAGATCTGCTTTGGCTCTATCTTTAGCATTTTCATAATACTTAATAGCTTCAAGCTCCATCTCTTGAGATTTTAAATGAGACTTTTGTAAAAGTAATTCAGCTTCATTTTCAATTGCACCAGCTTTTGCTTTTGCTTTGTCCACATAAATATCAAAATTAGCACTCGTAATTTTTTTAGAGATGATAAATCCAATAAACCCACTCACTGTAGCTGTGAAGCCACCTAGTAGTATTTCGTTTAACATCTATTTTTTCCTCTTTTTGACCCTAGCCATAGGCAACATTCTTGCTTTTGGTGTCAATAATAAATCGCATGCAATATCATGTGTATCACAAATAAATTTTTTCGTGTAACAAATTTCAGGTTGTATAAAAATAATATAAGGTCTCTTTTTTAACTTTGCAAAGAAACGATCATACATCCCTTTTCCAAAACCAACTCTTTGTAAATTACCATCAACACCAACTGCAGGTACTATAGCTATATCAATTTTTTTTATATTTCTTATCGTGTTTCCCGCCTCAAAGATACCAAAACTATTTCGTTTCAGCGGTAACCTAAATGGTACCATCTTAAAACTTTGGGCTTCCATAAATGGCACAAAAACAGTACACTTTTTTCGCATATGTTTAAGAGTTTGAATCACATTCGCTTCAAAAGGCAGAGGATAATAAAAGAGTATATTTTTCTTTTTAGTAAACTTCAGCTCTTTTAGGAGCTTTGTATTTAAAAGATGATTTTTATATAATTTATTATGAGTTGTAGAGTTTTTTATCTTTTTTAGACATATTTGTCTAAATATTTGTTTTGTAAGAGGCATATAAAATCTTTATGGCTATAATTTGAACCTAATTTTACTAGAAAAATAAAAAAAGAGGTATCTTCAAATGATAAAAACATCAATTTTAACCGCAATCTTTACATTTGCCATTCTATTTAGTGGATGTAGTGATAACAATAAGAAGAAAGAGTCTAATACCACTAAACAGACAACTGAAGCTGTAAATTCTATGATTAGTACACCAGAATATGTACTTAAAACTCTAAAAAATGAGCAACTCACTGTAAAAGAAACACCGAATGGTTTTGTTTTAGATAGCGCAAAAGACAAAATTGTTATATTTGATATCTTTGCTACATGGTGTCCACCTTGTCAAGGCTCAGCTTCACATCTAAGTTCACTTCAAAAGAAATTTAAAGATGACCTTATAATTATAGGTGTAACGATAGAAGAAAATATCTCAAATGAAAAACTTCAAGAGTTTAGCACTGCATATAAAGCTAATTACACTTTAGTAAATTCTGATCAAAATCGTCGTTTAGTTAATGCCATAGCTGCTTCGTTGAAAGTAGGAGAAAAATTTCCTATTCCTTTGATGGCGATGTATAAAGATGGTCAATTGGTAAAACATTATTTAGGTGCTGTCCAAGAAGAGTTTATTGAGAGTGATATCAAAAAAGCTTTAGGAAAGTAGGCACTTCTTTATGTTTGGATTTATTAAAAAATCTCTTGCAAGAACTGTTGATGCCATAAAAACAGTTGCACCTAAAAAGAAAATATCTTTTACTAAAGAAGAACTAGAAGATATTTTACTCGAAGCGGATGTTGAATACGCTTTAGTAGAAATAATCATAAATGAAATCTATCAAAACAAAATTACTCGTGAAATACTACGCTCAAAACTTTTAGCAACACTCGCACATACATCATACAAAGAACCAGAGTTTACTGCTCCTTTTGTAGAACTTATCGTTGGGGTAAATGGAGCTGGAAAAACTACAACTATCTCAAAGTTAGCCGCAAAGTACAAAAATGAAGGTAAAAAAGTAATGCTTGGTGCTGGAGATACATTTCGTGCAGCAGCCATAGAACAGCTTACTCTTTGGGCAAACAAGTTAGATATTCCTATCGTATCTTCAAAACAAGGTCATGATAGTTCTGCGGTTGCGTATGACACCATCGATTCTGCAAAATCTAAAGGTTTTGACAATGTTATCATTGACACAGCAGGACGACTTCATACACAAACAAATCTAGCAAATGAACTTAAAAAGATAAAACGCATTTGTGAAAAAGCACACGATGGAGCACCACACAGAACGCTTCTCATCCTAGATGGAACACAAGGAAATTCCGCGATAGCCCAAGCAAAAGCTTTTAATGAGATGATAGGCATAGATGGCATCATCATCACAAAACTTGACGGTACTGCAAAAGGTGGTAGTATTTTCAGCATCGCTTACGCTCTTGAACTTCCTATACTTTTTGTAGGAACAGGCGAACAACCAGAAAATCTCACTCCATTTGACAAATATGAGTTTGTAGATGGTTTACTTGATGCTATTTTTGTAGAAGAAGTATGAAAAATCAGATTTCAAATCGTCAATTAGTTGTAAGAATTACACTCTCTTTGTTATTAGGTAGCATTGTAACGGGTGTTATTTTTAGTATCTATTTAAAAGATATAGCGCTAAACACTCTTACGAAACAAGATGCAGAACATACAAGTGAACTCATCTTTGAAGTCATGAAAACAAAAATGCAAGAGGGTTGGGGCAAAGAAGACTTAGTCAAAATCATGAAACGCCTCAACAATGTTAAAGATGGTTTAGAAATCAACGCATACAGATCCGATAAAGTAACAGAGCTTTTTGGTGAAGACCCTCTATCTACACAAGCACTCAAATCAAATCCAAAAATTCAAGAGGCAATGAACGGTAAAGAAACATTAGTTGTTGGTGCAAATGATTCCATTCGTTTTTACTACCCGATGAGAGTAAAAGAGGAGTGTATAACTTGTCATTACAACACAAAAGCTGGTGATGTAAATGGTGTTTTAGACATTTATTTTCCAGCAAGTGAGATAAGTATTCCTCTCTATAAAATGATTGGATATTTTATTTTATTTTTAATCTTTTTCCTTATTCTTGTATTTATTATATTTTATTTTATACTTAACAAAAAAATTGTATCGCCATTAGTAAACTTTACATTCCAAATGAAAGAAATTATAAAACAAGAAAATATGGATAAAAGGATTTTGGTAAATGCTCCAATTAGAGAGATAAATGAATTAGGTTTAGAGTTTAACAATCTTCTTGATAAAATAAAATATTATTATGAAAAGTTAATTCATCAATTTTTCATAGACCAACTTACTTCTCTTCCTAACATTTTGGCTTTAAAAAGAGATATTGAAAAAAGCAACACTCCAACACTTGTCATTTTCAATATTAATCAATTTAGAAATATTAATAATTTTTACGGATATGCAGCTGGTGATTCTATTTTGATTGAGTTTTCAAAATTATTAAACTCCCATGGCAGTGAGTCTGAACGATTTTATAGACTCAGTGGAGACCAATTTGGTTGGCTAAAAAATGAAATGATTGACTTATATGACCTATTAGAAATTATAGAAGAATTACAATCTCATCCTTTTATATACAAAGAGAGTGAAATATATTTAGGTCTCTCATGTGGGATATCTGAATCTAAAAACAGAACAATTGAAAATGCTATTTCCTCTTTAAACAGAGCAAAAAAAAGTTCCAAACCTTTTGAAGTGTATGACGCTTCAATGCAAGAAGACAGCAAAATAGAACAAAATATTTACTGGACACAAAAGCTAAAAAATGCACTCAATAACGATGGAATAGTTATCTATTTTCAACCTATTTTAGATGTTAATCTACAAAAAGCAAATAAGTTTGAAACATTAGTGAGACTTAAAGATGTGGATGGAACAATATACTCTCCAATCCATTTTATGGAAGTTGCAAAGCTCTCAAGACTCTATTTACGCTTAACGCGCACCGTTATGAAACAGGCATTTGAGTATTTTAAAAATAGACCGTATGAATTTTCTGTAAACATCTCTATGGATGACATAGTAGATAACCCTACAAAAAATTACATCATTAATTTACTGAAAAATTTTCCAGAACCACACAGAGTTGTTTTTGAAATTTTAGAAACAGAAGAAATTACAGAACTTGACCTTATTAATGATTTTGTTAAAGAGGTAAAAGAGCTTGGTGCTAAATTAGCCATAGATGACTTTGGAAGTGGATATTCTAATTATAACTACATCATAAAACTCAATGTAGATTTTTTAAAAATCGACAGCTCTTTGATTATGAATATAGACAAAGATGCACAAATTGCGATAGTTGTAGAATATATTATTAAATCTGCAAAAAAACTTGGACTCAAAACCATAGCTGAGTATGTTCACTCTCAAGAAGTTATGGATAAAGTAAAAGAGTTGGGAGTTGATTTTATTCAAGGATATCACATAGATGAACCGCTCTCAAGTGTTGAACTTCATACTCAAACGGCTCAAATAATTTTATAGATTCACTCTAAGAGTATGGCATGTGGAAATCATGCAAAGTTCACTTGACTACTCTTATTAATTTTATATTCTCAACAACAGCGAAAATACTCTTAGGCTACTTTCTTATCCGACTATGCATAAGTATAGCCATATCACAAAAAAAATCTACATTCTGCATAATCTATTCTTACAAATTTGTACCCATTTTGTTCTATTGTTGTCATAAAGTCTCTTTTGTAACTTTTGTGTGTGTCAAAAACCTAGAATAGAGGTTGCATATACTAGTTCGTAAGACAAATGCGTAACGCAAAAGACCTGCCTCAGTGGGTCTCTGCGATATGTTAAATTAAGGAGAAAAAAATGGCTGCACTTCGTCAAATTGCATTTTATGGCAAAGGTGGGATTGGTAAATCTACTACATCTCAAAATACATTAGCTTCAATGGCTTTTTACTTTGATAAAAATATTATGATTGTTGGATGTGATCCTAAGGCGGACTCTACTCGTCTTATTTTACATGAAAAAGCACAAAACACTATTTTACAGCTTGCTGCTGAAATGGGAACTGTTGAGGATTTAGAGCTTTCAGATGCACTCAAACCAGGTGCTGGAATATTTGCTCCTGAAAATCCACATGGTTGGATTCAGTGTACTGAGTCTGGTGGACCAGAACCAGGAGTTGGTTGTGCTGGTCGTGGTGTTATTACAGCGATTAACTTTCTTGAAGAAGAAGGTGCTTATGAAGCTGAAGGTCTTGATTTCGTTTCTTATGATGTTCTAGGCGATGTTGTTTGTGGTGGATTTGCTATGCCTATTCGTGAAGGTAAAGCACAGGAAATTTACATCGTAATGTCTGGTGAAATGATGGCAATGTATGCTGCAAATAATATCTCTAAAGGTATTTTAAAATACGCTAACACTGGTGGAGTTCGTCTTGCTGGTCTTATCTGTAACGCTCGTATGACTGACTTTGAATACGACCTTGCATGGGCTTTAGCTCGTGATTTGGGTACACATATGATTCACTTCGTACCTCGTAACAACATCGTTCAAAGAGCTGAAATTCGTCGTATGACAGTTGTTGAGTATAGCCCTAAAGCTGACCAAGCGTTAGAGTACAAAGAACTTGCTCGTAAGATAATTGCGAATGATTTTAAAGTTATTCCAACTCCGTTAGAGATGGATGACCTTGAAGCACTTATTATGAAATACGGTCTTGAAGAAGAAGCGGATATTGATAATATCGGTAAATCAGAGGTTGCTGCTTAATTTAAACGCTAAATGAGCAAAGCCCATTTAGCTACGCTAGCCGCTATGGCACTAAAGCACAAAAATGCTTTCGGCATTTTCGTAAATTTGAAGTCATTGGTTTTCTCCCTTTAACTAGGGGGAATTAACATTCTCATAATGAAAAGAAAATAATAGATAAAGTAGGAGAAAAACATGTTTATTTTAGGTTTCCACTTCCCAGCAAGTATGGGTAACACAGTTCCAGATGAAGCAGTAGTTGCAAAATTAGATGAAGCAAAAGTTGATGTAAGCGGTATAAATGAAATTAAAATGCTTACAGAATATCATGGGCAAAAAGAAGAACTTTCTTACTCTAAGAAAGATACATTTATGTTCAAAGCTCTTGCACACTATATACAAACAGCAGAAACAGATTATATGATTTACACAAATCGTTACCAAATTTCTGAGCTCTCAAAAAGATTAGATTCTGATGAAGAAACTATGGCTCTTTGTAAAAAATTTGACTCAATGGCTCACTTTAAAATTACAGCTGCTTAAGTAGAAGTAGTTTTAAATTAAGAGCGCGTTGAAAAAATAAGGAGACTAAAATGAGTTCATTAGAAGCAAGACAAAAAGCGGCGGTTGAGGAAGTTTTAAAAGCATATCCTGAAAAAGCTGCAAAAAACCGTGCAAAACACCTAGGTGTTGGTTCTCCAGATGATGAGAGTCAAAAAACATGTGGAAATGTTCGTTCAAACAAAAAAACTGTTGCTGGTGTTATGAGCCAACGCGGTTGTGCTTATGCTGGTAGTAAAGGCGTTGTTTGGGGACCTGTAAAAGATATGGTTCATATTTCTCACGGTCCAATCGGTTGTGGTCAATACAGCCGTGCAGGTCGTCGTAACTACTATATCGGTACAACGGGAGTAGATTCGTTTGTAACAATGAACTTCTCTTCAGATTTCCAAGAAAAAGATATCGTTTTTGGCGGTGATAAAAAACTGACAAAATGTTTGGAAGAAATCGATGTACTTTTCCCACTTAACAATGGTATTACGGTTCAATCTGAGTGTCCAATCGGTCTTATTGGGGATGATATCAACGCAGCGTCAAAAATGTATGCTCAAAAAACTGGTCATACAATCGTTCCTGTAAACTGTGAAGGTTTCCGTGGGGTTTCTCAATCTCTTGGTCACCACATTGCAAACGATACAGTGCGTGATTATATCTTCGATGCTTCTCCAGCGACACTTGGTGAACCAATCGCTGTAACTGACTATGATGTTGCAATTATTGGGGATTATAATATCGGTGGAGATGCTTGGTCGAGCCGTATTTTACTTGAAGAGATGGGTTTACGCGTTGTAGCTCAGTGGTCAGGTGATGCGACGATTAAAGAGATGGTTCAGACTACAAAAGTGAAACTAAACTTGCTTCACTGCTACCGTTCTATGAACTATATTTCTCGTCATATGGAGAAAGAGTATGGGATTCCTTGGATAGAGTATAACTTTTTTGGCCCTAGCCAAACGATTAAATCTTTACGAAAAATCGCAGCATTCTTTGATGTAAGTATTCAAGAGAAGTGTGAAGCAGTTATCGCAAAATATCAACCGCTAGTTGATGCAATAACTAACAAATATCGTCCACTCCTAGAAGGCAAGACAGTAATGTTGTTTGTTGGTGGTTTACGCCCTCGACATGTTATTGGTGCTTATGAAGATTTAGGTATGGAAGTTATCGGAACTGGGTATGAATTTGCGCATGATGATGACTACAAAAGAACAAAAGATGAAATTTTTCGCTCAACTGTAATTTATGATGATGTAAATGAATATGAGCTTGAAGCGTTTGTTAAAGCACTTCAACCAGATTTAGTGGCTTCAGGAATTAAAGAGAAATATGTATTTCAAAAAATGGGTCTTCCATATAGACAAATGCACTCTTGGGATTATAGCGGACCATATCATGGATATGATGGTTTTGCGATTTTTGCATCAGACATGGATTTAGCGATTAACTCTCCAGTTTGGGGACATAGCAAAGCACCATGGGATAAAGAAGGAGAAGCGTAATGCAAGAGCTTGAAAATATAGTAAATGGTCAAAGACTATTTCAGCGTCCTGAATATTTAGAAGTTTTAGAAAACAAAAAACAATTCGAAGGCGGCATGGGTGCAATAAATCCTGCTAAAGTTGAAGAGATTGCAGAGTGGACTAAAAGCTGGGATTACAGAGAGAAAAACTTAGCGCGTGAGGCTATAACAGTTAATCCTGCAAAAGCATGTCAACCTCTTGGTGCTGTAATGGTAGCTTTAGGTTTTGAAAATACTATGCCTTATGTTCATGGGTCTCATGGATGTGTTGCGTATTTTCGTTCATACTTTACAAAACACTTTAAAGAGCCGACTCCTTGTGTTTCTGATTCTATGACAGAAGATGCAGCAGTTTTTGGCGGTCTTGCAAATATGAAAGATGGTCTTAAAAACTGTGCAGCACTTTATAAACCTGAGATGATTGCAGTTTCTACTACTTGTATGGCTGAAGTTATCGGTGATGACTTGTATGCGTTTGCACTTGCTGCAAAAGAAGAAGATGGTGGTGAATTTTTACCAGCCGATTTTCCTATAACTTATGCACATACACCATCATTTACTGGAAGTCATATCACTGGTTATGATAACATGATGCATGGTATTATGTCTCAGCTTACTGAGGGTAATAAAAAAGAAGAAACAAATGGAAAAATTAACATTATTCCAGGGTTTGAAACTTACATAGGTTCAATCCGTTCGGTCAAAGCTATCGTTGAAGCTTTTGGTGCAAGTTACACAATGTTAGGCGACCACTCTGATCAGTGGGACATGCCAGCGGGTGATTACAGTATGTTTGCTGGTGGAACGCCTATTGCAGATGCAAAAGATTGTATCAATGCTAAAGCGACTATTTCACTTCAAAAATATGCAACTGTAAAAACTATGAAAATGGTTAAAAAGTGGAAACATGCGGGTGGCGTTTCTAACCCAATAGGTCTAAAAGGAACGGATGAGTTCGTTATGAAGCTTTCAGAACTAACAGGTGTTGAAGTTCCACAGAAACTCAAAGTTGAACGCGGTCGTTTAGTGGATGCTATGCAGGATTCTTATCCTTACATGCACGCTAAAAAATTCGCAATCTGGGGAGACCCTGACTTTTTAGTGGGCGTGGTTTCATTTTTACTTGAAATGGGTGCATATCCAACACATGTTCTTTGTCACAATGCACCAAAAGGTTGGGAAGATGAGATGAGAGCTATGCTTGACACATCCCCTGCAGCGGCAAACTGTCATGTATGGGCTGGAAAAGATTTATGGCACATGCGAAGTTTACTCTTCACAGAACCAGTTGATTTTATGATTGGTAACAGTTACGGAAAAGAGCTTATGCGTGATACGAAAATACCGTTAATCTACATAGGTTTCCCGATATTTGACCGTCACCACTTACACCGTTATTCAATCAGCGGATACGATGGTGCCCTAAACTTATTGACTTGGATTACAAATAAAGTTCTAGATCAGTTAGATGAAGAGACAAAAAACATCGCTTCAACTGACTACTTCTTTGACTTAGTTCGTTAACTACCGATGTTACGCACTAAAACGAACAAGTCCGTTTTAGTGGTAATGTCCAATTAATTAGTAATTTTTTTCTTCATTCTCTTTAAGCCATCCCTGATTCATGGGATGGCTTTATCATTCATAATAATTAAATCATAAAAAAAAAAGTATATTGTTTTTGTTCATGGTTCTCACCAAACCCGATAACGGGCATAAGCGGATGTTCATCTGAAACTTTTACCACGATTTCATACATCATAGCTTCCATTTTCAAAGAGTTTACACACTCTAATAACTCTTTTGTCGTAACATTTTCATCTAAAAATCCTAACCGTAACTGCTTTGTATCATGGTCAATAGTGAAAGATGTAATAATTTTCTCACCAGCATTTTGAAAATTCTTAAGATCCTCTTCTTTTAAAAGCATAGCCAAAAGAGTGTAGTCATTAGCATTTTGTATATTCTCGCGTATGTCGTCTATCATGTCTATAATATATTTCATTCTTGCCCCTTAAAAAAACCGTATTTTATCTAAATCAAAGCCGGCTAGTTGAGGAGATATTTTTGTGTAAGGATTTAGAAAGAAATATTTAAAAACCATGCTCTTTTAGAAACATCGCAAGTTGCGAATCTATGTTAATAATGTGGCGTTTAAATTTATCGTAAGCGTATTCGTGGATGTAGGATTTTCCAAATGTAGGAAATTTTTTGGCTTTGTTATAAAAGTATTCCATCTCGCCGAGCAAGTTTGCATGTTCATCCAAATGCTCTTGTTTACCATAAAAATTATGCTGATTCATAATCTCTTCTTCGTAAGCAAAATGCTCTTTTGTATGGGCTATCATCTCTTCAAAAAGAGGCATAAATTCACTCTTGGAACAAGTTTTTATTTGAGAAAGTAAGGCTAAAAATGCATCGTGTGTTGCATCCATACTTTCGATGTTAAGGTGGAGATTATCGCTCATACTTTCTCTCTTATCTCTAGTTTATATTTTCTTTAAATGAATATGCAATTTCTAAACTAGAAATCTTGGCATGTGGAAATCCTATAGAATTCAACCCTTTAAAATTTAGATTTCCTCGTTCCATCCTCTCCTAAGCTAGAATGCATACTAAAATCAAAATCCACATGCCAAGAAGTAAAATTTCGACTAGCACACTCTATGCAGTACCATTTTTAAAAGGATAATCCCATGAACCATCATGTTGTTTTAGAGAAGTTGTGTGCGTGTGCGAAAAAACATGAGACACAGAGAATATGCAGTTTTGAAACAAAAGCCCAAGCTGAGGAACATGCCTACGAATGGGCGGAGAGCTTGAACACTTTGTTTTGTGGTAAACACGGTTTTGATGTTGTAGAAGTCGATGACAATTATGTCATTAGTGTAGAAACAGGCGGTTTTGTTGAGGCTTGTGAGATGTAAAATTATTGTATACTATGATATTGGCATGTCCAAGCACTTTCTTCTAAAGCCTGTTTTGAAGAATCTGCATAATCTGAAAACACACCTCTAAGAGACTTTATATCACTCTTTTTTTGCGTATTATTTGCCGACTCAAAACTATTTTTCGATACTAAACTGACTAAATAATTCCTCAACTCATCACTAGAGTTATGAAAAAATCTCTCAACATTCGGATTATCAATCACTACAGTCATCATTGTATATCCTTCTAATTTTTTATTATTATAGCAAAATTTAAGAGTTCTTATTTTTTTATAAACGAGAGAAATATCCAATAGATTTCTTACAAAACTCAAGAAACTAGATTCCGAATCAAGTTCGGAATGACGAAGTATAGAAACTTTCGTCATCCTGAACTTGATTCAGGATCTTTAGTATTGCAAGAACTTAAATGAAAATATTTTAAATTTTGATTTTATGTATTCGTTAAGATACAATAGTGAAATATCAATTTAATTAAAGAGATTGGAGATATTCAAATAAATGAGTAAAAATTTAATCGCTTTTGATGCTACACGCTACTAGGATTCCAAAGAGATGAGAGCGGAGTATCTCTCACAAGTTTTGAGTGATGGCGACATGGACGAGCTTTTGAATGTAGTAAATTTGATAATAGAAGATACAAAAAATAATGAGCTTTTAAGTGAAAAATTTATTTTTTTACATCTAAATAGTTCAGAATAAAAGGAATTTAGTGATAAAAGAATTTGAATTTATTAGACCATTAAATGCACAAGTATCTGAAGAAGAAATAATTTTAGATTTAAAGTCTGTCGCTAAACAGTTGGCAAAAGAGAGTGTTACTCAATTGGCTTATAGTAAACTTGGAAAATATGATTATACTACTGTAAGTCGTAAATTTGGTACATGGAATAAAGCTTTAAAAATTGCTAACCTTTCTTTTTCAAATGAAAGTAATATTTCTGATGAGCGTTTATATGAAAATATTTTAAAAATTTGGCAACATTTTGGTCGTCAACCTAGGCGTAGAGATTTAACTTCTGAAATATCAGAATTTTCACAAAGTCCATACAATCGTAGATTTATGACATGGACAAATACTTTGCAAAGTTTTGTTGATTATGCTAATGGTGAAGATTTAAAGATGCCAAATCCAAATGCGAATGCGAATGATATTAATAATAAATTAAAAATAGGACGAGATCCATCATTAAGATTGCGATATAGAGTTTTGCAAAGGGATTATTTTACTTGTAAGCAATGTGGGGCAAGTCCATCTAAAAATCCAAATGTAGTATTACATATTGACCATATTATTCCATGGAGCAAAAATGGAGAAACAGTGTTAGAAAATTTACAAACTCTTTGTTCAGATTGTAATTTAGGCAAAAGCAACTTATAAAATAATAGATAAAAATAAAGGAAAAAGTTTTTCTCGTTTCATCCTCTCCCGAGGTGGAATGCATACAAAATCACAGCTTCATAAAAATCCACATGCCAATTAAAAATCAAAAAATGTAAAAGCCATCCAATCTTGGCATGTGGAAGTAAAAACAAAACTAAAACCCCATAAAACAGCCACTTTTCCCCTCTCTCGAACAAAACTTGCAGTAGCACTTTTTATACAGCTCCAAAGGGGTATTTATGGTAAGTCGTGCAAAGATAAAAGAGCTTATGAACGAGAGTGCTTGTTCTCATAACAAAGATAAGAAAAAAGGTGAAGGGTGTGATATGCCTAAACCAGGAATGGCGGCGGGTGGTTGTGCTTTTGATGGGGCGCAGATTTCGCTTTTTCCTTATGCCGATGCTGTGCATTTGGTGCATGGTCCGCAGACTTGCCTTGGTGCTTCTTGGGAGACGCGTGAGACACTTAGCTCTTACTCTGGACGCAACCACACCGTGATGGGTTTTACCACGGGTATCACGACAAATGATGTTATTTTTGGCGGAGACAAACGCCTCTCTAGCTCTATAGATTACATTGTAGAGCATTACGCTCCTGAGGCAATTTTCGTCTATTCTACCTGTGTTACGGCTATGGTTGGCGACGATATTGACATGACTTGTAAGAAAGCAAGTGAAAAACATGCCATTCCTGTTGTTCCCGTTCATGCTCCCGGATTTGTGGGTGGGAAAAATTTCGGTTCTCGTTTGGCTGGAGAGGCTGTTTTAGAGCATCTCATCGGCACACAAGAGCCAGAATATACAACGCCTTACGACATCAATCTCATCGGCGATTACAATGTTACCGGTGACATGTGGGAGTATCTTCCTCTGTTTGAGAAAATCGGAATTCGAGTTTTAAGTTCACTCAGCGGAGATGGGCGTGTAGGCGACATAAGAACTGCACACCGAGCAAAACTCAATGTCATCGTTTGTGCAAAATCACTCATCACTTTGTGTCGTAAAATGCAAGAAAATTACAATATTCCTTGGGTGTCTGTCTCTTTTTATGGCAAAAGAGATACAAGTTTTGCCATCATGGAAATCGTTAATGCACTCGGCGATGAGACACTTATCCAAAGGGCAAAAGAGGTTATCGCAGAGGAAGAAACAAAGCTTGAAGAGAAACTTTTACCGTATAAAAAGTTATTTGCAGGGAAAAAAGCAGTTCTCAACACAGGCGGAAACAAGGCGTGGTCGATTGCTTCGGGGCTTCAAGATTTGGGCATTGAAGTGGTAGCAACTTCTGTTCGTAAATCCACAGCAGAGGACAAAGAAAAAGCGAGAGAATATCTCGGAGAAGAAGGCATTTTGATGATGGCTCCCGCCTCGGAACAGTCCAAAATCATCGATGAAAAAAATGCAGATATTTTACTCGCAGGCGGGCGAAGTCTCTACACGGCGATAAAGAAAAAAATCTCTTTTATCGATGTCAATCAAGAGAAAAAAGTAAGCTACGGCGGATACAACGGACTGCTCAATCTTGCAGAAGATTTGAAGTACGCCTTTTCCAACCCCGTCTTTGCAAATGTTTCCAAAAAAGCACCGTGGGAGGCACAATAATGAACCAAAACAGTCACTGCGAGGCTTTGCAAAAGCCGCGGCAGTCTAAAAATGCGTATTTAGAGATTCCACTCAGCAAACACGAGCATAAACCGCTTCAAGTCAACCCCATAAAACTCTCACAACCGATGGGTGCGGCACTAGCATTTATGGGCATACGAAATTGTATGCCACTCATGCATGGCTCACAAGGGTGCGCTTCGTACGCAAAAGTTTTTTTTACCCGTCATTACAACGAGTCGATTCCTTTATACAACACTTCTGTAGGCGATATCACGGCGATTTTAGACGGTGGAGATTACTCTATTTTGATGGCGATTGAGAACATTACAAAGAAAAATACGACGCTCAAACCAGAGCTCATCGGGCTTTGCACAACGGGACTTACAGAGACAAAAGGCGACGATGTACGCAATGTGGCAACGCATATTGAGATTCCTTACTGCTATGTAAATACGCCTGATTATGAGGGCGGAATGGAGAGCGGTTGGGCACTCACAGCAAAAGCACTCATCAAACAGCATACAAAAAAGACAACTACGATAGAAGCAAACAAACTTCTTTTACTTCCACATGCCAGCATGCAACCCATCGAAGTGGAAAAAATCAAAGAGTTTTGTGAGAGTTTCGGGTTTGAGACTTACGCTTTGCCCGATTTATCCACCTCTTTGGATGGCTATTTGAGCCAAAATCAAGGCAAATTAGGAACAGGTGCGATAGGAATAAAAGAGATTAGAGAACTCGGAACTTGTGCAACTGTTGTGAGCATCGGGTTATCTATGCAAATCGCAGCAAAAGCACTTTTAGAGAAAAATCAAAATATTTTGCACTTGCATTTTGACCATCTTATGGGACAAGAAAATAACGACAATTTTGTAAGTGCTTTGATGAAAATACGACAAAATGAGCCAAAATCATCCATAAAAAGATGGAGAGGAAGACTTCAAGATGCGATGCTTGACAGCCATTTTCTTATCGGTTCATCGCATTTTGTCATTACTGGTGAGCCTGATATGTGTGTTGGCATGTGCGAATTACTTTGTAGCGTCGGAGGTACTATTGATGCGGTTATTGCGACGGTTTACAGTAGTGTTTTGGAGACAATAAGTGCAAAAAATGTCTTTGTTGGTGACCTAGAAGATGCAGAAATTTACTTTGAAAATGCAGATTTAGTCATTAGTAATTACCATGCAGAACGATTATTGCACATGCAAGAGAGACATACAGGATTGATTCTTAGAGGATTTCCAAACTACGAAGAGTTAGGAAATCAACTTAAAAACGACCAGCTTTATGAGGGAAGTACCTACTTTCTTTTTGAAGTGGCAAATAAACTAAGGGAAATAAAACATCATGCAAACATCAATGAATAATTCAATTAAAGTAGCCTTTGCAACAAAAGATATGAAAACCGTTAATGCACACTTTGGCGGAGCAAAAGAGTTTGCCATTTACAAAGTTTCTAAAGATGGCTTTGAACTAGAGAGTGTTTTAAAAACAGATACAGAAAATTTAGAAGGCGATGACAAATCGGATTTTAAAGTAAAAGCACTCAGCGGTGTAAGTATAGTTTATTGTGAATCTATCGGTGGAACTGCGGCTGCGAAGGTCATTCGTGGTGGTATCAATCCTATGAAAGTGCAAGAAGATAGCAAAATCGAAGATATACTGCAAGACCTTGTAACCATGATAAACGATAATCCTCCGCCTTGGGTAAAAAAAATAATGAACATAGAAACAACCGAAGATGTGCGTTTAGCGCGTTGGGCATAAGGAAAAAATGATGAGCGAAAAACTTGAAATGAATGCATTTACTGGAGAGCTGATTCGTCAACTCAGAGCAGCTGATCAATTTGGTAACTGGTCAAAAATGAGTGATGAAGAGTTGCTGATTAAAAAGTTTGTAAAAACCAAAGAGGATTTGAGAAGTATTCCTATTATTGCGGATATTGACGAGATGCTCATTGGCGAAATAAAGATGATGTTCAAAGCCATAGCACTTCAATTTGAGCGTAAAACAGGCGTGATGTGTAATGTTGTTATGGAGATGAGTCATGAGGGTTTTGGGCGTTGTATCGTGTTTGCAGGTCGCATTATTTTGGTTGACAAATACTTCAAAGACGCACACCGTTTTGGGTTTAGAACACTCGAAAAGCTCTATGAAGAAGGACAAAACTATCTTGATAAATCGCATGAAGTGTATGCACAGTACCAACCTTATATAAAAGAAAATGATTAGGAGAAGAAAATGGCAAATGTAGGAATTTTTGTAGGAAGCAGTGGCGGAGTAACACTTGGAGCGGCAGAGAAATTACAAGAGTTATTTGAGGATTCAGAACTCATCAACATGGAAGAGGATTATGATGGACTTGAACAATTCGATGATTTTGATATTTTACTCATCGGAAGCTCCACTTGGGGACAGGGCGACCCACAACGAGATTGGGTCGATGTTTTGTATGAGATGCAAAATGATGCGCCAGATTTAAGTGGCAAAAAGGTTGCATTTTTTGGAGCAGGAGATCAAAAAACACATGGCGAACACTTTGTAAGTGCTTTGGCAAAAATGGAAGAAATATTTAAGAAGTGCGGTGCAAAAACTGGTTTTGGCTACACCTCGACTGCTGGATATGAGTATAAACTTTCTTTAGCAGAGAAAGATGGAAAATTCTGCGGACTTGCGATAGACGACATCAACCAAAAAGATGCAACATCTAAAAGAGTGAGTGCATGGGCAGAACAACTCAAAAAAGAGATGGGCATAGACGATGATGACTAGATTACAAGAGTTTGAAACACTCACAGACACAGAAGAGTTTTTTGATTTTTTTAATGTGGAGTATGATGAGAAATTGGTCTATGTCAAACGCTTTCATATCATGAAAAAGTATGGAGAAATGCTTGCAAAAGCTAAAGAACAGGAGTTTGTAAACGATGAGATAAAACTCAATTTTTACAAATTTGCACTCATAAGTGTGTATAAAAATTTTGAAAATGGATACGCTCCATCTGCTGCAGATATCTGGTCGATGTTTGATAAACCTTCGGCATGTGGAAGTTGTTCGACGGCTACGAGTTGCAATTCAGTTGAGGAGGTTTCAAGTGGAGTTCACGCCTAAAGCATTAAAGACTGCTCTTGCTTTTATAATTCAGTTGAGGAGGTTTCAAGTGGAGTTCACGCCTGCACAAGCCAACCAAATCTCAGCTTCAACTAAAGATGAAATTCTTCCTGTTTTTCATTTAGGGCAGAGAGTTCGTATTACAAAACCTATAAAAAATGACGGCTCAAACCCGTTCCATGAACCAAATGCTGTTTTAGTTCCTACAGGTGCTGAGGGGTATGTCAAGTTTATCGGCGATTGGCTTCAAGTGATTCGCATCTATGAGGTGCATTTCATAGAAGAAGGCGATACTTACGGGTGTCGTGAAGCGGAGTTAGAAGCCATAGACGATGTCGATGGTTACGATGAAATAGCAGAAGAACTCAGATGGATTCGTGAACATAATGCAGAAAAAGAAGCTAAAAAAGCTCTCAATTTGCAATCCCAAAGAGAAGGAGAATAACCAGATTTTTGTGATTATGAGCAATGATTCAAATGTGTAGGGGTTATCTTTTGCAGTTTTGCTAAAGAGAGGAACAAGCGTCAAACAGACGCTTAGTAATATTTAGTCAATGCTATGACTAAAAATAAAACAAAGGAAAAAACAATGACAACACGCGTAGAGATTATAAATGACTTTTTAGCAATCAATGTTATACCAGGCAAAACGATTCAAGACATAGTTGAAGCTTCTGGAAGTGCATTGCCATTTGGTTGCCGTGATGGAGAGTGTGGTACTTGTATAGTAAGTATCGAATCAGGAATGGAATTTTTAAGTGATGTAACTGACAAAGAAGTAGCAGTTATGAAAATGTTAAATGAAACAAGCCCAAAAGCGCGTCTTTCATGCCAAATGAAAATCGTAAAATCAAATGGTGTTATCCGTCTTAAATACTAGAAAATAGTAATTCTCTGGGAGGCGATAGCTCGCCTCCGCTTTACCTATAGAAAGTGAAGTTTAATTTTCTAAAGATTTAATTTTAAGTAAAATATCCTCTTCATTTTTAAAATCCACATGCAGTAAAAACAGTTGTGAAACACTTTTTTCTATGGTTTTATCAAACTTATATACGCTAAAACTATTTATTTCCCCAAGATAATCAACACTAAATTCACTATCGGCACTTAATGGAAGGAAAAGTTTTTTAAGTGATTCAAGTCTGTAAAGTTTAAAATCTTTTACAATATAGGCTATGTAAGGATTGTATCTGTTATGCAGGGAATTTGAACTTTGCAAAAGCAGTGCATTTTCTTTGGTTTCTTGATTTAAAATAGTTGGTTGACCCAGTGCTAAAGAGAAATCTAAAAAAAATACTTTCTTTAAAAGTTGTTGCTCTTTTATCTGATTTACCTCTTTTTTATAGAAGCTGTTGGAATGGTTGAGTGAAGCGTAACTTTTATATAAAAACAGCATCATTATGGAAAGAATAGTAATAGATATAAGTAATTCTATAAGAGTAAAACCTTTTTTCATTTTACTTTCAGCCTAAGTAGAGCGATGGATGAGTCATCTGTCTTGAAAACTGTTTTTCCTATTTCAAAAACCATATTAGAATGAACAGTTTGATTTTCTTTGCTCGATTCTAATTTTTCTTTTTCTCTGTTTTTATCGTCATATTCACTCATATCTATCTGCTTAACTTTTTGATACACTATCTCAACTTTATTTTTTTTAAGCTCACTATTCAGGGCATCATTTACTTTAAAATCACTTACCAAATCATCTAAGTTAACATGTTTTGTCTCAAAACCATAGTCTGGATTTGCTAGAAAGAGTGAAGCGTATTGATTCATTTTTACTTGTTTTGTGAGTTGTGAAAATATATGTGTGTTATTTGCAAACATTTGTAAAAGAGCTAAAATTACGACGGAGATAATCATAACCGCCACCATAACTTCTATGAGCGTAAAAGCTCGTTTAGCTCTTTTGCACATGCCCTAAACCAATCCTAATCGCTTCATCTAAAGATGTTTCGCCATTAAGTAACATTTGTGAGAGTTGAGCGGAGATGGTCTTTAGCCCATCTTTTTCTAACGCTATTTTGATAGTATGCTCATCCGTTGAGGTAGTCAGTAAATCTCTTACTTTATCATTCATAACCAAAAGTTCACCGATAGAACGACGACCTTTATAGCCACTATAATTACAAGTTTTACAACCAACACTTTTAAATATTTGAGCATTTTCTTTTAAGTTGTAATACTCCGCAAATTCCTCAGCGATTATGTCCTCTTCTTTGCACATATCACAAAGTACGCGCACAAGTCTTTGAGCCAAAATACCAAGGAGTGAAGATGAGATAAGAAATGGTTGTATTCCCATGTCTGAAAGCCTAGAGATGGTCGCTGCTGCTGAGTTTGTATGAAGTGTTGAAAAAACCAAGTGACCTGTAAGTGCTGCACGAACAGCGATTGCAGCTGTCTCTTCATCACGAATTTCCCCTATCATGATAACATCGGGGTCTTGTCTTAAAATCGAGCGAAGTGCCGCTGCAAAGGTCAATCCCACTTTTTCGTTTACTTGAATTTGAGAAATATTGTCTGACTTGTACTCTACTGGGTCTTCAACTGTCAAAAGATTTTTCTCAGGTTCTTCAACTTCTCGCAAAAAGGAGTGAAGTGAAGTTGTTTTACCACTTCCAGTAGGTCCTGTTACGAGTATGATGCCATGCGAAGAGCGAAGTAATTTTTTTACATCTTCGATAATCTCACTATCAAATCCAAGTTCGGTTATATCTGGGATTTGAGAACTTTGCATAAGAAGTCTCATAACAACTCTCTCACCATAGAAAGTTGGCAAGATAGAAACACGCACATCTAAACTCTCTCCAGCAATCTTTATCTGCGTTCGCCCATCTTGAGGAATTCTCTTTTCTGAAATATCAAGGTTTGAGATAACTTTTATACGACTCACAATCAGATTTACCACTTTTTTGTCTAAATCTGCATTTTTGATGAGCATACCATCTATGCGAAATCTTACTTCTCCTCGTTTTTCTTGCACTTCTATGTGAATATCTGAAGCTCTCTTTTTGATAGCCTGATAAAACAGAGCATTCACAAACTTAATAATCGGAGCAGACTCTTCTGAGGTTAAAATATCGGATGAAGTGCGTAAAAAATCTGTTAAAGAAAGTTCATCTTCACTCTCTTCTTGATTTTCTTGCATAGTCACTATTGCTTTATCAGATCTTAGTTCTAAAAAGCGGTTATAGAGCCTATCGTACGAGTCTTCATCGAGCATGTACAGAGGATATTTGTTGTCGAGTTTTGAGTAAAAATTACTTGCTTGAACTAAGTATCTCTCACACATAAATGCGCAAACTTCGCCATGAAGCTCACTAAAAAGAAGATAGTTTTTTACGCTTACATCCGTGACTATATCCGATGGCTCATAAACTTCTAGTTTTATGTTGTGAAGAGGTTCGAGAGAGAGCATTTTTATTTGTCTCCTGAGATAGTATTTACTTGACTTGTACTATTTTGTGTATCAGAAGTTTTTATTTTCCCTTTCTCTTCTATTATCTTGAAAATTTTATCGTTATATTCTTTTTGAAGGTTTGCAAGTACGCCCAAATCTTGTTGCAACTGAGATAATTTTTCACTTTTATCTATAACGAAAGGTGTTAAAATGACTATCAAATTATCTTTTTCATTTGTTGTGGATGTGGATGAAAAGAGGTATTCGCCAAGTAAAGGGATGCTTCCTAAAATAGGAAGTTTACTTTCACTTGTTACATCATAGTTTTTTACAAGACCACCTATGATGATGCTCTCTCCATGACGAAGAATGGCTTGTGTTTTAACTTCTTGTTTGGATGTAATAGGTTGTCCAGTTGTATTATTTTTACCATCATCTAAAATATTTTCTAATTTCGTCTCAACATCTAGGGTTACTTTATCAACAGATGAAACACGAGGTTTGATTTTTAATGTCAAACCAACTTCTTCTCTTTTGAAGCTATTTGTGAGTCCTACGCTTGAGATAGCGTTGGTACTAGAGATAGAACCAGTTGCGATAGAGATAGTTTTACCAACATAGATGGAAGACTCTTTGTTATTTACGCAAAGTATAGATGGGTTGGATAAAGATTTTGAAGCACCGTTGGTTTGTAAGAAATCTATCGCTGCACCTAAAGCAAAACCAGAGTCTAAGTTTTTTGGAAGAGTTATGAGTGTGGATGCTGCTTTGGAAATAGAAGCACCACCAAAGTTTGACGATAAAGAATAAAGTCCACCGCTTGAACTCACAAGCGCACCATCAAAGCCCCACTTGACGCCCAGAGCTTCGGTATTGTTTTTATTGATTTCTATCACTCTTGCTTGAACATAGACCTGATATTTTTCCATATCGAGTTCATCAATGATATATTTTATACCTTTTACAGCTTCTGGTTCACCAACCACAATGATGGCATTTATCTCTTCACTCATAGATACATTTGGTTTGAGTGTCGGGTCAGGATAAACTTGCTTTGAAATGATTTCAGTCAAACTTGCCAAAACTGCTTTGGCATCGGAGTTTTTAAGATTAAAAATCTGAACACTGTTGGTAATATTTGATTCCACATCAAGTTTTTTAACAAGAGCTTCTACAACTTTTGAATTCTCTTTATTTGCAACAATGATAATTGAATTTGTATTGTCATCCAAAATGATTTTAACTGCATCTGCGGCTACTTGTTCATTAAAAAGTGACTTAGATATATCTGCAAGTTTTGCTTGAAGTTTTTTGCCCTCTGCAAATTTAATAGGTACTATTTTTACAGTTGCCTGAATATTTGTATCTATATCTTGAATAACTTTTTTTATAGTTTCAATATTTTTAGGGTAGTCCGTAATAAGGAGAGTATTGCTCTCTTTCATCGTCATGAGTTTTGCAGTTTTTGAGATAAGATAACGGATTTTAGCCGCTATGACATCTACATTTTCCCCATTAATCACGATAGCTTGGGTCACCATGAGTGAACCATCAAGACTTTTTCCCTGTGATGCAACTTTGAGATTACTTTGCGCGGCATCTGCTGAACGCACTATCTCATACAAAGAACCATTTTGTACAAGAGTAAAACCCTTTGATTCCAAAACAGATATTAAAATACCCATAAGTTCATCATCATACACGGCAGTTGAACTTACAAAATCAACTGTACCGCTCACTTTGTTGTTAATCAAAATATTTTTATTTGTAATCTTGGATACCAACTTGATAAAATCATCTATCTCTAAATTTGAGAAGTTGACATTTACCTGCTCTCTTGCTGAAACAACTAACACTAAACAAAGTGTTAAAAATAGTACTCTAACGAATTTCATATACTAATTCCTTTTCTTGATTTTCTCTTATGACTACGATTTGTATCGTGTCTATTTTGTCTATATTGTTATAGATTTCTATGGCATCTTTGTAAGATTCAATGGTTACATTATTTAACTTGATGATTAAATCATTTTCTTTTAATCCTAAAGAAATAAACTTTGATTTAGGATTTATTTTTGTTACTTTAAATCCAACTATTTTATCTGCATCTTTTACTTCAACGATGGAGATATCTTTCCATATTTGTGCGGGGTCTTTAGCAAAAAAAGCTATATCCGCACGGGAAACATTGCTTGAACTAGGTTCTTGCTCATTACTTTGGTTCTTTACAACATTTATGGAACTCTTATCCATATTTTCCAAACTCAGAATAAAATCTTTTCCTTGTCTTTGAAAAATTGCATTTGTAAATTCGATAGACTTTAAAGTATACCCTTGATACTCCTCTTGCATTGCTACAATAGTCGTCTCTTTAGGTGTTGATTTCATAGCAACGATGACATAACCAAAGGTATCGGTTTTGTATAAGCCTTTTAAAACCATATTGGTAATGCTAATGTTTTCAGTAGAGTTTGTACCGCCTAAAACACCATTTTTATCCTTGCCTTGGGCTTTGCTAATCATATTTGAAAAATCAACTTTTTGATATTTTGGTTGATAATTTTGTTTTACATTTAGCTCCACTCCATCATTTGGAAGATACCACCACAAGCCAAGTGCAAGAGCCTTAGCCATGGCTAAAAGTATTAGCAGTTTTGTAAAAATTGCAAGAAGTTTAGAGTGAGATATTTTTATCATAAACATACTCCCCGTTTTCATTTTTACTCATATTTTGGAGTGTACTTTTATACTCTTTTAACATCAAATCCGAGGGTTTTACCTTAAGATGAAGCGCTCTCTCAAGTAAGTTAAACTTTACATCCGCCTCTCCAAAAGTACCATTTATTTTAGCGACAACATTGAGTGGGTTTAAAAGAGTGTATCTTATGTCTGCACTTTCCACATGCCGTGGAATAAATGCTTGTACAGCGCTTGAGAGAGTGATATCTTTAAATTCAATCCTATTATAAAAAGCAAATATTTTTACATTTGTCTCTGCTATAGTTGCACTCTCAATGGATTGAACAGAGATATTCGCATGATTTATACTAAGTGTAAAAGCATTGTCAATTACTGCTTCTGAATTTATAGTTACGGCATGTGGAACAAGCATGGTTTCTAAAAAATAATAGACACTGACCTTAGGAGTAAAACAGATAAGCGCTAAGATAAAAAATAGCGAATATCCAAGAAATTTTGTCATTTTTTTCACCATAAAACCTCCACATAAAGAGTGGCATTTGTTTGGCTAATCTTTTTGATATCTAATGCACCGATGTTGTATGAACCATTTAAAAGTTTACTCATAAGAGTGTTCAGTATGTCTGCATCTATCTCTTCTGAGCTTAAAGTGATTCCTGAACTTTTTACTTCTTGAACTATTTTTGCCGATTTTAAAGAGGATTGCTCCAAAATTCTGCTCAGAGATTTTTTAATTTTTTCTTTATCATCATATACCTCTTTAAGCTCACTGAGATGAGATGCAAGAGCAAGAGTCTCTTTGTGTAGCTCTTTAGCCTCGGCTAATTCACTTTTTGCACGGCTCAGATTAAAAACTAAAAACAGCAAAACCACAACGAGCAATATTCCAATGTGTAGGGGATTTATTCGGTTCATATTGAAATCTCCACATGCCATGATTTATCTTTAAAAGATGATTTAAACTCTATTTTTTTATCTTTGAGACTTTGTGTAATTTGTAACTCCTTACCCTCTGTGATGCCATTAAATTTAGCTTCTAAAACATTGTTCTTAAATTTGAGTTGTGAAAGTTCTTCCGAGGGATTGAGCTTTAAAGCTAAAATAGAGGAAATTGTATCTCGAAGTTTCATCTGCTTTGTGTGAAGTGCATCGTATTTTTTGAGTAGAGATGTGTTTTGTAATAGAGTGGGCTGGAGATTATATTTTGCAAACAATTCATCTTTGAGCTTTGTAACTTCTTGTAGTTTATGTGCCGTAATAAAGTACTCTGTGCCAAGGAGCAAAGACAAAATGAACATAATAACGCCTATTTTGTATAAACTTTTGCTATCAACAAGATGCCCAAACTGCTGAAGTGTTATGGAGTGTTTTGAAGTGTTTATCTGACTTAAATCTAAAATGCTACTCGTTTGTACCCAAGAGGATGGAACAACAAGAAGTATTTCATCTTTTACATAGATGCTCTGAGAGACATTTATCTTCATCGCGTCCCCTATATGTCCTAGCACACTTTGTGCAAAATAGACATTTACTACGCTGGATGCTGGAATGTTGTTTTGAGATAAAGTATCCAAAATTTGGCGGTCTTCATAAGCAAATATAAAAAATTCATTATCACTTTTATAGGCTGTATAACTGTAGTTTCCAGAGGGCAAAGTATCTTCAAAAAGTGAAGGTAATAACTTTTTTACATCTCTTACATTTTGAAGAGGCAGAGATACTTTTTTGACCCAATAAAGTGATGGGGAGAGTATGATATTTATTTTTTCATTGCTGTTTATACCCTGCCCATTCTTGGTACCCCAAGGGTATTTGTCGCTGTGCTCGGGCACATGAGGAACTTCAGCTTGTGGATCTAAAAAAATATATTTATATCGTTTTTTAAATTTCGTAAACAAAATTTGACCCCTTTTTTGTACTGATATCGTATTCAAATTTTATTTTAGCATTTTGAGAGTTTTGAGTAATCTCAACCACAACATCTAAATAAGGCTCAAAATAGCTTGTCTTAAACCGAGAAAGAGCCTTTTTTTCTTCACTACTTAAATTTAAATTTTCTAAAAGCTTATATGCACCTCCACCTAAAGTAAGCTGTTTTGCTCTTGATGTATCACAGCCAAGCATCATTTGCCAGGTTGGAGGTGTCGCATAATTGAGGTCAATTTTACTACTTTTATCTTTAGTAAAATAAAAAAGATTTTCAAAATCTATATTTTTTAGACTGTTGTCATGATACGATTGCATATAAAAATTGTTGACCTCACGCAAGTGTTTGCTTGAAGTAATATACTCTCTAAAAAGAGAAGGTTTTTCATGAAAAATACCACTATTGTAGGACATATCTTCTTTAATTCCACCCATTGCATCAAGTAAAATTGAAATATACTCACTACGAACATTGTTGGTAGTCATATACTGTGTTAAAGCATTTGTTGTCTCATGGTTGATTGTATTATTGTTCTCAATCAAACTATTTGGATTAAACTTTTTTCTTGCACTACTTATCTTTATGCTCACTTTCATGCCTGAATTCTCAAAAGGAATAAACGATACACTTGATAAAAAAGCAAAAAATCCTTCGCTAGATTTCTGTTGCACTATCGTATCTAACTCTTTTGAAGTTTTTAAAATATTTAAAACATCATCTAAAGTAGTGCTTGTTTGAAGCATAAAGTTTTCATTTTCCACATGCCAAGATGCTTCCTTGACTTGTTTAAGTCCAATGCCGATAGCAACCGTAATCGCCATAACAAAAAGAACGGTTATCAGTAAAGCGATGCCTCTTTTTTTTAGTTTCCACATGCCAAGCCTACCCAACACTCATAGAAAAAATCGGTAAAAGCATGGCTGCAACTATAAAACCAATACTTCCGCCCACAAAAAGCATAAGGGCTGGTTCAAGAAGCGTTAAAAGCATACTTATTTTATCTCTGTTTTCTTCAAAATAGAGTTCTGAAATATTTGTAAGTACACTTTGAATCTGTGAAGTTTCTTCACCTAGTGCGACAGATTGGATAAAAGCATAATCTATTTTCGTTTTGGAATC
>JAPLGP010000059.1 GCA_026390075.1 Campylobacterales bacterium
CAGGAATCATCAATTCAGACATTTATAAGTTTGGAGCTAAATCTTCAAATAAAATAGTAGAAAAACAAGAGGTGGTTTAAGTTTCAGAATGTAACTTTTTTTTAATTTACCTGCCCAATTTTAGAGTTCGTTTGACATTTAGAAGTAAAAAAGTATAATCGTAAGATAAAATGTTTGTTCCAGCCTCAAGATTGTGAGTTATTTCACAGTCTCGGGACGATAGGAACGAAGAAATACCGTTTCCCAATCGCAACCCACCTTTTTATTGAATATAAAAATCAAAAACAAACTTCTCAAAACTCACCGTTTCTACATCTTCACTCTTTTCATTTGTATCGTAAGTGATGAGTAGGTTTTTGTATTTGCCCTCTTTGTTAAAGTGCTGAAAACTATTCACTTCTCTTTGTTTTGTTTTTTCGTCTTTTATGTCGTAAGAGACCTGAAAAAAGCCATATTGTTGCACAAAAAAATCTATCTCGAGCGTATCTCTTAGGTAAGTGATATTTTCATTTTTTTGGGACAAAATCGTATAAATCAAATTTTCTAATCGTATCCCACTGTTTGCACTTCTTGATACACCTAGATTTAAAAATCCGTTGTCATTTAGATAAAGTTTTTTGGCAGATTTAATCTGCTCGGTTACTTTTGTGTTGTAGTTTGAGATGGTCGAGATTAAAAAGTTATCTTCAAAATACCCTATATACTCTTTGATACTTTTTGCATCTATATTTATTTTTTTCGCCAATGTCGCATAATTTAAAAGGGTTGTTGCGTTGGATGCGACATAATAAAAAAGGTCTTTTATCGCACCAGAGTTTTTTATCTTGTATCTTGGAACGATATCTTTTAGGATAATATCTTCTGCAATATTTTTTAAAATCTCTTTTTTTATCAGTGCATCCTCCGTTGCGATAACACTATAATAACCTCCCCATTGAAGGTAGGCATCTTTTGCTCGTGCTATCTCTATTTTATGAGCTGTTTGTTCTATTTTTGTACTGTATGGGATATTTTTGTAGCGTAAAAACTCTAAAAAACTAAAGCTGTAAATCTGAAGTTTTAGCACTCTGCCCGTGAGTGTTGTTGCATAGTTTGAGCTTAGAAGCGATGAGTTTGAACCTGTGATGATAAATTTTATAGAAGTGTTTTCATACTTAGATTTTACAAATACCTCCCAGTTCTCAAAAATCTGTATCTCATCGATAAAAAAGTAGATTTTTTCCTCTTTGTTGGGGTCGGCGAGTTTGAGATACGCATCATATATTTTATTGAGATACGAGGCATCGTTTTTATAGGGAATAAATTCAGGCTTTTCCAGATTGATAAAAAAGATATTTTTAGCTTCTACTGATTTAAGAAGCTCTTTTATCATGAGCTTGGCGATGGTACTTTTACCGACTCGTCTAGCTCCGATAAGTGCTACGATATGCTTGGTATCAAGAAAAGAGAGAGCTTTTGGCAAAATATCTCTGGGAATAAAGTCGTCATAAACAGCACTATTTGTCCAGTGAGGATTGTCTTCTAAAAGAATTGATTCCATATTTATATCCTTTAAATAGATTGCATTCCTGATAGTATATCTTTTTTCACTTGGATTTTATAATGGGACTGTAAAAATTCTCTTATTTTATCTTTTAGAAAATTTACTCTTTCAAATTCCTAAACTCTGTCAAATCAGCTGGAGTATGATTTTTCTCCATATATCCTTCAAGTTGTCCGTCTCTCTTAAATTTTTGATAAAAGGTGGAACGAGAAACAATTATGGCATGTGGAAAGATTATCTTTAGTTGTTTCCGTTTTAGAACCTACTATTAAAATCATGCATATAGCAACTCTTTGCATTTTGGAAATAGTTCAAAAAGAGAGTTTTATAAATGAATAATAAAGTCTTGCTTCACACATAATTAAGACACAACTTTGTTGCGTCCACTCTCTTTTGCCTCATAAAGCTTGGCATCAACACGGTTAATTGCATCATCAGTTGATTCGTTTTCGACACACAAAATAACTCCAAAACTGCAAGTGATTTGTTTGTTTATGCTAAAACTGTGTTCTTCAATGGATTTGCGTAATTTTTCAGCGGCTAAAATAGCTTCAGAGAGTGTGCTTTCAGGAAGAATAATAGTAAACTCCTCTCCACCCCACCTTGCAATAAAGTCACTTGAACGAAGATGTGAACTTATCAATGAAGAGATCTCTTGTAAGATTATATCCCCACTGTGATGCCCAAATGAGTCGTTGATCTGTTTGAAATGGTCTATATCAAATATAATGAGAGAGATAGGATGTTTATATCTATCGCTTTTATTTAGTTCCTTTTTAAAAGTTTCGCTAAAAAATCTTCTATTTCCAATTCCTGTTAATGAATCTATGAGTGTTAACTGCTCTTTTTCTTCAAGTATTCTTTCTGTTTGGTAGCGTTGTGCCGTCAACATCAAGATAGAAAATGTTACTGTAAAGATAAATATTTGAAGCATTATCAAAGAAAGTTTATGGTCCCCACTAAATGAAAATTGACTATATCCAGATGAAGTTCCTAAAATAGCTAAGATTGTAACAACTGCTAAAAAAATAAGATTGATACCATGTTTTAAACGGACACTTGCCCATATAAGTGGAAATAAAATCAGATACTCAATTGGATATTTCTCATCAAAAAAGTATCCTGAACCAAAAATTAGAACTGATGATAAAATCAATATGATAAAAATAAGTGCAATCTCTCCGATGTGATTTTTTTCCGATAAAGTGATATTTTGTTGCAAAGTATAAGCGATAAAAACAGGTGCAATCATAATAAACCCTATAAGGTCTCCAAAAAACCACATCATCCATCCTAGTATTTGATGCTCAGATGTTAAGAAACCATGAAGATAGAGTACAGTCGTTCCCATGCTCGATGTTATGAGTGCGCCAATAATGCTGTAGAAAATAAAAGAGATAATAGTATTGGTATCATAAAAGATATCATTTTTAATTGTAGTGTTGTTGGCAAGCCAATAGGTAACAACTGGACCTATTGTATTGCCAATGGCTATTTCAAAGGCTACAATTGGCGAACTGAGAGTCATATTTAAAAAGAAGGCACCAAGAAAAATACCGAGGATAACTAGATTACCTCTAAAAAACAAAAATGAAAGAGCAACTCCCGTAGGTGGCCATATTGCAAAAATACTAGATGATTCATCTAAAGAGAGTGGTGCGACAGCTTTAGCTGAGAAAAAATAAACAAGCGATGTCATTATTGTGTAAAAAAGTATATTCATAATCATTTTACTGTTTATTGAATCTTTATGTATTAAAGTCAAAAAAGACCATCCTTACCTTCAAATTATGAACTATTACAAAAATTTTACATTAACTTAACTGCATATATTGTTAAGTGAAAGTATAAGAAGAACTCCCCTCGCATTTTCTCTTCCCCGTTTATCAAAACAGAGATAAAGTGTTGCTCACTGTAATGCTTTCTTGTGGTCATATCTTTGAAACTTTGTTTTTTGGTAAAGATTTTGTGGGTTGTAAGGCGTCCTTGGGTTATCATAAACACTTTTTATTATGTCTGTTGTTTGCTTTGAGGTACTCTATGGCGTACTCTATGCGGATGTTTTCGATGGGTTCTGCGTTTAGCTCAAAAGAAAAGTGCAACGCATCGCCTATTTTTATTGCCTTGTCACAGACGAAATTTTCGATGTTTATATGGTGTAAATTTTGCAGATTAAAAAGTTCCAGTATCGCACTATGGCCTTTTTTGAGTAGGGTTCGTGAGGCGTGTTTGCAGACCCAATCAAGCTCTTTTGAGATGCCTTGATTGTTTTTGACGAACTGAATGAGTGTTTGCGGATGGTCTTTTGAAATGTTCATTGTCACTTTTTGCCCAAATTTCTATCTGTTCTAAAGTTTTGTTCATCAAAATCGGTGTAGTGAACTCTGACTTTTTTCGCTAAATTTGCGATGTATGGGTGGGTGTAAATATTTTTTAGTGCTTCTGCCATGCGAGTGTTTCCTTGCTTTTAAGCCCTTGATATGAGAAGTGAAACTTACGAGCTTTTTCTTTTATAAACTCTTGCTTGGCATGTGGAAGTTTGGCAAAGAGTGTATTTTTTATGGAGTTGTTAAATATATTTGTATAAGAATTCATAGGGAAATTTTAGTAAAAATATTTTATAACCATATGTAAAAGTACTTCAAATGTATGTCGTATTTGACATTTATCAATTCTGTTGTAAAATAATCAAGTAGAATGTTGTTAGTATTTTGCATTATATTAAATAAATTTATGAAACTATTTCTGTTAGTTGTATATTTTGGTTATCATAACAATAAAAAATTAAGCTACAAATGGGTAAAAATGAATTTCTTCTTCCTCATAACTTTATTTTGTGCATCTCTTCTTGTTGGGGCGGATGATGATGTTGGCAGTATGTTGCAAAACCTACGAAAAAAAAGTGAATTGCATAATGAAACCAAAGAGGAGAATGCTGGATTTGTAACGATTTACTCTAGAGAAGATTTAGACCGTATGCAAGCTTATACATTAAAAGATATATTAAAATCTACTCCTTTTATGACTTTTCAAGAGGGTGGAACTGGTACCCCTGGTATTGCCAATTGGGGCTGCTCTTGATTATATGCCAACGACAAGGTTATATATAGATAACCATGAAGTAAGTTCCACCTACTTTGGCAGTGCTTTTTATATATATGGCGATATGAAACTTGGCTTTATGGATCACATTGAAATCTATCAAGGTGGAAATGGCTTAGACTTTGGTATCGAATCATCTTTAAGAACCATACGAGTTTATACTAAAACTCCTCATCGAGAAAATAACACACAAGCAAAAATTTTAGCAGATAACAGAGGGTCACTTTCTGAATCTCTTTATAGCGGTAAAGAAATAGATGATGTTGAATATGGTGTTTATGTGAGTGGTAATAACAATAATAGAGAAGATTTTAGTTACAAAGGCAACTCTCTTTCAAAAAGTGCAAAAAAAACGCATGTTTTAATGACTTTAAAAACGAAAGGTTTTAGTCTTCTTACAAGTCGTTATGATTCCCTGCAAGATGGTTTTGCTGGGCTTGGAACACAAAAAGCACCCAAAGGTACGAATGAGATAGATAAATACCATCAATTTATATATGCTTCTTATGATATTTCTGATAATTTAATTGCGTATGCAAGTATTGATGACTCAATATCGAAAATGGAATTTAATGAGCTAAAGGGCTATAACGGAGGATTAAGTAGTTCACTTGATGTTAGATGGAAAGAAAATGTTTTCAAAGCTGGATTAAAAGGAAACAAAGCAATTGCGTCAAATAATCTTAAATATGGGTTCGAATATGCTGAAAAAGTATTAAAACCAGAAGTTTCTGAATATGGAAATCTGAACACTTTAGATGTAAGAGGACCAACACGCATCAATATAAATTCTTTTTACATAGAAGATAGTTTGAGAATTACAGAAGCAAGTACACTTACCGCGACTTCAAAGTTTGATTATTTTAGCAATAATTATAAGAATGAAGCAAAAATTGAACCAGTGTTTAGATTGGCATATACCTATAATTTTGATGAAGATTATAAAATGAAAATCTCTTATAACCATACATACATGGCACCATCACTCTATTACACAACAACTTACTCAGGGAAAACACAAATCAATCCAGAACTTCTTCCATCACGATATGATGGATTTTCAACAGAATTTACTAAAACAAGTGACAAGTCGCAAGTAAAACTAGGTGCAATTCATTTAGAGGTAAAAGATGGAATATATTTTAATCCTATTCAAGTGCGATATGATAATAGTAACAAAAATATGATATCAACAAATTTGTATGCGGAATATAAATATAGTTTTGATTTGTTTAATTCGCTTCATCTGAATGTTTACAGAAGTGTTAATTCGGAAAATATAGAGTACAGTTCTGCAAAAGGTGCTACTCTAAGAGTTTTAAATACATATAATAAGTTTAATTTTTTTAATGAACTTACTTATCATTCTGGTTATACAAGTGTAGAAAATATTAAAATTGACGCTGGATATGATTATAGTTTAGGTGCTTCTTATAAAGTTAATAAAAAACTCTCCTTTGATATTAAGGGAGAAAATATATTTGACAAAGCTATTCAAACCCCTGTTGTTGGTATAGGAAGCGTAGGGAGCATGGATAGAGTATTTATATTTGGGATGGAATATCTATTTTGAAATATTTAGTTCTATTGTTTTTTTTCTCATCGTTATTAGTTAGTTCTGAAACGGATAAAATAGAGTCCAAAATTATTATGAGTATGATTGATGCAGTGAGTAATCATAGGGTTTTTTCTGTTTACACGAACAGTCAAAAGTTGAAAGAGATATTACCTGCGCAAAAGATAGTTTTTGTAGATGATTGTAGTGGTGCAGATCTTGCCATTTTAGAAAAATCTAAAATAGAAAAAAACTGTGCTAACATATCCATTATAACTCTAGAATATGATTTATTGAAAAAATATCCAAATAGTATAGGATCGTTTTTTTGGCAAAAAGGCAGACCAAATATCGTTTTTATAAAATCTAGATTGAAAAATCAAAATATAGTAATTGATAGTACATTCGATGAATTTATAGAAGAAAATATATGGTAAAGAATTTTCACTATTGGTTATATGTCACGGGTATAATTAGCATTGTATCTATGATACTTTATTTGTATGTTTCGTTTTCTAAAAAAGAGAATGAAATGAAAGAAAATATTATTTTTAATAAGCTTGAAACAATCTTAATACAGCATGAAAAAATAGAAAATTGGCTGGAAGAAGAGTGTCAAGAGAATCAAAATATACAAGAATGTATTTTGCTGAATCCAGAAAAATCGAAAATGTTAAATACCATGTTGCATATGACTATCAATCAAGATATAAGTTATTCATTTTTAGTTTTTAAAGACGAGAATAATCGTTATCGATTTTTAGCGGATGGAGCATCGGAACCTGCAAGAGTCATGCAAAAAATTGATACAGATAATAAAAAAGTTTGGGATGAAGCTTACTCTTCAGTAGAAGGTACTCTTATATCTTCAAATAAACAAACGGATGGCTTGTGGCTGACATACTTATCTCCATTTGTAGAAAATAACCAAAGTTACATGATGTTAGTGACAGATTTTTCAATATCTTTAGATAATAAAATTAAAAATACTATTTCACCTATTAAAGAGATACTGTTATATATTCTTGGTATTACAATTGTTATATTTGTTATTGGTATATTTCAAACTATAATGTATTTTATTGCACGAAAAGAAAGTTTTACGGATCAACTGACTGGACTCAATAACAGAAATTATTTAAGGAAAGTTATTGACAGTAGGTTTCCTTATGACAAATACGATATTGCGATAGTTGATATAGATTTTTTTAAAAAAATTAATGATCAATATGGACATGATATAGGAGATATAGTTTTAAAAGATATTTCAAATATATTTAAAAAAATTATAGGTAAAGATGACTTTGTTTTTAGATACGGAGGTGAAGAGTTTTTATTTTTATTTCAAAAAAATAACGCAGAGAAACTTCTTAAAGAGCTAATGCATAGAGTCCGTACACATGTAATAAATGTTAATAATCAAACTATTAAATTTACTATTTCAGTCGGTGTAAACAAAAATTTACATAGATGCAAACATTTTACTAATATGGTTAAAACAGCAGATGTAGCACTCTACAATGCTAAAAGAAGTGGACGAAATAAAATTGTTTACTACTCTGAAGAGATTAATGATAAGAATCAAAGTAATTTTCAAGCAGTGCAATCAGCGATAGATGAGAATAGAGTTTTTTGTGAGTATCAAGCGATTATTGACACATCTTCTAATAGTGTATTTAAGTATGAAGCTCTTGTAAGAATTAAAGATACAAATGGAACGACCTTGTATCCAAACTCTTTTCTTGAGATAATCAAAGATACAAATATATATACAGATTTAACAAAAAAAGTAATTGATATATCCATTAGTAAATTTTTAGATTTAGATGTTCATAG
Organism: Campylobacterales bacterium; assembly: GCA_026390075.1. Classification (GTDB taxonomy): domain Bacteria; phylum Campylobacterota; class Campylobacteria; order Campylobacterales; family Sulfurimonadaceae; genus Sulfurimonas. The sequence goes on from JAPLGP010000059.1 coordinate 8,037, forward strand.
ATTTAGTATAAATTTAGGACTTCAAGATTTTAATAATCCAGAAATTGTTAATTATGTATTGAAAGTCATTGAAAAATATCCTAAATTGATTGATTTAATGAGTATAGAAGTATTAGAATATGATAAAGTTGATGATGAAATATCTTGCATTGCTATGGTTAAATTATTGCAAGATAAGGGTCTCAAAATTGCCTTAGATGATTTTGGAAGTGGATATGCGAATTTTTCTACGATACTCTCGTATAACTTTGACTTTATAAAAATTGATGGAAGCATCATTAGAAAAGTAATAGAAGACGATAAAGCTGTAAAAATGGTTCAATCAATCCTTGCTTTTGCACAAGCACATAATATTATAGTTATATGCGAATTCGTTTATTCACAAGAAGTGTACGAAGTTTTAAAATCAATTGGTGTTGAATATATGCAAGGGTTTTATCTATCAAAACCAAGCCAAGATTTAGAGAGAAAATTGTAATTTTTAATCTTTAAAATCTTTTGTGATACAATCCAAAATATTTTACAATACACACTTATCGGAGTAAATATGAAAAAAGTTTTATTATTTCTATTTTTTAGCAGCATCTCTTTAGTTGCATTTGAAACAACAAATGTACAACTTTTATATGGTGGAAATTTTAAGGGAGATGCTTTTATTTATGACACCCAAGATGGAAAAAAGACAACAGTGACTTTTGAGCATTTTAGGACTTTCTCGTATGGAGATTTCTATATGTTTGTAGATATGATGGATGGAAAAAAGTTTGATGGCACGGAGCAAGATGTATATACAGAAGTATCACCTCGTTTGTCATTGTCAAAAATTTCTGGAAGTAACTTCTCCTCAGGGATTTTAAAAGATGTTTTTATTGCGACACAAATCAACAAAGGTAAGGGGTATGTCGCTTATCTGGGTGGTCTTGGAGCAGATTTTGAAATTCCAGGATTTAATGTGTTTTCTCTTAATCTTTATTACAAATCAGAAAATATCGAAAATGATTCGTTTCAATTTACACCTGTTTATATATCAAAAGAGTTTTATGGCGTGCATTTTGAAGGATTTGTGGATGTAACTTCCAGAGACATTAACACACAAAATCAGCTACTTTATAATTTGGATGCACTTTTGGGGATGAAAGAAAAAGTATATTTAGGTACAGAATGGATTTATTATGATTACAATCATAATGGGACTAGAGCAAAAACTTCAGTTGCTCAGGTAATGATAAAATATCAATTTTAGGCGATTTGTATTAAAAATATTGCATATAGTCATCTTTTTTCACTTCCTTAAATATTTATATTACTATTTGAGAAAAAGAGAAAAAGATGACTTTAGGCAAATGTCCTTATTGCAGTGATGGATTTATCGAAGCAAGAGATAAAGAAGTGCGTGGAAAAAAAGTAAAACTCTATGCTTGTTCTAATGCTTCGTGGAGAAGTGAAGATGGAGAAATGTTTGAATTAACTAAAGATTCCACATGCCACTTTAAATTCTGGCAAAACTCTCTTGCAAAATATGGAAAGTGGCTCTCTTATAAAGAAGTAAGAGAACTGCTTGAGAAAGAAACCTTAGAAGTCGAGTTACTGAGTAAAAAATATGGTACAAAAATACACTACAATAAGTATATAACACTCAGTGAAGAGTATGGAGTGAGTGTTATTTGGGATTAATGTGGATAAATTTTGCTTAAATAGTGATAAAACAAACAAAAGTATCTTCACTTAATAAAATTTTTACATTTATTTGTGTACAATCCACATCCGCTTTGCTGTTTTAACATAAAAGTTGAGTGTTTTTATCTGTATATTTATATATAGTTAAAAGTATTGGTATGTTTAAGACTGCCTAAATGCAGCAAGCGAAAAGTTAAAATAGGAGCTTTCAATGAAAGTGCGTGCTTCAGTTAAGAAGATGTGTGACGATTGTATAGTTGTCAAAAGAAAAGGCATTGTAAGAGTAATCTGCAAAGTTAAAAAACATAAACAGAGACAAGGATAACCATGGCTCGTATATCAGGTGTTGATTTACCAAAGAAAAAGAGAATAGAATATGGTCTAACATATGTCTATGGGATTGGTCTTCATGCTTCTCGTCTAATTTTAGACGCTACAGGTATTGACTATAACAAAAGAGTTTATGAACTAAACGAAGATGAAGTAGCATCTATTACAAACGAAATCCGTGCTAACCATATGGTAGAGGGTGATCTTCGTAAAAAAGTTGCTATGGATATTAAGGCACTTATGGATTTAGGTTCATACCGTGGTCTTCGTCACCGTCGTGGTCTTCCATGTCGTGGACAAAAAACTAAGACAAATGCGCGTACTCGTAAAGGTAAACGCAAAACTGTCGGCGCAGCATAAGGATTAGCAGATGGCAAAGAGAAAAGCTGTAAGAAAAAAAGTAATAAAAAAGAATATTGCTCGTGGTGTTGTACATATTTCTGCATCATTTAACAATACACTTGTAACTATTACAGATGAAATGGGTAACTTGATTGCTTGGAGTTCTGCTGGTAGCCTTGGTTTTAAAGGTTCAAAAAAATCTACTCCATTCGCTGCTCAAGCGGCTGTTGAAGATGCAGTAGCAAAAGCTAAAGTACATGGTATAAAAGAACTTGGTATTAGAGTTCAAGGTCCTGGTTCAGGTCGTGAGACTGCAACTAAGGCAGTAGGTGGAATTGAGGGTATTCGTGTTACATTTATGAAAGATGTTACTCCATTACCACACAACGGTTGTCGCGCACCTAAGCGTCGTAGAGTTTAAGGAGATTACTGATGGCAAGATATAGAGGTCCAGTAGAAAAAATCGAAAGAAGATTTGGAGTAAGCCTTAACCTTAAAGGTGAGCGTCGTTTAGCAGGTAAATCTGCATTAGATAAGCGTCCTTATGCTCCTGGTCAACATGGTCAGCGTCGTAAGAAAGTATCTGAGTACGGTTTACAGTTAAATGAAAAACAAAAAGCTAAATTCATGTATGGTGTTTCTGAAAAACAATTCCGTGCATTATTCGTTGAAGCGAAGCGTCGTGATGGAAATACAGGTACAAACCTTGTTACATTAATTGAACAAAGACTTGATAATGTTGTTTACAGAATGGGATTTGCTTCAACTCGTCGTTTTGCTCGTCAACTTGTAACACATGGTCACTTTTTAGTAAATGGCAAAAAAGTTAATATCCCTTCTTACCGTGTTACGCCTGGTCAGAAGATAGAAGTTCGTGAAGCTAGCAAGAAAAATGTTCAAATTGTTCGTGCAATTGAATTAACTAACCAAACAGGTTTAGCTCCATGGGTTGATATTGACGCTGAAAAAGTATTTGGTATCTTTACTCGTTTACCAGAGCGTGAAGAAGTTATTATTCCAGTTGAAGAACGTTTAATCGTTGAACTTTACTCGAAATAATCATTATATAAGGGCGTTTGAGAATGAAGAAAATTAAAACTACTCCACTTGCTCCTCAAGAGTTTGAGGTAGAACAACTTAGTGATAATGAAGCTAACATAATTGCATTTCCATTTGAAACTGGATTTGCAATCTCTTTGGCTCATCCACTTCGCCGCTTTTTATTGAGTAGCTCAGTTGGTTATGCACCAATAGCTATTAAAATTGAAGGTGCTAAACATGAGTTTGACTCTGTTCGTGGTATGCTTGAAGATATTTCAGACTTTATATTAAATCTTAAAGAGATTCGCTTTAAATTGACTGGTGGCATCACAGAAACTGAGATAAGTTATAGTTTTGCTGGTCCTTGTGTAATTAAAGGTTCTGATCTTTCTAATGATGAAGTAGAAGTTATGACACCAGAAGCTCCATTAGCAACATTAAATGAAGATTCAACTCTTAATTTTAAGATTAAGATAGCTCAAGGTATTGGTTATGTACCAAGCGAAGAAACTTATGATGTATTAGAAGATGGGTATATAGCACTTGATGCATATTTCACTCCTGTTCGTAGTGCAACTTACAAAATTGAAAATGTACTAGTTGAAGACAACCCTAACTTTGAGAGAGTTATTATAAACATAAGAACTGATGGACAAATAACTCCATTAGATGCTTTTAGAAACTCTTTAGAAGTTATGTATGCGCAACTCGCAGTTTTTAATAGTGAAATTAGTATAAAAGCCCCAAAAACAATAGAGCGTGCGGAAGAGAATCCTGATCTTAAAAAGTTAACAGCAAATATTGACAGTTTAGGATTAAGTGCTCGTAGTTTTAACTGCCTTGATCGCTCAGAAATTAAATTGATTGGTGAAATAGTATTGATGAGTATTAATGACTTAAAAAATGTTAAGAACCTAGGTAAAAAGTCATATGATGAGATTGTCGAGAAAGTGCAAGAATTTGGTTTTGCAGTTGGCGCTGATCTTTCAGATGATGTCGTTATAGCATTAAAAAAGAAAATAGAAGCTAAAGAAGCTTAATAAGAGGAATTACAGATGAGACATCGTCATGGATACCGTAAACTAGGTCGTACAAGCTCACATCGTGCAGCTTTACTTAAAAACCTAAGTATTTCGTTAATTGAACATGGTAAAATAGAAACTACTATTGAAAAAGCAAAAGAACTTCGTTCTTATGTTGAAAAACTTATCACTATTGCTGGTAAGAATGATTCTAATGCTCACAAAGCAGTTTTTGCAGCGCTTCAAAGTAAAGAAGCAACAAAAACTTTAGTGAATGAAATAGCACCAAAGTATGTTGATCGTCCAGGTGGCTATACAAGAATAAACAGAACTAGAATTCGTCGTGGTGATGCTACTACTATGGCATTTATTGAATTAGTATAATTTAATAAACCTTTTTTGGGCTTCTGCCCAAAATCTTCAAAAACTCCAGATCTATTTCCACATGCCAGATTACAAAAATACAATTTTAAAACTTGATATACAAGAGATTATTGCACACAAATATTGAAATAAATAAGCTAATTATTATTTTTAGGACATGTTAAGCGTTTTTGTCCTATTTTATGTTTACTAAATGATTAGTAATAATAAAGGAAATTTTTATGATTCCATTTTCTGATGAAGAGTTAATGACACCTGTGCGAAATGCAATAGACAAAGTGCGTCCATCTTTGGCTCTTGATGGTGGTGATATAGCTTTTATAACTGTTAAAAATTCCAATGTGTATGTGCAACTCAAAGGTGCATGTATAGGATGCTCAAGCAGTGGTAACACGCTAAAATATGGGGTAGAAAGACAACTTCGCATGGATATACATCCAGAACTTAGTGTAATAAATGTACCTATTGGTATGGAAAACGATATTGATAATTTGTAAATAAGTGATATAAAATATGAGTAACATCAGTAAATATAAAAAATTAACACAAGCCAAAGAAAGCTTTTCAAAAGCAGACTTTAAAAATGCACTTGAGCAATTTGCTTCTGTATTGCAAACCTTTCCTAATTCTAAAGAAGCTTATAACGGTGTTATACTTTCCGAGATGGCTATGAGTGGTGAAGGTGGAGCAGAAGCTCTTTTTGATTATTATGAAATGCTAAAAGAAGAAGACAAAGAACAAGCGGATGAAATTATGGGTGATATACTTCAAAATATTGATGGAACACTAGAAAAATTAAGCGAAGTATTTGCAATGCCACTTCGTGATAGATTAGAATATGAAGATGGGATTCTTTACGAAGATTTTAAAAACATCATTGATAGTGGTGAAGGGTTTAGAGAAACTTTTGAAAATATTATGTTTTCAACACGCGTAATTATTACTAAAAAAGAGGATTTTGTAGATTTTTTGGATAATCTTATTGAAAATGGATTTTCTGAAATGGCACTCTCTTATTTAGAAAATGCTTTAAGTGCTTATTCTAGCGATGAGCCACTTAGAAAACTTCTTAAAAAATTAGTAAAAAAAGGTAAGAGTAGTGAAAATTGAACTGCCTAATCAAGATTTTTTGTATGTAACTGAAAATTCTAATGAGTGCGACAAAGATACAGCTTTTGTACTAACGACTCAAAATGAAAAGTATCTTCAAAATGCTAAAGATAATGGCGCACATTCAATTATAAAAATAGAAGATATTGCAGAACTTTTTGGAGTAAATAAGATTAAGATTGTTGGTATTACAGGTACAAATGGAAAAACAACAACTGCAAGTGCTATATACTCATTTTTACTTGATTTAGGTTACAAAGTAGCTATGCAGGGAACGCGTGGTTTTTTTATGAACGATGCAGTTGTTGAAGGTAAATCTTTAACAACTCCAAGTGTTTTAAATACTTATAAGCACATTTATCAAGCGGTAGAAGTAGAATGTGATTTTTTTATCATGGAAGTAAGTTCCCATGCCATAGTTCAAAAAAGAGTTGAAGGACTTCCTTTTGAGTTAAAAATACTTACAAATATAACAAGAGATCATCTTGATTTTCATAAAACTATAGAAGAATACATAGCAGTAAAAAATAGCTTTTTTCAAGATGATGGTAAAAAACTTATAAACAAAGATGAACCTCGCGCATCCTTTAAAATAAAAAATACTTTTACTTATGGGATTGAAAATCCAGCTACATATAGGCTTATGGCTTATTCGCTCAATGAAGCAACAAGCGGAATCATTCAGCACTTTCAAGAGATAGTTCCTTTTACTGCATCTTTGCATGGTTTTTTTAATCTTTATAATTTAATGGCAGCTATTGGAGCAGTACATATTTTAAGTGGTAAAACATTAGAAGAAGTTGCGGCTGTTGTAGATAATTTTGCAGGTGTGAGTGGAAGAATGGAGCAAGTGAGTGAATTCCCAAATGTTATTGTTGATTTCGCGCATACTCCAGATGGCATGCAACAAGTTTTAAATGCACTTAAAGAGAAAGAACTTTTAGTTGTTTTTGGAGCAGGTGGAGATAGAGATAAAGAAAAAAGACCTCTCATGGGTAGAGTAGCTGCAAGTTTGGCAAAAAAAATATATGTTACAAGTGATAATCCAAGACATGAAGACCCAGAGCTTATAATAGAAGATATCTTAAGAGGCATCGAAGATAAAAGTAATACAGTCGTTGAGCTCAACAGAAGAAAAGCAATTGCTATGGCACTGAGTGATCAAAAAGAGTCTCAGGTAGTTGTCATTTTAGGCAAAGGTGATGAAGCATATCAGATTATATATGATGAAAAATTTTCATTTGATGATAGAGAAGTTGTTAGAGAACTCTTAAATATATAAACTTATTGATATATATGAGTTTGTATATTTTATTTTTTGCTATAATTGCGACAAAAATTTTAAGGATTATTATTTATGGGAATCCCTCAACCAGCATTTTATATATTTAAATGTGAACAATCGGCTCCGCCAGGTATGCCAAAACCTTCGTGCGTTACACCACAAACACAGGATTTATTTCAATATTTAGCTCAAAAGCTAATGCAAGAAGGGATTATGGGAACTGTACAACCAATTCGTACAGCATGCTTAAACCGCTGTAATGCAGGACCTGTTATGTTAGTTGAACCTGGGCATACTATGTATGTACGATTAACAAAAGAAAAAATTGACAGAATTATAACTGAGCATATTATTGGTGGTGTAGTAGTTGAAGAGTTTGTAATTGATTCTGAGCTTTGGGATGCTCCAATATCTCCAGCTGATATGCAAAAGCAGATGGGTAGATAAGATGTTAATAGAAATGCTTTATAGCAAGATTCATCGTGCTACTGTAACAGATGCTAATTTAAATTATGTTGGTTCTATTACTATAGATGAGGAGCTTTTAGAAGCTGCAAAGATGAGAATTGGACAAAAAGTTGAGATACTGAATGTTAACAATGGTGAGCGATTTTCAACCTATGTTATCTTAGGTGAGAGAGGCAAAAGAGACATTTGTTTAAATGGTGCAGCTGCAAGAAAAGTTCATAAAGGTGATAAAGTTATTATTGTTGCCTATGCAACTTATGATGAAAAAGAGCTTGAAAATTATAAGCCAAAAGTTGTTATTTTAGATGATGATAACAATATAGACTATATAGCAGAAAGCATCTAACTGATGTTTGGCAATCTTGGCAACCTGAGTGAAATGAGCAAAATGCTTGAAGGTATGCAAGAAAATGCAACAAAACTTCAAGCTGAGTTAGAATCGAAAACCTTTAGTGTTAAAAGTGGTGGTGGAGTAGTCGAAGTTTCCATAAATGGAAAAGGTGAAGTGTTAGATTTAACTATCGATGATTCACTCTTAAGCGATAAAGAATCACTCCAAATATTGCTTATAGGTGCTGTAAATGATGCTTACAAAATGGTGCAACAAAATCAACAAAACAGCGCCATAAATCTCTTTGGAGTAAAGTAAATGCTTCGTCTTTTTATAATTTTGAACCTTCTTTTTTTTAATTCACTTGCCTGTGATGGCGGATATGACTCTTGTAAGCAAAAAGTAATAGATTCAAATACTACACATGGTCAAACTCTTGAAATTCCCGTTGAAAATAACAAAAGATTGATTTATTCAGCAAAAAAACCAGAATGTAAAATACTTAAGGGCGACCCATTTTTAGGATTATATTTAGTAGAAGATTACTCAGATTTTGAGTATCCTTTTACGATAAATATGCTCGAGCCATCAGGCATAGCCGCTATCAATGAGAACTCTGCAAAAGAGGGAAAAATAGTTAAAAGACAAGTAGGTCTTAGTCAGTTAGCAGTTTTTGATACGCATGTCTCCTCTCCTCGCATCCTTACAAATAGTTGTTGTTCTCTTGAGGGAATTGTAACTTCAAAAGGTATCATCGAAAAAGAGTATATAGAAAGATTTTTGAGAGTTGAAGACACAAGTTATGCCGATATAGGTATCAATCTAAAAGACCAAAAAGGTGCTGTTGTAGTTGCAGAACTTACTCCTTCTATAAAAAATAATCCATTTAAAAAAGAGGATGTACTCTTGTCGATTGACGGTACAAAAGTAGAAAATAGTGCAACTACGATGAGAGAGATACTTTTTGACACAATTGGCTCTAAGCATAGTTTGATAATTAAGAGAGATTCAAAACTCATGACGATAGAAGTTGAGAGTCAAAAAAAAGAGATAAGTGAAGTTAAAGTTGCAGTTAAAACAGCAGATGCGGTAAAAGCTACAAAAAAAGTTGAAGAAAATATACAAACGAATGGACTTCAATTTGATAAAAATTTAAAAATTATTAAAATTGATGAGCAAGCTAAAAAATATGGATTAAAACTTGGAGATAAACTTCTTCAAGTAGATGGTATAAAAATTACAAATCAACAAGAGCTAACAAAAAATATTTCTAGTTTTAAAAATAATGCAAATTTACTCTTTGAGAGAAATGACTTTCAGTTTTTTGTGAATGTAAATTAGATAAAATTCCACATGCAAAAGTTTGAGAATTTTTTATTAGAAAATTTACCAATGTCAAAGAGTATCCATCCGACTTATGAGAAAGCTCTGCATCAGATGCTTATCGCTGGTGGAAAAAGATTTCGTCCTGCACTTTTGCTTGGTGTTGTAAACTCTTACAATGCTCTTTTAGAAGAGGGTGCGATGCACGCTGCTTTGGCGATTGAACTTCTTCATACCTATTCTCTTATTCATGATGACTTACCTGCTATGGATGATTCGCCACTTAGAAGAGGAAAACCCACTTTGCACATGTCGTTTGATGAAGTAACTGCTATTCTCGTAGGTGATGCGCTCAACACATACTCTTTTGAAGTTTTAAGCAATGCTCCTTTTTCTGATTACACGAGAATTCAGCTTATCAGAGAATTAGCAACAAATGGTGGACTTAATGGCATGGTTTTAGGTCAAGCTATGGATTGTTATTTTGAAAATAAGCCACTCTCAATCGAAGATGTTCGCGTTCTTCACACAAATAAAACAGCAAAACTTATAGCGGCTTCACTTAAAATGGGAGCGATTATAGTTGGTCGTGAGGAGTTGGGAGAAAAATTGTATGATTTTGGAATCAAGCTTGGTCTTTTGTTTCAAATTCAAGATGATATTTTAGATGTGACACAAAGTTCTGAGGAAGCAGGAAAACTTACAAATAATGATGAAGATAAAAATAGCTTTGTTACTCTTTTGGGACTTCCACAGACAATAGATGAGGCAAATATTTTGGCAAATGAGTTGCATAATGAATTAGAAACTTTTGATGATAACTTAAAAAAAGAGCTTTCAGAACTTCTAACTAAATATATAAACAGACACAAATAATTCTGACACGAAAGTGTCAAGCTTCAGTGCCTCAGTGGCTAGCGAAGCAAATGGACGAGTTCATTTGCGGAACAAATAAGTGAAGGATTCCTTCATTTTATGAAATAAAATTAAGGAAAATTATGAGTAATGTAATGCGTCAAAAAATGGCAAACACAATTAGGTTCTTAGCAGCAGATATGGTTCAAGCGGCAAATTCTGGACACCCAGGTGCACCAATGGGTTTGGCAGATATAGCAGTCGTTTTAAGTGAACACTTAAACCATAATCCAAAAAATCCCTCTTGGCTCAACCGTGACAGATTGGTATTTTCAGGCGGACATGCGACAGGACTTATTTACTCTCTCTACTATCTTTGGGGATATGGACTTGAAATCAGTGATTTGAAAAACTTCCGTCAACTAGACTCTAAAACTCCAGGTCATCCAGAGTTTGGTCACACGGCAGGTATCGAGATTACGACTGGACCTTTAGGTCAAGGTATCGCAAATGCTGTTGGTTTTGCAATGGCTTCAAAATTTGTGGGTGCTCAAGTAAATTCTGAAATGGCAGCGCTTATAGACCATAAAGTGTACTGTTTATGTGGCGATGGCGACTTGGAAGAGGGCATAAGCTATGAAGCGTGTTCCATCGCAGGACACAATAAGTTAGACAATTTAATCCTTATTTATGATTCAAACCGCATTACTATTGAAGGTTCAACAGATTTAAGTATAAGTGAAAATATCCGTGGAAGATTTGAGTCTCAGGGGTGGGATGTATTAGAGTGTGACGGTCATGATTTTAATGAAATTGACGCATCCATCACAACAGCAAAAGCGAACTCTAAACCAACCCTTATCATTGCAAATACGACTATTGCAAAAGGTGCTGGCAAATTAGAAGGTTCTCATCATGCACATGGTGCGCCTCTTGGAATGGATACTATTGCAGATGCGAAGACGGCATGTGGATTTGATGCTACAAAAACATTTCATGTAGATGAAGATGTGTTAGTGCGTTTTAGATGTGCAATAGAAGAGGGCGATTTTTTAGAGAGAGAGTGGATTCACAGACAAAAAACGCTTCCATTGATGGAGCAAAATGAGGCGCTTGATGCACTTCAAAATCCCGATTTTTCTCGTATTGCGTATCCAGTTTTTGATAAAGCAGATGCGACAAGAAACACAAACGGTAAAATCATGAACGCAATCGCAAAAGCTCTTCCAAGCTTTTTAGGCGGAAGTGCGGATTTGAGTCCATCGAACAAAACTGAGCTTGTCGATATGGGCGTCTATCCAAAAGGGAGAAATATTTACTTCGGTATCCGTGAACATGCGATGGCTTCCATCGTAAATGCGATGGCTCTTTATGGTCCGCTTATGCCTTTTAGTGCGACATTTTTTGTTTTCTCAGATTATCTCAAACCAGCGGCTAGAATTGCAGCTTTGACTGGAATTCAACAGTTTTTCATTTGGACGCATGATAGCATCGGTGTGGGTGAAGATGGACCAACGCACCAACCAATTGAGCATTTAAGCCAATTCCGTGCATTGCCAAACTTTTATGTATGGAGACCAGCCGATGGTGCAGAAAACATTGAAGCTTGGAAAACAGCACTGCAAATGCGTAAATCTCCATCTGCTTTTGTATGTTCAAGACAAAATCTTGCACTGCTTCCACATGCCGTAGTTGGCGAGGCTAAAAAAGGTGGATATTTACTTTCTCGTGATGAAAATGCAACGATAACGCTCATGGCTTCAGGAAGTGAAGTAGAACTCGCTCTTAAAGTAAAAGATGCACTGGGCGCAAAAGGAATAAAAGCAAATGTTGTTTCAGTTCCATGTTTTGACCTCTTCATAGAGCAAGAAAAATCGTACATCGATTCTATCATCAAAAGTGACACGAAAAAAGTAGCAATTGAAGCTGCAAGAGGTTTAGAATGGTACAGATTTGCTGATGAAGTTATCGGTATGGATACTTTTGGCGCATCAGCACCAGCAGAAAAACTTTTTGAAAAATTTGGTTTTTCAGTAGAGAGTATTTTAGAAAAGATTCTTTAATATTTTTTATTTCCACATGCCATGGCATGTGGAAATGAGATGTGAAGAGGTTAGAATTTGAAGTCAAGATTTGTATAAATATATCTTCCAGGTTCGTTAAGTAACATTCTTGTAGCTCCTGCACTTATAAGGGTTAAATCTGCATAAGTGTTTGATTGTGCATATGCCTGATCAAACATATTATTTACACCTAAAGTAAAGTCAAAGTTTTTACTCACTGCATGTTTTACTTTCATGTTTAAAATCCCCCATGCACCAAGTTCTCGTTCTCCGTTAATGAAATCGTATGCACTCCATTTGTCAGAGAATTGTGTTTCAATAGAAGCAAATGAATTTCCAGCATACTCATATGAAGCACCCAAATTTCCTCTGAGTGGTGCGATATCTGCTAAATTTTTATCAGTTTGTCCCACTAGAGCTTTGTCTTTTTGACCTTTTTTATATGAGAGACCAGCATTAAAAGTAAGAGCATCCGTTGCATAAAGAGAAGCACTGAGCTCTGAACCGTATATTGTTGCATCAATGTTTGTAAAATTGTTCATTAGAAGATCTTTATTGTAGTAAATATAATCTTTTAATTTAGAGTAAAAAGCTTTGATTTTAAACTTCATTAAATTGTTGTGAAGCTCATACCCTAAATCTACTTCTTGGTTTGTTGTCTTATTTAAGTTAGGAGTACCTGTTAAAGCAGTTCCTGCACTATTGAGTATATATAATTCTCTAGCATCTGGAACACGAGATGCCTGACCAATGCCAAAAAATAGTTTATTCACTTTGTCTAGGTTGTATGCAGTTAAAATGTTTGCATTGAGAGCGTTGTAATCATTTGATTGTTTTGTTGTATCATCAGGTGTGATATTTGTAGAATCATATCTTGTTCCAAGCGTTAAATCTATGTTGCCATAGGCTTTATCAACTTTTGCAAACAGAGCTTTGTTGTTTGTTTTAGTATGTGTCAGCATAGTAGAAGATGGACCGACCATCCCAGTTGCTACAGTTGTGTTGAACTTTTCACCCTCCCAAGTTCTTTTATTTCCATCAAGACCAACTAAGAGTTTGTATGAGTTTATATCAAAATCATTTTTAAGTTTTACACCCTGCATCGTTGTTTTAAGCTGGGCAGTCATGTACATCATAGCACCAGAATTTCTGTACTTTGTGTCCATGGGATGGTCAACATCTGAGTAGTAATACTGTAAATTTGCATTTTTATAGATGTCAGTTATATTTTTTACATCATAAGCTACGCTGTAAATATTTGAGTAATCATAAGCAGCGTCCATACTTGAGTTTGGATATAAAACATTGTCACTTCTGTTTTTTGTAACACCCAGTTGAAGTTCTTGGTTGTCCGTAACAGTTACAAATGCTTTAGCCATCAAGCTTTTCTTTTTATATCCTGCGGCATCTTCATATTTTGTTTGATATTGATTCGCTGTTGGTGCATTCTTTTTAACCTGCTGAGATAGGGTATCTCCATTTCCATCTACATATTGACCGCTCGATTCGCTCGAACCGCTCACTAAAACTCTTACAAGATCATTTCCACCACTTAGAGTTGCACCAACTTTTGTATAATCAAAGCTTCCATAACCAAAGTTTACTTCACCATGTAAATCTTTTGTAGGTTTTTTAGTTTTAATTTTTACTCCGCCACTCATTGTTCCGAAATTCTCTACATCATAAGGACCTTCGATTACTTCTATTTCATCAATTTGGCTAGCTAAGATGTGAGAAACTGGCGGATCCATTCTGTTTGGACATGCACCGCAAACTTTTGTTCCATCAACAGTTATCGAGATATTATCTCTTTTTTGTCCGCGGATTAAGATATCGTTAGCAATACCGCTACGACGGCTCATGTCGATACTAGGAACACTAGAACTAAGTGCCTGAGCCAAGTCTGCTGAAGTTTTTGCATTTTGGCTCACTTCTGTGATTACGGTGGATTCTACACCGATAGGAGCGAGAACAACATCCGCTGCATATATGGATGCTACGGCTATCAATGAGAGAGGAATTATTTTTTTCATTTCTTTCCTTATTTGTGATTATTTTAGAGCATTATAGGAAATGAGTGTTACAAAAGTGTTAATAGAGACAAAAAAATCTGCTAAAATTCTGCAATGAGTAAAATGCAAATAATAAAAAGATTGGTTTTGGTTGTATTAGGTTTTGGTTTATCCGCGTATTTGATGTACAGCGGAGTGGCTATTTTGAGTCAGGAAGATGGGAATGTTACGGTGGTAAAAGAGATTAAATAATCTCCACACCCTTCGCAAAATTCATAGTAACGCAGTGAAGTGAGCCGTGTTGGCGGACTAAAACAGAACAATTCACGCCAACAATTTCTCTGCCCTCAAAAGTTTTTCTAAAAATATCTAAGGCTTCTTCGTCTTGAGAAACTCCATAAGTCGGGACAATCACTGCACCGTTTACGATAAGAAAGTTCGCATAAGTCGCTGGAAGTCGTTCATCATCATAAATCATTGCATCGGTCATTGGCAGGGCTACAAGTTTGAAACCGTGTGATATTTTTAGCTCTTGAAGCTCCTCTTCCATGAGTTTTAACTCTTTGTAATGCTCATCATTCGTATCTTCGCACTTCACATACATGATAGTTTTTTCATCACAAAATCTTGCGAGTGTATCGATGTGTGAATCGGTGTCATCCCCCGCCAAATAGCCGTGATTTAAGTATAAAATTTCAGTTGCACCCAGATAAGTGGAGAGTTTTTGCGTGATTTGAATAGAGTCAAGCGTATGATTTCTATTTTTATTTAAAACGCATTCAGAAGTTGTGAGAACTACTCCCGCACCGTTGCTCTCAACGCCTCCTCCTTCTAAAATAAAGTCATAACTTTCCATCTTTTTTGAGTAGTGATTTGCGATGGCTTTGCTCATTTCATTGTCTAAATGTGCATCAAATTTTCCGCCCCAGCCAGTAAAAACAAAGTCAAGAAGTTTTACTTCGCCATCCTCTTCAACACATAAAACAGAGCTGTCTCGCGCCCAAGTATCGTTTGTTTGGTACGCAACAAAGTATAAATTTTCGTTGCTTTCAAAACGGCTTTTTACACTTGCCACATCATCACAAACCACTAAACACTTCTGATATTTGATAATTGCCTCTATAATATTTACGAAATTTTCCTGTGCCTCATCCAAATATTCCACCCAATCACTCTTGGCATGTGGAAAGATAATTTGTGTAAAACTTTGCTCCTCAAACTCTGCTATAAATCGTCTTTTCATTCGTAATGCTCCCACATTCTGTAAATTTTTATCATTTTTTCATCTTCAAATATTTCATAAACTAATCTGTGTTGTTTGTTAATTCTACGACTCACTAAACCACTCATATCGCCCTTGAGGTACTCATATTCTGGTGGATATTGAAGCGGATTATTTTGAATAATTTCAAGAAGTTTCATAATTTTGGGTTTCAGTTCACTCGAAGAGAGCTTTTTAGCATCTTTTTGAGCTTGAGACATAAAGAGTAATTGATACATTACCACTCTAGTTTATCGAGTGTCACACCGTTTTGCAGAGGTTCAGCTCTAGCTTCTTGTATGCTTTTTACAACGCCATCTATGCTTCTTAAATACTCATCATCACTTATGAATTTTGATTGGTCTAAAATTTTGACTTCATTTTTTGAGAAATGGCTCAGTAGCCAAACAAACTTATCATAAGTACTATCTTCTACCTGTAAAGTGACTGTTTGCATTACAAATCCTTTTTTTATTTTTTTATTCTTGTTCATAAGGAATATTTTTACCTTTGCAATATTGAATAATCTCTTCCTCTTTTTCGTAAACTGAATCACACTTCCCACCTAATTCATTGAGAGAATTATTTAAATGTCTATCTTCTGCGTTTAGTATTTTCTCAATCTGTTCGATAAAATCTTTGTATTTTGTATTGATGTGACAAAGTTTATCTATAGTTTGATAATCCAAATCTCTATAAGAAGATGAAAAAAGAACTTCGCTTTCAAATGGATTAGCATGTAATTTTATTACACCTATTCCAAATGCTTTATTAAGTCGTTCGATTTCTTCTTTGAGGCGATCATCTATTTCGAAGGCTACTAAGTACCCTCTATTAGCCCAACTTGAATTGGATACTGCTTGAAAATAACATTTTTTTAGTTCAGTATCAGAGTTTATTTCTTTTTTGAGTTCATATGAAATAATTTCGCAAGAGTCTTTTTTTTCAAGAGTTTTTAGAAGCTTGACACTTATATCGCTTTTTAGCTTTACAAATTTTACTCCAATAATATCAGGATGAGCCCATTTTTGAGTATCATCTTTACTATTTTTGGATTCTTCATGGAGAATTGTTTTTGCAAAAATGCTTTTACTTTTGAGATAGCTTACAAACAATGGATGTAAATCTCGTTCTGAAAAATTTATATTATTATTTATGTTAACTTCCATTTTCTCTTCTGTAGCAACTTCGATGATGTTGTTAAGAGTTTCATTTTTTGTTAAATAGTAATAATATGAGCGACCTTTTTTAGTTCTTCCAACTCGTGTGTCATTTTTTCTGATAAAATCACCAAGAAGTGCTGATACAGTTGCATCAGGCGTTAATCCATCAAAAGCATATATATTATTTTCCAAAATATATTTTGTAATGTCTTGTGAAATGGATGGTTTACCTATTTCTTCAAGCGTTTTTAAGAGTGCGTCTTTAACCGTCATTGAATGTTTCCCACTATTTTATTTATAGAATTGTCGATTGAAATCATAAGTGTAGTAGTTATGATTTGTAGTTTTCTAAATGATAATGTATCATAAAAGTCAGATAAATCAATATTAATCTTTTGGTATAATTCGCACATGGCTAAAATAACTTTAAATAAAAATAATTTTTTTAATAATCTCGACATTATCGCTAAAGCTACCAAAAGTGTAGATAAAATTGCGGTGGTTCTTAAAGATAATGCGTATGGACATGGTTTGGTGCTTATGGCAACTATGGCAAAAGAGTATGGCGTGAAAAGGGCGGTTGTGCAGACTGAGGATGAAGCGAAAGAAATCGAAGATTTTTTTGATTATATTTTGGCTCTCAATGCAATTCCACATGCCAAGAGCGATACAATTCGTTATACGATAAACGATTTAAATTCAATAGTAAAATTTCCACATGCCACAAAAGTGGAACTCAAAGTGGATACGGGAATGCACCGCAATGGTGTTGCGATGGATGAACTTGAAAAAGCGTTTGTTAAGATAAAAGAGCAGGGGCTTATTTTGGAGGGAGTTTTTACGCATCATAGAAGTGCGGATGAACTCAGCAGTGAGTGGTTTTGGCAAAAAGAGAACTTCAAAAAAGTCAAAGAAAAAGCGAAAATCTTGGCATGTGGATTTGGTTTTGGTGAACTACGATTTCATTCTTCAAACTCTGCTTCACTCTTTCGGCATGTGGAATTTGATGAAGATATGGCAAGAGTCGGGATTGCGGTGTATGGATGTATGGATCTTCCTCTTAGCATAAGTGTAGATGGCTTTAAGCCTGTTTTATCTCTTTATGCCAATAAAATATCTTCACGAGAACTCCAAAAAGGGGAGAAAGTAGGCTACGGCGGAACATACACGGCGGAGGAAAATTGTGT
Organism: Campylobacterales bacterium; assembly: GCA_026390075.1. Taxonomy (GTDB): domain Bacteria; phylum Campylobacterota; class Campylobacteria; order Campylobacterales; family Sulfurimonadaceae; genus Sulfurimonas. Next base: position 25,891 of record JAPLGP010000059.1, read on the forward strand.
TGTGAGCAACTACAACTTTGGGTATGGCGATGGATTTTTGAGAGGAAGCTCGAACAACTACATAACTCCACATGCCAAGAAATTAGTTGGTCGTATCTCGATGGACAATAGCTCCTTTTTGTCGGATGAAGAGGAAATTTTGATTTTTGATGATGCCCGTGAAATGGCAAAATCTGCAAAAACGATTAGTTACGAAGTTTTGACTTCTCTCAAACCTACAATCAAAAGAGAAATAGTTTAAGGAATTACTCTTCTAGTTTGCAGATATTTACTCTTCCAATAAGGGTCATTCAGCTGCGAAATTTTTACACCTTCTGTTGTAGAGGCATGTAAAAACTTCTCTTTGTCTATCATAATCCCAGAATGTCTTGTTTTAGAATCTACTTTAAAGAAGACTAAATCGCCCTCTTTGCAAGAATTTCTTGGTACTTCATAGCCTATTTGCGCTTGTTCTACTGAAGTTCTAGGTATCTTAATCCCAAAAGCATCTTGATACACCTGTTGAACAAGAGACGAGCAATCTGTTCCTTGAAGCGTTTGCCCTCCATATTTGTAAGGAGTTTCACACCATTTGTCGTACTCTTTATGTAGAGCTTTTGAAACCCATGTATTCTCTTTTTTGGGTTCATAAACAGCTTCTGGTGCAGTTGTTACAGTTTTACTAGAACACCCAGCAAAAATAAAAAGAGCGAGAAAGAAAAAGAGTAGAGTTTTTGTAAAACTCAGATTGCTTCGTCGTTCCTCCTCGCAATGACAGTCATTGTTTCGTTGTTGCTCCTCGCAATGACGGTCATTGCGAGCAAAGCGAAGCAATCTAAAAAAAAAGTTTTGCAAGAAGTCTAGTATATTTTTTAGCATTTTAAGAGTTTATCTTTATAACTGCATTTGAAAAAATTACGCCATCTACTCCTAGCAAAGCCATAGTTTCTATCTCACTTTCATCTGTTATGCGAACTAAAATTTTTGCGTCAAAAAGGTATTCGTTTGCAATAGTTTGTGCATGATTCGCCAATTCACGCGGTACTAAAATATAAGAAGCATGAAGAGACGAAGCATAGATAATTTCTGTAATGTTCATCGCACCAAGAGCAAATGCAATATGGTTGAGAGATAAATGTTCGATAATGTCTAAGTTGTCTTCACTAAAATCTATGTATAGAGTGGAAGAAGAAGGCGAATTTTTTATGGCATCAATATCCGATATATGGTAAAAAGAGCTGCTTTTTATAAATCTATGTCCAAAAATATACATTACACTTTTCCTATACATTCATTTGAACAGTAATATTTGTTACCACTTAGAATGGCTTCATCAACTTGTGTATAAGTTCCACATGCCGAGCATTCCACCATTTCATTGACATCTGACCTGTCACTTTTTTTGAGCGGTTTCTTCTTAAAGAAGACGAAATAAATTATCACAATAACAGCAATAATCAGTAAAATTTTAAGTACCATAATCAATCTCCTTGTATGAGTAAATAGTGTCTATTTTTGGCTTTTATGACTTTATGTTTGAGTGTTTCATTCACTTCATCATAAACTTTCTCACCCTTATAAAAAAGAAGTTGAGAGTTTGCATCACGGAAACCTTCACTTAGTTTTAGTAGCATCGCGGTGTCTGTAACAGCTCTTGAAGTGATGAGCTCAAAAATTTCTTTGGGCATATCTTCGACTCTTTTTTTGACAACAGTTACATTTTTAAGCTCTAAGTCGCCTTTTATAAACTGTAAAAAACTAGCTCTTTTGGCAAGTGGCTCAACGAGTGTCACTTGTGTTTGGGGCAGTGCAAAAGCCAAAATCATACCAGGAAATCCAGCACCAGTGCCTATATCTAAAAGATTTTTTATTTTTGGTAAAAAGCTGATAGGAAAAACAGCATCATGTATAAAATTATCTATAGTTTTTTCATCTTTTGCGCCCGTTAAATTATGGATTTTATTCCATTTAAAAAGGTGTTCTTTGTATTTTTGAATATTGTAAAAAAAATCCTCTGGTAATTCTATTTTATCGTGAATAAGTGTCTCTTTTAAGTTCAATTCATATCCTGTAGTATTTTTGTAATTTCTTCTGCTGGCATTGGTCTATAATAGAAATACCCTTGTATGCTCGAACATCCATTTTCAACTAAAAAGTCTCTTTGTTCTTGTGTTTCAACACCCTCCGCGATGAGTTTTAAGTTTAAACTTTTCGCAAGTGCGATAATAGCTTTTGTGATTGCAACATCATCTTCATCTTCTGGTATATCTCTTACAAAAGATTGGTCAATCTTGAGTTTATCAAGTGGAAATTTTTTCAAATAGGCTAAAGAAGAGTATCCTGTACCAAAGTCATCGATGGCAAGTTCGATGCCAATATCGCTAATTTGTTTTAATTTTTTTATGGAAGCATCGGGGTTATTCATAACCTGACTCTCTGTAACTTCTAGTTCCAGCCACTCAGGTTGAAATCCTAGGAAGTGCATACTCTCTTGAAGTGTTTGTATGAAATCATCTTCAGCGAGTTGTTTCATAGCAAGGTTAAGTGATAAAATACCAGGATTTAAGCCATCTTTATACCAAAGAGCAAATTGATTCATTGCTTGTTTCATAACGATGCGGTCAATTTCTATGATAAGACCACTCTCTTCAGCTATGGGAATAAATTTACCAGGTGGAACTAAGCCGATTTCAGGAAATTGCCATCGCACAAGAGCTTCCATCCCTGTAATTTTTCCATTGAGTGCATTGACTTGAGGTTGAAAATAAACTATAAACTGCTCTTCTTTAATCGCAATTCGTAAATCTCTTTCCATACGAACTCTCTCAAAAGCCCGTGCCGTCATATCTGCTGAGTAGTATTGAAAATTATCTCTTCCCTCATCTTTTGCCTTGTACATCGCTGTATCTGCATACTTTATTAAATCCTCTTCATTTTGTGAATCCGTAGGATAGAGACTAATTCCTATGCTTGAGGAGATAAAGAGGGTGTGACCATCAATAATTAAAGGCTCTTTTATTGTTTCAGTAATTTTTTGTGCTACGGTTGAAGCGGATTGAAGATTTTTTATATCTTTAAGAATGATGGTAAATTCATCTCCCCCAAGTCTTGCCAAAGTATCTTCAGCTCTTAGTGCACCTTGAAGTCTGTTTGCAGCTTCTATAAGTACTTTATCCCCTATATGATGTCCTAAGGTATCATTGATTTTTTTAAATTGGTCGAGGTCTATAAAAAAAAGAGCAAATTGTTCTTTATTTCTTGAGGAGGAGATTACTGTTTGCGTTAATCTATCTCTAAAGAGTGTTCTATTTGGAAGATTTGTGAGTGTGTCATGATTTGCTTGATGCGAGAGTATCCGAGCTTGTTTTTCGAGAAGCATTTGCGCTTCTTTTTTGTCGGTAATATCTTGAGAATAGCCTACAATTCCAGAAAAATCACCATTTCCGTCTTTTACGCTACTTAGAGATATGTCGCATAAAACGGTTGTTCTGTCTTTTTTTATAAGATATGCCTCCATATCATAGTCATTTTCTTCTTTTAATATTTTGCCAAGAGAATCAAATGAGTAACAGTTTTTATCGTAATAAATTTTTGCTATATTTTGACCTAATATTTCTTCTTCGGTGTAGCCAAGTAGCTTTTCACTCCCTTTGTTATAGCTAATGATTCTCCCGTGTAAATCTGTTGAGATTACAGACTCATGAATATGTTCTAAAATTTTTGATTGTTGTTGGTGCTGTAGTTCAAGCTTGATTTGTTCTGATATATCTGTACTAAAGATGATATAAGCGTCTTTACTGTGATACTTTTTTGTGTAAAGATAGGATTGCGCATAGTAATTAGTTCCATCTTTTCTTTTATGAATAGTTCTATGGAGCATACCTTTGTTGTTATTATTGTTACTGTTATTTAGAAAATTAATTTTATCTATTGTAAGTTCAGGATTAATATCAAAAATATTGAGTTGGAACATCTCTTTTTTTGTGTAACCCAAAGCGTTACATGCACCTTTGTTGACATAAAGATAAGTAAGTGTATTAAAATCTACGATGTATATTTCATTGAGTGCAAATTCTATAATGTCTGAAAGTTCTTTGGAATAATTTTCAGCAGATATCTCAGTACTAAGCATCGTAAATCTCCTTAATTTTTTAAAAAAAATGTCCCATTTCTTCTTTTTTTGTATTTATATACTCTTCATTATATTTATTCGACTTCATTATAATAGGTATTCGCTCAACTATCTCAATGTTACTAATCGAATTTACCTTGTCAGGGTTATTTGTAAGTAATTTTATCTTACTTATATTGAAATGATGTAAAATAAAAGTAACCATCTCATAAGTTCTCTCATCTGTTCTAAAGCCCAGTTGATGGTTTGCTTCTATGGTGTTATACCCTTTATCTTGGAGAGCGTACGCATTGATTTTATTTAAAAGACCAATGTTACGTCCCTCTTGTCTGAGGTAAATTACCATGCCGTTTGTAGCAGCTGCCAGGCTCAAAGCATACTCTAGTTGGTCTCTACAGTCGCATTTTAAGCTTCCAATCGCATCGCCTGTTAAACACTCTGAGTGAACGCGAACTATTGGAATCTCGTCAAGATTGTCTGTGTAAACTACTAAGTGTTCTTTTGCACCCTCTTTGAAGGCTTTGACTTTAAAATCACCAAATCTTGTTGGTAGATTTGCTATTTGAGAAATCTCTATATTCATTAATTTAATCTTTAAAACGGTAAAATATTTTCAATAAAAAATATTATAGCAAAAAAAAGGTTCAAAATGTTTCAAAGATTTCGTAGAACTCGTTTAAATAAACATCTTCGTGCACTTGTTCGTGAAACGAGTGTGAGTGTAAATGACTTTATCTATCCTCTTTTTATTCGCAGTGGTGAGGGAATTAAAACAGAGATAGCCTCAATGCTAGGTGTTTTTCAGATGAGTATTGATGAGGTTTTAAAAGAGTGTGAGGAGTTGAAATCTCTTGGAATATATTCAATTCTTCTTTTTGGGATTCCTGATGTAAAAGACTCCATAGGTTCAGATTCTTTGTGTGAACATGGGATTATCGCTTCAAGTATTCGTGCTATAAAAGAAGTTCATCCCGATATGTTTGTGGTAACAGATTTATGTTTTTGCGAATATACAGACCATGGACATTGTGGAATTATTGATATGAAAACGCAGAGTGTAAATAATGATGCAACACTTGAGATTTCAGGACAACAAGCGGTTATTCATGCACAAGCTGGAGCAGATATGATTGCACCCTCAGGAATGATGGATGGAATTATAGAAACTTTAAGAAGCGCACTTGATGCGGCAGGATTTGAAAACTTACCGATTATGAGTTACTCAACTAAATTTGCTTCAGGCTACTATGGACCATTTCGTGATGTAGCAGAGTCAGCACCTAGTTTTGGTGACCGTGCTTCCTACCAGATGGATCCCGCAAATCGTCGTGAAGCTATTAGTGAGAGCATTTCAGATGAGATGCAAGGTGCGGATATTTTGATGGTAAAACCAGCTCTTGCGTATCTTGACATAGTACGAGAGATAAAAGACAACACTTCCCTTCCGATGGCAGTTTATAATGTAAGTGGAGAGTATGCGATGCTCAAACTTGCACAAAAACATAATTTGATTGATTATGAGAGAGTGATGATGGAAAATATGATTGCTTTTAAAAGAGCAGGAGCGGATATAATCATCTCATATCACGCAAAAGAAGTAGCAAAACTGCTAAATCGTAAGTAATTTTTGTTGCTTTAAAGAAAATTATGATTAAAATATATGACACTTTATTTTTAGGAAAAGAATTTGAGACATTTTTTAACACTTAGAGATTTTACAAAAGAAGAGATTTTAGAGATTATAGATATTTCTCTTGAGATAAAAAAAGATTTAAAAGCGGGTGTTTACAAAAAACAGCTAGAAAATCAGACTTTGGCAATGATATTTGAAAAAAGCTCAACAAGAACAAGAGTAAGTTTTGAAGTTGGGATGTATCAGCTTGGTGGACATGCACTGTTTCTCTCCAATCGTGATATTCATTTAGGTCGTGGCGAACCTGTGAAAGATACTTCTCGTGTCATCTCCGGCATGTGTGATATGGTAATGATACGAACTTTCAAGCACTCTATGATAGAAGAGTTTGCAAAATACTCAAAAGTTCCTGTCATTAACGGTTTAACTGATTCGTATCATCCTGTGCAACTTTTGGCTGATTATATGACGATGGTTGAGTATGGCGTAAATGAAAATGCAATTGTTGCGTACATAGGCGATGGAAATAACATGACCCATTCATGGATGATGTTAGCTGCAAAATTAGGATTTGAACTTAGGATTGCAACTCCAAAAGGGTATGAAGTCGATGGCAAAATTCTCGAAGAAGCTCTTAAAATAGCGAAAGAAAGTGGTGCAGTTATCAAAGTTTCAAACGACCCAAAAGAAGCAGTTCATGGGGCTACTATTGTAACAACGGACACTTGGGCTTCTATGGGACAAGAGTCAGAAAAAGAGGAGAGGGTAAAAGCTTTTCAAGGCTACATGGTCGATGATTTGATGATGTGTTTAGCAAAAAAAGATGCCAAATTTTTACACTGCCTTCCAGCCTACCGAGGGCAAGAAGTTTCAGCTGAGGTTTTAGAGAGCCACTGTGAAATAGTTTTTAATGAAGCAGAAAACAGACTTCATGCTCAAAAAGGGTTAATGGTTTGGCTGAACAATCATAAATGACGCTTTTTGACGCACTCATCCTTGGAACACTTGAAGGTCTAACAGAATTTTTACCTATTTCTAGCACGGGACACCTTATTTTAGCTTCGCATATTTTAGGGCTAGAACAAACAGTTGCTCATAAAACTTTTGAAGTTGTTATTCAGCTTGGAAGTATTTTGGCAGTTCTGTTTTTGTTTGCACAAAGGCTTCTTACTAACAAAACGCTCTGGATTAAAATCACAGTTGCATTTTTACCCACAGCTATTTTTGGCTTTTTGTTTTATAAAACTATCAAGTCGCTTTTTGGGATAGAAACTGTTTCTATCATGCTTGTTGTAGGCGGTTTTGTATTTCTGATATTAGAATATTTCAGAAGAAATCGTGATGAGAGCAAAGATAAAAGTGTAGATGATTTGAGCATCAAAGAGTCTTTCATGATAGGGTTGTTTCAAAGTCTCTCTATGGTTCCAGGAACAAGTCGCTCAGGGGCTACAATGATAGGCGGACTTTTTGCAGGGTTATCTCGTAAAAGTGCGGCGGAATTCTCTTTTTTACTTGCAATTCCTACGATGTTTGCAGCAACGGCGTATGATTTATACAAAAATAGAGCAACGATGATAGTGGATGATTACACACTCTTGGCATGTGGATTTGTGACTGCTTTTGTGGTTGCATTTTTTACAGTCCAAGCCATGATGAAGTTTCTTACAACGCATACATTTGTGGTTTTTGGGGTTTATAGAATTTTAGTCGGGCTTGTTTTTTGGTTTTTTGTAGTTTAACTACTTTGGTTTCCAAGAAGTCTAATACAAAATCCTGAGATTCCCACATGCCAAAGTTCGGCATGTGGAATATAACAATTTAGTAATTTATCCCCGTCACTCTTCTTATTTTTTCAATCATTGGCATTGCCGCTTCTTTAGCTTTGCTGCTTCCCATTTTTAAAATCTCTCTTACTTCGTTTTGATTTGCTTTAAAATACTCTCTTTTTTCTCGAAAATCTCCAAAATATTCCCACATGATATCTGCGAGATAGAGTTTAAAGTGTCCATGCCCTTCGCCACCTTTTTTGTATCTCTCTTGAAGTTCTACAAGTTCATTTTCATTTAAAAAAAGTTTTGCCATATTGTAAACATTGCAGTTAAGAAACTCTTTTGCTTCTTCAAGGGGTGTATTGTCTGTCACAATTTTTTTGATTGTTTTAAGTTGCGCTTTTTCTTCACCGAAAATATTGACGGTATTTCCATAACTTTTTGACATCTTTTGCCCATCCGTTCCTGGGACTGTGGCTACATGCTCTTCTACTTTGAATTCTGGAATTTTGAGGATATCGCCATACTGATTGTTGAACTTTATAGCTATATCTCTTGCTATTTCCACATGCTGGATTTGGTCTTTCCCAACGGGTACTATGTCTGGTGAAAAAAGTAAAATATCTGCCGCCATAAGTACTGGATAAGAGAAGAGAGAATGGTTTGTTGCAAAACCTCTCGCTGTTTTATCTTTGTAACTGTGCGCGCGTTCAAGGAGTCCCATAGGAGTAAAAGAGGAGAGAATCCAGTAAAGCTCTAAGACTTCTTTCACATCGGATTGAACCCAAAATGTTGATTTGTTTGGGTCTATTCCTAGAGATAAAAAGTCGGTTGCTGTTTGCATAGTCAATTGTGATAACTTTTGTCCATCATTTACACTTGTTTGTGCATGATAGTTTGCTATAAAAGCAAAAGTTTCATTGTTTTTCTGAGCTTCTACCATCTGTTTTATTGAGCCAAAGTAGTTTCCTATATGTAAATCGCCTGAGGGTTGAATTCCTGTTAAAAGTCTCATAAAATTTTCCTGATTTTTTTGTGGCATTATACCAAAGCCATTTAACATAAATGACATTTTCAGCTTACTTTTGTTATTATAAAGTCATAAAACATTTGGCATGTGCAATGCCAGTAAAAAGGATTCGTTATGAATGTAAAAATTCACGCAAAAGGTGTAACTCTTCATGAACATGCAAAGGCTCACATAGAAGCTGCAGTTGAGGGGTTTAGAAAGTATCAGTTGGAGATAACAACTGTGAATGTAAATGTTGCTTCTGAGAAGAAAGGTGTTGCGATTGAGTTTGATATTCATATTGCTCATGCGCAGCCAGTTGTTATTAGCCAAGGTGACAGTGATTTAGACACTGCGATAGATTTAGCGATAGAGCGAGCTTCAAAAGCACTTCGTCGTTTACATGATAAAGTAGTGGATAAACATGCTGTTTCTGTAAAAGATTTAGAAACAGTAGAGGTATAAAAATATGAAAAAAATAATTCTTTCTTCTTTGTTGGTTCTCTCAACCCTTGCGTCGGCAGATGGTGATTATAGTGTGCGTCTTTCAGGTGGAATTGCTTCTGCTAGTAATTTTGATAAGCTTTTTACATTTCAAGGTTTTAACACAAGTCCTTATGACACAAAAACTTATGGCGTTACGGGCGGATATAGAATCTATAAAGATATAGCAGGTTTACCTTTTGACTTGTACGCAAATGGCGGTTTGAATTATTACGATGAAAGGGGCTACCAAGATAATTTTTTTGGTGCTGATGTGTATGCAAAAGTTATCTATAAATTGAACGCTTTTTCAAATGAGTTCCGAATTGGTTTGGCGGAGGGTATGTCCTATGTTGGTTCAATTCCACATGTAGAGATGCAAGAAGCAATTGATAGAAAGGATGCTCATTCAAATTTACTCAATTATATGGAACTTACATTTGACTTTGATATAGGAAAATTAGCTAGAGTAAAAAGTATGGAAAATCTCTATTTAGGTTACTTAATAAAACATCGTTCAGGTATGTATGGCGTTTACAACAATGTAAGAGATGGTGGTTCAAACTACAACTGTGCATATATTGAGAAGAAATTCTAAATAATGCTGTATAACTGGATAATTTGGTTTCATCTTTTATCTCTTATTTCTTGGTTTGCAGTTCTTTTTTACTTACCAAGACTTTTTGTATATCATGCAGAGAACAAAGACAATGCAGGGTTTGTAGAAGTAATCAAAGTTATGGAATTTAAAATTTATCAGTACATCGGTGTTCCTGCTATGTGGGCAACTGTGATAAGCGGAGTGGTTTTAATTTTCTTATCCTCATCGCACTATGGCGGAGTAAATTTACTCTCTACTGGTGGATGGCTTCATACTAAAATTCTTTTTGTGGTTTTTTTGATGGTTTATTTTTTCTCTTTAGGAGTTTTTAGAAAAAAACTTTTAGAAGATAAGTGTGTGAAAGGCGGGAAGTTTTTTCGTTTTTATAATGAAGTTCCAACATTGCTTTTGATGGTAATTGTTGCGATGGTAATTGTAAGACCGTTTTAAAAATGTTATGTATGAAAACAGTTCGTTCGTCATTGCGAGCGAAGCGAAGCAATCTTGGGTTTTAGAGATACTTTTTATATAAAAACTGTTCTTACACAAATTAGATTGCTTCGCTTCGCTCGCAATGACGGTAATGTGCTAAAGAAGAATGACGAATCAGTCTTAAGTTAGACTAAAGGTCTATTGTGAAAGAAAAGTGGTTACTTTTCGCTTCTTTTTTTCGCCTTAAACAGTACGGGTGTTCCAGTAAAATTAAATGATTCTCTTAGTTTATTTGTTAAATATCTTCTGTAAGTAAAGTGAAGACCTTTTGGTTTATTCATAACTATTGCTATTTTTGGTGGTCTTGATTCATACTGAGTAGCGTAGTAGATTCGGATAACCTGTCCATGCATACTTGGAAGTTGGTGGCGTCTCATAGCTTTTTCCATAGCTTCGTTGAGTTTTGAAGTTGTGATTCTTTGAGAGTAGTTGTCGTTAATCTCTAGAATCATGTCGTGAAGCTTCTCAACTCTTTGGTGCGTGCTTGCAGAGAGCGTTATGATTGGTGCATATGCTAAAAACTTAAATCTGTCTCTTACTTCTCTAATGATTTTATCGTAATCATCTCTTGCCGCGATATCCCATTTGTTGAGAACGATGATACATGCAAGTCTATTTTTATCAACTAGACCAGCGATTTTTTCATCCAAATCTAAAAATGGTTGACTCGCATCTAAAACTACAAGTGCCATATTTGCACTATCGAGCATCTCAGTTGTTCGCATAAGAGCAAACTTTTCAATACCTGTAATTTTTCCTCTTCTTCTAATCCCCGCAGTATCGACAAAGGTCAGTTGTTTGCCTTTGTACTCAATGCTTTCATCAATCGGGTCGATTGTTGTACCTGCAACATCACTTACAACGGAACGGTCTTCTTTTAAAAGAGCATTTAAGAGTGAGCTTTTTCCAACATTTACACGACCGATAATTGCAATTTTGATGTGATTGACATCATTTTCATCAAACTCTTTTATGCGGTCATTTTGTGCAAAAATAGAGTCTTCTTCGATATCTTCTATCTCTTCTTCGTCTGTGTAGTAAAAGCCATCGTCCTCTTCGTCTATCTCTTCATCTTCGCCAAAGAAATCGTACTCTTCATCTTCATCCATCGCTTTTTCATTTAACTCTTTGCTACTCTCATTTTCTTCTTCTTGAATGATGTCGCTATCAGGAATAAGTGCATAAAGCCAATCAAAAAGTGCGCTCACACCTCTGTTATGAGAGACAGAGATACCAAAAATGGCATCTGTTCCAAACTCATAAAAATCCCAAAGTTTCTCTTTCATTTTGTCATTATCTATTTTGTTTACAACAAGAGCAACATCTTTGCCAAGTGTTTGAAGTTCATAAAAAAGTTTTTTATCTTCATCTTCTGGTAAACCTTTTCCATCGACCATAAATAAAATAATGTCCGCTCTGTATGCAGCTTGAAGTGATTTTTCTTTGATTTTATCAAAAAGTTCGCACCCTTTATCCAGACCGCCAGTGTCTAAAAGCTCCACTTCTTTATTGATGATAATGGCATTTCTTCTTTTTACATCTCTTGTTGTTCCAGCTTGTTCAGATGTAATTGCATCTCTTTTTTTGAGAAGTCTGTTGAACAGAGAACTTTTGCCGACATTTGGGCGACCGATAATAGCGATTTTTTTCATGTGAAACCTTGTAGTGTAGTTATATAGTTTTAAGAAGTGTGTTTAATAAAATATATTTGAAGTGAAATTATATCCAAATAATCATGCTAGAAGAGAGCCCTCAAGAAAGAGGGCTAAGAAGTTAGTTTGTCGGGAACTCTTTTTCGAGATTTTCTAAAGCTTGTTGTGATTGAAATTGTTGCCAGAGCGCATCATCTTTTTTGAAGCTTGAACGAACAGCATCCTTGACATCTCTATTTACCGCAGCTTCTGGAACAGCAACTAGCATATATAAAGCACCTGATGGAGCATTCCACATGTCAACTACTTTAGAATTTTCTAAATTGATTTTTGCAACTTGTTTAGAGACAGAAGTTGAAACTGCGTCCACTGTTTCTTGACTCCCATTTCCAGTTGCTCTTGTGAAAACTTCTACTTTATCTTTGACTAAAGTATTGATTTGCTGTGCAAGGTCAGAACGACCATTTGCTAGGGCGACACGGCGCATGTGACCCATTCCAGCTGCACTGTTTGGAGCAATTCCAACACCTGAATACGCAGATTTTACATTCGGGATACAAGTCCATTGAGGTGCTGCAACACCTTCTTGCTTACATTGAAAATTTGAGTCTTGTTTATACTCAACCGTTGTTGTTGATGGCTCTTTAGAACAGCCAGTGTAAAGTATCATAGATAAAGCAGTAAACGCAATCGAGGACAAGGTTTTAATCATTTTAAATCCTTTGAAAAATTTTGAGAATGGTAGCATAATTTTCAATAATGGATATAATTCACTTTATGAAATATTATGCATATGAAAATTTTAAAAATGATACAAATCATTTAATCAATCAAGTAAAAGGTTTCCAACCAGAGGCAATCGTAGCAATTGCTAGAGGTGGATTAACAGTTGCACATGCCATGGCTGAGGGCTTAGATATTAGAAATGTTCAAACGATTCGAACAGAACTTTATGACAAAACAACAAAACGCTCAGAGATTACAATATTTGGCGCGTGTACATTTGAAGCAGTTCAAAGGGTTCTAGTCATTGATGATATCGCCGATAGCGGAGATACTCTGAGCGTTGTTATGAACTTCTTGGCATGTGGGTTTGGTGAGATTGAGTTTAAATCAGCTACGCTTTTTTATAAAAAAACATCGGTTTATGAGCCTCACTTTTGGATTAATGAGGCGGATGATTGGATAGACTTTTTTTGGGAGAGAGATTTTAAGAACTAAATTTCTTATTTTCCCGATTTCATTCTATTATGCAATTTACATAACATTTGACAATTATTTGCTTCAGTTTTTCCGCCCTCATGCCAAGGTGTTATATGGTCTGCTTCCATTTCGTTTAGCTCATAATGAGTTTTTTCACTTTTATCTTTTTCGCATACGGGGCAAATCCCTTTTTGTCTTTCATAAGTTTCTCTTTTTTGTTTGTCAGTAAAAGCACGAATATTTAGGTACTTTTCATTTTTCGTTAGAACATATTGGTAAACTCCAGACTTTTTGGTTACATCTTCATCTTGCATTAATTTGGCTATTTCTTCTTCTAATTTTTTAGAATCAAACTCTTGATTTTTAAATTCATTGTATAGTAAACCAAAATCGACACCTTTCATCTCTTTGCGATATTTTGGGAAAAGTGCCTTAACCCAATTTATAACACTTTGAAAATAGAGCCACAATTCATTTGCATTTGGTTTATGTTGATTATCTGCCATATATTGTTCGATTTTCCCATCATTTATCCACGATATAGCAGTTTCTAAATAATCTTGACGGATTGGAGAGCCAGTCATATAATCACTTCCTATGCCATAAGCAGGGCAACCTGATTTGCTAAAATATTTTTTTGCATCTGTGAGCCAAGTTCCCGTATAAATAGCATTTCTTAGCTCTTGATCGGTTAGTTTTTCCCCTGCTATATTTATCGTTTTAAACCAATCTAATTTTTCTTTATCATTTCCTTCGCAAAAATAAACCATCAGCTTATAATCAAGTATCTGCTCTTGCTCATCTTTGGTTAGAGTGTGAAAATACTGTGGATTTGACTGATAAATTAAAGAAAAAAATCCCTTTACATATTCGCAAATACTTATAGTTCGTTGTTGTCCGTCTAAAACCTCATAAGTGTCATCTTCATTTTTGACCCAATACATTACATTTAAAGGAAAATTTTTAAAAACTGTTTCTATGACAGAATCTCTTTGCTTATCTTTATAGACAAATTCCCTTTGATATTTTGGTCGGATATTGAGGTTTCCACCAAACCCTATAACACCTTCTTCATCACTGTTTATATATCCACTTACAACTTCTTTGATTGATATTTCTTTGAGTTCTATTTTCATAAATAAATTTTCCTTTATAGTTTTTTGTTTTTGATTAAAAATCTCGTATAAAGCACTTTTAAATAACCATTGATATTGTCTGCAGTGTAATAAACTCCGTCTGGTTTTTTATCCAAAAGTATTGTTGAGCTAGTATTTACTTTGCTTCCATTAGTGACCGAGCCATCTTTGTTAATTTGCTTCGGATTTATATATTTTTTTGTTGGAGTTGCTTCAAATTCATCTCTACCAGATGTCATTCCTACAATATCAAATTGGTCTGGATTGTATTTAGCCAAAAATGTGATTGGCACTCCCATTATTCCATTATAATCCATTGGTATATCTTTGGTTATACACACTTCTATTGCATCATAATTATCATATCTTGGGTATTCGGTTTCGTTATATTTTTTGTAAAGTATTAAATCTTCATGTCTTTTTTTAAATTCCAGATTTGTAAGCCATGTTACACCTGAAACTCTAATCATTCCATCTTTATGGTCACTTGCGGTTGCATAATCTTCGTAGTGTTTGTTAATAAAGTGTGCAGCACCACCGTGAAATCCGTATCCTAACCATAATTTATTATCTTTTATGAGCTTGAATATCTCTTTGTATTTTGTTGCATTTTGATGACCAATAATTATAAATTTTTTACCATATTCATCTAATTGAGCTACATAATCTCTAAATAATGAAAAAGGTGGATTAGTCACCACAATATCAGCTTCTTCTAGAATTTTAATACATTCATTGCTTCTAAAATCCCCGTTTTGTTCTAATGGTGTTTTGAATTTGTCCAAAGCATCTATCTTTCCATCGCCGTTTAAATCCTCTTTGAGTTCAAGCTTGTAGGATGGCTTTTCTTTTTCAAAATGGGTGGTGATAAGTTTTTTCAATCCAAGATGTTCAAAATTTAATGCAAAATATCTAAAAAAGTTACTCTCTTGCGGGTCATCACAATTGCAAAATACGACCTTGCCTTTGAAATGGTCTTGATAATGTTTTAGCTCCCTTTCTATGTCTGGCAATTGTGTGTAAAATTCATCATTTTTCTCTTTGTTTGCTTTTCGTAAATTACTATTTGAAGCTTTTTTAGGTTGATTATCTTTTGGCATATTTCCACACTTTTAATGATTTTTGTTTAACATTTCAACATTCTATATTATTAATGTTGAATATAACAACTAAATTATTATTAAGTGTAGAATATAACAACTGTTGTTTTGTAAAGTGCCTATATGTAGCCTACGATAAAAAAAGTGGGAACGAAATGACTCAAAGAGATATAGCGGGGTATTTGAATATTGATAGAACAACACTATATAATTGGAAAAAGAGTAAACCAAACCTTTACAAAACTTTGATGTTAGGGCTTATGGTTGATGAAATAATCGAAAAAAATGAAAAAAGTTTGAATGAGCTCAAAGAACTCAAAGAGAGTTTTTTACAACTTAAAACAACTCAAAAACAGTAAAGAAGAAAAGCGGGGCAAGATTATTATGAATTTCTTGGCATGTGGATTTACTAAGATTGAGTTTAAATCAGCTACGCTTTTTTATAAAAAAACATCGGTTTATGAGCCTCACTTTTGGATAAATGAGGCAGAGGACTGGATAGATTTTTTTTGGGAAAGTGATTTTAAAGAAGTATAACTTTTAGTGCCCAGCATGTTTTTTTGTAAAATCTGTTTCATAAATATAGGTTGCTATCGCCCTTAAAGTCTCTTTATCAAAGCCTAGTTTTGGCATAAGTCCATGTTTTTTGACAGAATCAAGCATTAAAGAACTCTCTTCTTTTGGGTCTTCTACCCAAATTGACATGTACTCTATAAAATCTTCTTTTATTGGAAATGCCATCATGTACTGTTGTTTAAAATCAACAACAGACGGAGCAGAGACTGTTTTTGTTTCAAAATGACATGTGATACAGTTTCCGCTAAACAACAAAGAACTATTTTCATTTGCCTGTACATTGAAGGCTAACACAAAAAAAGTAACTATTGCTGTTGCTTTTTTACTTAACACCATAACTATTTTTTAGCCTTTTTTATCATCTCATACGCTTGATTTATTTCTTGCGTTTTTGCAGTTGCTTCTTTCATGTAATCATCACTTTTTCCCTGCGATTTTATGATGTCGGGATGGTACTGTTTTATGAGGCTTCTGTACGCTTTTTTGATGCTGTCCAAATCATCATTTTCATTCACACCTAAAAGTTTATACGCCTCAGAAATGTTTGCCTTTGGATGCAAATTTTTTATCATTTGTTCAAATTGGTCGAAAATTTCATGGTACGCTTTTGGGTCAAATTCAAAAGCTTCTGCAATTACTTGTAAAACTTCTTCTTCATTTTTACTCATTTCACCATCAATAAATGCAAGTTGAATTAAAAATCCCATAAATTGATGTTGCTTTGCTGTATCTTTTTTTATGGTTTGCGCTAAAATTTGCGCTACTTCTTGAAGGTTATCAAAGCGTTCTTTTTGTTCGTTGAAAATCTCTTTTAAGATATCTTTTGTCTTTTGTGGTTCTGGAAAAACTGCAGAAATATCATCAAACATTATGCCGATAAGTTCTGCTTCAAGAGCATCCACTTTTCCATCTGCTTTTGCAACTTTCGCAACAAGGGCTACAAAAAGCCCAAGTTCACTCTTTTGTAGTGCTTCTTTTGAGACTGAAAAGTTTTTAAATGCCTCTTTTGAGTAGTCTGTATATTTTGAGTAGCTTTTAAAAATATAGTAAAAAACTGCTCCTAGAATTGCGAATAATAGTATATTTCCCATGTCGTTCCTTGTTAATTTTTCGAGATTATACAACACTAAAATGAATGGGTATAATTGCACTTATGAAACAGACAACTAAGCTTAATCTCGGCGTAAAATATATGCTCATCTCCTCTTTTTTATTTGCACTTATGGCTGCTTTTGCAAAACTTTCAAGTGAACATATGAGTTCACTTGAAGTTGTATTTTTTAGAAATATTTTTGGTGTCGTCATTATTGGTGTTGCTATTTGGAAATCTCCTCTAAAAAATATAGGTGGCAAACCATTTTTGCTTTTTTTTAGAGGATTTATGGGTTTTGTTTCGCTTCTTGCCTATTTTTATAATGTAGCGCATATTAGCCTTGGCGATGCTGCAACTTATTCAAAAACAGCACCTATCTTTACAGCCATTTTTGCTTGGGCTTTTTTAAAAGAGAAACTGACATTAAGCTCTTGGTTGGCAGTATTTGTCGGCTTTGGTGGGATACTTTTAATCACTCAGCCTAGCGGATTAGGATTTAGTAAATATGATATTTTAGGCATCTTTAGCGGAATCGGTGCGGCACTCGCTTACACTTCTGTAAGAGAGCTAAAAAATTATTATGACACGAGAGCGATTGTTATGTCGTTTATGCTTATTGGAACGGTTGCACCACTCTTTTTGCTGTTTGCTTCAGAATATTTCCACATGCCAGAACTTGATTTTATGTTGGGTGAATTTGTCATGCCAAAGGGAATTATCTGGTTTTATGTGAGTGGAATGGGGATTTTGGCGACTCTTTCTCAATACTACATGACAAAAGCGTACGGCGAAACTAAAGCAGGAATCGTCGGAGCGGTAAGTTACACAAATATAGTTTTTGCGATTATGGTTGGTCTCTTTTTAGGTGACGCCCTTCCGAGTTTTATCACGGCATGTGGAATTTGTTTGATAGTTTTTGCGGGGATAATCGTAGCAAGGCAGAAGTGAAATAACCTTCGTTTAAAACCAATATGCTATAATCATTTTCTATTTTTTAGCAAGGCAAAATGATGATACTACTTGCAGGTCCCTGCGTTATCGAGAGTGAAGAGAATATTTTTAAAATTGCTAAATCTTTGGAAATGTATCAGAATGACAGTTCTATAGATTTTTATTTTAAATCGAGTTTTGACAAAGCAAACAGAACATCATTGGATAGTTTTCGCGGTTTAGGTCTTGAAGAGGGATTGAGAATTTTAGAAAAAGTAAGAAATGATTTTGGCTATAAAATTGTAACAGATGTGCATGAATCGCATCAAGTTCCAAGCGTGGCCGAAGTTGTAGATATGCTCCAAATTCCTGCATTTTTATGCCGTCAAACAGATTTGCTTGTGGCATGTGCAAAAACTACAAAAGAGGTCAATATCAAAAAAGGACAGTTTATAAATCCACCCGATATGAAATACTCTGTAGCAAAAGTGCTTCAAACCCGTGGATGTGATGAAGTGAGTTATGAAAACTCCAAAAAGCATGGAGTTTTTTTGTGTGAGCGAGGTTCTTCCTTTGGCTATGGAAATATAGTCGTTGACATGCGTTCTTTAGTTATCATGCGAGAGTTCGCACCGACGATTTTTGATGCAACACACTCCGTTCAAATGCCGGGAGCTTTGGGTGGAAAAACAGGCGGAGACAGCTCTATGGTTCCGTATTTGGCAAGTGCAGCTGCGGCAGTTGGGGTGGATGGTTTCTTTTTTGAAACGCATTTTGACCCAAGCGTTGCTCTAAGCGATGGACCAAATATGATAAAACTTGAAGCACTTGAAGCTCTGGTTGCTAAGATTAAAAAAATTCAGGAGATTTGAGATGATTACTTTAACTATTGAAGATAAAAATGTAGAAAATATCTTTTTAAATGAGTTTCATAGCAATAAAGAGAAGTTTTTTGAGTTTATTAAATTAAGCTTTGATAGTACTAAGACAAAAAGTGAATCTTATGATGAAGATTGGTCTTATTTGGAAGATGAGATTCAAGAGGGGATAGATTCAGGAATGTGCGAACAATCCCATGATGAAATATTCGATGAACTCATAAAAAAATATGCTCATAATTAAATATACTAAAAGAGCAAAAACGGATTTAGATAAAATTTTTTATAGCATATTTCAAGATAAGCAATTAGCAGCAATTGAATATGTTAATAAAATGAGAGAGTTTATAAGGTTATTGCAAACAAATCCTTCTCTTGGATTTGATTGTAAAAAGAAAAATATTTATAAAAATTGTAGAATATTAGTATTTGATAGTTATAGTATTTATTATACTGTTTATGAGAACTTTATTCGAATTAGTAAAATTTTAAATTCAAAACAAAACACAAAACTTTAAAAAAGGAAAATAAATGAAGTTAATAGAAGGCAAATTAAAAGTTATCAATGGCAAAAAAATCGCTATTGTGAGTACGAGATGGAATCATTTTATAGTGGATAGACTTGTTGAGGGTGCAAAAGATGCATTTTCTCGTCATGGTGGAAACGCGGAGGATATTGTTCATGTTTTAGCACCAGGAGCGTTTGAACTTCCGATGGTTATTGACCAGCTTCTTGCAAGTGGCAAGTATGATGGCATTTGTGCTTTGGGTGCAGTAATCCGCGGTTCGACTCCGCACTTTGATTATGTTTCGGCTGAGGCAACAAAAGGTATCTCTATGATGAGTCTCAAGTACCAAAAACCTGTCTCTTTTGGACTCTTAACAACAGACACGATTGAACAAGCTATCGAGAGAGCTGGAACAAAAGCTGGAAATAAAGGTTTTGAAGCGATGACAGTTGTGATAGAAATGTTAGACCTTTACGAAGCGATAGGAGCATAATTTGGCGACGAGACAACAAGCGAGAATGGCCGTTGTAAGCCTTTTGTATGCCTTTGATTTGGGGAATGGAAATATTGCAGAACATACAAATGAGATTTTAGAAGAGAAAAAAATCCGCAATAAACAAAAAGATTTTGCTCTTACACTCTATGAAGGTGTAATGCAACATCTTGAACCTGTGGATAAAGCCATCATTGAACACTTAAAAGAGTGGGATTTTGAGAGACTTGGAGCTATCGAGAGAGCGACTCTGAGACTTGCTTGTTATGAGATACTTTTTGGTGAACTTGATTCGGCTGTGGTTATTAATGAAGCGGTTGAGATAACAAAAGCGTTTGGAACAGAGCAATCTCCAAAATTCATAAATGGTGTTCTTGACGCAATTTCAAAAGATAAACAAGCGCAATAATGATAAAAACACCGTTATTTTTTATATTTTTATTTTTCTCGACACTGCTTTTTTCTTCCAACACTTGTGTCGATTGTCATAAAGAGACACAAAAAATTCGTGACGAATCTTCAGGGATGATGAAAGCTATTTTAGAACTTTCACAAAAAGCAGGGCATGTGGGAAATGATTGTATCGTTTGCCATGGGGGTAACCCTGAAGCTACAAAAAAAGAAAAAGCACATTCTGGAACTCCTCAGTATTTTAAAAGTAACAAAGGTCCAAAAGAATTTTATTCATTTCCCTCAAATCACGAAGTAAATAAAAATACCTGTGGAATATGTCATGAAAATCAAGTTTCTTCGCAAAAAAATTCACTGATGATGAGTAACCAAGAAACAATTGGGGAGACATTAAAAACTTTTGGAGTTAAAAGTGACACTCCCTATGGCATAGGAATGCATAAAACAGAGAATCCTCATGCAAGAGTTGGAACGGATGCGTATCAAGAGTATATGCAAAAACTTCAGATGCAAGAGCCACAAGTCTTTACTAAAGAGATAAACAAACTTCCATCTCCTGCCACTGTAAAAGAAGTTCAAAAAGAGCCATCGTTGGCAGCTTTTGCATATTTGAATCAAGAAAATAGTTCTAAAAATATGGGATGTGCATCTTGTCATTTACCAAAAACAAAAGATGGACACTTGGTTCACTCTATTCAATCTTCAAGAGATACTTCAGTAAAAGTGGATGGCAAAGAGTACTCAGGAGTTTCAGTTGAGACATGTGCAACTTGTCATAATCGTGAAAAAAGTATAGCTACTTCCTATCAAGGACTTTTAGAAAAAGAGAGTCCATCTTCACAAAAATATATCCACATGCAAGAAGATATCCATTTTAAAAAAGGGATGTTGTGTCAAGATTGTCACACTTCAAATGATTTACATGGAGATGGTTTTTTAAGTGGTGCGACAACAACTGCTGTTGAGGTTGAGTGTCAAGACTGTCATGGAACAACTAACTCTTATCCATGGGAGTTGCCACTTGGATATAGCGATGAGTTCAATACAACTGTTGTAAAGGGTAAAGCAAGAGGCATCGCAACAACGGTGGCAGAGTATCTCAAACAAGGAAGTGTTGAAGAAGCGAAGGAAGGATATCTTCTAAGTGCAAGAGGAAATCCACTTCCACATGCCATAAAAGAGGGCAATAAAATTTCTTTGCACCTAGCGAATGGTAAAAATATAGAACTTTCCCCTTTGAAAGAATTAAAAAAAGAGAAAAAGTTGTCTCAAAAAGCACTTCTTGCAATGGATGAGATAAACGCGCACACAAAAAAGATGGAGTGTTACACATGCCATGCATCTTGGGTGAGACAAGATTATGATACACATCTCAAAATGGACTATTCTGATAAAAGTTTAGCTACGCCAAAAGTGATGCAAAGTAAAGCTTTCATGCGCTGGGAAGAGCCGACACTTATGCAAAATGCAGAGGGAAGAATTAGCCCTAGTGTGCCAAAATATTTGAGTGAGATAACAGTAATAGGCAAAGATTTTAGTGTAGATATTCAAACTCCACATGCCAAAGAAATGTTGGCAATTCAACCTCACACAATGCAAAAAGAAGCAAGAAGTTGTGAGAGTTGCCACACAACTCTCAAAGCAATGGATATGAAAATAAGCGGATTGCGAGTAAGTCAAGCCCCAGAAAAACCTTTAGATGTAAACACAACACAAACAGATGCGTTTAAATTTTTAGCACCACTCTCACAAGTGCAACGCGATAAACTTGACCGTAGTGGCATGTGTATTTCTTGTCATCAAGATATTCCAAAAGGAAACTTGGCTATTTCTGCGATGAGCCATATGGCTAAAATGGCAGATATAAATATAGACAATGACATGCATAAAACAATCGTAAACAAAGCTTTAAAGATTGGAGTTTGGGCTCAAGTTCTAGGTGGAATTTTGATTGCAATTCTTCTGTTATTAGGAATATATATTACTTTTTTTAAAAAACAGCCGAGAAATCCAAGAAATGAAGGGTGGAAATAGTTAGAGATGCAAAGATTAACTAAAGAAGAAGCACTACATCTTATAAAAAATGCTGACTTAAAAGAGTTAGGTCGCATGGCGAGTGCAAGGAAAAAAGAGCTTCATCCTGAGGGCATAACAACTTTTGTGGTGGACAGAAATATTAACTATACAAATATCTGTTGGGTGGACTGTAAGTTTTGTGCGTTTTATAGACATGAAAAAGATACCGATGCCTATGTGCTTACTTATGATGAAATAGATTCTAAAATAGATGAACTTTTAGAAATTGGCGGAACACAGATACTTTTTCAAGGCGGAGTGCATCCAAAACTCAAAATTGAGTGGTATGAGGATTTGGTTGCACATATCCATACTAAATATCCGCAAATTACTATTCATGGATTTTCTTCTATTGAGATTGATTTCATTGCAAAAGTTTCGCACATCAGCGTTGAAGAGGTTTTAGTGCGTCTCAAAGCCAAAGGTCTTGCTTCTATCCCTGGTGCTGGTGCAGAAATTTTGAGTGACAAAGTTCGAGACATCATCGCACCTAAAAAAATTGATTCTGAAGTTTGGGTGGACATACATAGAAAAGCGCACAAACTAGACATAAAATCAACCGCTACTATGATGTATGGCACGATTGAGAGTGATGAAGATATAGTGGAACATTTTGATATGATTAGAAAACTCCAAGATGAAACGCTTGGATTTCGTGCTTTTATTATGTGGAGTTTTCAAGGGCAAAATACAGAGCTTTTGAGACTTATCCCAGAGATGGAAAAACCCTCTTCAAATCGTTATCTAAGACTTTTAGCAGTTGCAAGACTTTACCTTGATAATGTGCCAAACATTCAAAGTTCATGGGTCACGCAAGGGGCATACATCGGACAGATGGCGCTAAGATTTGGAGCGAATGATTTGGGCTCAACTATGATGGAAGAAAATGTAGTGAGTAGTGCTGGAGCTGCTTATTCTATGGCAAAAGAAGAGATGGTGCAACTCATACAAGACATCGGCGAAACACCAGCAGTAAGGAATACGGCGTATAAGATTTTGGAGATATTTGAATGAAATATATAGTGACACTTTTAATTTTAGGACAGATACTAATGGCAACAACTATAGAATATATTGAGACAAACACATCAAAAGTACCAGTGGTTTATGAGAGCGATACAAGACTTCCTCTTGTAACTATGCAGTTTACTTTTACAAATAGTGGAAGTGTGACGGATATAAAAAAAGCTGGACTTGCAAAGTTTAGTTCAAAAGTTATGAGTGAAGGTACAAAAACGCTAGGAAGTGCTGCTTTTGCAGAAGCGTTAGAAGCTAAAGCCATCCATATATCTGCTTCAAGTGGAAGTGAAACTTTTGTTGTAGAGATGAGCTGTTTAAAAGAGGAATTTGATGAAGCATTAGGCTATATTGATGCACTTTTAAAAGACCCAAATTTTAGTGAGGAAACAATAAATAAAGTAAAAACTATGACTTTAGGATCTCTGAGTTCTAAAGAAAATGACTTTGATTATGTAGCATCCAATGAGCTAAAAGCTATTTTATTTGAGGGGAGTGTTTTAGGACAACCATCCTCTGGAACAATAGAGAGTGTAAAAACAATAGAACTCAGAGATGTGGAAGAGTTTGTAAAATCGAACCTTGTGAAGGAAAAACTCATCGTTGTTATTGGTGGAGATATTGATATTGTAAGTGCAAAAACGAAGATAGCAAAAGTAATAGAAACAAAGTAATAGAAACCATGCCAAAAGGCACTTCAAGTGAAGTAAAAAATTATAAAGTAACCAATGAGCCTAAAGAAAAAGTCTTAAAAAAAGAGACAGAACAGGCGTATATTTATTTTGGCTCACCTTATAATATTGAAGAAAATTCACCTGAAATTTATAAAGCAAAAGTGGCTACATTTATCTTGGGTACTGGTGGTTTTGGTTCTCGTTTGATGGAAGAGATACGCGTTAAAAGAGGACTTGCCTACTCTGCGTATGGAAGAATGGATGTAAGTAAATCGAGCAGTTATTTTAATGGCTACCTTCAAACAAAACTCGATGCACTTGATGTTGCTAAAAAAACTGTCAATGAAGTTATCGCTGAGTTTGTAAAGAATGGTGTTACAGAGGATGAGCTAAAACAGACGAAAAAGTTTTTGCTTGGAAGCGAACCGCTAAGAGTTGAAACGATGAGTCAAAGACTGAACCGTACTTTTATGGAATTTTACAAAGAACAAGAACCAGGGCATTCTCTTAAAGAGCTGGAGATGATTCGAACACTCAAATTAGAAGATTTGAATGCATTTATAAAATCACATACAGAGATTAATAACTTAAGTTATGCGATAGTTACTAAATAATTATTGCAATTTGTCATACTTTTAGGAGTAGGTAAGATTTTCTAATATACTTGTATTGTTCCCACCGATTACTCGATGGGACAAATTGCCGAAAGGAGGTTAAGATGAAATATCTTAACATAATCCTGAGAAGCTTGAGTATTATTTATATAATAATCAAAATAACTCAGGAGCTAAGTTAGAGGGTAACCGCCCTCTAACTCTTCATCGGCAATTATAACACAAAAAGGAAAATTATGGAAAATGCAGCAGATGTAGTTTTAACTTTAATAATAGTAGTTATGGTTTTTATGATTGGTAATTTACACAAAAGAGTTAAAAAATTAGAAGACACTTTAGATAAATAATTATGAATTTAACTAAAGAGCAAGAACTCAAGTTTAAAAAGTTAGGCATCCAGTCATGGAGCGAACTTGCTCTACTCATTCCACAGAGTTATGAAGATTTTAGGCTTCATGATAAACTTCAAATCCACATGCCACAACTCATCGATGCAACTGTTGAATCCGTGTATCGTTCGCCAAATTCCATTCAAATAACTTTTTTTGCTCACAACTTTGGATACTCCATCACGGGCGTTATTTTTCGTCCAAAACCTTATATGTTGCATCAGTTTAAGGTTGGAGAGAAAAATTACTACTATGGTTTAATTGAATGTAAAATGGGGCAATGCACTCTGAATATGCCTAAAAAAATAACTACAATCGGTGCAATAATTCCAAAATATAAAACAGCTCTGAGGAGCGATGTCATGTATCGTTTTGTTCAAAGCAATTTAACAAAAGAGAATTTAAAAAGTGAAGGCTTAAGTGAAAAAGTGATAGATGAGGTTTTAAAACTTCATTTTCCCACAGAAGAAATTTTGCAACTTCAAGAGTTGTCCATTGAAGCTGTGAATGCATTAAAGCATGTAGAACTTTTTGTTTATATGAAACTTTTAGCAGGAAAAAGAAGATATTTCGATGGCATGGCATGTGGAAATAATAGTTACAAAGATTGGGCTTCCACACTTCCTTTTACACTGACAAATGAACAAACAAATGCTATTGAAGATATAAAAACCGACCTATCAAAAAGCGTTGCAGCAAAAAGAATGATAGTCGGCGATGTAGGGTGTGGAAAAACAATGGTTATTTTGGCTTCGGCAGTTATGATGTTGCCTCACCGCTCTATCCTTATGGCACCGACTACAATTTTGGCAAATCAGCTTTTTGAAGAGGCTCAAAAGTTTATTCCAAATGCTAAGATTATTTTAGTGACAAATAAAACTAAAAAAATAAATTTGGATGCCTTTGATTTTATCATAGGCACACATGCCCTTTTATGTAGAGAACTTCCACATGCCGCACTTGTTATGGTGGATGAGCAACATCGCTTTGGAACCCTTCAAAGAAATATGCTAGAGAAACTGGTGAGCAGTGGCGAAAAAAAGCCCCATTTTTTGCAGTTTTCAGCCACTCCGATACCAAGAACTCAGGCTATGATAGAAACAGCACACATCGATGTGAGTTTGATTACAACCACACCCTTTGAAAAAGATATAACAAGCAAAGTGATTCACAAAAGCGACTTTAAAGATTTACTTAAACATATAAAAAATGAAGTTGCTAAAAATAATCAAGTGCTTCTTGTCTATCCGCTTGTTGAGCAAAGTGAAGTAATAGAGTACCAAAGTATCGAAGAAGCGCGTGGATATTGGGAAAAGAGTTTTGAAAATGTTTATGTGACGCATGGAGGCGATAAAGAAAAAGAGGAAGTACTTTTAGAATTTCGTGAGAAAGGAAATGTTTTGATTGCGACAACGGTTGTAGAAGTCGGTATCTCGTTGCCACGACTTAGCACGGTTGTGATAGTTGGTGCTGAGAGATTAGGGCTTTCAACGCTTCATCAGCTACGAGGAAGAGTAAGTAGAACAGGGCTAAAAGGGTTCTGTTTTTTATACACAAATCAAAATAATTCAAAAAGACTTGATGAATTTGTACACACTACAAGTGGTTTTGACATAGCAAATATGGATTTAAAATACAGAAAAAGCGGTGATTTACTCAAAGGGACAAATCAAAGTGGAAGTCAGTTTAAGTGGGTGGACTTGGCGGAAGATGCAGAGACAGTTAAAAAGGTAAAAGAGGAATTAAAGATTATGTAATAAGCAAGTATCTAGATTGCTTCGTCGCAATGACTTTCATTGCAAGTGAAGCGAAAGATAGCGTGTCATTGCGAGAAAAGCGAAGCAATCTTGACTATGAAATTACGATTAATATAAACCGAATCTTCCATCGTTTCTTTTGTAAAGAACACGCGTTTTACCTTC
>JAPLGP010000027.1 GCA_026390075.1 Campylobacterales bacterium
ATCAGGAATCATCAATTCAGACATTTATAAGTTTGGAGCTAAATCTTCAAATAAAATAGTAGAAAAACAAGAGGTGGTTTAAGTTTCAGAATGTAACTTTTTTTTAATTTACCTGCCCAATTTTAGAGTTCGTTTGACAATAGATGAATTTTTATGTGTAATAACTGAATTGAAAAAGCTTTTGGAAGCCCTATTTTAGGTGGTACCTGCGGGCGGACTCGAACCGCCACAACTCGCGTTAGCGGATTTTGAATCCGCCGTGTCTACCATTTCACCACGCAGGCAAATATATCTAAAAGGGTATATTGGAGTGCAATAATAGTGATATATTACTTAAAAGTAAATAACTTTATGTCGATTGTAGTGTGTGGAATTATAAATGCTATAATTTGAATATTATATAGATTGAAAATAAAGAGTGGAGGTTCACGATGCGAATTACGCCTAGTATGTACTATAAAAGCTTGTATGCCGAGCAAAATAGTCAGATTAATAATAAACTTTTTGATGTTAATAAACAAATAGCTTCTGGACTTAAAATACAATATGCGAAGGATGATGTTTCTACTTTTGCTGAAACTATGCGACTTGATAATGAAATTGTGGCATTGGGGCAGATACAAAAAAGTACAGAAAGTGGATATAAAGTATCAAATCAATCAGATGAAGTTTTAAATGAATTTGTAACATCTATGAAAAGAATGAAAACTCTTCTTATTTCTTCCGCAAATGGTACAAATGATGTCACTTCTCGTGATGCAATCGCGGCTGAAATGAGAGGTATTGAAACTAATCTAAAAACTCTAGCCAATACATCAATAAATGGTCAGTATATCTTTTCTGGTTCAGCAATAGATATTAAACCTATTTCTGATGATGGAACTTATAATGGAAATGATGTTGCAATGAATGCATTTTTAGGTTCAAATACACAACAACAATACAATGTATCTGGTGCACAATTATTTCTCGGTGAAGAAACTCTTACAAGAAGATCGGTCACAACAAATGTTGCAAATAGCAATCTTATTGCAAATTATGGTACATTAAAAAGTGCGACAGATACAAATAATCCTCTAAGTGTGGATAGTAATATCCGTGATATGATGGGAGATACTGATAATGTTATAGATTCTATAAATTCAAAACATAAGTTTTATGTTCGAGGTGTTCGGAGTGATGGAACTGCTTTTAGCGAAAAAATAGCTATGAGAGACGATGAAAAAATTGATGCTTTATTGACGCATATTGGGAATGCTTTTGGAAATACACTTGGCAACAAAGTTGTCAATGTTTCAATGAATGGATCTGGACAAATAGTTGTAGATGATAAAATAAAAGGCTCAAGTAAGCTAGATTTTAACATGGTTGGTGCTGTTGATTTTAGTGGTGGAGCTGCTGCTGATGTGACAAATATGTCTTTATTAGATAGTGGTGAAAAGAATTTTGATAAGATAATGCTTGGTACGAGTGCAGCCGCAAATCCAAACTTATATGTAAAAGAGTTTGTAAAATCACCTTATGGTTCTGTTGGTGCTTCAAATATTAGCGGTTTGCTTTATGATAAAACGCAGTTTAGTGTTGTAGGAAATACAGTATCATCTAATGTTGCTCAAATAGTGAAAGGCTCAAATGCTTTTGCAACATCTTCTACAAAAATTTCTGAAGTTGCTGATTTGTCACAATTACCATCTGTTGGAAGTTTAGATGGCACGCAGTTTAAATTATCTGGCACAAATACAAGTGGTACTGCTTTTACTGCTCAGATAGATTTTAAAAATACAGCGGGTGGTGGTTCAACTTTTTCACTAGATGGTGGGGTTACAAACTATAAAATTTTTGATGTTGGTACACCAAGAGCAGCCGTAGATGCAGATGCAATGACATATCAACAGATGATGGATGTTATGAATATGGTTGTAACAGGTAATATTCCAGCAACAACTAATACAGCTGCAGACTATGATAGTGCTATCATTTCTTCAAACGCTGTTGGAAAAACATCTCTCTCTTATGATGGTAAAATTAAATTCGGGGATTTAAATGTCATAAGTACAAAAGCTACTATAGCTCTCTATGATGCAAATAGTGGTACAGGTTTTCCCCCAGTTTCTGGTGTGGGTTCAACTAGTTCTGTAATGTCATTTAATTCAAACAATGCACTTACTATTCGTGACCCAAAAACAGATTTCTTCAAAACCATAAATGAAGTTATAACAGCTGTTGAAGATCAAAAAAACAATCCAGATAGTACAATAGGAAATATGAGAAATGTAGGTATCAACAATGCTATGGCTATGATGGATGATTTACAAGGGCATATTTATACAACTCAATCTCAAGTTGGTGCACATTCAAATACCCTCACTTCTTCGTTACAACGAACATCTATGTTGGAGCTTAGTACTAAAACTCTCCGTTCTTCTGTGATTGATACAGATTTAGCAAAAGCGTCTCTAGAATTAACTCAATTAACTACAAATTATAATGCGATGCTATCTACAGTTGGTAAAATTTCAAAGCTGAGTTTAGTGAATTATTTATAAAATTACTCAATTTTTACATTTCAAAATGCCAAGAAAATTCTTTATGGAATGCTTTTTGGCTATACTTCGCTTATTAAAATAATTATTAATTTCTAAAGGTAAGATGATTTGAAAGATGCTATTTTTATTATAGTTTTTGGTTTATTGATATATTTAGGTTTTGCAACAATTTTTGGCAATAGTGGCTTTATAGGCAGTTATGGAGCAGTTTTTGCCTCTTATAACCATCAATATTTTGGGTATTTGTCTTTTATTTATCTCTTAGTATCACTTGTTCCACTCTATTTTTTATATAAGAATAGTGTTTTTGATTTTAGAAAAGCTGAAGTTGTAATGGCACTCTTTTTGTTGTTTTTCTCTTTTTTACTTGCGCAGTCACTTTTGGTACAAAATGGATTTAGAGGAAAAATAGCAGGTGATTTTGTAGATTTTTTATCTCCTTATATTGGTCTTTTTGGACTTTGGGTATTTTGGCTTATTACAACTTTAGTTTCAACCGTAATTATTCTTGATAAAAATTCAGATGAAATAGCATCTATTGTTACTACTTTTATTAAAAATAAATTTCCAAAATCTACGGTTGAAAATGTTCCACATGCCGTAAAAGAAGCTTCTATTAAAGAAACTAAAAAAAAAGATGAAAAAATAGAAAATAACTCAAATATTGATAATAAAGAAAAAATAAATGTAATTTTTACACCTGAAGTGAATAATCTGCCTCTGCAAAAACAACTTTTTGAAGAAATTAAAGAAGTTCCACATGCCAAAGAAGATGTTGCAAAAAGTAATATAAATAGAACTATTGAAAGTGTAAAGTCTGAAAAACCAAACAATATTTTAGAATTAGTCTCAAAAGTAAAAGAGCAAAAAAATGCAATTATTATAGATGAACTTGAAGAAAATACAAAACTTTTAGAAACAATAGAAAAAGGTGAAGTTGAAAAACCAAAAAATTTCACGCTTCCTTCTGTAGATTTTTTACAAAAGCCAACAGCTGCAGCGCATAGTGTAGATGAGAGTGAAGTAGATGATAAAATCCGCTATCTTATAGAAAAATTGGCTCATTTTAAAATAGATGGCGATGTAGTTCGAACTTATGCAGGTCCCGTTGTCTCTACCTTTGAGTTTAAACCAGCTGCAAATGTGAAAGTATCACGCATCTTAAATCTTCAAGATGACTTAGCGATGGCACTCTCAGCGGAAAGTATTCGTATCCAAGCCCCAATTCCTGGAAAAGATGTAGTCGGCATCGAGATACCAAATGCTACAGTTGACACAATTTACCTTAGAGATTTACTTGATAGTAAACTTTTTAAAGAGTCTTCATCGCCCTTAACAATAGTTCTAGGAAAAGATATAGTTGGTAAACCTTTTATAACTGACTTGAAAAAACTTCCACACTTGCTTATAGCAGGAACAACAGGAAGTGGTAAAAGTGTTGGTATAAACGCTATGATTTTGAGTCTTTTATATAAAAATTCACCTGATCAACTCAGACTTTTAATGATTGACCCAAAAATGTTGGAGTTTTCAATTTATAATGATATTCCACATCTTCTTACCCCAGTTATCACCAAACCAAAACAAGCGATAGTAGCTCTAAATAATATGGTTCACGAAATGGAACGCCGTTACCAAC
The DNA here is from genome assembly GCA_026390075.1 of Campylobacterales bacterium. Taxonomy (GTDB): domain Bacteria; phylum Campylobacterota; class Campylobacteria; order Campylobacterales; family Sulfurimonadaceae; genus Sulfurimonas. The sequence goes on from JAPLGP010000027.1 coordinate 4,186, forward strand.
TTATGAGCGAGAATAGAACGAAAAATATTGAGAACTATAATGACAAAGTAAAAGTTGAGGGCGGTGAACACTTTCCTTATATCGTAGTGATTATTGATGAGTTAGCGGATTTGATGATGACGAGTGGTAAAGATGTGGAACACTCTATTGCAAGACTTGCTCAAATGGCAAGAGCTTCAGGAATACACCTAGTAGTAGCTACACAAAGACCTTCTGTAGATGTTGTTACAGGTTTGATTAAAGCAAATTTACCATCACGAATATCTTACAGAGTAGGGCAGAAAGTTGATAGTAAAATTATTTTAGACCAACAGGGAGCAGAGTCACTTTTAGGTAAAGGAGATATGCTATTTACTCCTCCAGGCTCGACTGGTTTGGTTCGTCTTCACGCTCCATGGAGTACGGAAGCAGAGATTGAAAATATAGTTAATTTTATCAAATCTCAAAGAGCACCAAACTATGATAAAAGTTTTTTACTTGAAGAAAATGAGTTAAGTTCCTCTTCTTCAAACGATACTTATGAAGAGTTAGACCCTCTTTTTGATGAAGCAAAAAATGTGATTTTAACAGATAGAAAAACTTCTATTTCATACTTACAGAGGAAACTTCAAATTGGTTATAACAAATCTGCACGATTGATTGAGCAATTAGAAAATGAAGGGATATTGTCTTCTCCAAATTCTAAAGGAATTCGTGAAATTCGCTAATGAGTCAGGCACGATTTATATTTACAAAACATCCAAATTCTTTCAGTGTTTTTGTTGAAAATTTAGAGCAACTCAGTGTTGCAGAGATACAAAATATAGAAACTTTTGTTAATACGAGGCAAGGTTTTTTTGATTTTGAGAGTTATACTTTCTCCATTCCAAAAAGATTAGAATTTGATGAGTTTGTTACACTTTTAGGGCATGTGGAAATAGATGCAAAGTGTGAAGAAAAAACTTTAGAAATACAAAGCTATAAGAAAATAGAGTTTGGTCAATATAAAGGAATGTTTTATTCTGAACTTCCAGATTCCTATCTTATATGGTTAAAAAGTAGCTATAGAGGTGTAGATAGAGATAGTATTGATAGCGAGTTAAAAAAAAGAAACTTATAAGTGTTACAATAAGAAGCATACTTTAAATAAAATCAAATAAATATGTTTCTTTTTGAAACACTATAAAAATAAGCCATTTATATTTTGCTATAATCCTATAAAATTTACAAACAGGAAAAACAATGGCATTTATTGAAGAATATAAAGCACATATTATTGAAAGAGAAACACTTGGTGTTCCACCATTACCGCTTTGTGTTGAACAAACTGTTGCATTAGTTGAAATGATTAAAGCTGGTGAGGGTGATATGGTTCAAAACATTGACCTTATCACAAATCGTGTATCACCAGGTGTTGATGATGCGGCTTATGTAAAAGCTGCTTTTTTAAATGATGTTGCAGCTGAGAAAATAGCTATTAATGCAATTGCTCCTGAACATGCGATTAAAATAATGGGTATGATGCTTGGCGGGTACAATGTTAAACCTATCATTAATGGATTAACTTCTAAAAATAGTGCTGTTGTGGAAGCTGCTAAAGAGGCTCTTAAGCACACTTTACTTGTTTATGATGCGTTTAATGATGTAGAAGAGTTGCACAAAGCTGGAAATCCACATGCCACAGAAGTTATGACTTCGTGGGCAAATGCGGAGTGGTTTACTTCAAAACCAGCTTTGGCAGAAAAAATGACAGTAACTGTGTATAAAGTTCCAGGTGAAACAAATACAGATGACCTTTCTCCAGCTTCAGAAGCATTTACGCGTTCAGATATCCCTTTACATGCTAATTCTATGCTTATTTCTAAAATGGAAAACCCAATAGCTACTATTGCGAAGTTAAAAGAATCTGGTCATCCAATCGCTTATGTTGGTGATGTTGTTGGTACTGGTTCAAGCCGTAAATCAGGTGTTAACTCTGTTCAGTGGCACATGGGTGAAGATATAGCAGGTGTTCCAAATAAGCGTACAGGCGGTGTAGTTATTGGTGGTATTATCGCTCCAATTTTTTTCGCTACTTGTGAAGATTCAGGTGCATTGCCACTAGAGATGGATGTAACAGCGATGGAAACTGGTGATGTTGTAACAATTTACCCATATAAAGGTGAAGCACACAAAAACGGTGCATGTATTGCTACATTTAAACTTAACCCTAACACAATCACTGATGAAGTTCGTGCAGGCGGTCGTATCCCACTCATTATCGGTCGTGGACTTACTTCTAAGGCGCGTGGTGTTTTAGGCATGGGTGCATCCGATGTATTTTTAACTGCAGAGCAACCAGCTGACAGTGGTAAAGGTTATACTCTTGCACAAAAAATGGTAGGTAAGGCATGTGGAATTGCGGGTGTTCGCCCAGGTATGTATGTTGAGCCTCTAACGACGACGGTTGGTTCTCAAGATACAACGGGTCCAATGACAAGAGATGAGATTAAAGAGCTTGCTGCACTTGGTTTCTCAGCTGATTTAGTAATGCAATCATTCTGTCACACAGCGGCATATCCAAAACCGTCTGATGTTATCATGCACCATACACTTCCTGATTTTATCTCTAACCGTTCAGGTGTAGCTCTTCGCCCAGGTGATGGTGTTATCCATTCATGGTTAAATCGTTTAACTCTTCCAGATACTGTTGGTACTGGTGCGGATAGCCATACTCGTTTTCCAATCGGTATCTCTTTTCCTGGTGGTTCAGGTATCGTTGCATTCGCTGCTGTTACAGGTTCTATGCCTCTTACTATGCCTGAGTCTGTACTTGTGCGTTTCAAAGGTGAATTACAACCAGGTATTACTCTTCGTGACCTAGTAAATGCTATTCCTTATTATGCAATCAAAGAGGGGCTTTTAACTGTTGAAAAAAAAGGTAAGAAAAATATTTTTAATGGACGCATTTTAGAGATTGAAGGGCTTCCTAATCTTAAGGCTGAACAAGCATTTGAACTCTCAGATGCTTCTGCTGAGCGTTCGGCTGCAGCATGTACGGTTCTTTTAAATAAAGAGCCTGTAGTTGAATATCTAAAATCAAACATTGTTTTGATTGAGTCAATGATTGCAGACGGTTACCAAGATTCTCGTACATTACAACGCCGTGCAAACAAAATGAAAGAGTGGGTAGCAAATCCATTACTGATGCAGCCAGATGCTGATGCAGAGTATGCAGCAGTTATCGAAATTGACCTTAACGAAGTAACAGAGCCGATTTTAGCATGTCCTAATGATCCAGATAATGTTAAACTTTTAAGTGAAGTTGCTGGTGAAAAAATTGATGAAGTGTTTTTAGGAAGCTGTATGACGAACATTGGTCACTATCGTGCGGCTGGTGAAGTAATGCGTGGTGAAGGCAAAGTTGCTGTTGAGAAGTTCTGGATTGTTCCACCAACTCGTATGGATGAGCAACAACTCATCAATGAAGGTTATTACGAAGTATATGGTGCCATCGGTGCACGCACTGAGGTTCCTGGATGTTCACTTTGTATGGGTAACCAAGCAAGTTCACGGGAAGGTGCAACTGTATTCTCAACTTCTACTCGTAATTTCGATAACCGTTTAGGTAAAGGAACTCAGGTTTATCTTGGTTCTGCTGAACTCGCGGCGGTATGTTCTAAACTTGGGCGTATTCCTACAGTTGAAGAGTATATGGAGATTGTTCCTGCAAAACTTGCAGGTAAAACTGGTGATGTTTACAAATACTTAAACTTCAATGAAATCGCAGACTATAAGCTCGAATCGCGCAGTGTAGCTGAAGAAAAATACGGCGTTACTATTAAAGCCGTATAGTTTTAAGACTCATATAACGACGCAATTTTTGCGTTGTTATACTTCTTTTTTTATGATTTTTTTAACCTTATTAATCTTTTATAATATCAAAATTACTTGGAAATTTTGGAATAAATAACTTCACATCTACACTTTCATTTTGTTTTTGATTTTCAAAAATAATCATTACTTTGTTTTCAAACTCATCAATATAAGAGATAGTTTTAATAAAATTATTTTTTGTAGTTATAGTAAATTTCGACTCTTTAAAGTTAGTAACAAAAGTATTTTCTTTTACTTTTTCTGCATTATGAATCATATTAAAAAAATTAAAATTTGAATCTATCTCTTTAATAATCACTTGTTCTATTTCTGGCTCAACAATTGTCACACTATGTGTATCAATATACACATTTTTTTTCACTGGTTTTATATAGTTCCATTTAACATTTTGTGGCTTTGCGGCGATAATTGAGCCACTATAGTTCAAAATTTTGTTATTTTCATCACTCACGGTTTGAACAAAATCAGCCTCAAAAGAGTTAACATCATCCAACGAAGCAAAACCTGAAGTAAATAGTAGCAGTAATATAAATATATGTTTCATTAAACTCCTTAAGTTAAGAAATTATATCAGATTGCTTGTTTACATATTAATAAATATGACATTCATAAAACAATCATTTTCTTCTTTATGCAAATTATTATTTATACTATGCTAAGATGGCAAGAATTTCTTTGACAGTGATACTTTACAGGTAAATATATAACTGTCATTAATAAGGTTGAGAATGCTACAAGCATTAATGGGAAAGGTCTTTGGTACTTCAAATGACCGTGAATTAAAAAAATATTTAAAAAGAGTAAAAGACATAAATGCGCTAGAAAGCAAATACGAAGTTTTAAGCGATGATGGGTTAAAAGAAGAGTTTTTAAAGTTAAGAAACAGTGTTTTAAGCGAAGAAAAAACTTTAGATGATGTTTTGGAAGACTCTTTTGCTATTACAAGAGAAGCAAGTAAAAGAGTTCTTAACATGAGACATTTTGATGTGCAACTCATGGGTGGAATGGTACTTCATGAAGGTCGAATAGCTGAAATGAAAACAGGCGAGGGCAAGACCCTTGTTGCAACGTTGGCTATAGTTTTAAATGCAATGACGGGAAAAGGTGTTCATCTTGTTACGGTGAATGATTATCTTGCGTCCAGAGATGCAAGAGAGATGGGAATTTTATATAACTTTTTAGGTTTTAGCGTAGGAACAGTACTTGAAGGTATGTATGACTCTAAAGCTAAAAAAGACGCTTATAGTGCTGACATAACTTATGGAACAAATAATGAATTTGGATTTGATTATTTGAGAGATAATATGAGTTATTCTATGGAAAATATGACTCAAAGAAATCACAATTTTGTTATTGTGGATGAAGTTGATTCTATTTTAATAGATGAAGCTAGAACGCCATTGATTATCTCTGGTCCAACAAATAGAAGTATGCAAGACTATACAAATGCAAATACTATCGCTCTGCAATTAGTCAAAGATGAACATTTTACAGTGGATGAAAAAGATAAGGTTGTATTAATTACTGAAGATGGTATAACTAAAGCAGAAGAGTTATTTAAGGTAGAAAACTTATATAGTATAGAAAATGCTTCACTTCCACATGCCCTAGACCAAGCACTCAAAGCAAATTATCTTTTTGAAAAAGATGTTGATTATGTTGTGAATGATGGCGAAGTTGTTATCGTTGATGAGTTTACAGGTCGTTTGAGTGAAGGTCGTCGCTTTTCTGAAGGACTCCACCAAGCACTTGAAGCCAAAGAGAAAGTTGAAGTAAAAGAAGAAACACAAACTCTAGCAGATATAACATTTCAAAATTATTTTAGAATGTACAAAAAGCTCTCTGGTATGACTGGAACTGCTGAAACTGAAGCGACAGAGTTTGCTCAAATTTATTCACTCGATGTTGTTTCGATTCCAACGAATATTCCTATTTCAAGAAAAGATTTAAACGATTTAATCTATAAAACTGAAAAAGAAAAGTTTAGTGCGGTGATTGATACAATCAAAAAACTTTCAAAAACTGGGCAACCAGTTTTAATTGGTACAGCTTCTATTGAAAAATCGGAAGCTCTTCACGCTGTTCTTCAAAAAGAAAAAATTGCTCACACCGTTTTAAATGCTAAAAATCACGCGCAAGAGGGTGAAATTATTAAAAATGCTGGGGCAAAAGGTGCTGTTACAATTGCTACAAATATGGCAGGTCGTGGTGTTGATATTAAGGTAAATGATGAAGTAAAAGCTCTTGGTGGACTGTACATCATCGGAACTGAGAGACACGAAAACCGTCGTATTGACAATCAGCTTCGTGGTCGTTCAGGAAGACAGGGTGATGCAGGTACTACACAGTTTTATCTCTCTTTAGAAGACAATCTTCTTCGTATTTTTGGTTCAGATAAGATTAAATCTATTATGGAAAGACTTGGCGTTGAAGATGGTGAGTATATAGAATCTAAAATGGTTACTCGTGCAGTTGAAAAAGCTCAGAAAAAAGTTGAAAATATGCACTACGAAGGTAGAAAGCAGATTGTAGAGTACGATGATGTTGCTAATGAGCAAAGAAAAATTGTTTATAAGTTTAGAAATCAACTTTTAGATAAAGAGTATGATATAGCATCAAAAATCGATGATATTAGAGTTGAATATATACATCATATACTTGCAGCGTCCAATATTTTCAATGGAGGAATAAAAGAAGATTTTAATCTTAAAAAAGTTTCTGAACTTTTAAAAGAAGATTTGAATTTTGATTTAAACAGTGATGAATTATCTTCTTTAGAATACGAAAATTTACTAAGTTTATTGATTCAAACTGTGAAAGAATCGTATGATAAAAAAATGGGTGTTTTAGAAAATGAAATACGCCAAGAAATAGAAAAAGAGTTCTATCTTAAAGAGCTTGATAAAGCATGGAGAGAGCATCTTTACTCTATGGACAATATGAAAACGGGTATTAGACTTCGTGCATATAATCAAAAAGACCCATTAGTTGAGTATAAAAAAGAGAGTTTTAATCTTTTTGAAGAATTAATTAATGATATTAAATTTAACACTATTAAAACGCTTCAAATTATTCAGTTTAGAGTAGAATCTCCAGAAGATGAAGCTGCAAGACTCGCTGATAAATTAGCCCAAGAACAAAAATTACAAGAATCTTTGTTACAGTTCAATCACTCAAGTAATGAAGAAGATATACTTGAAAAAAAAGTAACTAGAAATGATCTTTGTCCATGTGGAAGCGGTAAAAAATATAAACTTTGCTGTGGAAAAAGTGGTCCTAAAAAAGGTGTATTTGCCTCTTGAAAAATTCAATTGTTCCATATCTTGTAAAGAGATTTTTACGATTTGACAATGAGCAACCTTTTATATTCTTATCTGCATTACTTGCATTCATAGGAATATCACTAGGTGTTGCAGTACTTCTCATAGCTATGGCACTTATGAATGGTTTTGATAATGAGTTTAAAAAGAAACTCACAATTATGAATTATCCTCTTACTATTATTCCTAAGTTTTATGGATCTGTCGATGAAAACTTACTTACAGATTTAGAATCAAAATTCCCAGAACTCTCCTTTAGTCCTTATGTTCAATCTGCTGTTATGGCAAGAAATGGAAGCAAATTAGAGGGTGGATATATTTTTGGTGTCAATATTAAAGAAGAAGCTAAAGTAAACAGTGTTATAAACAAGGCTATGCAAAATAGTGATATGGATAGATTTGATATACTTGTTGGAAAATCTTTAAAAGATGAGTTTGATTTACACATTGATGATAAATTGATGTATATATTTACCCATGTTGAGCCAGGTGGACTTGCCGTTACACCTAAAATTAAAAGATTTAATGTTAGAAGTGTATTTGATTCTGGTCTCTCAGCGTATGATAAAGCATATAGTTATACTACGCTCTCATCACTTCAAAACATACTCAATATTCCGTATAATCAATACGATGGCATACATGTATTTTCAAATAATCCACATGCCGACATATTAAGAATTAAAAAAGAGTTACCAATCAGTGTGAGTGTTAAAGGTTGGTGGGAGGATAATGTAAACTTTTTTGCGGCGCTCGAGCTAGAAAAAGCCTCTTTATTTATAGTTTTAATGCTTATTATATTAATAGCTGCTATAAATATAATATCTTCACTTTTAATGACTGTAATGAACAGAAGAGGGGAGATAGCTCTGTTGTTATCGCTTGGAACAACAACGCTTGAGATTAAGAAGGTATTTTTATATTTAGGTATTGTGATTGGTGTGAGTGGTATTTTAGCGGGGGTAGTTTTTGGTATGAGTGGATTATGGGTACTCAGTACTTTTGATATCGTATCTTTGCCAAAAGATGTTTATCCAACTGCAACACTTCCACTTGATTTAAGTTTAAAAGATTTCATACTCATAGTTGTTGGCGCTTTTTTTATCGTAATAATATCGTCTTATTATCCTGCAAAAAAAGCGAGTGAAGTTGATATCTTAACTGTTCTAAGAAATGAATAGTTAGTTATTCTTCTTTTTCTTCATCGTTTGAGAGCAAATGATAGGGAAGCAATAAAGCTCTTTTAATTATATTTAAAGGGGCTACAACTATATCCTCTGCGATTAAAGATTTAACCTCTGGATTATCTAATGCACCCGTAACATTAACGGTAGTTGAGAGTGTCTTTCCATCAAATAAAATATAACTTACAACGGGAATATTTAAAATACTACTAGCTAAATCAGTTTTTAAGTTTAATAGTAAATTTATATTATTTGTATTTAAGTTAGCTGTTCCTTTGCCTAAAATATCAATCTCTTTAGAATCAAGATATATATCACTAATAGTAAAGAGATTATTTTTAGAATTGAAGTGCATGTAAGCACTATTAACATTTAACCCATGTGAGCTATATCCAGGAAGTGAAAATGTTACAAGGGATGGTATCGTATTTACAAATGCAAGTACATTATTTAAAATTTTATAATCTAAGACTAGAGTGTTTTTTATATAAAATAAACCATCATACTCTTCTGTTGTACCATCTACTGAAAAATCAAACGAACCACCTTTAAACTTTGATAAAACAAACAAATTCTGCATAAAAATATCATTAAAATTTTCTCCATAAACATGAAGCTCACCATTTTGTACATCTATTTTTGCATTTCCTTTGGCATGTGTAAAATGAGCTGCAGTTATTTTGTCATGATATTCCAAATAAAAAGAGTCTGATAATACATGTCTATCTTTACTAATATATAAATAGGAGTTTTTAGCATTCAATATCACATTTTTACTCTTAGAACCCTCAGAATTTTCAGAAGTGCTAGAACTGTTTGTATCAGGTTGATTGTGTACAAGGTCAATGAGTGAGTTCACATTCACACCAACTTCTTTCATTTTAATTCTAATATCTTTATCTATAGTGATTTTTAGGACATCATTATTGATATTTAAGGATGTTTTTTTTGTTGTATTATTTATTTTACCTTCGATACTATAATCTTCAACTGGTTCATTGTCTTTTACGAGTAGTTTATATGGATGTTTTATATTTGCTACAAACTTTGTATTGTTGTCACTAAAATTCTTAGTTAAGTTAAAATTACCCGTCGTTACATTAAAATTTTGCAGTATTTTCGAATTTTGTGCCAATTTATCTATAGATTTTATATCTAAATTGATTTTTTCGTTATTTTGCGTATAGTTAATATCCAAATCTGGAATATTTATTTTTATATTTTTATCAGATTTTGCTATATATAAATTTATTTTTTCATCACTTGCAAACATTTCTCCTATACTTTTGTTTGAAATATTTAACTCTTTTAGTTCTATAAAGCCACTATTTTCTTGAAAATCATATTGTCCAAGAAGCTTTGCTTTGGCGATATTATCAATGTTTGCAGATGAAGATTTTAGAGTGAAGTTATTTTTTTCTATATCCATTGTTGGTTTATCTAATCCACATGCCAAGCCATTGAAAGTAAATCCAATTTGATTGTTTGCACTGAGTATAATTTTTTTGTCATAAAGAAGATTTATAGAACTGTTTGGTTGTGATAATTTGATTCCTTCATATGTGAAAGATGAAAAGTCTAGGTTTAAATTTACTTTATTTGTTTTAAGTTCGGATGTGCCAGAGACATAAGCTGAAGCGATGTTTGGTATATTTACTTGTGTTCTTGGCATGTGGATAATGAGTTCTTCTAGGCTAAAAGGTAGAGACATCTTCGCTATATTAATTACTTTATCTTTATAGAACCAAGTTGAATTTGCTACATCAATAGTGTCTTGTTTTGGCGCTATAGAATAGGTAACATTAAGAGGTTCTTTGTTATTGAGTGAAATATTAAAATCTTTAAATGCAATATTTTTAACATTAAAATCGATTTTACCTTCTCCCTTATGAGCGTCATAACTTACATTCACTTTTGTAGTGGCTATATCTTTATACTGTGCCAACATATCGCTTATCTTCACATCGTAATTATTAAGTAAAACGGAAACATCCGATACATCTATTTTTAATCCTAAATAGTCAAAATTGGCTTTTTTTGTAAAAAAATCACCATTTGCTTCAACTCCTATAGTTCGTAAATTAACGGTCAATTTGAGATTTGCTTTTGTTGTTCCATTATTTTGTAAAAAGGGAACATTAATTTTGTAAGTGCTTAGAATATTTAATATATTTTTATCTAGTTTTGCATCAAAAAGTAAATAGAGAGTGAGTAGTTCTTCTTTTTGCGTAAAGTCTATTTTTAACCAACTTTTATCTAAAGCATTATCATAAGAATAGGCTTGTTTAGGATATATATAAAGCACTCCATCTTTGAACTTTAATTCTGTCGTTTTACTATGAACAGCGTCTAAATTTTGATTGTATTTATAGGATAAATTATATCCAGTCGCTGCTACGGAAATATTCTTATACGCGGCGTCTAAATTTTTATATTCTAACCAACCAAACGCAGATTCTAAAGTTGCATAAGACATCTCAATAGCCTCATACGCCCAATATTTAACATCTGGATGTAAATCAAGTAATTTCATTGTGTAATTGATATTTTTAATATTTTTTAGTGAGTTTACTTTGTAAAAAAGCTTATCTTTATTTGCTAAAGTCAGTACATTCAAAGATATATCATTATTTATATTTACATTTAAAGATGTTGCTAGTTCTAAATTTTGATTGTCAACTATTATATTGCCAGAAATCGTGATTTTTCTTTTTAAATCTATAAATTCATTGATTTGTAGATTTAATAAATTTGATTCAAAAAAAAGTGAACTTTTAAGTGAAAATTCTGGTGAAGAAGCTATAAAAAATCCATTTTCTCCTTGCTTATAATTGAATGAGGCGGTAATATTGTTGAACATTATTTTATCAATAACTATCCCTTCAAACCAGTTACCCAGAATAGGAATTTGTTGCAATACTTTATTTATTTCTTCAAAATCTATAGATGAGTTATTTGTTTTATGAATTATCTCTGTTTCTTTTATAGAAATATTTATTTTTTCGTTCCACTTAATGTATAATTGCTTGATTTCAACATTTGGAAGCACTATATTTTCTAGATATATTCCATTTTGTAAAATAATAAAAGTTAGGAAAAACAGTAAAAATATGAAAGATAAAAAACTGACGATAGTAGAATGGATTTTTGATATAGCTTTAATAATTATTTTGTCGTTCATGTACTACCTAAATAAGCCTATAAATACCTCTAAAGTCATATATATACCTCAAGGTTCAATTAGTCAGATTATAACACAAATGCGTCTGGAAAATTATAATGTATGCAAACTTGATGCTTTACTTTTAAGAATCATAGGCATTCCGCAAAGTGGTTGGGTAAACATAGGAGTAACTCAAAGTACAAAAGCAGATTTTTTATATAAATTAACGACCGCAAAAGCGGCTCTTCAGGATATAACACTTATTCCTGGAGAGACAACTTATATATTTTTAAATCAACTCTCAAGTAATCTGAAACTCGATAGAGAAAAATTACAAAAAGAGTATGAGTTATATACTTCGCAAAAAGAGGGTGCTTTTGTTCCAAACACATATAAAATGCCTCTTGGTATTACGGAAAAAGAACTTATAAGAATTTTGTTAGAAACTTCATCCACTCAGATGAAAGACTTATCTATAAAATTTTTTGGAAGTTTTAACGAAACGAAATGGTTTCGATATGTAGCAATTGCATCAGTTATTCAAAAAGAATCAGCGAATGTTGAAGAGATGCCTCTTGTAAGTTCTGTAATTTTTAATCGACTGAATAAAGGTATGAAGTTACAAATGGATGGAACTCTTAACTATGGAGAATTTTCACATACTAAGGTAACACCAGAGCGTATAAGGGAAGATACGACAGTTTTTAATACTTATAAGAATTCGGATATCCCATCAATTCCTGTCTGTAATGTTAGTTTTGATGCCTTAAGAGCAGCAGTATTTCCTGCTAAAACAGACTATCTTTATTTTATGAAATCTAAGGAAGGAACACATGATTTCTCATGTAACTATTCTACACATTTAACCAATATAAAGCGTGCTACAAAATGAAACAAATTATGAATATAACTCAATGTTTGCATAGGCTTACTAAATAATTAGCTATCTTAGTGTTATCATGAGTATGTAAATTAAATATCAACCTTGAGGATACAAAATGTCAAAAATTATTTGGTCAAAAATTGATGAAGCACCAGCTTTAGCAACATATTCACTTTTACCTATAGTAAATGCTTTCACGCAAGCAGCGGGTGTAGAAGTTGAAACTAGAGATATCTCTTTAGCAGGTAGAGTTATTGCAACTTTTGGAGAATTTTTAACAGACGATCAGAAAATCGCTGACGAATTGGCTTATTTAGGTGAAGTTGTACAACAGCCAGATGGTAATATTATAAAATTACCAAATATTTCTGCTTCTGTTCCACAACTAAAAGAGTGTATTGCTGAGCTTCAAGCTCAAGGTTATAAATTGCCAGATTTTCCAGAAGCTCCAAAAAATGCTGAAGAAGAAGCGATTAAAGAAAAGTATTCCACATGCCTAGGTTCTGCTGTTAATCCGGTTCTTCGTGAAGGTAACTCAGATAGAAGAGCTGCTCTTGCAGTAAAAAACTTTGCTAAGAAAAATCCACATAAACTAAGAGCATTTTCTGAAAATTCTAAAGCATATGTATCTCATATGAATAGTGGTGATTTTTATGCAAATGAGAAATCAGTTATCAAAAATGGTGATGGTAAAGTAAGAATTGAACTTAATGGCAATCTTCTTAAAGAGATTAATGCTGTTGATAAAGAAGTTTTAGATGGTACTTTCTTATCTAAAAAAGCTTTAAGAACTTTCTTGGCTCAAACAATAGAAGAAGCTAAGGAAAAAGGTGTTTTATGGTCTATACACCTTAAAGCAACTATGATGAAAGTCTCTGACCCAATTATGTTCGGTCATGCTGTTGAAGTGTTTTTTAAAGATGTGTTTGCAAAATATGCAGCAGAGTTTAAAGAGATAGGTTTTAACTCTAATTTAGGTCTTGGTGATTTATACAAGAAATTAGAAAAATTACCATCCGATAAAAAAGCTGAAATTGAAAAAGCTATTATGGATGTTTATGCTACACAGCCAAACATCGCTATGGTGGATTCAGATAAAGGTATTACAAATCTACATGCTTCTAATGATGTAATTATTGATGCTTCTATGCCTGTTGTGGTAAGAGACGGCGGTAAAATGTGGAATGCTAAAGGTGAAGTTCAAGAGTGTGTTTCTGTAATTCCTGATAGATGTTACGCAACTATGTACAAAGAATGTGTTGATGATTGTGTTAAAAACGGTCAGTTTGATGTAACAACTATGGGTTCTGTATCGAATGTTGGTCTTATGGCACAAAAAGCTGAAGAGTACGGTTCACATCCTACAACTTTTGAAATTGCAGAAGATGGTGTTGTAAAAGTTCTTGACACTGATGGCTCAACTCTTATGGAGTTCAATGTTGAAGCGGGTGATATCTGGAGAATGTCAAGATGTAAAGATATCCCTATCAAAGACTGGGTTAGATTGGCGGTTGAGAGAGCAAGATTGACGGGTGAGCCAGCAGTTTTCTGGCTTGATGAAAACCGTGCTCATGATGCAAATATGATTAAAAAAGTAAATGAGTACCTTAAAGATTTTGATACTTCAGGATTAACTATAGAAATATTAGCTCCTGAAAAAGCTATGGCATATAGCCTTAAGCTTGTAAGAAAAGGTCAAAATGCTATCTCAGTAACAGGGAATGTTTTGAGAGATTATTTAACAGACCTTTTCCCAATTTTAGAGCTTGGAACATCTGCAAAAATGCTTTCAATCGTTCCTTTACTCGCAGGTGGCGGTTTGTTTGAAACGGGTGCTGGTGGTTCTGCTCCTAAACATGTGGATCAATTTTTAAGTGAAGGTCACCTTAGATGGGACTCTTTGGGAGAATTTTTGGCACTTGCAGAATCTTTAAGATTTATTGCACAAAAAAATAAATCTAAAGACCTTGAAGTTGTAACTACTGCACTGGATGTTGCAAACAATGCATATCTTGATAATAATAAAGAGCCATCAAGAAAAGCTGGTGAGCCAGACAACAAAGCTTCTCACTTCTTTTTAGCTCAATTTTGGGCAGAAGCATTGGCTTCTCAAACCCAGAGTAAAACATTGTCTGATAAATTTGCACCAGTTGCAAAAGCTTTAAAAGAAAATGAAGCTAAGATTATTGAAGAATTACTTTCTATTGAAGGTAAAGCGCAAGATATTGGTGGTTATTATCATCCAAATGATGCAAAAGCTGAAGCTGCAATGAGACCATCTGCAACTTTAAATAGTATTATCGACGCTATATAAGTAACATAAGAAGATTTATGTTTTATGCTTTTAGAATGGCATAGAATATATTTCTTCTGATTTCATTTTTTTATGAAACTTTATAGTTTTATAAAAAAAATGAGAATCTTTTAACAGAATATTCAATTTCAAGGGGTGTACATGAAGCAAGGTAAAAGAGTAGGAATAGTAGGCGCTGGAAATGTTGGTGCGACAGTAGCTTACTCATTGGCAATGCTTGGTTCTTGCCATGAAATTATTCTTCGTGACAATAAGATAGATGTAGCTCGTGGAAAAGCACTTGATATGTCACAAGCTGCTTCAGCTGTAAGAAGCCATACCGTTGTAAGAGTTGCTGAATCAATGGAAGAGTTAGTAAACTGTGATGTTGTAGTAGTTACTGCAGGTAGCCCAAGACTTCCTGGTATGAGCCGTGATGATTTACTTATGATAAACGCCAATATAACAAAAGAAGTTATAGAGGGTATCGCAAAATACTCTCCAGATGCTATTATTATAATGGTCTCAAATCCATTAGATGCTATGACTTATGTAGCACTCAAAGAGAGTGGCTTTGATAGAAGTCGTGTCATTGGTATGGCAGGTATTTTAGATAGTTCAAGAATGGCTGCATTTATTCAAGAAAAACTTGGATATGGTGGTGGACAAATCCGTGCCTCTGTTATGGGTGGTCACGGCGATGATATGGTTCCACTTCCACGATACTCAACTGTGGCGGGCGTTCCTCTTACAGATGTTTTAAGTGATAGTGAAATTGCTGAAATTGTGGATAGAACTCGTCATGGTGGGGCAGAAATAGTTGGCTATTTAAAAACTGGTTCTGCTTATTATGCTCCAGCAAAATCAACAGCGATTATGGTAGAAGCAATTTTAAAAGACACAAAACAAATCCACCCTTGTGCAGTTTATTTAGAGGGTGAATATGGTTATAGTGATGTTGTATCAGGTGTTCCTGTAATGCTAGGTGCAAATGGAGCAGAAAAAATCATTGAAGTTACTCTTAACGCAGCAGAGCAAGAGATGTTCAAAAGTTCGTGTGCCTCTGTTCAAGAATTGATAAAAACACTTAATAAAAATAATTTTTTTGGAGGAAAATAATTTGAAAACAAGAATTGAAAAAGATACAATGGGTCCTATAGAAGTACCTATTGATGCTTATTGGGCGGCTCAGACTCAGCGTTCAATCGAAAACTTTGCTATTGGCGAAGAGACGATGCCTTATGAGATTACAAGAGCATTTTCTTATCTTAAAAAAGCAGTAGCACTTGTAAATATGGATCTTGGCAAACTAGATGCTAAAAAAGCAGAAGCAATTGCACATGCCGCTGATGATATGCTCTCAGGTAAACTTGATGGAAATTATCCACTCGTTGTTTGGCAAACAGGTTCAGGTACACAATCAAATATGAATAATAATGAAGTACTTGCAAATCGTGCGACAGAAATATTAGGGGGAGATTTTAGAGTTGAGAAACTAGTTCACCCTAATGATGATGTAAATAAATCTCAAAGCTCAAACGATACATATCCAACTGCTCTACATGTAGCGGCTGTAATCGCTGTTGAGACGCGTGTTCTTCCTGCAATCGCTAAGCTCAAAGCAACTTTGATTGAGAAATCAGCTAAATTTGAGTCTATCGTTAAAATAGGTCGTACGCATTTACAAGATGCTACGCCGATTACTTTAGGTCAAGAGATTAGCGGTTGGGTTGAAATGCTTAACAAGTGTGAAAAAATGGCAAAAGATTCACTTGAACCAGTGCGTGAATTAGCACTCGGTGGTACTGCAGTTGGAACTGGTCTTAATGCACACCCTGAACTTGGTGAGAGAGTAGCAAAAAAATTATCAAAACTAACAGGTCATGACTTTATAACTGCTCCAAATAAATTTCATGCACTCACTAGTCATGATGCTTTAGTCTATTCACATGGAGCTTTAAAAGCGTTAGCTGCAGACATGATGAAAATAGCAAACGATGTAAGATGGTTAGCAAGTGGACCTAGATGCGGAATCGGTGAAATTGAAATTCCTGAAAATGAACCTGGTTCATCTATTATGCCAGGAAAAGTAAATCCTACTCAAGCAGAAGCTGTAACTATGGTTACATGTCAAGTTTTTGGGAATGATGTAGCTATTTCTATGGGTGCTTCACAAGGAAATTTTCAACTCAATGTTTTTAAACCGGTTATTGCATATAACTTTTTACAGTCATGCAGACTTTTAGCAGATTCAATTGTCTCTTTTAATGATCATTGTGCTGTTGGAATTGAGCCAGTTGTGGATAAAATAGATCACTATTTACACAATTCATTAATGCTTGTAACGGCTTTAAATCCGTATATTGGGTACGATAATGCAGCAAAAATTGCTAAAACTGCACATGCCAACAAATCTACACTTAAAGAGACGGCAATTGAGCTTGGACTTTTAACAGCAGAAGAGTTTGATAAATATGTTATCCCAGAAGATATGATTGCGCCTAAGGCATAAATACAAGTATAAAACTAAATTTTGAGTCGCGAAAGCGTAACATCCATTTTAAAACAAGGAGAATAAATGAATATACATGAGTATCAGGCAAAACAAATTTTTGCTAAATATGGTGTTCCAACACCAAGAGGTATTATTGCAAATACACCAGAACAAGCTGTTGCGAATGCACATGAATTAGGTGGAGAAGTTTGGGTTGTTAAAGCACAAATTCATGCTGGTGGAAGAGGTCTTGGTGGTGGTGTTAAACTAGCTCGTTCAATAGATGAAGTAAAGAAACTTGCTTCTGAAATTTTAGGAATGACTTTAGTGACACACCAAACAGGACCAGAAGGTAAACTTGTTCAAAAAGTTTATATAGAAGAGGGTGCTAACATTGTAGATGAGCTTTATTTGGGTGTTGTTCTTGATAGAGCTAAAGAGATGCCAGTAATTATGGCTTCTACTGAGGGTGGAATGGATATTGAAACCGTTGCGCATAACACTCCTGAAAAAATTATTAAGATAGCTGTTGACCCATCTATTGGTTTTCAAGGATTTCATGGGAGAGAGTTAGTATTTGGACTAGGAATTACGGATCCACAAGAACAAAATAAACTTATTAAATTTGCAAAAGCTCTTTATACTTTATATATAGAAAATGATGCAGAAATGATAGAAATCAATCCTTTGATTAAAACTGGTTCTGGCGATTTTATGGCACTTGATGGTAAAATGGGATTTGATGACTCAGCGTTAGGACGACATCCAGATATTGAAGCGATGCGTGATATTTCAGAAGAAGATGCTGATGAGCGTGAAGCGAGTCAATATGGACTCTCTTATATCAGTTTAGATGGTGAAATAGGTTGTATGGTAAATGGTGCTGGTCTTGCGATGGGTACGATGGATACGATTAACTATATGGGTGGAACTCCTGCAAACTTCTTGGATGTTGGTGGAAAAGCGAATGCTGAAACAGTTGCAAAAGGCTTTGAAATTATTCTTAAAAACCCTAAAGTAAAAGCTATCTTTGTAAATATTTTTGGTGGAATTGTTCGATGTGACCGAATTGCAAATGGTATTTTGGAAGCTACAAAGCTTGTAGATGTTCATGTTCCAGTTATCGTTCGTCTTGATGGAACAAATGCTATAGAAGCAGCAGAAATTCTTAGAAATGCAAACATTCCAAATGTAATTGCAGCAACAGATCTAGCAGATGGTGCAGCAAAAGCAGTAGCCGCAGCGAAAGGAGAATAATTTATATGAGTATATTAGTAAATAAAGATACAAAAGTAATCGTTCAAGGTTTTACAGGTAAAGAGGGATCTTTTCATGCTGAGCAATGTATAGCATATGGAACTAAAATAGTTGGTGGTGTGACACCAAATAAAGGTGGTCAAGAACATTTAGGACTTCCAGTATTTAATACAGTAAAAGATGCAGTTGAAACAACTGGTGCGACTGTGTCAATGATTTTTGTTCCACCTGCATTTGTCGCAGATGCTGTAATGGAAGCTGCTGCTGCTGGAATTACATTGGCTGTAGTTATTACTGAGGGTGCTCCAGTTCGTGATATGCAAGCTGCAAAAGCATTTGCAGTAAAACATGGAATGATGACAATTGGACCAAACTGTCCAGGTATTATAACTGCAGAAGAGTGTAAAATCGGAATTATGCCAGGTTCTATTTTCAAAAAAGGGCATGTGGGATTGATTAGTAAATCTGGTACACTTACTTATGAAGGTGCAAATCAGGTTTGTAGAGAAGGTTTTGGTATTACTACTGCAGTTGGTATTGGTGGGGATCCGATTATTGGACTTTCATATAAACAACTTCTTAAAATGTTTCAAGAAGATGAAGATACACATGCCATAGTTATGATTGGTGAAATTGGTGGAGACCTTGAAATTCAAGCGGCACATTATATTAAAGAAAATATTACTAAGCCAGTTGTTGCATTTATCGCTGGTCAAACTGCTCCAGCTGGTAAGAGAATGGGGCACGCTGGTGCTATTATTAGTGGAAGTGCTGGAACTGCAAAAGAGAAAATGGATGCTCTTGAAGCGGCAGGCGTTAGAGTTGTAGTTTCACCTGCTGAAATTGGTAAAGCTATCAAAGAAGTTTTGAGTAAATAATATTTATCTTTCGTGCGAGCCTCGTAAAGTAACAATAGATGTTAAAGATGAGGCGTCTGAAGCACATGCTATAGCTATCTTAAGAAAACTAGGCTATCCTCTTTGTAAAAAAGAGATTAGTTTTGGCAATGCAACTACTTTTAAAGCCAAGAGTTTTATCTCTTGTGCGGTCGGAAAATTTAATATTAAAGATGATGTAAACTAGTTTTATATCTTAATAAATAGGAGAATAGATGGGAACTTTCAAAACAGAAAATCCAGGTAACCAACCTGTTTGGGTAAACACAAGTAACTGTAAGGCGTGTGATATCTGTGTATCAGTGTGTCCTTCAGGTGTTTTAGGAATGAAGTATGAAGTAACTTCTACACTTGGTGCTATGATTTCAATAAATCATCCAGAAGCTTGTATAGGCTGTAGTGAATGTGAGCTTTCATGCCCAGATTTTGCTATCTATGTAGCAGATAAAAAAGATTATAAGTTTGCAAAATTAACTGATGAGTCTAAAGAGAGACAAGTGGCAATCATTGCAAATAATTATATGTCACTTAGTGAACAAGGAGTTAAATAATGGCAAGAGAAGTAATTGGAAATGGAAATGAATTAGCCGCAGAAGCAGCTATTGATGCTGGTGCAATGTTCTTTAGTGGGTATCCTATTACACCGTCTTCAGAAGTAATGCACGTTGCATCTGATTTGTTGCCAGAGGTTGGTGGAAAATTTATTCAAATGGAAGATGAAATAGCTGGTATAGCTGCAGCATTAGGCGCATCAATGACAGGCGTTAAATCTTTTACTGCAACTTCAGGTCCTGGTATTTCACTCAAAGCTGAGCAGATTGGTCTTGGTTTTATTGCTGAAGTTCCTTTAGTTATCATAAATGTTATGCGTGGTGGTCCATCAACTGGTCTTCCAACTCGTGTATCTCAAGCAGATATTGGACAGGCACAATATCCTACGCATGGAGATTATGCTTCTATAACTTTGTGTGCTGGTTCATTAAGTGAGTGCTATACTGAAACTGTTCGCGGGTTCAACTTAGCTGAAAAATATATGACTCCAGTATTTGTTCTTTTAGATGAAACTATTGGGCATATGCACGGAAAAGCTGTTCTTCCAGATTTAGAAGAAGTGAAAGCAAATATAGTAAATCGTGCTACATTTGATGGTCCGATTGATGAGTATAAGCCATATAAAGTTCCTATGAATAAACCTGCTGTCATTAACAAGATGTTTCAAGGGTATAGACACCATGTGACTGGTTTACACCATGGAGATGAAGGTTTCCCAACGGAAGATGCAGTTCAATGTGAATTTAACATTGAACGATTAGTTGGTAAAATTAACACAGTTGCAAAAGAGAATGATGGTCTTGATGATCTTCCAGATTATGAAGAGTATATGCTTGAAGATGCTGAAGTATGTTTAATAGCTTATGGTTCAATAGGTCTTGGAGCGTATGAAGCGGTACAAAAACTTCGTGCTGAAGGTATTAAAGCTGGTATGTTCAGACCAATCATGTTGTGGCCAAGTCCAGCGAAGAGAATTGCTGAAATTGGTGCTAAGTTTAAAGATAAAATTTTTATTACAGAACTTAATATGGGTCAGTACACGAAAGAAATTGAAAGAATAATCAAAAGAGATGATTTCACTACACTGTTTAAAGCAAATGGTCGTCCAATTGCTCCAGCAGAGATGGTAGCAAAAGTTAAGGAGATGATGTAATGGCATTTAATTATGATAAATATTTGCGTGTAAACAAAATGCCGACACTATGGTGTTGGGGTTGTGGTGATGGTGTTATTTTAAAAGCGACTATTCGAGCTATTGACAAAATGGGTTGGGATATGGATAATGTATGTGTTATTTCTGGTATCGGTTGTTCAGGACGCTTTTCGTCATATATAAACTGTAACACAATTCATACAACACATGGTAGAACAATTGCTTATGCAACAGGCGTTAAACTTGCTAATCCAGGTGTTAATGTTGTTGTTGTAGCTGGTGATGGCGATGCTCTTGCTATTGGTGGTAATCATACAATTCACGGGTGTCGTCGTAATATAGACCTTAATTTTATTCTTATTAATAACTTTATTTATGGTCTTACAAATTCACAAACTTCTCCAACTACGCCTCAGGGCATGTGGAGTGTATCTGCTCAAAATGGTAATATTGACCCAACTTTTAATGCTTGTAATTTAGCTATTGGTGCTGGTGCTTCATTTGTTGCTCGTGAAACGATGTTAGACCCTAAAAAATTAGAAAAAATTCTAGTAAAAGGTTTTTCACATAAGGGCTTTAGTTTCATAGAAGTTAATTCAAATTGTCATATTAACTTAGGTCGTAAAAATAAAATGGCTAATGCTATGGAAAATCTTGCATGGATTGACAGTATTACAACACCATTAAAAAAATGGGAAGCTCTTCCTCCAGAAGAGCAACTTAATAAGCTCCCAACAGGTGTGTTACGCGAAGTAGAACAAGCTGAATATTGTGATATGTATGAACAAGTAATTGCAGCTGCTCAAGGTAAGCGTGGTAAAATCACTCAAGATGATTTTGCGAAAAAAATCTAAGGAACTGATATGAGAAATACAATTCGTTTTACAGGTGTAGGCGGGCAGGGTGTTTTACTCGCTGGTGAAATAATGGCTGCATGTAAAATTAAAGAGGGTGGAGAGGGCTTAAAAACGGCAACTTATACATCACAAGTTCGTGGTGGTGCTACAGTTGTTGATATTACACTTGATGATGGAACAATCCGTTATCCGTACGCTAATGAAGGTGAAATTGATTTTATGCTTTCAGTAGCAAATGTTTCTTATCACCAATTTAAAAATGGTGTAAAACCAGGTGGCACAATCGTTGTTGATCCTAATCTTGTTCAACCAACTGATGAAGACCGAAAAAAATGGGTAATTTATGAAATTCCTATTATTACAATCGCAAAAGAAGAGGTTGGTAATGTAATTACACAATCTGTTGTCGCATTAGCTATTACTAATACTATGACAGGTGTACTTCCTAAACAATCTTTGATTGATACAATGCTTTCAAAAGTACCTGCAAAAGTTCATGCTGCAAATCAAAAAGCTTATGAGCTAGGTGAAAAATATGCAAAAGAAGCTATGGCTTAAATAATAACTAAAAAAAAGGTAAGCTATTTTAGCTTACCTTTTTTTAAATTTTTATTGTAATATTACATAATATTACAATAAAAATAAATAGTTTTTTACAATAGACAAAGAATGTATCCAAGTAATAATTATTTGTTATCAGTAGAGTTTGAAGAAAAAATGTTACTAAAGGAAATGGCTGCTTAGAATGTTATATTCATTTATGATATAGGATTGACATATCAGTTTTTATCTCTAACTTATTAATACTTGATATAATATACTCAAAGAAGTAGAAAAAGGTATGGTTATGGAGTGTGAGTTTCCGTCTGTTAATTCAAATAAACAAGAGATAAAAGAAATTTTTGAGAGTGTTAAAATAGTTGCTATATTGGGGCTTTCTCCAGATTCTAGCAAAGATAGTCATAGAGTAGCAAAATACTTGCAAGAACATGGATTTATAATTGTACCAGTGTATCCAAAAGAGGAGACTATTTTAGGTGAAAAGGTGTATCGTTCACTTGCAGAGATTCCTTTTGATGTTGATATGGTAAATATTTTTAGAAAATCTGATGCGCTTGACATGATAGCCGATGCGTGTATTGCTAAAGGCAATGTAAAAGTATTTTGGGCTCAAAAAGGGATAGTAAACAATGCGGCTGCGCAAAAAGCAAAAGATGCAGGAATGCGGGTTGTTCAAAATATGTGTAGTATGGTAGAACATAGAAGTTTATAAATTAGGTTGAAGATTTGTTAGATATACATAAAATTAATGAAGCTGCAGAGCGTATAAAAGCTGTTGTGGTTGATACACCTTTCTCTTTTGCTCCACATTTAAGCGAAATATCTGGTTGTCAAGTTTACTTAAAAAAAGAGAATTTGCAAGTGACAGGTGCTTTTAAAATCAGAGGTGCGTATAACAAAATAGCAACATTAAGCCAAGACCAATTGGCATGTGGAGTTGTGGCGGCGAGTGCTGGAAACCATGCGCAAGGTGTAGCTCTTTCGGCTTCAAAATTTGGCATCAGAGCTGTAATTGTCATGCCAGAATCAACACCTCTTACAAAAGTAAATGGCGTAAAACATTATGGTGCAGAGGTTATACTTGCTGGTTCAAATTATGATGAGGCGTATGCGTACGCTCTTGTTTATGGCAAAGAAAACTCTTTGACTTTTGTACATCCATTTGAAGATGATGAAGTCATGGCGGGTCAGGGAACAGTCGCACTTGATATTTTAAAAAAATGTGCGGATGTTGATGCGGTAATTATTCCTGTTGGTGGTGGTGGACTTATTTCTGGTATGGCATGTGCAATTAAAAGTATAAATCCAAAAATAGAAGTTATCGGCGTGAGTGCTGTAGGTGCTCCTGCACTTAAAAATTCATTTGACCTTAAAAAAGCTGTAGATAGTCTGAGTGTAAGAACCATTGCAGATGGAATCGCTGTGCGTGACACTTCTGAGATTACATTAAACTATATGCTTGGTAGTGTTGATAGATTTATAAGCGTAGATGATGAAGAGATTGCAAGTGCAATTTTATTTCTTCTTGAGAG
This sequence comes from Campylobacterales bacterium, assembly GCA_026390075.1. Classification (GTDB taxonomy): domain Bacteria; phylum Campylobacterota; class Campylobacteria; order Campylobacterales; family Sulfurimonadaceae; genus Sulfurimonas. The sequence goes on from JAPLGP010000027.1 coordinate 28,186, forward strand.
AGAAAAACTCGTTGTAGAAGGTGCTGGTGCTGTTGGCGTTGCAGCACTTTTACATCATAAATTAGAGCATTTAAAGGGCAAAAAAGTTGCCGTAGTGCTTAGTGGTGGAAACATGGATGTGACGCTTTTGTCTGTCATCATAGAAAAAGGACTTTTAAAATCTGGAAGAAAGATGAAAGTTACGGTTACGCTCATCGATAAACCTGGTTCTTTGATGAGACTTACAGAGATTTTAAAAGATTTAAATGCTAACATCGTTCACATCTCTTATGATAGAACTTCCATTTCACTTGATTATGGTGATGCAAATGTTACGGTTCACATGGAAACAAAAGGTGAAGAACATCAGCAAGAAATTAAAAGTACGCTAAAAAAAGAGGGTTATTTAAGGGGTTGATTTCATGAAAGCAGTTAAAGAAAAGAATTTCGCAAAACCAATTATTTTAACAAAAATTATGGATGATAATAGTTTATTAGTAGTGGATTCAAATACGACCATTCGATTTTTAAATAAAGAAACATTGGAAGTTATTAGCGGTTTTAAAGCAAATATAAATCATGTACGATATAAAAATTGTGTTGTTGCTTTTAGTAATAATGGTGAATATTTTTCATCGCTAAGTGAAGATCGTCGTCAAACTAAACTCTACAATGCAAAAACAAAAAAAACTCTTGCTATTATGGATAGACATCATGGAGAGGGTTCTTGTACAGCGATTGATCCAACGGGTAAATATATGCTCTCATGTGGTGATGATGGCAAAACATTTGCTACGGATATAAGAAGTAGTCAATTAGCTTTTACTATGCCTATTCATGCAGATGCAATTAATGATGTAGTATTTAATTTTAATGGAACTTGGATTGCAACAGCGAGTTATGATAGAAAAATTTTACTGTTTAATCTAGCTATGATGACACCAAAACATAGATTAAAAGGGCATAGCGCTCCTGTTATGAAAATGAAATTTTTGAGTCATAGCAGACTTTTTAGTGTGGATAAAAATAATGTAGCAATTATTTGGAATATCCATAGTGGAAAAATCATAGCACGACTTGAAGGCATACATGATGATGTGAGACAAGTTGTAGTTGGTGGTGATGATAAGTTTCTTTTTTTAGGAACTGCACTTGGATATATTTTGGTATATGAATTGAAGCAATATCAGCAAATCTCTAAAAAATATATAAAAATAAACTCTTCTATAACTGCTCTTGAATTTGATGAAACGAATCAAAATCTTATTATAGCTTCAGATGAAGGGGATTTACTTTTTTATAATATATTTGAAGGAGAAAATTATTTAACGGAACTTTTTCAACAAAAAGATTTTACCCGTATTCAAAGTTATGTAGATGAAAATCCAATTTTAGCATATACTAAAATATATCAGTTAGTATCCGTTTTTTGGGATAAAACAGTAGAAAAAGTGAATCAATTACTTCAAAATGGTGATAGAAAAACAGCCGTAACTCTTTTTTCCTATTTTAAAAGTATTCCATCAAAAAATAAAGTTATACAAAATATTCTAAATGAGTATGAAGAATATGATAAATTTACGCTTCTTGCAAATCAGGGAAAGATAGTTTTGGCTTATGGAATAGCGAATAAACACCCTATGTATCAAACTTCAAAAATCTATAAAGCAATGGAAGTAAGATGGAAAAAAGCTTTTGCATTAGCGCAAAAATATTCACTTGATCCAAAAGGAATGGATCAAGCCCGTGAAATTTTAGCTCCATACAGAGGTATTAGTGATAAAACAATATTAACACAACAGCTTTTTACTAAAGGTGAAGTATATAAACGATTTCGTGTTGCAATTGGTCAAAAAGATTTTAAGATTGCATTTGAGCTGATTAAACAAAATCCTCATCTCAAAGAATTTCCAGAGTATGAAATACTTATAAATTATGGTGATAGTTTATATATGAAGTCACAAACTCTAATAAACGAGGGTGATACACATGCCGCTATCAAACTGCTGAGAATTTTAGCTGACTTTGATGATTTTGCAGTAGAGGCAAAAGCGTTGATGCATGACATAGATGCACGACAAAAATTCTTTAAAGCCATAACAGAAGAAGATATGATTTCAGCCTATAATATTTTAGCCAGCTCAGAAGATTTACAAAATACTGATGATGGAAAGATGCTTCAGAAACAGTGGAATGATGATTTATCTATAGCAACTTCGTATGCTGCCCAAGGCGATGTAAGCGGTATTCAAACAGCTCTTGAAAAATATATGACAATAAACTCAAAATATATGGCTTTAGGAACTATTTTTGGATGGTGTTATATGACGCAACTTGAAAAAGCTGTCAAAGAACAAAGAGATAAAGCTACTATAGAAAATGGTATAAAAAATTATATATTAAACTTTGGATTACAAGATCAAATTTTAAGTTTTTTCGAGATATTCACAGAAGATTATAAAGAGACAAAGTTAAATTTAGAGTTACTTTCAAAAGGTTCTTTAAAAATGTGGAGACCGTCGATGATAGTCGAATCAATCTTAGTATAGTTTTGAATTTTCACGATGGAAACAGCTTTTAACCTCAAATATAGTTGCATTTGTTTATAATTACCGAATTTTTAAAAATATAAATAGTAGAGGAGACTTTTCATGCAAATGAGCGGCGCACAAATGGTTATTGAAGCTTTAATTGCTGAGGGTGTGGACACAATCTTTGGCTACCCTGGTGGGGCAATTATGAATGTCTATGATGAGATATACAAACAAAATAAATTTAAACATATTTTAAATCGTCACGAACAAGCGTCTGTTCATGCAGCTGAGGGTTATGCAAAGGCAAGTGGTAAAGTTGGTGTTGCTCTTATTACGAGTGGACCAGGGTTTACAAACGCTGTCACAGGTTTAGCAGATGCGTATATGGACTCAATTCCTTTAGTTGTCATCAGTGGACAAGTTCCAATGAGTCTTATTGGTACGGACGCATTTCAAGAGATTGATGCAGTTGGAATTAGTCGTTCATGTACAAAACATAACTATCTTGTAACGGATGCAAAAGATTTACCTCGTGTTTTAAAAGAGGCTTTTTATATAGCTGCTTCTGGTCGTCCAGGTCCAGTACATGTGGATATTCCAAAAGATGTAACAGCACAGATAGAAGAATTTAACTACGATATTGAAATCAATTTAGAGACTTATAAGCCAAATGTAAAAGGGAACACGCGCCAAATAAAAAAAGCAGTAGAGGCTATAGCAAAAGCAAGAAGACCTCTTTTTTATCTTGGCGGCGGTATTATCAATTCAAATGCTGCGTATGAAGTAAGAGAGTTAGTTCATAAAACTGGAATTCCTGCGGTTGAGACTTTTATGGCAAGAGGTACTTTAGCTCATGATGATAAACTTCTTATTTCAATGCTCGGTATGCACGGTTCTTATGCTGCAAATATGGCGATGAGTGAGACAGACTTGGTTATCGGTTTAGGCGCACGATTTGATGATAGAGTAACTGGTAAACTTTCCGAATTTGCTAAAAATGCTGGAGTTATCCATGTGGATATTGACCCTGCTAGTATTTCAAAGCTTGTAAATGCAGACTTTCCAATTGTTGGAGATATTAAAAATGTTGTGTTAGAGATGCTTGGATTATCTGAACTTATTGATTCAAATAAGTACAAATCTTGGAGAGATACAATCAATAACTTTGATGCTCTGCACCCTTTAACTTTTCATGAAGATAGCCAAAGACTTAAACCGCAATGGGTTATACAAAGAGTTGGTGAGTTGCTTGGAGATAGTGCAAATATCTCTACAGATGTTGGGCAACATCAAATGTGGGCTGCACAGTTTTATCCATTTACAAGACCTCGCCAATGGATAAGTTCTGGCGGACTTGGAACGATGGGATTTGGTTTTCCAGCGGCTCTTGGTGTAAAAGCAGCTTCTCCTGAGAAAATTAGTATAAACTTTACAGGTGATGGCTCAATTCTTATGAATTGTCAGGAATTAATGACAGCGGTTGAGCAAAAACTTCCAGTCATTAACATTATTTTAAATAATAACTTTTTAGGAATGGTGCGTCAGTGGCAAACACTTTTTTATGACAAACGACACAGTCAAACGGATTTGAGTGTTCAACCAGACTTCGTGAAACTCTCAGAAGCTTTTGGTGGTCTTGGCTATAGAGTTCATACAAAAGAAGAATTTGATGCTGCCCTAAAAGATGCGGTTGAAAAAAATGTTGTTGCATTTATAGAAGTAATTGTTGAGAGATTTGAGAATGTTATGCCTATGGTTCCATCAGGCGGTTCACTTTTTAATATGATGTTACTAGAGAAGAAGGAGAAAAAATAATGACTGAGACAAGTGAAAGAAGAGTAATTTCAGTTATTGTAGTCAATGAAGCAAGTGTTTTATCCCGTATTACAGACCTTTTTTCAGGTCGTGGGTATAACATAACATCTTTGACTGTTGCTCCAATTCCTGAGAGTAGATACTCAAGACTTACAATTGTTACTTCAGGTTCGGTGAGGGTTATAGAGCAGATTACAAAGCAACTTCATAAACTTATACCCGTTCTTCGTGTGTATGAACATGCTGATTTAGTTGAAAAAGAGATGGCACTCATTAAGTTCCCACTCTCTGAAAATTTGAGTGATATTAGTACACTTTGTGCTGCTTATAATGGCAAAATCGTGAATGTTGGGGAGAATGTAATTATAGCGATGGTTGCAGATGAGCCTCAAAGAATAGAAAATTTTTTAAGAGTTATAAAAAAATACAATCCTAAAGAGATAGTTCGAAGTGGTGCTGTTGCACTCGAACGATAATTGATGCTCTTTAGCAAAGTGGCGCATCATTTAGATTATGATTTAGTAGGGGATGATTTAGAGCTTAATTCTATGAATGAATTGGCTCTTGCATTGCCCTTTGAACTCACTTTTGCAGTTGGCAAAAAATACTCTACATCTTTATCTTCTTCAAACTCAAATGCTTTTTTAATTTCTAGTGATTTAGTAGAACACTTGCCAAAAAATGCATCTTACATTATTTGTGACAATGTTTCACTTTCTATGGCACAGGCGACAAAGCTTTTTGCACCAAAGCTTATTGATTTTCAATCTCCACATGCCGAGATTGGAGATGAAAGTTACATCGACACCATGGCAAGAATAGAGAATGGTGCCAAAATCGGTTCAAATGTAACGGTTATGGCGGGTGCATACATAGGTTCAAATGTAACTATAAAAAATAACACAATTATTTACCCAAATGTTACAATTTATCGCGATTGTGTTGTTGGAGCGAATTGCATTATTCATTCTGGAACTATTATCGGTGCGGATGGATTTGGGTTTTCTCACACTGCTACTGGTGAGCATATCAAAATATATCAAAATGGAAATGTTGTTATTGAAGATGATGTAGAAATTGGGGCGAACTGTGCTATAGATAGGGCAGTTTTTAACTCTACTCTCATTAAAAAAGGGTCAAAACTTGATAATTTTATCCATATTGCACATAATTGTGAAATTGGAGAACACTCTATCTTTGTTGCTCAAACAGGTATAGGCGGTTCAACAAAACTTGGTCGTAACTGTGTAGTAAGTGGACAAAGTGCATTTTCTGATCACCTCGATATTGCTCCTTTTTCTACATTTACCGCTCGAAGCGGAGTGACGAAAAGCATTAAAGAAAGTGGTGGAACTTATAGCGGTTATCCGCTCATGGAACATCGTGAGTGGAGACGCTTACAGGGTAAAATAGCAAAACTAAATTGAATAAATTAATAAATAGTCGTTAAAATAGTTGTTTATTTAAAAGCATTATAAGAGTATTATATAACATATTGTTATTTAATAGGAGTTATGAATGAAGTCTGCGTTGTTGATATCTATTTTGACATCTGTCCTTTTAGCAGGTGTAGTTGAAACAAAAGAGGGAACTTTTTTAGAGATTTATGCTGATGATAATCTTCAGTCAAATATAGTCGCAAATGTTTCTATTGATAAGGGAAAGTTAGAGAAGCATAATTGTTTCAATACACGAAATAATACAGAGTGGTGTAAAATAACTTATGGGTATAACGGACTTGTCCTTAAAGGTTATGCAGATAAAAAATCACTTGATTCTATTGACTCGCGTCCTAACACAGCTAAAACATTTGAACAGAGTTATGGCGGGCGTTATGATGATGTTGGAAATGCTTTATTGCCACTCAAAGATGGATTTCTTATTGTTGGATATACACAAAGTTTTGGTGAAGGGCAGAGTGATGTTTATATTGTGAAAGTAGATAATTTTGGCAATAAAATCTATTCAACAACATACGGTGGGGGACAAAATGATATTGCAAATGCAGTTATTGCCATAAATGATGGCTTTATGGTTGCTGGAACAACAGGTAGTTTTGGGAATCGTGTTCAAAGTATGTATCTCGCAAAATTACGCAATGATGGTTCACTTGTCTGGCAAGATGGGTATTACTCAGATGCAGATGACTACTACACTGGTAAATCTCTCGTTAAAATAGATGATGAAAATTTCTTAGTGGCTGGTTCTGAAGAGCATGTAAAATTCTTTGATTCTCAAATGGATTTTTACATAAATGCTATCAATACAAAAGGTCAAAGAAATGGAATCAAACGCTATGGCGGAGAAAAAGTAGAAGCTATAAACTCAATCATCAAAGTAAGTGATGGTTATGTTATGGCTGGAGAGACTAAAACATGGGGACATGGTGCAAAAGATGCCTATGTTGTAAAAATCGATAAGGATGGAAATCAAATTTGGCACAATGCATATGGTTTTCGTTATGATGAAGTTGCAAATCAGATTATAGCAACACAAGATGGTGGTTACATTTTAGTTGGTACGACAAATAGTGACAACCACAATCAAAAAGATATTTTTGTTGTAAAAATGAACCCTGATGGCACGGTGCAGTGGCAGTATCATTATGGAACAAAAGAACACGATGAGGGCTTTGGAATCGTAGAAGTGGATGATGGTTATGTGATAGCTGGCTCTACCAATGAAACACCAACTTATAAAAGTGATGTTTACTTGTTGAAAATTGACAAAGCAGGAAATACATCTTGGAGTAAAAAATATGGCGGCGCAAGAGACGATGCTGCAAATGCTATCGTAAAAGTGGATGATGGTTTTGCGATTACAGGGTACACAACTTCAAGTCAAACTTACAGCAAAGACCTTTATTTACTTAGAGTTGACAAAAACGGAAATATATAACTCTTCAACTTTAGTTCTTGCCCAAGGTGTTTTTCTAAGAAACTTGAGGCAAGAGTTTATACTAGGGTCAAACAAAAAACATCTTATTTCTATGCGTTTTGCTAACTCTTTAAAACCAAAATGTTTCACTAAACTCTCTAAAATATCTTGTAGCTTTATGCCATGAAGTGGATTATTGCTATTTTGTTGTTCATTCATAAATTTATCTTCTTTTTTTATTTGTATTTTAACAGAAAGAGAGCGCAAAGTGTTAGTTTTTCTCCTACATCCGATAGATGTGGTTAGCTTTAGGGGGTTGTAGGGACAAGATGCAGCAGCCACTAAAACGGACTTGTTCGTTTTAGTGCATAACATCAGTTGATGAGATTAAAAATTATCCAAGTCGTTATAAATGAGATGAGTGTTCCATAACCCACGATTGCTGAACTTAGTCGTGGAGCTAGTCCTGCCATAGAAGCGACTACTCCTGCTGTAATCATAGGTCCCATTCCCGCTTCCATAATAGACACAAATCCAGCTTGATTTTGCCATGAAAATACAAAACAGAGTACAAATGCTATGAGTGGAGCTAAGAGAAGTTTTACGCCTAATGCACTTAGAAATGGTTTGATGTCTTCAGCTGGTAGTTTAAATCTTAGTTGAAGCCCAACAGCAACTAATGCTAAGGGAACAATCGTTTTTGAAAAAGAGGATAATACACTTAGAATTACTGGATGAAAAGTCGTTCCTATAAATAAAAGTGCAACTAAAAGTGCTAAAAATGGTGGGAAAGTTACTATTTTTATCATTATTGCTTTCGTGTTTACATCTCCTGCACTTGAGTAATATGCGGCGATAAAAGTACCATAAGTACTGAGCGTTATAAAAGAACCTAATTGGTCGTACATCAAAACATAGGGAAGTGCCCCATCACCAAAATACGCTTGTATGATTGGAATACCTACAAAGGATGTATTTCCTAAAACGCCAACGAGCATTAATGCACCTGTGACTTCTTTAGAAAAATGAAAGAGTTTAGAGATGTAAAAAATTGCCAATGCACTTATTCCCGTTACAATCCAAGCTATGAGTATAGGTATAAAAACCTCGTATGAAAAGCTTAGTTTAGGGATTTGGAGTAATGCTGTCGCAGGAAGTGAGATATATAAAATAAACTGATTTAAAATAATCGGAGTATCTTTACTAAAGATGCCTCTTTTGTTGATGATATAGCCAATAAAAAGAGCTACAAATATGAGTGCAAAGTTTTCCATTTTTTACCTTTTCCACATGCCGAACTAATTTATATGGACTGCCAACCAAATGGCATTTTTTGAAGTTTTTAGGACTCTATGTTTTGTTTGTTTTGGGATAAAAACATAATTTCCACATGCCAACTCTTTTGTATAGTCTTCAAATTCTAAAGAAGCATTTCCTTGAAGTAAAATGACCCATTCATCGTCATTTTGTTCATACCATTGACCATCTATCAGTTCATTTGAGAGAATTTTTTCTATTTTTACTTTTTCATTATCAAAAAGTGTCTCAAAACTTTCGCACCCTTTTTTTGGAAGTTGTGAGGGATTTTTAAAGATATTATTAATTGTAAAATTTTCCATGATTTTATTTCTTTTTTATTAAGTTTGGAAGTATATAATCTTTTTTGTAATTATTAAATGGAGTTTTTTAAATATGAGCAATGATTTTTCAGAAGCACTCGATTTTAGACATGCTTGTAAGATTTTTGATGAGAGTAAAAAAATATCTGAAGAAGATATAAGATTTATACTCGAAGCAGGGAGAAAATCGCCTTCTTCTTTTGGTATGGAAGCATGGAAATTTTTGGTTATAAGCAATGATGTCTTAAAAGCAAAGCTAAGACCTTTTTGCTGGAATCAGGTTCAAATTACTTCATGTTCTCATTTGGTTGTAGTTTTAGCAGGTATAGAGTCAGTAAAACCAGAATTTGGTGTTGTAAAGAAAAGATTTTCAAGAAGAGATATGCCACAAGAGAAACTTGATTTTTATCTTAATTTGTATGCTAAGCATTTAGCAAAGACACTGAGTAGCGATGAAAATATTTATGCTTGGACATCCAAACAGACATATATAGCAGCAGCCAATATGATGAGTGCCGCAGCAATGATAGGCATAGACTCTTGCCCAATCGAAGGTTTTGAGAAAGAAAAAGTGGAAGAAGTTTTAGACTTGGATATTAAAAAATATCAACTTTCAATGCTTCTTCCTTTTGGTTACAGATTAAATGAACAATCAACTCAGTTAAGACTTCCTTTTGAAGAAGTTATTGAGTTTATTAAATAAAATAAAAAAGGAAAAAAGATGAAAAAAATTATATATGTATCGGTTGCAACTCTGCTTTTACTCAATGGATGTGCTACAAGCGGAGTTCCAGAATATAGCGGACATGATTACAATCAGATAAAAAAATATGACACAGGGAGAGTTGTTGAAGCGAAGCCTGTCGTGATTTCTGATGATGGTACAGGCACATTTTTGGGCGCAATTATTGGTGGCGTTGTCGGTTCTACTATGGGCAGAGGTGCTGGAAATACTCTTGCAACACTTGGTGGTGGTCTTGTTGGCGGATATGCTGGAAATCAAGTTGGTAAAGCAAATGCGATGGAACTTACAGTCGATTTAGATAACGGAGAACATGTTGTTGTTGTAGCGAAGGGTGTAGATATTCATACAGGTGACCGTGTTAGAATTGTAAAAGATGGCTCAAAAGCTTCACAAGTTTATAAAATAAATTAGTATAATTGCAAAAAAATAAAAGGTATTCTTATGATAACATTTGTATTTGGCCACACTAATCCTGACTCTGACTCTATCGTTGGAGCTATCTCACTTTCGTATCTAAAAAATCAATTGGGTGAAGAGTGTGTTGCTACGCGTCAAGGTGATATAGCACCTGAAACAGAATTTATACTGAACAAATTTGGTGGAACACTTCCTGAACTTAAAACTTCTTATGCTGGAGAAAGTGTTTATTTAGTTGACTTTTCAGACCTTGCACAAGCACCAAAAGATATAAAAGAAGCAACGATTTTAGGCATCGTTGACCACCACAAACTAGGCGATATAACAACAGATACTCCCTTAGAATGCTGGATACGCCCGATTGGATGTACAAACACTATCATCAAAGAGATGTTTGATTACCATAAAATTGAAATCCCTAAAGATATCGCTGGAATGATGATGTGTGCGATTTTAAGTGATACTGTCATTTTTAAATCTCCAACTTGTACAAAAGTAGATACAAAAGCTGTAAAAGAGTTGGCTGAGATTTGTGGCATTGAAGATTATAAAGCTCTTGCAATGGAGATGTTTATAGCTAAATCTGCAGTGGAGGGTGCAAGTGCGAGAAACCTCAACACAAGAGACTACAAAGAGTTCGATATGAATGGCACAAAGGTTGGTATCGGCCAGCTTGAGATGGTAGATATCTCTGTTCTTGATAACAGAATCGATGACCTTTTTGCAGATATGAAACTTTTAAAAGAAGAGGGCAATCTTCACACTATCGTAATTCTTTTAACAGACATTATGAAAGAGGGTTCACAACTTCTTACTCTAAGTGATGATGCAAGTAAAGTAGAGAATGCGTTTAAAATAAAATTAGAAAATAACCAATCATGGTTAGAAGGCGTTTTAAGCCGTAAAAAACAAGTTATACCTTTTCTTCAGCCACAGTTTTAAACTGTAAAGATTTCCACATGCCAACTTTTTTTGTTGGCATCCCAAATGTATTCTCTCTCTTTGTTCACAGCATATGTGGAAAAGTCCTTTACAGTTCATTTCAAAATTATTATACAATTAATCTATATCAATAAAATTACAAGTAATAAAAGCTACCATCTATTATTATTCAAAAAGAAGGTGAATATCGTGATTATAGATAAATTACAAATCGCTAAAAAAATGGTGTTAGCATGAATATATATATAAAAACATCGCTTAAAATAATTGTCGTTGTGATATTGATTTTTGAAGTTTTATCCTACCTGTTAACAAAAAAAGTAAATAAACATTATAGTGATGATGAGCTAAGACAAACAGCATTATCTAGGAATATGTCAAGTATTCCAAGTACATACAATGAACTTTTAAAGCTGGTTGACAGCCCAGAAAATAAATTAAGTAAAGATAAGATTGAATTGGGTAAGAATCTATTTTTTGATAAAACTTTATCTAAAGATAGAGATATAAGTTGTGATACTTGCCACATGATAGAAAAAGATAATAAAGAGAACAAAACATTCTCAAATATGCTTCTCTCAAAAAACAAAGATTCTGTAAAAGATTGTGTTGTATGTCATTTATCTGATCAAAGTGGTACAGATAGGTTAGGAGCTGCTATTGGACATAATCAACAAGTAAATCCTTTACACTTAAATACACTCAGCATCTTAAACTCTGCATTGGCAAAACATCAAACATGGAGTGGAGAGGTTCAGAGTGTGGAACAACAAGCTGGAAACTCAATACAAGATCCATATAAAATGAATTTAAGTGTGCAAGATGCGCAGCAGAGATTATCACAAGATAACTCTTATGTTCAGATGTTTGAAAAAGTTTTTAAAGATCAAAAAAATCCCGAAGCCCCAACACTCACTTTTGAAAATCTGCAAAAAGCTATCGGTGCGTATGTCAGAACACTTTTAACTCGTAGTGATTATGATAAATTTTTAGATGGCGATGATAATGCAATAAGCCAAGAGGCAAAAAAAGGTTTAGCAAATTTTATGAATTTTGGCTGTAAAGGGTGTCATACTGGTAAAAGTGTCGGAGGGCAGAGCATACAGAAGTTTCCTCTGAGAGATTACAATAGTTTTCTTGATTTGACAAATACCTTCAGTGAAAATACGAAGGGAAGAGCAGTCAGCCAAGTTAGTTTTAATTTTAACATGAGTCATCCCTATCCATTTGAAAATATTGGTGGATTTATGGGTAAAAATAGTCAACGATTATTTAGAGTTCCGATGCTGCGAAATGTTACTAAAACATCACCCTATTTTCACAATGGTTCAGTTGCAAAGCTAAGAGATGCGGTACATATCATGGCAAAACATCAACTAGGAATGAATCTCACCGATACACAAACAGATGAAATAGTGGCATTTTTAAAAACTTTAGAAGGGGATATTGTAAATTATTCTATTGAAGATGAAGGAAAGTTATGAAAACAAAGCATATAAAAACATACATACTCTTGATATTTATAACGGGCTTATTACAATTAGATTTTTTAAAGATTGATTGGGAATATTTTAAATATATACAAGCACTGCATATACTAGGTTCTGTTATCGTAACTCTATTTTTATTAGTGCCGCTGGTCAATGTTCATGTGTATAAACATTTGATTGTTAAAAAAGAAAATTCTATAAATGGTTTATTATTGGGGATTGTACTTTTTTTAATTACTGCGAGTGGATTTTATCTCTTTTTGGTTGGAAATCGTGGTGGAGATTTGTTTGGAATTTACTCTTTCGATATACACTTATATGGTTCATTTCTTTTACTAATTGCTTTATTTATGCATACTAAAAAGAGAATAAACCCAACACTTATATCAAGCATTATAATCCTATTTATGGGCACTCTTTTTTATCCTACTCTCTCTCTTGGTGACACAAGCAATAAACTTACTAATATACAACTTGAGGAAAATGTAGATAGATACCATATTGAAGATTGGACAAATTCTGCCAAATGTAAATCGTGCCATACTGAAATATTTAATCAATGGGCAGACTCAAATCATAGACATATAGCAGAAACAAATCCATACTATATGGTAATGGAAAATTTAGCTGCACAAGATAAAGGTCAAGGGTTTAGAAAATGGTGTATGGGGTGTCATAACCCTAGTGCCATTACAACTGGGCAAGATAAAACAACGCACACTATGAATGACAATATTATGCCTGATGTTCTTTTTGAGAGCGGTTCTGCAGCTCTCATTGATGAGCTAAAAACACATGGTAATTCAAGATTAGAGCAGGGAGTCTCTTGTATAACTTGTCATAGAATTACAAAAACTGAATCAAAAGGAAATAGCTCTTATAGTTTAGATGTAACAAACAGAAAAAAATATGTTTTTGAAGATAGCAATTCACAAGTGAGCCAGTGGCTTGATGAAAAGTTTATAAATTCAAATCCAAAAGTTCATAAAGAGAGTTACTCAAATCCTATTTATAAAAAAAGCACCTATTGTGCCTCTTGCCATGATGAGTTTTTACCAGATAGTAATCTGAGTGTGGTTGCAACTTTTAAAGAGTGGGAAAAATCACCATTTAACAATCCTACAGATTTGAGCAAGCACAAAAATTGTATAGATTGTCATATGACAAATTTAAAAGATGACAAGTTTTCACCTTTAAAAGGTTCTTCAACAGAGGGTGGAAAAATAAAAGAGGATGTAAAAGTTCACTATTTTTCAGGTTCAAACCACTTTTTATCAGGGCTTAAAAATAAAGTGAATGAAGATCAGACAATTCAGTTACTCAAATCATCAGCAAAACTTGATGTTGCTATAAAAGATGGTAAAATCGAAGTGGGCGTAAAAAATGTAGGAGCTGGACATCATTTACCAACTGGAGTTGCTGATTTTAGAGAGTTGTGGCTCGATATAACACTCAAAGATAAAGATGATAAAGTTGTTTTTGAGAGCGGAAAACTTAAAGCAGATAATAACCTTGGGGAAGATGCAAGACCTTTTATGAAAATATTTGGTGATGAAAATGGTGTACCAGTGGGGTTACTCTTTTGGAAATATAAAAAGCTTTTAAGTGATACAAGAATACCAGCAGGAGAGAGAAGAGTAGAGAGCTACGATATAAAAGAAGAGTTACAGTATCCATTAACAGCCACTGTAAAACTTAACTTCAGAGTTTATCCTCAGTGGGTGACGGATGCCGTCAAACGGGCATATCCGCAACTCCCAAATCCTCCTGTAGTTGAGTTAAATAAAATAGAAAAAGTATTTTCAAAAGGAACATTCAACTAATAAAAACAGGGAGGTAAGTTATGAGAATATGCCAAACTGGGGCAAATGGTTTTGTTGGAAATCATATACAAGAGACTTTTACTGATTGCGTTATCATAGAATATTATGCGAGTGTTATTGAGTCTAAAAACATTGATTTTGGATTTAATTTTTTACTTTTCGGTCATGGTACGGTCATAATCGAAAAACAAAGAGGCTGATAATCCCTATAAATAGGGGTTAAAATGAAGTTAGACACAACATAAGCCGAGTTTATCAAACACCGTTAAATACGCATTTAGCGTCAATTTTGTGACAGTTTTACTATGAATATATGCTTTTATGGTCACATAACGGTCACGATTTTTAATTCTTTATTTTATACTCATGTATTAAAATATGATACAATATACTAACGAAGAACATAAGGGATTACAATGACTGCTCCTATATATTTATATGCTACACTTCCTACTAAACAGCTTGAGAGTTTTCTGACATCTATATTTAAACCTATCAAGGATGCTTTTCAAAGTGGTGCTAAAGAGTTTGCTAATACTATGCTTATTGAAATGATTTTTGCACTTAAAACTCAAAACAATGAAATTTCTAAACTAAGAGATAGTATTTACAGAGATAAAAATTTAGCAACGCTATATGATACAGAAGAGTTTCACGACATTATGTCTGATGTTGAAAATACACTTGAAAAGCTAGTAGAAGAAACGAAAGAGTATAAAGATAAATCAGATATTTTTAATGAATTTTATATAATAGCAGATGAGTTATATACTAATGTAATGCAATTAAGTTATCAAGTTTCTCAATGCGCATCAGAAGTTGAATATGCAAGTTAACGAAACAAAAAAATTTTCAATCTATAAGAAAAAACTAAAAAATGAAACTTTCCTGCTCTCAAAACTTGAAGAGACTCTTTTACTGCTTAAAAAAGACTTTACTCATGAACCGCTCAACTTTAAAAAGATAAATTGTAAAAAAGATAAGTTTAGACATTCAATCAGAATTATTGGCACTCAGTATCGAGTATTGTTAAGCGTACACAATGAGATTATTGATTTGCATTGTATATGTAACCATGACGAATATGACCGACTGAATAAGAACTGTTAAAAAACTATATTTTTTTTTCTATGATATACTTCTCTCGTGAAGCAAAACAATCCTGTCTGATTGATTACCAGACGCTTGAGAGATTAGGTTAATACTTTCGGGTTTTAGCTTTTTTTTTGTAACATAATATTTCTAAATATTGCACTTTACTACTGCAATGTGTTAGAATGAAAGGGGTAATTGGATTAATTTCTAGTTATCCTTGGCTATTATTTTATTTCTTCTTCTCAAAACTCCCACATCAGAACTCAACTCTTAATTAAATTATTTTTTATGGTCAATGCTATAACTCCCGTGCAGGGTTCAGCAACGACATCGCTACTTAGGATTTATTTCTTAGGATTGGAACTTCTTGCGTACTATCACAAATACTTCCCTACTAAATGATAAAAAAATACATGCGTTCTCAAAAGTTACCAAGCGGAGGCGTTGATTAAGTTACTACTTCATACACTAGCTACTTCTTTAAAGCTTACTTGCGGAGGCTTATTTTAAACTACTTAGGAGATAAAAAAGACACTTGTCAAACGAACTGCTAAACTAGGCAGTCAATAAATCACAAAAAGTTATATTTTGATTGTTGAACCTTAAACTAATAAATTAGTTTTGCTAAACTTTAATTTCATTTTTGGAATAGGAGGTTTGGTGTTAAAAAGGAGAG
>JAPLGP010000035.1 GCA_026390075.1 Campylobacterales bacterium
ATCAAAATATAACTTTTTGTGATTTATTGACTGCCTAGTTTAGCAGTTCGTTTGACAATGTTTGAATATGTAAATTATAATATTGCAGTGAAACCAAGATAAAGTTGTTTAATATCATATTATAAATATTTTCAAGTGATATATTCACTTGTTTTTATAATTTTAAAGCATAGTATATTGCAAAGTTTTACAATGTCAGGGTAGCAATAGGGTAGTAAAATTGAAAAGGTAGTTTTCTTAAAGTCTTTGAAAGTTCGTGTTTTAGGGGATTAAAAGGGATTGTTTGTTTAAGTGGTGTCAGAGGGGGGACTCGAACCCCCGACCCCCGGCTTATGAGACCAGTGCTCTAACCAGCTGAGCTACCCTGACACTTATTTGGAAGGCTGGAATTATATCTATTTAAAACTTTTATTTACCTTTCGTCTTGAATTTTTACTATTACAAATTTATAGATATCATCATTTTTTTTTGTTTTATATTTTATAAATAAGTATTTGTTATTTAGATATAATATTTTCATGAATATAGATGGTAAAGTTCTTTTCTTTAATCAAAATGATGGAAAAGGTACAATAATAACTTCTCAAAGAGAGAAAATTGGGTTCAGTGTTGATGAATGGAATGACTTTGATGTAATGCCGTGTACGGGGTTGGTAGTCAGTTTTGATTTAAAAGATGGAGAAGCACTTAATATTATTGCTGAATTAAGTAAGCCTAAGGCATTAATCTGTAGCGATGTTGTGAATGAAAAAGAGTTAGAAAAATTTTCTGGAGTAGAAGAAAATATAGGTTTTACTCACTCAGAAAAAGATAGTGAAAATATTAAAGTAAGTGAAAATGAATTACAGAGTGAAGATGAAAAAGATCTTATTCTTGTTGAAGAGTTAGCAAAAGCAAGTAGTGAAATTTTTATACAAAGCAGTGAAGAAGAATTACCAGATGATGTAGTTGTATTTCCAGATGATGAGCCAACTGAAGAGCATTTTGAACATCAAGACGATATTAGTATTTTAAAAGATGACGAAATAGAGATACCGCCAAGAGAAAATAGTATTACTGTTACACTTAACCTCCCGTTGGCAGTTGCGAATTACTTTAAAGTTATACAAGAACATGTTGCACATAGAAATAATTACAAAAAAGTGGCAGGAAGATTAGATTATCTTGTAATAAGACGCTTCATTTGGACAACTTATAATAATTTAAGTGAAATTGATTTACACATCATAACTCCAAAAGTCAAAGCACTAGCAGATGATCTGAAAATTATGGGTAAGGTATATGAAGATTTTTCTATAAAAGTAAAACATCCTCGTATTGCGTTTGAAGAAGTTTTTTTGTCGTGTCAAGCTGAGTATAACAAGATAAAAGAAGGCGCGGAAAAAGTTGTACAAAAATTAACTACTTTAAGGGCAAATGAAAAGATTATAGGTGGCACGCTAAGAGTAAAAAAAGAGGAACTAGAAAAAAATATTAAAAGCCAAGAGTTTGATGTCATGAAGCAGGAGTTGAAATCTCTTAATGGTTCGTATGTTGATGTGGTTCATATGATGGCAGAACTGGATGAACGCTACAAACATGATTTAAAACTGTTACATGAATTTGAAAAAGAGTATAGGGATGATTTTTATACTATATTTGCAACAGAGTCAAAAAAATATTATAAGAGTATCGTTGATATTTTAAATTCACAGGCATATATTGTCGATGCACAATTGTGGCAACAAGCAAAAATATCCAAATCTGTTAAGGCACACTTTAAAAAATCTGCAATTGAAGGTGAGCTAAATACAAAAACATACCTTAAATACTACCTTGACACATTGGATTCTAAAAAAGCATCAGAAGAAACAAAAAAACTTTTTGAACTTTATGATTATCTTGTATCTATACAAAAAGATTATATTTTGGTAGTTGTTAGTTCACTTCAAGAAGCAATGGAGTATGAATCGTGCATTAAAAACAGTGATAAGTCCTATGAAGTCAAATCTTTTATTGATGAAAAAACTGCTATAAAGTGGGCAATGAAAAATAGTGTTAAAATTTTAGTGTTAGAAGATTCTTTACAAAAAACAAATGCGGAAACATTTTTAAATGTTTATCATAATAATGTTTTAGTAAAACCAAAAATAATATTAATAGGGAATAAGCCTAAATCAAACTCTAGTGCATATACAATTACTAAGCTTTTGTTAAGAAATGCACCCTCAAAAGTTGTTGCAGAGAGTGTAAAAGCAATCCTTAATCCACAAAAAACTTGAGCGTACACTATAAGCATAGCAAAAGCCAGCACTCTAGTACTAAGTATTAATACAAATATACTATAATCTGATGAATAAATAAAAGGAATATTTATGAAAACAAAGCTCTCAAAGCTATTATCTATAATGCTACTTGTTACATTAGTTCTGACTACAACGGGTTGTTTAGACCAACTGTTAAAGAAAACTCCTAAGTGTTCTGATGAAAATGTAGTACAAGAATTAAGCAAAATACTCAATAAAGATTTGGTTTATGCAACTAAAGCAGAAATAAAAAAAGACCTTATTATGCTTGTTGGAGAGAATGAACAAACTGGTATGAAAACATGTAAAGTTACTGTGGATTATAGTTTAAAAAATGATTCCAACAATAGTATTGTTTCTATGATGAACAGGATGCCAATTATGAGTGACATAGCAAAAAATAAAACGCTAACTTACACAGTAGAACTTTCACAAGATAAAAAAACGAATGTAATTAAAGTAGTTGATTAATAAATCAATTATTCATAATTAGATAGAGTTTCACAAATTTATAAAAATAAACAAGGATAAATATGAATTTTCAACCATTAGGTAAAAGAGTTTTAGTGAAAAGATTGGAAGAGGCAAATACTACAAGTTCAGGGATTATAATTCCTGATAGCGCACAAGAAAAACCATCTCGTGGTGAAGTTGTTGCAGTGAGCAAAGAGGTAACAGAGTTGGCATGTGGAAATGTTGTGTTGTTTGGAAAATACTCAGGCAACGAAGTTTCACTTGGTGCGGATAAATTTTTGGTTTTAGAAACTGATGATATTTTTGGGATAATAGGATAATTAATCATGGCAAAAGAGATAATATTTTCAGATAATGCAAGAAACGCATTAGCTCGTGGTGTTGCAAAACTTACAGACGCGGTAAAAGTAACAATGGGACCTCGCGGTCGTAATGTTTTGATTCAAAAAAGTTACGGTTCACCGATAATTACAAAAGATGGTGTGACGGTTGCAAGAGAGATTGAACTTAAAGATAAACTTGAAGATATGGGTGCACAACTTGTAAAACAGGTTGCTTCAAATACTGCAGATGAAGCAGGAGATGGCACAACAACAGCTACGGTTTTAGCAAATGCTATATTTTCTGAGGGACTCAGAAACATCACTGCTGGAGCAAATCCAGTTGAAGTAAAACGCGGTATGGACAAAGCATGCGAAGCGATTTTAGCAAACCTAAAAGCAGCTTCTAAAGCAGTAAATGGCAAAAAAGACATAGCGCAAGTTGCAACTATCTCTGCAAACTCAGACACGGCTATTGGCGATATGATTGCTGAAGCTATGGATAAAGTTGGGCAAGATGGTGTTATTACTGTTGAAGAGGCGAAGGGTATTTCGGATGAACTCACAGTTGTTGAGGGTATGCAGTTTGACCGTGGTTATTTAAGTCCATATTTCATTACAAACCCTGAAAAAATGATAGCAGAGATAGAAAATCCTTGGATTTTACTTGTTGATAGCAAAGTTTCTTCACTCAAAGATTTGCTTCCAGTTTTAGAGCAAGTTCAAAAAACTTCTCGTCCACTTTTAATCATTGCTGAAGATGTAGAGGGTGAAGCACTTTCAACTCTTGTTGTAAATAAACTTCGTGGTGTTTTAAATATTTCTGCAGTCAAAGCTCCAGGGTTTGGCGATAGAAGAAAAGCGATGTTGCAAGATATCGCAACACTGACAAGAGGAACTGTTATTTCTGAAGAGACTGGACATACACTCGAGGGTGCAAATCTTCAGATGTTAGGACAAGCTTCTCGTATCATAATCGATAAAGACCATACTGTTATAGTAAATGGTGCAGGGGATGAAGCAGCTGTAAAAGCAAGAATTTCTGAAATCAAAGTGCAAATCGATGCAACAACTTCAGAGTACGATAAAGAGAAGCTTCAAGAGAGATTAGCAAAACTCAGCGGTGGTGTAGCGGTTATCAAAGTTGGTGCTGCAACAGAAACTGAAATGAAAGAGAGAAAAGACCGTGTGGATGACGCACTCAGTGCAACAAAAGCTGCAGTTGAAGAGGGAATTATTATCGGTGGTGGAGCTGCTTTAGTGCGTGCTGCTGCAAAAGTGAATCTTGATTTATCGGGTGATCAAAAAATCGGTTGTGAAATTATCCTTCGTGCAGTAAAAGCTCCGATGAAGCAAATCGCTCAAAATGCTGGTTATGACACAGGTGTTGTCGTAAATGCAGTTGAGAGTGCTACAAATGAAAATGTTGGTTTTAATGCAGCGACAGGCGAATATGTAGATATGTTTGAAGCTGGAATCATCGACCCACTTAAAGTTGCAAGAGTGGCACTTATTAACGCTACTTCAGTTTCTAGTTTACTTTTAACAACTGAAGCTGCAATTTTTGAACTTCCAGAAGAAAAATCCTCCATGCCAGATATGAGCGGAATGGGCGGAATGCCTGGGATGATGTAGTTTTCTTTTTCTTCACACCTCAAAAACCCCTAGTTCATAGGGGGATTTTAAATATCTTTCTTTTATCATCATATTGTTTTAAATTATTGTTCGCTACAATAAATAAATTGGGGTGATAAGGTACAAGCATGAAAAAAATAGTTTTAATTTTGTTACTATCATCAATATCATTGTTTGCAATTCAAAAAGAGGTCTCTTCGTCTCAAAAAGTTGTTTTGCAGCTTAGTTGGCTCAATCAATTTCAATTTGCAGGGTATTATGTTGCAAAAGAGATGGGATTTTATAAAGATGTTGGTCTTGATGTTGAGATTAAAGAGTTCAATAATAGTGTAAATTTATCAACGATTATTGAAAAAAAAGAGGCTGATTTTGCTGTGGGTCGCTCATCATTGTTGATTGATAAAAGTAATGGCAAAGATATTGTTGCTCTTGGAGCAATCTTTCAACAAGAGCCCATGATGTTGCTAGTACGAGATGACATGCAGATAAACAGTGTTAAAGATTTAAGAAACAAACGAATTATGATGACCAATGATGCAAAAGACACAGCATCCAATATGGCGATGCTTTTCTCAAACGGTCTAACGCAAAAAGATGTACAAATAATCCCTCATAGCTTTAATGTTGATGACCTTATTAACAAAAAAACAGATGCCATGGCTTCCTATGTTTCCAATGAACCAATAAAAATGGCAGAACAAGGAATAGGATATAAAATTTTTCATCCAAAAGATTATGGATTTCTTTTTTATAGTGATATTTTATTTACCTCTTCAAAATTTATACAAAACAATCCTAAAGTGACAAAAGATTTTTATGAAGCTACTATAAAAGGTTGGAAATACGCATTTGAAAATATTTCCTATTCTGCTGAAATTATTCAAAAGTATTATAATACGCAAAATAAATCCCTTATACAGCTTATCAAAGAGGGTGAGATTTTAAAAAAATTGGCGTATAGTGAAAATGGAACTATCGGTTATTTGAGTAGCAACCAACTGAGCGATATAGTTAAAGTCTATAAGGTAATGGGACTTGTTTCAAAAGATATCGATTTGGATGCTTTTATTTATGAGTACAACCATCCTAAAGAGTTTGCGTTTACACTCAACCATAATGATATTTTTCATCTTTCTATAATCTTTGTCTTAGTTGTAATTATTTTAGTATTTATTTTACTTTTTATCAGTTTGAGAAATAGTTGGTTACTCACTCAGAGTTCTCTCAATAAGAAGATAGCATATCAAAAAGAGGAAATTGATAAACAAAACAAACTTATTATGGTGCAATCAAAAATAGCTGCAATAGGTGAAATGTTAAGTAACATCGCCCATCAATGGAGACAACCTCTCAATATTATCTCTCTTAGTACTGCTAAAATAGAAACTTCTGTTCTTTTAGGAAATAAAATGAACCAAGAAGAATTTCTTAAAATAGGTGATGAAATTAATCGACAGGCGCAGTATTTATCACAAACAATTGATGATTTTCGGAATTATTTTAACTCAAATATAGAGAAAGTTGCACCGTTTCATCTTCAAGATATGTTTAAAAAATTAAACGAACTCACAAAAGAAAGTTTTACTGGTAATCAAATCGAGATGGTTGTAACTATAAATGATTGTGTTGTTACAAGTAATGAAAGTCTTTTAATGCAATCTCTTGTGAATATTTACAATAATGCTAAAGATGCAATAGTTGAGAGCCAAGCACTTTATAGATACTTTTTTCTTGATGTTAAGTGCAATAAAAAGAGTCTTGTAGTAACACTCAAAGATTCTGGTGGTGGTATCGATAAAGAGATAATCTCGAAAATCTTTGAGCCTTACTTTACTACAAAACATAAATCTCAAGGAACTGGGTTAGGGTTATATATTACTTATGGAATTATTACTCAACATTTAAGTGGAACAATAGTCGTACGCAATGCAGAATATAAATATATGAATCACTCCCTCAAAGGTGCAGAGTTCGTGATTACTATCCCTGTTATCTAGCTTCTTTTATCGCATCAAGTGCGGCTGTGTAGTTTGGCTCAGCAGTAACTTCTGAAACGATTTCTTTATAAACCACATGCCCACTTCTGTCTATTACAAAAACAGTTCTAGCACTTAGTCCTTGAAGTTTTCCATCTGCCATAAGTACGCCATACGCTTTACTCACCGCTTTATCGATGTAGTCAGAAGCTACGCTTAAGTTTGCGATACCTTCAGTTGTACAAAAACGCTCCGATGCAAAAGGTAAATCCATTGAAATGACAGTTGTTTCACAAATATCGAGGTTATTTACATCTTCATTAAATCTTCTCGTCTCAGAGGCACAAGTGCTAGTATCGAGTGATGGCACTGTAATGAGTAACTGGATTTTATCTTTTGCTCCACCAATTTCTACATCATTCAAATCCGTTCCAACTGCACTCACAACAGGTGCTTTGTCGCCTACATTTATTTCATTGCCACTTAAATTGACCGTTGTACCCTTAAACATCGTTGTTTGCATAAAGTTTCCTTAAAGAATTTTGAACTTATGTTATCATAAAAAGAATGTAATTTATCTTATTTATCACTAGCTTTGACTATAATCTTTTATAAAAATACAAAGAGTTTCAATGCAAAATCCTTTCGAGTCAGGTCATATCAAAAACTATGTACTTTTGTATGTGAGTGTTGTCGTTATCATGATACTTTTTTTCATAGCAAGTATGCTTTTCAATGATGTGAAAGAAGTTGAAAAAAAAGTATTTGATACAAATGTAAGTGAATTTCCACATGCCAAGAAGCCTATGGAAAATATTGAAGAGGTAAATGGTTCGAGATTTAAGTTGCTAGAAAAAGCGTACTAAGTTACTCTTTCGTAACTATGTAAAGCTGTTCGTGACCTAGTTTTTTGAGTATATCCATAACGCTTACAAAATCTTGAAATCTTGACTCTTTGTCACTTCTAAGAACGACAGTTTGCTCTTTTGGAATTTTTGAGAGTTTCTCTTCTAAGGTTTTTAAGACAACTTTTTCTTTTTCAAAAAACATTTCGCCTTTGGCATTCACATACACAGTTACTTCTTTTTTTATATCTTCTTTTGTAGTCGTTTTTGCCTCAGGAAGCTGGACAGGAATGATACCTTGCTTGATAAATGTAGCAGTCGTAAGCACCATAACTAAAAGAACAAGCATAATATCTATAAATGGGATGACATTTATTTCATCAAATCTTTTTCTGTTTTTTTTATATCTTGGCATGTGGAACTACTTTGCTTTTTTGTCTTGAGCTACATCAAAAACAGTTAAAATCTTTTCAACTTTTCTAAGTAAAATCGTATAAACAACGATGGCAGGCATAGCAACAACAAGACCCATCGCTGTAGCTTTGAGTGCAAGGGCAAGTCCTACCATGATTTTTTTGGCATCCACCGCACCAGCATCGCCCATAGTGTAAAATGTAAGCATAATTCCTATAACCGTACCCAAAAGCCCAACATAGGGAGCGTTTGAGCCTATGGCACTAATAACGCTAAGATTATCTGTTAAATCCATCTCGAGCATATCTCTATGGTCATAATCTCCAAGTCGTACAGTTGCGTAAAACATCATTCTTTCTATAAATAACCATAAAGTTACGATACTCATAAGTATCAATAATCCGATAATTCCGTAGTCGAGAGCGTTTTCTGCGTAAAGTAATAAACCTTCTGTTTGCATTAATTTTCCTTAAATTTGAGTGTTACAGTTGTTCCTGTATTTTTTTGAGATTTGAAATTTAGCCCAATGTCATGTGTATCACAAAATCTTTTTACCATGCTAAGTCCTATCCCAAAACCTTGCATATTTGTGTTACTTTGGTAGTAGTTATCAAAAATTTGTAAAAGTTCAACTTCATCCATTCCAAAGCCGTAGTCTTGAATATGAAGTTCATAATTTTCTAGCTTTATATCTATTTTTGGGCTATTTGGCGAGTATTTTACACCATTATCGATGATGTTGTCAATAACTTTTGCAAGACCGATAGGGTCGCCGAATATTTGGAGTGTTTGAAGTTCACTTCTTAGCACGGCATGTGGATAAATAGATTCCAAAAATTCAACTCTTTTTTGAACAAGCTCGTCCAGCGCAAAATTCTCTTGTATAGTTTTTTGCGTTTGCGTTTTTATCATGTAATCAAGCTCATTATATCTTTCTTGCAACATTCCACATGCCGACTCTATTCTTTGCATTCGTTTTAAATCTTTCTCATTTGTCATGTTTTTTTTGAGCATGTGGGAATTTGTCATTATCGTGCTGATGGGAAGATTTAACTCATGTAAAGTCTCTTTTGAGAGGTTTTGTAAGTTTTGCACATGCTCCTCAAGCGGGTCGATGGAGAGTTTTGAGATAAAAATACCAGAGAGTGTCACAAAACAGAGCATGATAACAACTAATAAAAAAATATTTTGAGTACCGACAACGGCTAAAGAATAGTATAAAATTCCTAAAAAAGTGAGAGTAGTTACAAAGTAATAAACAAAAATATGGATGCGAAGATTACGAAACAAGTTTATAGCCTATGCCGCGGATATTTTGTATCTCCATCTGGGGAAGGAGCTGTTTTATGCGGTTAATATAAACCCGTATCGCTCCATCGCTTCCCGATTCCGATGCACTCCAAAGTTCACTGAGGATTAACTCTTTAGGAACAGAATTATCCACATGCCGCATAAGAAGTAAAAGAAGTTCATACTCTTTTTTTGACAAATCAAGTTCCATGGAGTTATATAAAATTCTTTGGTGGAGTTCATCATGACAAAGCAGATTTACGCATTTTACTTTGTTTGCTTTTGTTCGTCTGAGAAGTGCATCTATTCTGAGTAAAAGTTCATCAGTATCAAAAGGTTTGGTTATGTAGTCGTCTGCACCGCTTAAAAAGCCATTTTTTAGCATCTCTTTATCTTTATGCGATGTTAAAAATATGCTTGGAGTTGTGTCATCCGCACTTCGTAACTCTTTTAAAAGTGTGATGCCATTTATGAGAGGTACATTGATGTCGAGCAAATAGATATCAAACTTCTCGTCAAAAGTTGCATCCAATGCTTTTTGTCCATTGGGTGCGTGTGTGACACAAAAACCGCTCTCTTGAAGTAAGTCGGTGAGAGTCTCTGCAAAAAGCAGGTCATCTTCTAGGAGTAAAAGTTTAATCGACACTCGCAATAGCCCATGCAATAGCTTCTCCAGCGTACATAGGTACAACTGAGCCGTAAGTAGATGGAACAACAAAAGGGCGTTTTTCTAAAGTAATCTCTTTAAATTCAGGGCAAATTCCATAAATATTTTGTGCATTGTCGCTTACAAATGCTTGAAGATTCTCTAGCTTGTCGTACTGTTCAAACACTTCACATAAAAGTTGCAAAGATATCGGTGCTGTAAAAATTCCTGCCGCACATCCACATGCCTCTTTTTTATCTTTAGGATGTGGTGCTGAGTCTGAGCCAAACATAACTTTTGGATGTGCTTCAAGTGCGACTGTTAAAAGCGCATCTAAATCTTCTGGTCTTTTTGCGATTGGTTTACAAAAGAGGTGCGGTTTCATCATCCCACCCACAACATCATCAAGCGTTAAGATGAGGTGATGCGCTGTGATGGTTGCATAGAGATTTTCATATTTGTCCAGCATTTCAACAGCTGCTTTTGTCGTGATATGCTCCATAATGATTTTGAGTTTTGGAAAGCTTGTTGCAAGGAGTTCATAAATACTCATAAACTCCGCTTCTCTATCCATAACAAAACCATCTGTCTCGCCATGAACACATAAAGGAATACCTAAATCGCTCATAGTTTGCAGAGTTTCTCGCATCTCCTCGATGTTGAACGACGCAAGACCACCCTCAGAGTTTGTGGTAATTCCAGCAGGATAAAGCTTGATAGCAAGGATAGAATCCACAACACTTTTTAAAAATGCTTTAGAATAGTTCTTGTAAAAAAGTGTCATGTAAGGTTCAAAATCATCATTTGGAACGGAAGCCATAATGCGCCCTTTATACGCTTTTATATCTTCGAGAGTTTCTACGGGTGGAACGAGATTTGGCATAATGAGTCCACCGCTGAAACTGTACGCTGTGAGTGGTGCAACATTTTCAAGCATAACCCCATCTCTGAGATGAAGGTGCATGTCAAGTGGCATTAAAAGAGTATGAGTTTTCATATTTTTCCTTGTAACTGTTTTGATTTTATAAGTATACTTCTTGCAAAACTCAGATTGCTTCGTCGTTCCTCCTCGCAATGACGGTCATTGCGAGCAAAGTGAAGCAATCTTATGAGAAAGTTTTGCAAGAAGTCTAGTATTAGATTATAGCAAAATTAAAATTTAGCTTTTATTTTGCTAAATATTTGATAAGTACTTCATAGAGTGTTTTGACATTGATTGGTTTGAGTAGATAATCCTGCATACCGACACTTTTCGCTTTTTCTTTATCTTCATCATTTGCGTGTCCACTGAGTCCAACGATAGTTATAGCATCAAATTTACTCTCTTTTCTGATAATTTGTGTAGCCATAAAACCGTCTAAATTTGGCATATCAATATCCATAAAAATAAGTTCAAAAGAGTTGTTACCTTTGCCCAGTTGATGGAGTGCCTCTCTTCCATCATTTGCAAATATGAGTTCTAAATTTGTATCTGCTAAAAGCCCACGCATCACTTTTTGATTGATAGTATTGTCTTCAGCGATTAGTATTTTGTGATGACCTAGTGCTTTAATGTCGTCTTTGTTATAGACATCCGTCTGGTTTTTGTTATTTGGAATGCCGTTCATATTGTATAAACTTGAAAGTATTTCAAAAATCATCTGCTGATGAAAAGGTCTTTTTAAAACTTCATCTACGACAGAGTAATCCACTTTTTCATTTTTAAGTATATTTTCCCAGTTTTGTATTAAAACTATGTGTGCTTTGCTCTTTAATTTATATGAGTTTATATCCAAAACATCATACATATCTTTGTCAACAAATACAATATCAAAGTTGTTTTTGTTTATGCACGCATTTGCCTCGTTTAGATTTATAGCACTCTCTACTGGCATGTGGAAATATTGGAGTAGGTTGCTAAGAGAGAGAAGTGATTCTAAATTTGAGTCAATAATTAAGACTCTCATCAGCATAATATCTTTTGAAGGAAGGCGGTATTTTCTTTTATCTGTATTTTCATTTGTTTCCAAAGTGAGAGTGACAAAAAAAGTTGCGCCCTTTTCATATTCGCTTTCAACCCAAATTTTACCATCCATAAGCGTAACAAGTTGTTTTGAGATAGATAAACCTAGCCCAGTTCCCCCATATTTACGACTTGTGTCTGAGGATGCTTGTGCGTAACTTTGAAAAAGATTTTGAATTTGCTCTTCTTTGAGACCGATGCCTGTGTCGCTAATAGCAAACTGTACCAAAGATTTTCCATCCATCGCATCGACAGCTTTGATGCTCAGTGTGACACCACCACTGTTGGTAAATTTAACTGCATTGCCCAGTAGATTGAGGAGTATTTGAGAGATGCGAAACGGGTCACCTAAGTAATTTCTGCCAATATTATGATCTATATCAAAAGTAAGATTTATCCCTTTTTCTAAGGCTTTGTAACTCATCATATCTGCTAAATAACTCAAAATCATATTTAAGTCAAAATCTCTTTTTTCCAAAACTATTTTTCCAGCTTCGATTTTTGAAAAATCAAGTATATCGTTGATGATATTCAGAAGCATATTTGAAGCACTACTTATAGCTTTAGCGGTTTCAAGTTGCTCTCTTGTGAGTGTTTTATCCTCGCTGAGTATCTGGCTCATGCCTATAATCGCGTTCATAGGTGTTCTTATTTCATGGCTCATGCTTGCAAAAAATTCACTTCTTTGTTCAAGCTTTCTCTGCGAATCATGAAGTTTGTCTTCATAATCTGAGACAATAGTCGTCATATTTTTATTTTGTGCTACTTGAGAGATTGTTTTTTCAACGGAGAGTTTGCTGAGTGGTTCATAAATAAAATCATCAAATCCATTGACATAAAAGCTTGATAAATATTGATTACTATCAAGTCGAACTTTTATAATAATCTTTTGAGAAGGGTTTATTTCCAATATTTTATGACAAATATCTAAGCCAAATCTGTTGTCGATAATGATTAAATCAACAAAAAATCCGTTTATCTCTTTAAAGTTATTATATTTATTTAGAGTATCTTCAAGCCCTAAAGAGCTGTGAAATATTTTTGACATCGAGCCAAGTATTTTTTTATTAAAATAGCTTTCATCGGTGTGTTGCGCGTAAAGTATGGATAAATTGTCATAATTGTTCATTGATTTTTTTTGTCTCCATTCACGGTATTTTAAAATTTTACACTAAATCTCTTAATCAAAGGATTTAGTTTATATTTTAATAAGAAAATGTTTTCTCATTCTATAAAGTAATCCAGACAACGCCATAGCTGCAAAAGAAGCGATTAAAAACAGAGGTGTACTTGTGTAATTATCCCATAGCCATCCGCCGATTGCAAGTGAAAGCAGTGTTGTTACTCCTATGGAAGTGTAATAAACTCCATACGCAGTTGCTTTAAGTTCTGTTGGAGCGGTATCTGAGATGATTGCTTTGGCAAGTGAGTTAAATCCACCAGCGAAAAAACCATAGATTCCAAATCCAATCCATGCACCCCAAAGAGTTCCACATGCCATAAAGAGAGTCCCTAAAGCAAATGCCATATAAATAACGGACAAAAGAGTTGCTTTGCCAAATCTATCTGCCATCTTGCCAATAGGTATTGCAAAAATGGCGAGAATAAGGTTGTAGAGCGTATATGCGAGAGGAATCATTGCTAACGCCATACCGTTATCTTCGACTTTAAGAATCATAAATGAGTAATTCATCGCAAAAAGACTAAAGAGGCTTTGAAAAGCAACCAGCCAATAAAATGGTGCACTCAGTGCTTTGGGGCGAAATCGTTGCATGGGTGCAGGTGTAAAAGGGGCATCCACAACAAAAAAGATGAGAACGGCCATGGCAAGAAGTCCAGGAATGAGACTTAAAGCAAAAATAGTTCGAAAGGTAGCTTCACTCTCCCCTAAAAACCAAAGCAATCCAAATGCACTCAAACTCCCAACAACAGCTCCAGCACTATCCATCATTTTGTGAAAACCAAAAACAAAGCCACTCGATTTTTTGGCAGTAGAGTGGCTGATGAGTGCATCACGCGGTGCAGAACGAATCCCTTTCCCCACCCGATCGGCGATGCGGATTGTGGCAACCATGGTCGCGCTTTGAGCAAAAAAAGCAAGGGGTTTCACAAGATTAGAAAATCCATACCCGATGAGAGTGAGGATTTTTCTCTTTCCCAATCTATCGGAGTAAAAGCCTGAGAGGGCAATGAGCAGGGCAACACCAAATTCAGCCATTCCCTCGATAAGACCAATTTCGCCTTTGCTTGCATGTAAAAACCGCTCTAAAAAGAGAGGCAAAAGGGGTAATATCATCTCGCTTGAAAAATCTGTAAAAAAGCTGTTTGTTCCTAGGGCGACGATGTTTTTGTTGATTTTATTCATGAAGTTTTATTTTTTAATGATAACAGTTGGAACAGTTTTAGGCTCTTTTATACGAAGCTGTTTATTTATATTCATACGACCATACACAACTACTATGTCTGAGGCAGAAACCCCAAACTCTTTTGCTAAAAATCGAACCATATGGTCTGTTGCTTTTCCTGCTACTGGTGCAGCGGTAACGCTCACTTTAAGTTGATTTCCTTTGACTTTTCCAATTGCATCTTTTTTTGCACTCGGAGTACCTAAAATATTAAGCACAAGAGTATCTTCTTCCCATTGGTAAAAAATGTTAGCAAGATTTTTGTTTTTCAAAACGATATCCTTAGAATATTGGTCAGTTAAATGAAAATAGGAATAAATGGTAAAATACTGAAAATAATTTTTTATTTTATTATTGCTTTAAAAAACCAATATTCTACACTAAATTGCTTAATTAAATCATTTTAGCAATCTTAGAAATGAGTGCTCATGAAATTTTAATTGGAATCATAAATGCTTAAATTATGCAATATAATAAGGGAGAAAAAAATGAACATGTCAATAAAAGCTGATATTGCTTATTCGAACCATACTGTCTATAGTAAATATGAAAATGCAACCACGACATCAAATGTGGAGCAAACAGATGGTTTAGTAGTGCTCAGTGGTGATAGAGTTGAAATTTCTCAAGAAGCAAGGAAACTTACAATCTCTATCAGTGTAGCCATACCAAGTATGTATGCTCAATATTTTCCAACGAGAGACGGCGAACCAGCAAATGCATTGGCGGATGCTGTCTCAAATCCATCATTGCAAACTTTTTCTAAAGATAAAAATTTTGGACAAGTTGCTAAAGATGCCAGAACTGAACTGGATGCACAGTATGCCCTCATGAAAAAATCTGGCAAACTATTTGATACAAATAGCAATGAAGGAGAAGACTGGCACTCGGTATTTCAAAACTTCGATAGACGCGCTTTGTATGGAGTAAGTAGTAATGAAGGTGGCAGTTTCAGCAAAGAAGAACAAGACATGGCATCCTCATTAATGTCACAACAACAAGGTCTTGCAATGGGACTCTACAGCGGACCTACTAGACTTGAAGATAGTTTTACTGACCAATTTTCAGGTGACATTGCAGCCAAAATGAAAGAAGCTGTTGCATTTTTAAATAATGTCAGCGCAGAGGAAAAAAGCTCTGGCACATGGATGTCAAGCATAACAACCGCACAAAATACTTACGAATACCTTGCAAACCATAAAGATGAAAAAAGAGCCGATGATGACGAAAACTTATTAGTGAAATGGTTGCTGAAAGCTGACAAAGAAGTAACAAAAAAAATGCTTGAAGATTCTAAAAAGCTATCTAGTACATTAAAAGTCAGTTTATCTGTAGAAAATACAAAATCTGAATAAGGCGATAAGTGCAAATTTTTTTGATTATTTTTATAGAGAGTTTTTGCAAACCAAAGATCCTGAATGACCAAAGGGTATTTCCTTCGGTCATTTAGAATCTAATTTGTTAGTTATGCAAGAACTCTCTTTTACAACAGCTTTTTTGCTTCTTCAATCAGCCTATTCACCGCATCTTCATACACTTTGGCGGTTTCTTTGGAAGTCGATTCAAAACGAGTGACTAAAATCGGTGTCGTGTTACTCGCACGAACAAGTCCCCAACCGTTTTCAAAGTTGATACGCACACCGTCCACATCTATAATGTTACGGATAGTTGGAAAGTCGGCATGTGGGTTTTTAAGCAACTCTTTTACTTTGTCAATGATTTTGAACTTCTCTGAGTCTGTTGTTTTTACTTTTATCTCTTCTGTTGAAAAAACGAGTGGAAGTTTTGCTAACTCTGCGTCCAAATCAATTCCATCATGCACAAGTTCAAGCATTCTAAGCGTTGCATAAATCGCATCATCATAACCGAAATAACGGTTTTTGAAAAACACATGTCCGCTTACTTCACATGCCAAATCTGCGTTTACTTCTTTCATTTTTACTTTGAGGTTTGAGTGTCCTGTTTTGTACATGATAGCCGTAGCACCGCGTCGCTCAAGCTCATCGTACATCACTTGTGAGCATTTTACTTCGCCAACAACGACTGGTTTATCCATTTTCATGGCAAACAAAAGAGCCATCATATCGCCCTTGATGTTGTTTTTGTGCGTTAAAACTGCGATTCTATCCGCGTCTCCATCGTATGCAAAAGCGATATCTCCATCACTAGCTAAAAGTTTTTTGATATCTTCTAAGTTATGCTCATCGGATGGGTCAGGGTGGTGGTTAGGAAAAGTTCCATCTGGGTCAACAAAAAGACCTTTTGTGTGAAGTTCAAGAGCAGAGAAAATTCTTTCTGTTACAATACCCGCAACACCGTTTCCACAGTCGTAAACAATTTTTGTAGGCATACCCTTGAGGTGTTGAAACTCGCCAACTAAAAAGTCAACATAACGCGTTACTGCGTCGATATCTTTTACTTCACGAGTGGCATGTGGAATTGCACTCATCGCTTCACACTCTCTTCCAAGTGCGTAAATAGCATCGCCAAAAAACGGTGCTTTGTCGATTGTGATTTTAAAGCCGTTATATTCGCTTGGATTGTGTGAACCTGTAATCATTACGGAAGCAGAAACGAGGATACCATCAAACTCATTGTAGTTACAAAAGTAGTTGACTGGAGTAGGAACAAGTCCCATATTTAAGACTTTTTTGCCACCTGCATTCAGCCCTGCGACAAGGTATTCGAAGAGAATAGGGGAGTGACTTCTCGCATCATATCCAACAGCGACATAATCGCCTTGTATTTTTGAAGCCAAAGCATACCCGATGCGAGTAACACTTAACTCATTTAACTCTTGCTCGTAAATTCCTCTAATGTCATACTCTCTGTAAATGCTCATTGTAATTGCCTTTTGTATGGCATGTGGAAATCCCACATGCCGAAAAATTTAGTTTATGATTTTACACTAAATCACTTAAATAGTTCGATTATCCCAAATTATGTCTTAACTCTTTGCGCCGAACCCTTTAAAATAAAGATAAAGTGGTACTCCAAGAGTAATCAATCCTAGCCCTGTAAGTGATTCAAGTGGGCGAGTATAAACAGCATTTACAACGATAACTATACAACACAAAAGAAAGAGAAGAGGGACAACGGGATACCCAAAGGTAAACTGCAATTTATCTAGCATTTTGAGGCGAATGACGGCTACAGCACCTAATCCATAAAATATAAAAGCTGCAAAAATCAGCATATCGGTGAGTTGGTCAAATGTACCACTGATAATAAGCAGACACGCCCAAATCATCTGTCCAATCAAGGAGACATAAGGAGTACGAAAGCGTTTATGCACATGTGAAAATGGTTTGAAAAAATATCTCTCTTTGGACATTTGATAATAAACTCGTGCCGCAGACATTGTACTCGCCTGTGTTGCCCCGAATGTTGAAATCATAATCAAAATAGAAATAAGGGTAATACCAATAGGTCCCATGACAATTCCTGCTACTTCCACAGCAGCTATGCTTCCTTCTTGAGAGCCGAGATGTGCAAAATCAGCTGGGGTAAGCACTTGCAAGTAGGCATAATTTACGGTGACATATAAGAGCATCGTTAGGGCAGTTCCAATGATGATAGCACGAGGGACATTTTTAGTTGGATTTTTGAATTCACTTGCCATATTGGTAATATTTACCCATCCGTCATACGCCCAAAATGCACCGAGCATAGCAGTAAAAAAGGCACTGATACGCATAAAATCGCCCCATTGTGTAGGATTTGGTATGTAATCGGGTGTGGGTAATGCAGAGGTATTTGAGTTATAGCTAAGACCAAGCACGATAAGGAGTAAAATCCCTAAAATTTTAGCACCTGTTACGATGTTGCTGAGCCATCCTCCTCCTTCAACTCCTCGGATATTGAAGAGGGTTAAAAAAAACAGAGCACTTAGAGCGATAAGTTTGACTGA
The DNA here is from genome assembly GCA_026390075.1 of Campylobacterales bacterium. Taxonomy (GTDB): domain Bacteria; phylum Campylobacterota; class Campylobacteria; order Campylobacterales; family Sulfurimonadaceae; genus Sulfurimonas. Next base: position 18,203 of record JAPLGP010000035.1, read on the forward strand.
CGCATTTTGAAAGGGAAAAATAACACCTGCAATACTGTAAGAACTATACGCTTCCAAAATAGGGGGAATGCCCAACAGATTTCCCAACGATTGGGCGAAAACATAAGCAATGGAAGCTATCGAGGCGGAGCTTATAACTGCAAAAAAACTCCATCCATAGATAAAACCAAAAAAACCGCCGAAGACATTTTTAAAATATTGAAACTGTCCTCCAGCCTCTTTGGTTGTAGTTGCCAAAGAGGCAAAGCTAAATGCTCCGAGCATAGTGATGAGACCCGCAATAACCCATGCCCATAAAATAAGTGAGCTATCCATAAGTCCAGCAGACATTGGAGTTATTTTTTTAAACACCCCAGAGCCAATCATGTTTCCAGCAACGAGAAGTATGGCGGTGCCAAGTCCTAAGATTTGGAGTAAAGAGGGTTCTTTTTTAGTATCCATAAATATTAATTCCTATTGTTGGCATGTGGATTGAGGTGAATATATTTTAAAGTTTGGCATATGGGATTATAGCTGATTTGGGGTGTAATGAAAAAATAGAGGTTGAAACTTTTATTTTGTATGGCATGTGGAAATCCACATGCCATGAACTTTAGTTTACACTTCTTGCAAAACTTTCTCATAAGATTGCTTCGCTTTGCTCGCAATGACCGTCATGTGCCAAGGAGGAACGACGAAGCAATCTGAGTTTTGCAAGAAGTCTTTTACACTTTTATAAGCATTAACTTCTTGTTTTTATCTTATTATCGTTTATCATTTTTATGAGGTTCGTAATATTTTCGATTTTTTTATCCTCTTCTGCGAGTGAATTAACTGCATTTAGATTAAAAAGATCCAATTTTTTCTCAAGATAATTCGTCGCTAAATGTCCTTCTATAAAATCTTGGTCTCTTACTATTTCTCGGTGTAGAGGGATGTTCGTCGGAAATCCTTCTATGTAAAATTCATCTAAAGCGCGTCTTGCTTTTTTTACAGCACCTTCCCAGTCTAAGCCCCAAACGATGAGTTTTCCTATCATAGAATCATAGTTTGAAGGGATTGTATATCCTGCATATGCAGCAGAATCTATTCGCACACCTGGACCACCTGGAGTCATATAGTTTGTGATTTTTCCAACGGATGGCATAAAATTGTTTTGAGGATTTTCAGCGTTGATTCTAAATTCAATCGCATAACCGCGAAATTGTATCTCTTCTTGAAGAAATTTGAGTGGGTCACCCTCTGCAATTTGTATCATTCTTTGGATGATGTCAATTCCTGAAATAAGCTCAGTCACAGGATGCTCCACTTGAACTCTTGTGTTCATCTCTATAAAGTAGATATTGTCATTGTCGTCCACTAAAAACTCCACAGTTCCAACACTCTCATATCCAAGTTTGAACATCGCTTTTGTTGAAACTCTGTAAAGCTCTTTTCGTGTTGCAGCGTTGAGTCTAGGTGAGGGTGCAATTTCGATGACTTTTTGATGTCTTCTTTGGATAGAACAATCTCTATCGCCTAAATGAAGAACATTGCCGTATTTGTCAGCAATAATTTGCACTTCAATGTGGCGTGGATTTTCAACATATTTTTCAATAAATACTTCAGTTTTACCGAAATATTTTTTAGATTCATTTGTCGCAGAGTCAAACATCTCATCAAAAAGGTCTGCACTTCTAACAATTCTCATACCGCGTCCGCCACCACCAAAAGCAGCTTTTATGATAACTGGAAAACCGATTTCTGCAGCGATTCTAGCACCTTCAGTTTTATCTTTTAAAGGCTCATCTGTTCCCTCTAGTACAGGAACACCGATTTGTCGCATAGCAACTTTTGAAGCCATTTTATCGCCAAAAAGTGCAATATGCTCTGGTTTTGGACCGATAAAAATGATGCCATTATCTCCACATGCCTGAGCAAACTCTGCACTTTCAGATAAAAAGCCATACCCTGGGTGGATAGCATCACAATCTGCCTTGAGTGCCAAAGCAATAATTTTTTCATAATCAAGATATGCAGCAAGTGCATCGCCCATCATTGGGTAACATTCATCCGCTTTTCGTACCAAAACACCCACAATATCAACTTCAGAAAATATAGCAACACTTAAAATGTCCAACTCTTTACACGCTCTGATAATTCTAAGAGCTATTTCGCCTCTGTTTGCAATTAATACTTTTGATATTTTTTTCATG
>JAPLGP010000041.1 GCA_026390075.1 Campylobacterales bacterium
GCAAACGATCTTTAATGATCAATGACGATTAAGTCTTTGTTCATCCTCTCACCTTCTTATTATGCTTCATAAGTCTATCTTTTTTCAGCACTTTTAATTATACGATGACGGTCATTGCGAGGAAGAATGACGAAGCAATCTAGGTTATGCAAGAAGTCTAATATTCTAAAGCCTAAAAAAAGGCTTTAGAATAAATTAATTTTTTATTTCTTGGTGTTCAGGAAGTGTTGGTATGAAAAAATATTGTTTACATTTTACAAAGCGTAATAATGCTGGTAACAATATCAGCAGAATTATTGTTCCAATGAACATTCCTCCAACAACAACAATGGCAAGAGGTTTTTGTATCTGACTTCCTACTCCGGTGGAGAGCATTGCTGGCAATAATCCAATGGATGCAGTTAATCCTGTCATGATAATAGCTCTAAATTTATCTGATGCAGTTTGAACAATTGCTTCTTCAAGGTCAACATCTTTGCGTAACTGTAAAAAGTGAATAACAAAGATGGACGCATTTAAAATACTTACTCCTAGGATGGAAATAAATCCTACTGATGCAGAAACGCTCAGAGGTTGCCCCAATAACAGTAAAAATGCTAATCCACCAAAGGTAGAAAAGAGCGCAGCTGTAAAAATGATAATTGTATTTCTAATAGACCCAAAATAGACAAACAATACCAAAGCTATTAAGAAAAGCGACGAAGGTGCCATAATTTTTAATCGACCAAAAGCGCTTTGCATCTGTTCAAAACGCCCTGATAAAGTGGTTCTATATCCTTCTGGTATTTTAATAGTATCAATCGCATCTTTAACTTTTTCTACCGTTCCAGCTAAATTACCTGAAGTAACAGAAAACTTAATAGGTATAAATCGTTTAAAATTTTCACGATAGATAAATGATGCTCCAGTATCATAATAAATTTTTGTAACTTTGGAAAGCGGAATAGTTCCTCCATTTGCTAGTACAATTGGAATTTCTTTTATGTTTTCAATACTTTTTCGGTACTCATCAGGAAATCGAACAAGCAAATCAAAGTGCATATCTTGTTCAATAATTTGAGAAATAGCACTTCCATTTAAAGATGAGGCGACGATATTCAACAGATCTGCTACATTCATTCCATACATTGCAGCTTGTTTACGATCAATTTCTATAATTAGATTCGGTTGTCCAGTCTCTTTAAAAATTCCGACATCGGCAACGCCATCAATATTTTTGATTTTACTTTCGACTTCTGTGGCCAATTTGTCCAACACATCAAGATCATCTCCAAAAATTTTAACGGAGTTTTCTCCTTTAACGCCAGACATAGCTTCTGCTAGATTATCTTCAATGTACTGAGATACACTGATATCGACATTGGGAAATTCATTTTTAAGTTCGGTTCGGACTCTACTTTCTAGTTCTTCTTTTCTAAAATCGCTGGGTAACTCTTTATAATCTTTTAATTGCACAAAATATTCAGTATTGAATGCTCCTGAAGGGTCGGTTCCATCCTCTGGGCGTCCAGCTTTAAATTGGACAGTTTTTAGTTCTGGAAATTTGACTAATATATCGCGTATTTTTTTCGAATTTTCATAACTTTTACTGAGACTAATTGAATAAGGAAAAATGGCGCGAATATAAAGATTTCCTTCATCCATTTTTGGCAAAAATTCAGACCCGAGACTACCTGCGATAAAAAAAGTTAAAACAAAAATTACTCCCGTAGCCACAGCTGATACTTTGCCTGTAATACGAGTAATTAATTTCATATATTTGCTTTTTATCCACTCTAAAATTGGGAATACTTTTTCATGAGAATTGCTCAAGAAGCTGTATTTACTAGCAAATAGAAAACTAAATGTGAGGATAAATGCAAAACTAATGGCATAGACATATGTTTTTGCCATTGGAAGAAAAATTTGAGATTCTGCTCCATTCATCGCAAAAAGAGGGATGAATGCTAAGAAGATTATAAGAATCGCAAACATAATTGGCTTGCCAACTTCACTTGCTGTTTCAAGAATTGCTGGAACATGCTGATGTCCCTGATGCTTAAGCCTAAAATAGTTTTCAATCACGATTAATGGAATATCAACAATAATACCAAAGTCAATAGCTCCCAAAGAGAGTAAGTTAGCGGACTCATGTTTACCTGCCATAAGAGCAAGAGTGTAGAGCAGTGATATCGGGATAATTAAAGTTACAATGACTGCTGCACGCCATTCGCCCAAAAATAGAAGAATAATAACAAACACCAAAATCATTCCTACAGATGCTGTCTCTTTTAGTTTATCAACAACAGTATGAAGTAAGTCCTGACGATCATAAAAAGGGACGACTTTGATATCTTTAGGGAGAATACCATTATTAAGTTCATCAACTTTTTTATGAAGTTCGCTCATCGCCACGATACTTGGTGCATTTTTAGCTAAAACAACAACACCCGTAACTATCTCATCGGTTTGATTAATTCCTGTTATTCCTGTTTTTGGTGCAGAGGAAATTGAAACTTCAGCAATATTTTTGATATAAATAGGACGATTATTAACCGTTGCAACGATAGTATTTTCGATATCGTCTGTTGTTTTAATCAATCCAACCCCACGAATAGTATAATACTGATCCCCGAATTCCAATACGCGACCGCCGACATTTACATTACTGTTTGAGAGAGCTTGAATAACAGTGCTAAAGGGAATCTTATATTTGATCAGATCATCTGGATGCACTACTACGGCATATTCTTTGATTGCACCACCAAAGCTTGAAATATCAGCAATGTTTTGTACTGTTTTTAAATAACGCGATACTACCCAATCTTGATAAGTGCGCAATTCAACTAAACTTCGATTTCCAACAACACGGTAACGCATGATTTCGCCAATCGCACTAGGAATAATATTTGGAGTTACATTGGCTGGAATAGCAGCTTGCGCCAAGCGATTTAAAACTTCCTGTTTAGCCTCTTTGTAAGAAACATCATAGGTAAATTTACATTTGATATCGGATAATCCATACAAAGAGATACTGTTGATATTCTGAAGCCCTGGCATTCCAGCAAGAGCAATTTCTAGTGGGGTTGTAATTTGTTTTTCCATATCTTCAGCAGAGTGACCTTCATTCACAGTCACTATTTCAAGAATTGGAGGTGCTGGATCAGGGAATGCTTCGATATTAAGATCACGTACTACAACAGCGCTTACAATAACAGTGATGGCTGTAAAAAGTAAAACGGCAAGAAAATTATCAATAAAAAAGTTGGCGAGTCTATCCATATTAGTCCCTTTGTAAAGCGATTGGCTCAAGCGCTATTTGGGTATTTGTTTGAAGCCCTCTGACAAGAGAAAAATTATCTGTTGAATGATCACTAATAATGGTAATATTAAGAGGAGAAAAGTGATCTCCTTCTTTAACTAAAACAATAAATTTTCCATTCTTGTAAAGAATCGACTTATTAGGAATACGGAATACATCTTTTATATCAACGCTAGATATGACATTGGCAAACATGTTAATACGCAGTTCAGAGGAATCTATTGCAGGCTGAATATAAACTTTGGTTGTTTTATTTTCCGAATCTTGCACATCACTGATATACATTACTTTTCCTTTGATTTGCAAGTGTTGCTCGCTATCTATGTCTATGCTAACTTCTTTTCCTACATTAAATGCTGAAATATCTTTTTCATAAACTGTAGCAACCACTATTTTTTTATGAATATCAACAATTTTAATGAGTGGTTGCGTTGTATCATTAGTGATATGGTCTCCTAAATGTGTTCCTATCTCATAAACTACTCCACTAATAGAAGCGTGAAGAACAAGTGTTTGGTTTGATGAAGCACCAAAATAGGCTAATTTTTGTGAATACCCCTTCATTGCAGCTTCAGCTTGTTGAAAATTACTATGAGACAATAATAAATCATTCTCCGTGATAGCACCAAGGGTAAACAACTCTTTATTCATTTCATAGGTATGTTTTGTTTGTGTAAAAGCAGCTTTTGCCGCGAGTTGACTGCTTTGTGTATCACTTATATCAGATGAACGAATGGTTACAAGTGGGGAAGCTGGCGTAATCTTATCGCCAATATGCACATCAATATTGGATATCACTCCACTCACTGGAGCACTTATAGATATAATCCCATCTGGTGCAGGTTGAACTGAAGCTGCCATTGAAACTTGAATACTATATGTTCCAAATTCTGGAACAACTGTTTTTATTTCAGATTTTTTAGTTGTTTCTGTCGTTGGCACTGCGGTTGAATGTTCATCATTGCATCCCGTAGTTAAAAATATAATAACTGTACAAAATAGTGAAAAAATGGAAAAACGCATTAATATTCCTTTGAATTATTTAGAAGTAAACCAGAGTTTAATTTTAAACGAGCTAAAACAACATGTTGGTCGATGAGGGCTTGAGTTAAGTTTTTTTGATAATCACGATAGCTTTTTTGAGCATCCAGAAGTTCGAGAATTGAAATTCCTTTAATCGAAAAAATTTTCTCTTGTTTCTCTTTGAGATTTTTTGCTAATTCATATCCATTTTGTATAGAATTATATATAGAGCGTTGAGCCTGATACTGAATAAATGATTGCTTTACTTCAGATTTCGCTTGTTCTAAAGTCTTAGATAGTTGGGTTGAAGCTTGAAGTGCTGTAATACGAGATTTTTCAATAGCTCCTTGGTTACGATCATAAATCGGTAAAGGAATTGTAACACCAACTCCCATAAGAGGGTCGCGCTGTGGAGCAATGCTTTCTGTTTCTACTCCAACACTAATATTTGGAATTGCATTCGCTTTTTCAAGTTCTACGGAAGCAGTAGATACATGAATATTTTGTTGTGCTGCTAAACAATCCGAGCGATTTTGTTGTGCATACAAAATGAGTTCATCTTCAGATTCTAAAAAGGTTTGTGGCAGAGCTATTGGAGACAAAGCCACATCTTTAATATTCATAGAGAGCAAAAATGCAAGATTTTCTTTGTCTGAAGAGAGTATAGCTTTATTTAATTCAACTTCTTTGTCATAATCTATTATTTGTAATTGAAGTTTTTTCAGGTCAATTTCACTCAAAAAACCATGCTCATATTTAGATTGAGCGATGGTAAGAAGAACTTCAAAGTCATGACGGTTTGCAATTGAATTTATAAGATTTGTCTCATCAGCCTGTACCTGATAATAGGCATTGACCAAAGTAAAAAGCTGTTCCCTTTTTGTTTCTTTTAACAAATCCTTGGCGTAAGCAATATTCTCTTTTGCACTTTCAATTCTACGACCTCGTTTTCCGCCGAGCTCGATGGGATAATCAACATGAAGAGTTGTTTGAGAGCTATCCGATGTGCTATTAAGATTGTGTCTGAGATCCAAATTGATATAAGATGCTGAAATGGTTGGATTTGGACGAAGCTCTGCCGTCATTAAATCAGCGGTTGATTTGTCTGCTTCTTGACTTGCTATTTTTAAATCATAATTATGATTTAAAAACTGAGTAACTGCTTCATCAAATGAAAGCAAAGCTCCAAACAACTGAGGAGTTGCAAAAAATAACACAAGACTATATCTAATAATATGCAATCATAATCCTTTTTTCAAATATAATCGCGAATATTATCGCAATTTTTATTTACTGTTATAATTATTTTTTTGTCGCAACTTATAATATCCAAAGAAAAATGAGATAAAATATTTCCACATGCCATATTTGGCATGTGGAAATAAATATAAAATTCTTGTGTGTTAACTCCCTATTAGTTCATATTTTGTTAGAATGACGCTATGAAAAAAATATTAATGATTGAAGATGATTTGGAACTAGCAGAGATATTAACAGAATATCTTGAGCAGTTCGATTTTAATGTTGTGACGGAAGATGACCCCTTTAAAGCGGTTAGTATTTTAAAATTAGAACCATTTGATTTGGTCATTTTAGATTTAACACTCCCTGGTATGGACGGCTTAGAAGTTTGTGAAGCAATTCGTGAGCGACAGGATATCCCTATCATCATCTCATCTGCTAGAAGCGATGTGACAGATAAAGTAAAAGCGCTTGAACTCGGTGCGGATGACTACTTGCCAAAACCTTATGACCCACGAGAATTAGAGGCTAGAATACACTCTGTTTTAAGAAGATATGAGGCAAAATCAGATGCAAAAGAGGAATCAAAAAGTGACTTCAGATGTGATAAATCAACCATGGTTATCACATATAAAGGCAGAAATATAGACCTTACAAATGCTGAATTTGGAATACTCTCTTATATGATTGCAAAACAAGGACTTGTAGTTTCAAGAGAAGATTTGATACACAATGTAAATGCAATCAATGAAGATTCATCCAACAAAAGTATAGATGTAATGGTTGGCAGAATTAGAAATAAACTTGGAGATAAAACTCTTATCGAGTCCGTTCGAGGTTTAGGATATAAACTTCTTAAATGAAAAAACATGCTGTTCTAATAACTGTACTTTTTGCTTTAGTAGTTACTCTCATAAGCGTGAGTGTAGTCTTTTGGGAATTTTACAAGTTAAATAAACAGCAATATATCAACAATATTTTTACAAAATATTCAGTCATCATACAAATTTATCGTGAACACAAACAAAGAGATAGCTCTGAAATTATGTTAGAAGCGAATTTGGCAATTTATAAATTTCGTATTGAAAGAGATACAGATGAGCAAAAAAAAGTAGTTAAAAAAGGTGAAATTTTAAAAAGAGAAGGTTCTGATACTACAAATAATGTAACAATGCTCAATAAAAACTCTATAAATTTTGAAGATATACAAAGTGATCTTAAAGCTACAATGATAGAACTTGGTCACAATATTTACTTCTATATTGAATCATCAAAAGGCTTTATTCTTATAGAAGATGAAGAGTTAGTCCCATACAAACCTTGGAGCATACTCTACTCTTACACAACAATTATAGCTATCATATCTGTATCGTTTTTTTTGATTTTACAGAGACTCCGACCACTCATTCGTTTAAGAAGAAAAATAGCAAAATTTGGAAATGGGGACTTAACTATCTCTTTTAAAACAGATGGTTGTGATGAAATAGCTCTTGTCGCAAATGAGCTTGAATCAGCAAAACTAAAAATAAATTCTATTTTAGAGTCACGAACTTTATTTCTAAGAAATCTTATGCACGAGCTAAAAACACCTATTGCTAAAGGAACGATAGCAACGCAAATGCTAAGTTCTCAAAAACAGATTGATAGATTTAGCTCTATATTTGGAAGATTAGAGTCCCTTGTTTCAGAATTTGCGATGATAGAAGAGCTTACATGCGTTGAAGGTAAAAAAGATTTTAAAGAGTATCGTCTTGTGGATATCATTGATGGCGCTATAGATATGGCGATGGTTGAGAGAAGCAGTGTTAGCATTGATATTAGCTCGAGTGTAAAAATTTTTGCGAATTATCGACTTTATACAACCGCCATTAAAAATATGATAGATAATGGTATAAAATATTCCACAGATTCTCATGTCAGGATTCTTATGTTAAAAAATGAACTCTCATTTGATAGTAAAGGCGAATGCATATCAAAACCTCTTCAGTATTATATAGAACCCTTTACAAAAGATAATCCATCTAAAAATAGTTTTGGATTAGGTTTGTATTTAGTTGACTCGATTTTGAAAGTTCATGATCAAGTTCTTGCACATGAGTATAAAAACGGAGTAAACCGTTTTATATTTGCATAAGTTTATGCATATAAACTACCTCTCATGAAAAAAAAAATAATTACATCGATAATAGCGTTATTTACAGTATTGTTGTTGGCTTTTGGATGGTTTCATTATCATAACACGCCACCAATGCAAGATATAAAAAGTATTCCATTACTAGAAAAAATTAAAAAAGATAAAGTTTTAAATGTAGTTTTACTCAATGCTGCTACAACTTACTATATTGGTGCAACAGGACCTCAAGGTTTTGAGTATGAACTTTTAAATGCTTATGCAAAGCATCTAGGAGTTGAACTTAAGATTACATCAGCAAATACCATAAAAGAAGCTATAGAACTTAGTAAAAATAAAAATATTCATATAACTTCAGCTTCACTTGCACAAACTGATCTGAGAAAGCAATCGTTTAACTTTGGTCCATCTTATTTTGAAGTTCAAGAACAAGTTATTTGTAATCGCTCCATGATGCAAACGAATAAATTTCCAAAAAATGCTGAAGCTCTCTCAGGGCTTAGAATAACTGTTGGAGATGAAACAAGTTACAGTGAAACTATAAAATCTTTACAAAAAGATGGTATGGATTTGAATGTTACCTTGACTTCTGAATTCTCAACGGAAGAACTTTTGGAAAAAGTTTCATTAAATGAGATAGATTGTACCATTGCCGACTCAAATATATACATGCAAAATCTTAGATATTTTACAGAAATTTCGTTAGCCTTTAGTATCAGTGAAAAGGAGCAACTTGCATGGGTTCTTACAGAAAATTCTGAAGATCTCAAAGCAGATATAAATGTATGGCTGAGTGCTTTTAACCAAAGCGGTGCAATGACTCAGTTAAAAGATCACTATTACAGTTATATGAAGCTTTTTGATTACAATGCTACAACAATGTTATACAGGCGAATCGAGTCAGTATTTCCAAAATATAAAAAATATTTTACGATGGCTGGACGCAAATATAATATTTCATCGGCATTTCTAGCGGCTGTTGCATATCAAGAGTCACATTGGAATTCAAATGCAAAAAGTGCAACAGGTGTGGAGGGCTTAATGATGCTTACACAAAATACTGCTTTCTTTTTGGGTGTACAAGATCGATTAGATCCAAAAGCAAGTATATTTGGTGGTGCAAAATACATAAAACAGATGATGAGAAAAATTCCAGAAGAAGTAGAAGGTGAGAATCGTTTAAAATTTGCTCTTACTGCATATAATATTGGAATAGGGCATATTGATGATGCACAAGAATTAGCTAAAAAAATGGGTTTGAATCCAAATATATGGACAGATTTAAAAAAAGTGTTACCTCTTTTGTCACAAAAAAAATATGCTACAACATTAAAGTATGGTTATGCGAGAGGAAGTGAGGCTGTGAAGTATGTTGATGCCATATATAACTATAAAGACATACTAGAAAAAAGTTATGAAAGGGATTTTTAAATCCCATTCGTAATAATTTAGAAAGAGCTTTGACCCTCTTTTCCATCTGCTAGTTTACTTAAAAAAGTCTCCATATCGTATTTTGTTCTGTACTCTGGAGTCATGATGTGAATGAGAATATCGCCTAAATCAACAACTATCCAATCTCCACTTTCATCAACATGAACAAACTTCTCATCACCTTTTAAATCTCTTTTTAAGTGGTCTAGTAGTGCTGAAGTATGTTTTGTACCAAGCGATGAAGCTATGATTGCATAATCAACAAAGTAGTTTTTTTCACGAAGATCAAAAACTTCTATAGCGTTTGCTTTATTCTTATCAAGCACATTTGTTATATTTTCTATTCTATTTTTCATTATTTTCCTTGTAATATTGGCTTATTTCTAATGCACACTCTTTTGAAAGTTTTGTTATATCAATATGTTCTCTAAGTTTGGATGAAGAGATATTTTCAAAAACATTGAGTGATAGAAACTTGTTGGGAATTTCTATTTCATCTCTGTTGGCGACTACAAAAGTAACTAACTTTTTTAGTTCTTCATATCTATTCCACATGCCAAGTGTTGATAAATTATCAGCACCAATAACGAGATACACTTTTTTATACTTTTGTAAAAGATATTTTACACTTACAATCGTTGAAACTTTTTGAACTTGATTTACCTCAAAATCCTCTATTTCTACACGCTCATAAGATGAAAAAATCTTCTTTAGCCACTGAAGTCTTATTTGCGCCGAGGCGTGAGATTGTTGCTTGAAAGGATTTAAAAAAGCTGGCATTACAACAACTTTTTCGACATCTTTAAAATCTAATAATGCTTTTACAATAGCTTCATGACCGATATGTGGTGGGTCAAATGAACCACCAAAAAGTGCAATAGTTTCCATATTTAATGAGAATTATAGCTAACTTTGTATAAAATAATCGCCTTTATTATATACACTAGAGGAAATGGTATGGCGCTAAAAATAGCGATTAACGGATTTGGCAGAATTGGTCGCTGTGTTACTCGTATAGTAACAGCAAGGGACGATGTTGAATTAGTAGCTATCAATGATTTGGCAAGTATAGATATGATGCTTTATTTATTAAAATATGATTCTGTTCATGGATCTTTTAACGGTACAATTGAACAGATTGATGATAATTATATTGCTATCGCTGGTAAAAAAGTACGAGTTTTTTCAAATAGTGATCCAAAAAATCTAAAATTTGCCGATTGTGGTGCAGATATAGTTTTAGAGTGTACAGGTGTTTTTTTAACACAGGAATTTGCAAAAATTCATATAGACAATGGTATAAAAAAAGTTCTTTTTTCAGCTCCCTCAAAAGATAATGAAACTGCCACTTTTGTTATGGGGGTAAATGAACATCTTTACAATGGACAAAAAATAGTTTCAAATGCTTCATGTACGACGAATTGCCTTGCTCCCATCGCAAAAATTCTTGATGATGCTTTTACCATTGAAAAAGGGTTGATGACAACAATTCACTCCTATACAAATGATCAAAATCTTTTAGATGTTAAACACGCTAGTGATAAGAGAAGAGCAAGAGCAGGGGCTATAAATATAATTCCCACAACAACTGGTGCAGCGAAGGCTATCGGTTTAGTTCTTCCTCAGCTAGCTGGTAAACTCGATGGTATAAGTATGCGTGTACCGACACCAGATGTTTCTATGGTGGATTTAACTGTAAATGTTAGAAAAAAAACTTCTAAAGAAGAAGTGAATGCACTGTTTAATAAAATGGCACAGACGAAGCTAAAAGGTATTTTACTTATAGATAAAGAGATGAGAGTTTCTCAGGATTTTGTCGGCTGTCCATATAGCTCTATAGTTGCTGAAGATTTAACGCAAGTAATTGGTGATGATATGGTTAAAATTATGGCTTGGTACGACAATGAGTGGGGTTATTCCACGAGATTGGTTGACATGGCACTTCACATTAGTAAATAGGAGAAATGATGGAATTATTAAATATTAAAAACCTAAAATTAGCTGGAAAAAAAGTTTTTATCCGATGTGATTTTAATGTACCGATGGATGAGTTTGGAAATATCTCAGATGACCGTCGTATCCGCTCTGCGATTGCAACAATCAATTACTGCTTAGATCAAGAGTGTGCAGTTATTTTAGCATCGCATCTTGGTCGTCCAGATGGTGAAATAGATACAAAATATACACTTGCTCCAATTGCTCTTAGATTGCAACAGCTTCTTAAAAGAGAAGTAGTTTTAAGTGAAGATGTTGTTGGCGAAGATGCCATGAAAAAGGCATCAGCACTTCAATCAAATGAAGTATTGCTTTTGGAAAATATCCGTTATGAAGCAGGTGAAACCAAAAACAATGAAGAGTTTTCTCGTAAATTAGCAAGTATGGCAGAATTTTATATCAATGATGCTTTTGGTGTAAGTCATCGTGCTCACGCTTCTGTTGAGGGGATTACGCATTTTTTTGACAACGAACATAAAGCAGCTGGATTTTTACTTCAAAAAGAGATTCAGTTCTTTGGAAAACTTATTCAAAATCCTGTTCGTCCTTTTGCTGCAATCGTTGGTGGCTCAAAAGTTTCTGGGAAACTTGAAGCACTTATCAATCTTCTTCCAAAGGTGGATAAAGTACTCATCGGTGGTGGAATGGCATTTACATTTTTAAAACAGATGGGTTACAATGTTGGCGCTTCACTTGTTGAAGATGATTTGCTCGAAGAAGCACAAAATATCATGGATAAGGCAAGAAAACTTGGTGTGAAATTTTACTTGCCAATAGATGTTGTTGCAGCTGAAAGATTTGCAGAAGATTCTGTAAGCAAACTTGTCTCCGCACAAGAAATACCAGATAATTGGATGGGTTTAGATATCGGGCCAGCAACTGTACGACTTTATAGAGAAGTTTTAAATGATGTACAAACTGTTCTTTGGAATGGACCTATGGGTGTGTATGAGATGGAAAAATTTTCTCGTGGTTCGAACAAAATAGCACATTTTGTAGCCGATAGTTATGGAACTACGGTTGTTGGCGGTGGAGATACAGCTGACTTAGTACAACGCATAGGTCTTGATGAAGAGATGACATTTATCTCTACTGGTGGGGGTGCTTCACTCGAGTTGCTTGAGGGTAAAATTTTACCTGGTGTTTTGCCATTAATAGTAAAAGAGGCTTAATTTATGATAATCGCTGCAAATTTAAAAACAAATCTCACAAGAGCTAAAACGCTAGAGTATGTAAATCAAGTAGA
>JAPLGP010000005.1 GCA_026390075.1 Campylobacterales bacterium
ATCAGGAATCATCAATTCAGACATTTATAAGTTTGGAGCTAAATCTTCAAATAAAATAGTAGAAAAACAAGAGGTGGTTTAAGTTTCAGAATGTAACTTTTTTTTAATTTACCTGCCCAATTTTAGAGTTCGTTTGACAACTAGACCAATTAGAAGAGAGTAAAGGAAGATTTGATAAGCGAGATATCTCGTATTCAAATAAAGATTTAAAAGTATCAATCAGCAATCAAGTGTTTGAGTTCAACGGTAAGGCACAAGGCTTTTACTGGTTCACTCATTTAGATAATTATGTAACTGTCGGATTTAAAGACAATCTGACAAACAAAAGTTTAAACGATATTCAAATTCAGTTCACTGCTGTGGGTATTTATACAATTGGATTAAAAGCACTTCTTAGATATGTAGATGATATATTTAAAGATGTTTCAACTGGATATAAACCACTTACCAGAGTTGATTTAAACATGTTTGTGCAGTCTGATTTATCTTGGCTTCAAAAAGATATGTTCGTGAGCAGAAAACGCCAATACACCACGCATTTAAAAGAGGTTTCCTCAAAATATAAATTACAAACATTGTACATTGGTAAACAACCTTTTTTACTTCGTCTTTATGACAAAAAAGAGGAACTGAAAAACTCTCCTAAAAAAGAGATGATGTATGAGTATTTTTTGAATAACGGCTTTAATCGTGAAGATGATATTTTTAACATTGAGTTTGAGATGCACCGAAAACATTTAAAAGCTTATAACATTGACACCGTTGATGATTTACTCGGTCATGCAGAGAAACTTTTTAAAGAGTCAATGGATGCAATCAGATTAGTTGATTTATCTACAATTTCCGAAAACTCTATAAACACGATGAACAGATACAAAGCAGAAACGCATCCGCTATGGCAACACATAAGCGACTCATATCAACTAAAAGATTTTTTAGCACTTGATATGCCATTAGAGAGATTAAAGAGGAAAAACTATACTTATACGGTTACAGATGCCATAAAAGACCATCTTGCAATTGCTAGAAAGTTTTATGTGCATGGTGGGGTTGTAGATAAACAGCATTTTGTAGAAGTTCTAAAAGCATTTAACAAAAGCAAAGAGCCAAAATATATCACAACTCAATCAGTTCATAATGAAAAAAACTCTAAAAAAGAAGTTGTAATAACTTATGAAACCATATCAGAGCAAGTGAATCTAAGAGAGCATAGTGATTTAGAACTAGAGAAATATATAAAAACTTTAGAGTCTTACATGTTAGAGCCTGATTTAGATTTGCGTGTGCTTATCAAAAAACATCAACTGGCATTTATTGAGTTGGAGTTTAGGGGGAAAGCTCAACAAGAAGAGTTTCCTTTTTAGGGGGTGTATGATGAAAAAATATGCCCAAACTAAAAATTTATGTGAGATATTTGATTTATCCGTGGATTATTTTCAAAAGCGAATGGATAATGAATTTATCAATGGTGTTCATTACTTCATCCCTCCGACAACTTCTAAAACAAAAAAAGCAGTTCTTTGGGATATTGAAGCTCTTGAAAATTGGCTAAGAGGTAATCAAGTGGATTCAGAGCTTGAAAATCTTTTAGGTAGAAGAGGCTAGAATTTTATGTTAATTGTAAGTGGTACTAAATTCCTTTTTAAAAAAGGAGATAAAGTGCAAGATATAAAAGCCTCAATTCTATCACGAGGCAATAGAAAATTTTGGTATGTGAAGTACCAAGTGTTATTTGAAAATGATGATGTTAAAACTGGTGAAGAGAGTACAAAGGTTTTAAAAACTGAAAAAACTTTAAAATACATGCAAACTCAATATCTCTCAGCTTGGATATCTCGTAAGCGAGAAGAGTTGAAAGTCATAAAGTTTGAGTCCAAAAAGTTTTCATACTATTTTGAAAAGTTTTTGGAACTGCACAAGGAAGATAAGAGTTATCACAATCGCGTGTATATTTATCAAAAAGTCAATAATTTTTTTAAAGAAATGGACGTAAAAAAGATTACTAGACTTTTGGTAAAAGATTATCTCGCAGAACTTGAACTGAAAAACACTTCAAAAAAAGATTATTTGAATTGCATAAAAGGCGTTCTTGATATAGCATTAGATGGCGAAATTATTCACAAAAATGTTGCTATAGACATTCGTTTTAAACGCACACAAAAAGAGCCAATCGTGCCATTTTCTGCTCAGGAAGTTGAACTTTTTATTAGAAATACCGATGGAATGTTTAAAAATTATCTTGGAATTGCTTTTAATACTGGTTTGAGAAGTGGAGAAATACTTGGCTTAATGCACGGCGATATTTTAGAAGATAGAATCACTATCAAAAGGTCTATATCTAAAGGTCGCATCACTACACCTAAAACACTTGGAAGTATTAGAGACATTCCTATGTTTGAAGCGGTAAAGCCATTTATTGAAAGCCAAAAAAAATTGAGTCAATCTCTTTATCTTTTTGACTATGATAAAGCTTTTATAAAAGATGCAACATTTTTCAAAAGAAGATGGCATCAGCTAGTAAAAGATTGTGATGTAGAATATAGAAAACTATATAACTCAAGACACACTTTTATAACTGCTATGTTAAATAGTGAAAAGTTTAAAATTATGGAAATCGCTGCCATCGTTGGACATACATCACCGCAAATGATTATGACAAACTATGCAGGATTTATTAAAAACAATCACTTAAAAGTTGATACAAGCATTGATTTATTCGCAAATCACGGTGACACTTTAGGTGACACTAATCAAGTCAATAAGCTTAAAAGAGCGTAGTTTTTGTTGAAAGTTCGTTGTGTAGGGAGTTTAAAGTGGTGGGTTCTGAGTGACTCGAACACTCGACCACTCCGTTATGAGCGGAGGGCTCTAACCAACTGAGCTAAGAACCCACTTTGTAGGGTGGAATTATAATCAATAAAAGCTTATTTTTTTCTGATTTTTAGATTATGCTTCATTTATTAGTGATTTGGAATTATACTTTGTATGTTATAGCATACAAAAATGAGATATACAAGATATAAAACTGTTTAAGTGATTTCTAAAGCTTCACAAAATTACAATAAACTAAAAAGTTCTAACTTGATTTGATGTAAAACTAAAAGAGTGTATCGAGGATTTGATTTTGAAATTTTATAGATTCAACTGAAGTACTGATAACTCTTCTTTCCTCTTTTAAAGTATCATATTCACTTTTTAATTTTGCTATATCTCTACTTTTAAAATAAATTTGTTGTTGAATATAAATTTTTGGAAAAGTAAACATAGAAACAAATGTGAGCGACAATAAAATATAAACAAAATAGGCAAGACTAAGAGTTTTTCGTGGATTTATAACATACCGAACTTCACTTAAAAGCTCTGTTTTTTCAGTTTCTCTTTCAGTTACACTAGCGTTGAGATGCTCATTTATAGCTTCATTTTTGTATTCGCTCATTAAATATCCATCTGAAAAATTCTCATTTTTGCACTTCTGCTTCGTGGATTCTCTTTTAACTCATTATTTTCTGCCATGAGTGGTTTTTTTGTTAAAATTTTTCCAAGTTTGTGGTTATTTGAACAAGTACATCGCATGGCATCATCTGGGCAAATACAAGACTTACTCCATTTGCTAAATTCTTGTTTTACTATTCTGTCTTCGAGCGAATGAAAGGAAATAATAGCTACCACGGCATGTGGAAATTTTGCATTTTCTATACTTTTTAGTAGAGACTGCAACTCCCCCAACTCATTATTTACTTCTATTCTTATTGCCTGCATAAGGAGCGTTGCAGGATGTATTTTTTTGCCATGTGGCATGTGGGATTTCAGAGTATCACTTAATTCTTTTGCGGAAGTAAAAGGACGGTTTTTTACTATTTCAGAAGCTAATTTTTTGTAGTTTCTTAGTTCACCATATTCTAAAAGTACTCTCTCCAACTCTTGGATTGTATATTCATTTACAACTCTAAAAGCTGTGAGTGGTGCATCTTTGTCCATTCGCATATCAAGAGTGTCACTCTCGTAAGAAAACCCTCTCTCTTTTTGGTCTAATTGCAAAGAAGAAACTCCGATGTCGGCTAAAATGCCTTTAATCTCTTTGATATCTACTTCTTGTAAAATATCTTTGATAACAGAAGAAAAACGACCTTTTCTAATGCTTACTCTATCGCCAAATTTTGCTAATCTTGAAGTCGAAAAATCTATAGCTGTTTGGTCTTGGTCAATTGCTATAAGCTTGGCATGTGGATTTGCCTCAAGTATCATAGAAGAATGTCCACCATATCCCATAGTACAATCAATAATTATGCCCTCTTTTATCTCTTTAAAAGCATCTAAGACTTGTGTATATAGAACTGGAATATGTGGAATATTTTGCACGAAAAACCTTGAAATTTATTATGAACAAGATTATACAGAAATTTACATTACATCTATTTATAAGCGAATTAAAAGTTGATTCTTTTCGAATTGTTACACAGACTCTAAAAATTATATAAAACTTTATAATTAGTTATAATAATTGATTAATGTCAATTACTTTAGCATAAGAAACTACTAAACTTCAGTTGATTCTAAAATATTATCACAAGGTAAAGGAGTAAAAAATGGTAGAAACTCTCGCGACAAGTTCAGAAATTGCGTTAAATGATTTTTTACCAATTTTTATCTCTTCTGCGCTTGTAATAGTTTTTGGAGGATTCTATGTTGGTATATATACAGCAGTCAAAGTTGGAGTACTTAAAAAATGGACTATGCCTTTGGCATACATATTTTGGTTACTAACGGCGTATTGTTTATATGTAATGGGAAGTTTGATGCATGTAGGCGACTTAACGGCGAAAGCTTTAGTGGTAGCGATGATTGGTTATTTATTGCTTCCACATGCCGTCTATTATATGCAACATCAGGTTCATGAACAAAATGAACATTAAGGTGTATATATTTTCAACTAATTTTTAGGAGGACAAGAGTGGCAAAAAAAACCGTATGGACTGACAATCGCTTCTGGCAACGATCAGCAGCGTGGGTTACAGGGTTTGCAGCGATGTTATTAATTTGGTTAACATTTGATACTTCAGGGCAAATCGCGATTGGTAATGATGCAGATTTAAAAAATGGCGTAACGAAAAGGGTTCCAGGACCTACAGTTATCAACTATAAAATCACTTATGAAATGGACGCAAAGCGTGGACATGAAATTCCAGTGATTGGAGCAAAAGAAAAGTTCTTTGGAAGAGATGATTACTCAGAAGAAGAAGCAGGTAAATTGTTACACCTTGGTAAGTTAGGTTCACAAGCTAAAAATTGTATGGATTGTCATACACTTCTTGGAAATGGAGCATATTACGCGCCAGATTTAACAAAAGCATGGTTAGACCCAGCATGGGGACCGACTGGTTCAATGCAAGCGATGACTGGCAAAAATACAAAAGAAGAAGCGATGGCTGAATTTTTACAATTTCCATCAAAATATCCTACACATGCTCGTATGATGCCAAATCTTGGTATTACAGCAGAAGAAGCTAAGGGATTAGTTGCTTTCTTGAAACATATGTCATCAATAGATACAAATGGTTTCCCAAGAAACTTCGGGAAAATTCAAGGAGCGTTAAATGGCAAGTAATCATTTAAAATGGGAATCAAAACAATTAGCGACATGGTATTTTACTTTTGCGGCTATTATTTTTGGTGCTCAACTACTTTTTGGTTTAGTGGCAGCAATTCAGTATGTTATGCCAGGATTTCTTTTTGAGATAGTAGATTTTTCTATTGCTAGAATTTTACACATTAATGCACTTGTTGTATGGATGGTATTTGCAATGATTGGTTCTGTTTACTGGCTTTTACCTGATGAAACAGGGATTGAAACAGTTGGTATCAAAATTGGTAAGTTATTATTTTGGGTATTTGCAGCAGCTATTGTTGTTGTTGTACTAGTTTATCTACTTGTTCAAGTTGGACCTGCGGATGAGACTACAATCTGGTTTATTACAGAGGGTCGTGAGTATATTGAAGCACCTCGTTGGGCAGATATTGGTATCGTTGTTGTTGTTCTTGGATTTATTGGTAATCTTTATGCAACAGGCATGAAAGGTAAACCAACTGGAATTGTAACTGTACTTATGGCTGATATGCTAGCATTTGCTGGTATTTATCTTGCAGGTATGTTTTTTACTGATAATATCACAGTGGATCAATTCTGGTGGTGGTGGGTAATTCACTTATGGGTTGAAGCTACTTGGGAAGTATTTGTTGGTGCTATTGCAGCTTATGGTCTAATTAAAATGATTGGTGCACACCGTCAAGTAGTTGAAATGTGGTTATGGATTGAAGTAGCAATGCTATTTGGTTCGGGAATTCTTGGTATGGGTCACCACTACTTTTGGATTGGAACACCTGAATACTGGTGGGAAATCGGAGCACTGTTTAGTGCGCTTGAACCATTACCACTTGTTGCAATGTTTATCCATGTTCTTTATGACTGGGGTAAACAACAAGGTGCTGCACATGAAAGAGGAGAAGAAGGTTCAGTTATCACTAACAAACCTGCGTTTACTTGGTTTGTACTTCAAGCTTTTGGTAACTTCTTAGGTGCTGGTGTTTGGGGATTCTTCCATACATTACCACAGGTAAACCTTTATACACATGGTACACAATTTACATCAGCTCACGGTCACTTAGCATTTTTTGGTGCATATGCGACTATTCTTATAGGTATGATGTATGTTGCTATCCAAGGTTCAAATGGTATCAAAGTTCTTAAACATACTGCGTCATCGGTTGCAGCTGTTTGGATGATTACAGGTGGTGTAGTGGGAATGACGGTATCACTTACAATCGCTGGTTATGTAGATGTAATTGTTACTCGTGCGCAAATGGGTGCTACATGGGCTGGATATTTTGATGGTCATAGCGGCATGTGGATGGCACAAGCTATGGATTGGAGACTTATTATGGGTACAGTAACATTCTTAGGTTTCTTATTCTTAATTAAAGACTTTTTAAGTACTGGCAAAAATGCTGTACATACAAGATAAGGGGGTTTATTATGTTTGAACCATTTACAGATATAGTACCAAGCTTTTTTGGTTGGTTAAATCAAGGTCCTTTGACTCTGACAATTTTCCTTCACTCAATGATTGTACTTCCAATGTTTTGGATTTATAAACAAGAAAAAGCGCGTTTAGAAAACGAAAAATAGTAGACGAACCTTCGGGTTCGTCTAATCTTTAATTTATAGGAGAGTATAAAATGAGATTTAATAAGCTAGTTATATCAGTTGCTGCTTTAGCAGTAGTTTCATCAGGTCTATTTGGTGATACATCAGCAATGGATGTTGAAAAAGTATTTGAAAAAGAGTGCCAAGGGTGTCACGGTCCAAACCATGAAGGTGGTGTTGGTTCAGATCTTCGTCCAGGTGTGATTGAAAAGAAAAATGCTTATGCATTAGCTGAGACTATTCTTAATGGTCGTGCAGGTACAGCAATGCCTCAGTTTAAAGAAAAATTCAATAAAACTGATGCTGATAAAATGGTTGATTACCTACAACACTTTAAAGGTAAAAAAATTGATCAACTAACAATGGAAGCTGTTAAAGGTGGTTGGAAAAAACTTCATGATAGAGTAGAATTTTTTACAAAATACCCAAAACCTGTTGATGTTAAGAAAAATACAGATATTGTTTTCGTAACTGAAAGGGATGCTGCGAAAGTTGTTTTCTTAGATGGTACAACAGGTAAACTTTTATCAAGACACGATGCTGGTTTTGCAGTGCATGTTACGGTAACAAACAAGCGTCAACCTCGTTATGCATACTCAATCTCTCGTTCAGGTTTAGTTACAATGTTTGACCTTAACACTCCAGGACAACAAAAAGTTGCTGAGTGTCAAGTTGGTTCTGATTCTCGTGGTCTTGCAGTATCTCCAGATGGTAGATTCCTCATGGCTGGTAATTATGTTCCAGGCGGTGCAGTATTAATGGACGCCATGACACTTGAACCACTTAAGGTGTATCCAACTTCAAGTGTAATTGACCCAGATGGTAACATCGGTTCATCACGCGTTGCAGGTATCTTTGATACTCCATATGGTCCATACATTGCGTTTGCACTTAAAGATGCTGGGCATGTTTACATCGTAGATTATTCTAAACCAGACTTTCCAATCGTTGGAGATATTCCAAATATTGGTAAAATTCTTCATGATGGTTTCTTAAATGAAGGTAAAGAGATTGGTCGTTATTTATTTATTGCTTCTCAAGGAAGTGATGTTGTGGGCGTTGTGGATTTTAAAACTAAATCTTTAGTAACTAAAATTTATACAGGTCCAGCAGCTAAGCCACACCCTGGTCAAGGTTCATCATGGTATAATGAACACTTAGGTAAACAACTAGGTGCTACTGTTAACATGAACTTAGGTCAAGTAACTATTTGGGATGATAACTTTGATGTTATTCGTCAAATTCCAACTGGTGGTGGTGGATTATTTATCGGTACTGGTGATCATACTCCATTCCTTTGGGCAGATAATGTTCTAGGTGGTGAAGAGAATTGGAATAAAATCCATCTTATCAACAAACAAACTCTTGAACTTGATAGAATCATTACTGTTGGTACAGACGAAGGTACAGTTACAGATCCTGTAACGCATAAAGAACTTTTTTCATGGAAAGTTCCTACTGTAAAAGATGCTAAAGGTGTTGCAGTTATTCCAAGAATACTTCATGCTGAACCAGCAAATCACGGTCACTGGACTATGATTTCTGAGTGGAATGCAGGTCGTATCGGTATTTACGAAGCTACAACTGGTAAATTTGTTAAGTATATTGAAGGTTTAACTACACCTACATTTACTTACTCAATTGAGCATAGACAATCTATTCCAGGTGCATAATCTGAATTTTCTCCTCCTAAATGGGGGAGAATTTTTATAATAGTGTAAGTTATGACTTCTACTTTTATGAAAAATATATAGTAAAAAAGAAAAATTATGAAAAGAAAAATTATTGTATTATTCGCATTGTGTTCACTTTCCCAAGCACAAGAGTTAGATGGCAAGAAGGTTTTTGAGACTTATTGTTGGGGTTGCCACCATCAGACTGCTATGGCTTTTGGACCATCCTTTAGCGAAATAGCTTCAAAACGCACTTTAGAGGAAATAAAAGCGTACATCATTCAGCCCGAAGCAATGTATAAATCTTTTGGCTACAAACGAAATGCGATGACACAGTTACAATTAAATGATGAAGAGTTAAATGCTGTTTCAAAATATATCCTCTCGTATAAAGGCAAATAATGTTTAGATTATCAAATTTAATCGCTTCAGTTGTTGAAAATAAGCCTGAAAGAGTTTTAAATGGCTCGATTGCAATTTGGAACTTTACCAACAGATGTAATCTTTCATGTTTGCACTGCTACTCAAAATCTGACTTAGATGCAATTGATACTCTCACGACAGAACAAATAAAAAAAACTATTTTAGAAATGAAAGCGAGTGGTGTAAAATTTATCATATTTTCAGGCGGTGAACCACTCACAAGAAAAGACCTTTTTGAAATCGCTGATTTTTGTAAAGAAAATGGAGTAATTACCTATCTCTCAAGCAATGGACTCTACTTCACAAAAAGCAATGTACAACGCATCGTTGATACATTTAACTATGTTGGAATTAGCATAGATGGAGATGAAGAGACACATGACTTTTTTCGTGGACTAAAAGGTGCGTTTAAAGAGACACTCAAAGCGGTACTTTTAGCAAATGAAACAGGTGCAAAAGTAGGTATTCGTTTTACAATGACCAAAGATACTATCGGCTCTTTAGAGTATATATTTGATTTAGTTGAGAAGCATAATATTCCTAAAATTTACATTTCCCATCTCGTATATTCAGGACGAGGATTAGACAATCTTAAAATGGATTTGAGTAAAGAACAAAGAAGGGTAGCAGTTGCATTTATCTTAGAAAAAGCATTTGAGTATTACAAAACTGGCAGAGATATCGAGATTGTTACTGGCAATATGGAACAAGATGCAGTTCTTTTTTTAAATAGATTTGCACAAGAGTATCCTGAGCTTCAAGAAACAATGCGAGAGCGATTAGTTGCTTGGGGTGGCAACTCCGCAGGGCGAAAACTTTTAAATATCAACAGTGAAGGTTTCGTTCGCCCTGACCCATTTTTTCCATTAACTGTTGGCAATATCATGGAAAATGATTTTGGTACAATTTGGCAAAGTGGCGAACTTTTAGACCAACTACGAATTCACCCTAGAAAAATCTCTGGTATTTGTAGCGAGTGTGAACAAATCGACATTTGTAACGGTGGTTCTCGTGCTCGTGCATATGCAATTACAGGCGATTTATGGAGCGAAGACCCATCATGTTATTTAACTCAAGAAGAAAGAAGGAAACATTAATATGCAAAAGAAACTACTACTAAGTGCTTCCTTAGCACTCTTTTTATATTCAAATGTAAGTGCAATTGAGAAAATATTTGTAGTTGAGAGAGAGAGTAATTCTCTTGCTGTCATAGAAAAAGATTTGCCAAGTTCTCATATTACAGGCATGAAAGATATGAATCATGGAGTTGTAAAATTTTATGACAAAGATGGATATGTAATAAGTCGTGATGGTTATGTACTAAAGTTTGACCCAGAAAGTGAGAAAATACTCAAAGAGTATAAAACAAGTAAAAGTGCAATTGGTTTTGTAGTAAGTGATTATTATGTAGCTGTTGCAAATTATGACAACAAAAGCGTTGATATATTAGACAGAGACCTCAATCCTATAAAATCAATTGTCACTGGTTCTAAAAATGTAGGTATTAAGATTTACAAAGATTATCTCGTTTTTTCTCAAATGGACAACGACAAAATAACTGTACTTCGTGATAAAAATGAGGGTAAAAAAATTCCTGATTTTGAAATCTACAAAGAGTTTGAAGATGTTGGTGCAATGCCTTTTGATGCGATGATAAAAGACAACAACTTTATCACAGGATTTTTTAAGAGTGAGCATTTTGGTGTTCTTGATTTAGACACTATGAAATACTCAAAAATTCAGATTTTACTAGGCGACAAAAAGCCTGTTCTTAAAGTGCCACATTTTGGATTTTGGAGCATCGGCGGTGGGTATGTGTTTATTCCTGCAGTCGGAGATAACAAAGTTTTAGTTTATGATTCTAATTTTAATTTTGTAAAAAATATCGAAACTGAGGGTTTGCCAGTATTTACAACTTTATCTCCTGATAATAAATATATGGCAGTCACTTATAGCGGTGATAAATTTCCAGTAATTGAAATCATAGACACAACTACACTTAAAATATTTAAGCGATTTGAGTTTGATGGCAAAGTTCTGCATGTGCGATGGTCAAATCAAAAATCAAAACTTTATGTATCTGTAAATGATACAAATAAAATTGCTGTAATAGATACTAAAAATTGGTATTTAAGCAAAGAGATATTTCAAATCAATAAGCCTTCGGGTATCTTTATCTATGAAGGATTAAAATAATGGGAAATGTTTATTTAACGGGCGCAGGTCCTGGAGATATGGAATTATTGACGATTAAAGCACTTCGAGTTATCCAAGAGGCAGATGTTATTATTTACGACCGACTTGCAAACCCTGATATTTTAGAAAAAGCAAAAAGCGGATGTGAGTTTGTTTATGTAGGCAAAGAAGATGGTCGCCATATCATGCCGCAAGATGATATTAACGAAACTATTTATCAAAGTGCCCTCAAATATGAAAATGTTGTAAGACTTAAAGGCGGAGACCCTTTTGTATTTGGACGAGGCGGGGAGGAAGCTGCATATCTTCAAGAGCGAGGTATAAAGTTTGAAATTATTCCTGGGATTACCTCTGCGATTAGTGTTCCAGCTTATGCAGGAATTCCTGTCACACATCGTGGCGTTGCAGTTTCTTTTCGTGTGGTAACAGCACATGAATCACCAAACAAAAAAGAGTCTCAAATTCCATGGGACAATTTCAAAACAGACGATACTATTGTCTTTTTAATGGGTTTACATAATCTGCCAAAAATTGCTAAAAAACTTATAGAGATTGGTAAAGATGAAAACTATCCATGTGCTGTTATCTCAAAAGGAACGACAAAAGACCAAAGTGTAATAGTTGGAACACTCAAAGACATAGTAGAAAAAGCCAAAGATGCCCCAACTCCAGCACTTATTGTTGTAGGAAAAGTTGTGGAACTTAGAGAACAGTTAAATTGGTTTAAATAATCAAATTTTTTTTAAAACTTCATCCTTGCTAAATCCCTAAATATAGGAACAAAAAGATGAAAATACGAGTCTATTACGAAGATACAGATACTGGTGGCGTTGTTTATCACTCTAATTATTTAAACTTTTGCGAAAGAGCTAGAAGTGAGGCTTTTTTTCTTAAAGGACTTACTCCTGTTTTAAATAGTGGGCATTTTGTTGCAAAAAAAGTTATGGCTGAGTACTTTTCAAGTGCAAAACTTGGGGACTTACTCGATGTAAAAACAAGCCTTATCAAAATGAGTGGCGCGTCATTTGTGTTACTACAAACAATCTATAAAAATGATGCAAAGATTTTTGAGTTGCAGATAACTTTAGCCTACATAGACTTTAGTGCAAATGTGCAAAAAATTGACAGTGCCACTAAGGAACTTATTTTGTCACTTTTTAAAAATTAAGTGATCTTACGCACTTTTGTAAAAAAGAGCGCAAATAACCCTGTAATTCTCGAAAAACTTGTTTTTCGTAGCTTTAGGGGGATGCAAGGGACATCATGTCCCTGCCACTAAAACGGACGAGTTCGTTTTAGTGTGTAACACAAGAAGTTAATTGAATTTTTTTGCAAGTTCTTAGATGCTATACTACAACAAAAAAATAGGACTACTATGAAAACTATCACTTTTGTTGGAAATGGAAATATGGCACTTAGTATTGCTAAGGGTTTAAAAGATAAGTATAAAATAGAAGTTGTTGGAAGAGACCCTAAAAAACTTGAACAATTTGAAAAAAATCTTGGTATTCGCATAGATAAACATCTTCTAAATGGATTTGATGCAGAGGAAAAAACAATACTTTTATGTGTAAAACCAGCAAATGTTGAAGAAGTTTCTCTAAAAATAAGTGGTAGAGCAAGAGTTATCTTTTCTGTTTTAGCAGGAACTTCCGTAGAAAAACTCCGCACAAATCTAAATCCACATGCCGTAGTGAGAACGATGCCAAATTTAGCTGCGAGTGTTGGAAAATCTATAACAACACTTACAGGCGATGAAGCTTTCAAAAATGAAGCGGAGGAGCTTTTGGGTGCTATTGGCAAAACTCTTTGGCTGGGAAGTGAAAAAGAGATAGACATCGCAACAGCTCTTGCTGGAAGTGGTCCAGCCTATTTGGCACTCATCGCTGAGGCTTTTACAGATGGAGCGGTAAAGCAAGGTCTTAAAAGAGAAGATTCTATGGCTCTTATGCGAGGTCTTTTTGATGGTTTTGGCTCACTCATTCAAGAGATTCATCCTGCACTTCTCAAAGATGGTGTAATGAGTCCTGGAGGAACAACAGCGGCTGGATACAGTGCATTAGAAGATGGAAATGTCAGAAGTGCTTGTATAAATGCAGTTGAAAAAGCGTACAAAAAAGCTACGGAGTTATAACTCTTCGATAGTTCCACATGCCAAACTCTCTTGGCATGTGGAAATCTAAACTATAAAAATTTCTTGCAAAACTCTCTCATAAGATTGCTTCACTTCGTTCGCAATGACCGTCATTGCGAGAAGGAACGACGAAGCAATCTTAGTTTTACAAAAACTTCAATATCTCTTTTTCAATATTTTCTTTTTCTATAATCGTGTCTTGAACTATTTTCTTACTAAAGAGACCTTTTATCATTGCTGGAATTTCAAGTTGTGCAGTTTTTGAAATAGATTCAAGAGCTACACTGTCCTCAGCATCCACTTCGCCCGTAAGTGCATTTGCAATCACTGGCGAGAATTTTGTCCACTCAGCCGTTGAATAGACGATAGTTTTAATCGCAGGGTTTGAGCAAGTCTCGAACGCTTTAAAGCATGTCGCAGTATGAGGATCCATCAGATAACCATCGTTTTGGAATGTATCTTTAATGTATTTTTTACCCTCATCGCCCGTACAAAAATCAGCATCAAAACACTCTCGAAGTGTTGCAAGTTCATCCGAAGTGAGTTCATACACATTTTTACTCTCTAAGTCATCCATCAACGCTTTTGTTCTATCACTACCAAACAAATCATAAAGAATTCTCTCTACATTTGAGGATTTTAAAATATCCATAGCAGGGGAAGTTGTACTTACCACTTTAGAGTCTCGAAGGTCATATTTACCTGTTTTGATGAGTTTTGTGAGAACATTATTTTCATTGGAAGAGATAATGATTTTCTCAACACTAAGCCCCATTTTCCATGCATAATAGCCACCTAAAGCATTTCCAAAATTGCCACTTGGAACATTAAGATACACTTTTTCGCCCATTGTAATTGCATTTTGACGCACTAGTTCTAAATAACTATGAATATGATAGATAATTTGAAAAATAATGCGTCCAAAATTGACTGAGTTTGCGGCAGAAAGTAAAACATTTTTCTCTTTCAGTGCTTTATTAAACTCAGGTGAAGCCAAAAGTCTTTTAAGAGCATTTTGCGCATCGTCAAAAACACCATTAATCCCAATAACTTTGAGGTTTGTTGCATCTTCTGTGACCATTTGTAATCTTTGCACATCACTCGTTCCGCCATCTGGATAGAGACATGCAACTCTAACATTCGCACGGTTTTTAAAAGTCTCTAACGCTGCTGGTCCTGTGTCTCCACTTGTAGCCGCTAAGATGAGATAGTTTTCATTATTTTTTTGTGCGATTGAAGAGAGTACGACACCAAAAGGTTGCAATGCCATATCTTTAAAAGCACGGGTTGGACCATGATAAAGTTCACTTACAAAAAGATTTTCTTTTACTTTTACAACTGGAACAGGATTTTTTGAATCATCGAAATTATCATAAAGATTGAGTGCTTCTTCTATTACTTTTTCATCTATATCTATTTCAAAACGAGACAACATATCACTTGCTAACTCTTTATACGAAGAGTTTAAATGTTTAGTTAAAAATGCTTCCCCTAATTCTGGAAGTATTTCAGGTACATAAAGACCGCCAAAAGAGGCAATTGGGCTTAAAATAGCTTGTGAAAATGTTACACTTTTTGGTTTTGTTTCATCGCATCCGCGTGTTTGAATAAAGTTCATACTCTGCTCTTTTTAATTTTTTTGAATTGTATCTAAATGTCTATAAAACTTATTTTACATGGCATGTGGAAAGTAAAATTTATTTTCCACATGCCAAGATTATTGAAATAGAACGGCTGGATCTATGTGAAATGATTTTTGTGTTACTTCAAACACTAACTCTCCGCTCACACGACCGATTGTAAAACCTTTTTTTACTTTCTGACCTTTTTCAATATTTGGAGCAATTTGTGAAAGGTTGGCATAAATTGTATGCAATCCATCATCGTGTTCCACGATAACTATATTGTTTAAAACAGCCGTTTTGTCAGCGTAAATGATTTTACCATTAAAAACCGTTTTTACTTTTGCATCCTCTTCTTTTGCTTTTAAAGAAATAGATTCATTAAAGATTTTTAGACCATAAATTGGGTCTGTGTAGGCTCCATACTTTTTAGTAATTGTGTAAGCGTCCAAGGGTGCAATCGTTTTTTCACCCGTATATTTTGCTGTAGTTGGCTCTTGATAACTGTTGCCAACTTTCTTAACGGCTGCTGTATCTTTGTTAAGTTCAATGCGTTTGTTGTCAAAAGCAACTTTTAAGTCCTCTTTTTTCTGCGCTTCTTTAATAGCATCTAATTTTATAATATTTAATTTTTCAAGCGTATTTTTAAGCTCATCTTGTTTACCTAAAAGTTCTTTTAACTCTTTTTTATAAGATTCTTCTGCAAGTTGAAGTTTTTCCAATGATTTTTTATTTGCTTCATGCGCAGCTAAAGCTTGTTTTCTTTTTGAATCAATACTTGCAATAGCTAACTGAAGAGTACTTGTATGTTCTTTTAAAACTTCTATCTCTTTTGCATTTGCAAAATAATTTTGATTTAAATGACTCGCTCTATCTTTGGATGTTTTGAGCATTTTTTGGAGAACTTCAAACTCTATAAGTGATTCTGCATCCACTGCATACTCTTCTTCTAAAATCAAAGACAATGAAACACTTTGCGCAATTACAAATACCAACTCTTGCTCTATACCATCCTGGTCGGATTTGAGTTTACCGTTATAGCTTTTAAGTTCATCTAACTGACTTTTATTGTCTTTGTAATCGCCCTCTTTTGCATCAAGTTCTAATTTTATTTGTTTAAGACTCTCTTGCTGTTGGTCAATTTCTGCTTTTTGTTTTATGATAGCAGCTGCATTTTCTTCCATTTTTTGACTGACTGTTTTATAATCTTGACTGTACGAGTTTAGTTTACTGCTTGTAGTATCAATTTTTTTGCCAATATCATCTTCTTTTGCATCCACAACTCCAAAAAAGAAGATAAAGCTTATAAATAAACGAATCATACCTCTTCTTTATGCCCTAAAACTATTAACATCGCCAATAAAATTGAGAGAAAAATAGCAACACTAAAGAGTAATACAAAATCCTCGATTCTATCGAATATTACAATACTAATGCCTATATTGCTAAATTGCTGAATAACAAATTCATTGATCGAAATATATGTAAATACACCAAATGCCAAAAAGCTTGAAATAACTGCATCAACAATTGCAAGCCTAAATAACACTGCTGAACGAAGCCAAACAGGTGCTCCAAAGAGTCCCATAATGTTCATTCTTTCACTATGTTTAAATTGCCAGATTCTAAGTTCTTTGAAAATCAAAAGTGTAGTTACTACAAAAATGGAGACAGAAAAAATGGAGACAACTCCTTTAAATAAGAGTAACAACTTGTATATTTTATCGTGGTTATGTGCAAAATCTTCTACTTTTGTAACGCTTGGACGGCTGAGTATATCTTTTGTTAATGCTTGAATTTCATCTGGAGATGGATAATGTTTTAATTGTAATTTATAAAATTTTGGAAGAGATAATTTTAGTAATTCAATGTTTTTATTATTCATATTAGTATTTAATCTTTTAATAACATTATCTGTTGTTAACTCCGTAGCAGAACCAATAAGCGGATTAAAATCTAAAATTGTAGCATTCTCTATACTTTTTTGGCTGACAACAATGATAGAATAACTGCTAGTCAAACCCTCTTTATAGGCATTTATAGCTCTATCGACAACGATAAAAACTTGTATAGAAAAAAGTATGCTCAAAAGAGCAACAATAAGAGAGAGATGATTTTTAATTGACTTCATGAATTCTCCCATATTCTATATGAAAATGCTTAAATTCAACATTCATACTTGGTGGAATATGGTGTGTAACTACAATCACTGTAGTTTTTAGTTGCGTATGTGCGCCTTCTAAGAGATTCCAAATAAGCTGTGATGAGTAATCATCCAAGTTACCTGTTGGCTCATCTGCTAAAATTAAAATAGGATTATGAGAAAGTGCTCTTGCCATCGCAACTCTTTGTTGCTCCCCACCACTCAGTTCTAGTGGATATTTTCCAGCTTGATGCTTGAGTCGTACATGCTTTAAAAGGCTATCTACCTGCTTTTGCGTCACACTTTTTTCATATCCATTTATGATGAGCGGCAACATAATATTTTTCTCAATTGTCCACTCTTTTACAAGTTTATAATCTTGAAAAACTATACCGATATGTCGTCTTAAAAAATTTAATTTTGAGTTAGAAATTTTTCTAAGTTCTATGCCACCAACTACCAAACTACCCTGACTAGGTTTTAATGCACCATAAAGAGATTTTAAAAGAGTTGATTTTCCACTTCCACTCGCCCCTGTAATAAAAACAAAACTGCCAGAGTTTATAGAGAAACTTACTTGATTGATAATTGCTTCATAATTTGAATAGGATAATGATAAATTTTCAGCAATAATAACTTTATCCATGAAAAACCTCATTTAAAATTTTATGCGCAATCAAGTTGCTTTTAGATTTAAGAGGAAGTTCTGGATAGTAGAATGCTTTATCACTATCCACAATCACATAAAGGTGTTCTGGTCTATCAAAACTACCCATAGACAACCTTGCCATCACTCCATTTTTTGTTGTATAAACTCTCTCAAAATGGACAAAACCACTCTCAAATTTTTTTGTTACACCGTGAAGTTTTAAGATGTCGGCATGTGGAAGTGTTACAGTTAAAAAATCAAAAGTGCCATCTGAACTCAGCACATCTGACTCTTCTTCATTTATCATTGTAACATCATAAATATTTTTTTGCATCTTTTTCCATCTATCTTCATACTTGGAGCTGATTGCAATATCTTTGTTTTTGTTAATGTGAAGAACTGTTTTGTTAAAAGCTATAAATGTTTCATAAGAGTAGGCATAATAATTTTCACTATCGGTGCGAAGTTCGAGACTTCCACCCACTTTTAAAACCCTTCTTGATTCTTCAATAAATGAAGTAGATATAACTCTGCGATGTGGTTTTTTATCCCATGGAACTGGAAAATGAACATAAATTTTGCCAACAATATTTGAAGGAACAAGCTCCAAAAATAGCCTTGCATCATAATCAAGAACCAACAAATTATCTAGCTTTTGAATATTGACTTGTTTTAAAACCTGTTCTATGGAAGGTCTATGAATCTCAATTCCAATATATAAAATATCAGGATTTTGTGTTGCTTGATGAAGTATGTGGCGACCTGAGCCAAATCCAACTTCAATCGCAACTTCTCTCTCTTTTGGAAAATTTGAAGCAAAAAAATCTATACTTTTTAAAAAATCAACTTCTTCTAAATGTATATTTTTTGCATTTGTAGGAACATTTGAAGAAATAATTCTAAGTCCTGCCGCTTTTGCATAAGTCAAAAGTGCTTTATGAACATTATAAATAGAAGCTGGTCTTGTTAGCTTATCTGACTTGAGGAGGTTTTTATTTTCCTCTTCTTTTACGAGTAAAAAAAACTTATCCTCTTCAACAACAACTGCGATGAGTTGCTCATCCGCATGATTCGCATTTTTTGCTATAAAGTCAAACCTTACTCCATCCACGGCATGTGGAAATTCTATTGTCTTAAATTCTTCTATGTGTAAATGTGGCATTAATTCTCAATTAAATCTTGGATTGGTTTTATAATTTCTTTATTATCTGAGTCATTTTCTTCACTCGGAGTTTCCACAGGAGCTTTTGATGCTTTTTTTACACTCTCTTTTTTGTTTATAACTCTACCTTGTTTTTTTGTAGTTGTTAATTTTATCTCTATACTTGGTCGAGATTTTATAGAATTTTTATCAACCCCATACACTTGATAGAGATAGGTTGTCTCAGGTTCTATCGCTGTATCAATAAAAACAGTATCATTTATACCTGTAAAATCTTCACTCACTGAGTTAAATAAGTTTTTTTGTTTTTTAGAAACCGCATAGTTCTTAATGGAAGAATCCATACTTACCCAGCTTATTTCAACTCTATTTTCAACAATTCTTGCCTCGATGATGGAAGGTGCATCTGATTTTGAAAGAGTTTGTCCTTGAACAGACTGCTTTTCGTTGTTGCTCTCTAATCCATCTTTATCTACTACACTTACTCTATAAAAATAGCTTTTTCCATCTTCATCAATCGAATCAATGAGCTGATTTCCTTGCGTCGTTTTAAGTGCTTTATAACTACCATCCAATTTCTCAGATCTATAAACGCTATATGCTGAAAAATCCGATAAATCCTCAATCGCATTCCAAGAAATTTTAATTTTTCTTGGTAAATCCATTGTTGCAGCAATATTATTCACACCATTTGGCAATACTTTTGTTATCGATGTTACAACTTCACTAGGCTCTGAAATAAGTCCATCAAAAGTTAAAACACGAATACGATATTTATAAACATAGCCATTTTCTAGTTTCGTATCGATATACTCTGCACTAAATCTTCCTTCAACAGTCGCTATTTTTTGCCAGTCATTATCTTTTAGAGTTCTTCTTTCAATGATATAGGCTTTAACTATCTTGTTTTCATGTGGTCGCCAAATAACTTTTGCACTTTTTGGCATATTTTGGATGCTGTGTATCCATGAAACTGAACTTAAAATTGGCAATGATTTAACAAGGGTCGGGCTACTTCTTTTAGACTCTGCAGTACTAGAGAATGTTTTAAAATGATAGCTATATTGCGTATCTGGCTCTATTTTTGTGTCAACATAATGTGTCGCAAAACGGTTATCAATAGTGTCATAATACTCTTGTTTTGCATCACCTTTGTTCATAATTTGTCTATAAACATAAATACCATTTACTCTTGGGTCTTTTATGCTTTGCCATTCAAATGCTATTGTATTCATATCAATAAAAACACCTTTTTCAGTCAGAACAACGACTGGAAGAGTTGCATCAACCACAGCATTAGAGCTAGGTGATGGCTTTGATGCACAACCGCTAAGAACCAGTAGTGAAACTGTGCATAATGTAATGAGTGTCCATAACTTCATCTATTTGCTCCGCATTGAATTTTGAATGTATGTAATTTTTCATTGTTTCATCAAATTCTGCCACGAAAGAAAGCTTTTCTTTCGTAACTGGATGGATGAAATATATCATGTACGCATGTAGCAAAATGCGTTCCGATTTATCTTCTTTTGGGCTAAGAGCGTAAATATGGTCGCCAATAATATGTCTATTTATATTTTCTAAATGAACACGAATTTGATGTGTGCGTCCTGTAAAAAGTTTACAAGCAACAAGTTGATTTTTTTCATCAAGTGAGAGTGCAAGAGTTTTAAACATTGTTTTTGCATATTTTCCACTCTCTACACATGCCATCTTTAGTCTGTTAGATCCACTTCTTCCAATATTTTTTTCAATCGTTGTAATATCTTCTTTTAATGGTGGATTTAAAACTGCAATGTAATATCTACCCATACTTTTATCTTGAAGTTGCTCAGATAAAAACTCATGGGCTTCGTTATTTTTTGCAATAACCATTGTCCCACTTGTACCTTTATCAAGTCTATGAACTATTCCGTGACGCTCTTCTCCGCTGATTGTAGAGAGTCTTATACCTTTGTGCTTAAGCCAATCTACCAAAGTAGCCTCTTTTACGCTTGGTGCTGGATGAACAGTGACACCACTTGGCTTATTAATCACTAATACATCATCATCTTCATAGAGAACTTCTACATCAAAATTTACCTTCAATGCTGGTTCAATCTTGGCATGTGGAAACTCTACTCTTACATTTTGTTCAGGTTTTAATTTCACACCTGGACGCGTTACTTTTTTTTCGTCTATATATACACACTCTTGTTTAATTAACTGAGCAATTTGTGAACGAGTTTGCCCTATTTCTGAGGCTAAGAAAGTATCTAATCGTTCTGTTTTATCGCTAATATAGCTTTTTATATCGCTCATTTATGACCCTTATTGTGATACAATTTCATAATTTAATATGGAGTTACGAATTTGTGGAGATTTGATAGGCGCATTCTAACACAATTTGACTTTTTTTCTATAATTTTGATAATTCCACTCGTAATAACTTCAAACTGGCTCATCGGTGAAGCAGTTCCAGCATTGGCTCAAAAACAGAGTGCTTATGTTGGTGTATCTATCGCCCTGTTTGTATTTGTTTTTTTCATGCCCATACGAAGAATGAATTGGCTTATACCGCTTGTATATTGGGCAAATGTACTTCTGCTGCTAGGAGTTGAGTTTTTTGGTCATTCACGACTAGGCGCACAAAGATGGATTGATATTCCATTTATCAACGCGACCATACAGCCATCAGAGTTTGTAAAACCAGCACTTATCCTTATGCTTGCATACCTTATCCAAAAAAAACCACCGCCAATGAATGGCTATGGAGTAAAAGATTTTTTAATTCTAAGTGGATATATACTTTTACCATTTATCCTTATAGTTAAAGAGCCTGATTTAGGAACTGCTATGGTTCTTTTACTCATAGGGTATGGTGTGCTTTTTTTCATAGGGGTGCATTGGAAAATATGGGTTGCAATAGTTATTTTACTCTCTTTTGTAGCTCCGCTTACTTATCAATTTTTACTCCATGATTACCAAAGAACGAGGATTACAGACTTTGTAAGTGAAAAGCCTTCCTACCATGTGGAACAATCTATTATTGCCATAGGCTCTGGTGGAATGACAGGCAAATCAAAAGATGATGCAACGCAAACTCAAATGAAATTTTTACCAATTGCCACAAGTGACTTTGTTTTCGCTTTTTTAGTTGAGCGAACTGGTTTTGCAGGTGCACTGGGCATTATATCAGTTTATATCATGCTTATATTGCATCTCTTTAGCTTGAGTATCTACAACAAAGATTACTTCATTAAAGTGGTAACCGTATCTATTTCATTTATGTTTTTTATATATATGGGTGTAAATATCGCCATGACTATGGGCTACGCACCTGTTGTTGGGATTCCTCTACCTATGTTTAGTTATGGGGGAAGTAGTTTTATAAACTTTATAGTTTTGTTTGCCATTATGCAAAATCTAATTACTTTCAGATATATAAATATGTATGATAATCGAGGAACAAAAACATTTATATAAAACCGACACTTAGTGTATTCATAAGTTAGAAACTAAAGTCACAAGTTGACATAAAAATGACGCAGGAATTTTTTATTATTATGAATATGACTAATTTATGGGATTTAAAAAGGTAGTGGCGCGGTGGACGAGACTCGAACTCGCGACCCCCTGCGTGACAGGCAGGTATTCTAACCAACTGAACTACCACCGCGCATAACATTATAAAAAAGTACTTTGATTTTACATGTGCTAAGGTTTGAGCGAAGTGTACTAAAAGTACATGAGCTTAAAGCTTCGTGCATATAAAAAAGATGGTGGGCATTACTGGACTCGAACCAGTGACATCTACCTTGTAAGGGTAGCGCTCTACCAACTGAGCTAAACGCCCTTTAAAACACCAAAATGGCGACCCCTAAAGGATTTGAACCTCTGTTCCTACCATGAAGTGATAGTGTCCTTGGCCACTAGACGAAAGGGTCACTTTCATAAACAATAAGGTTTATAACAAAACTTGTATTTTTTGATAGATGTGCTAAGGTTGAAGCGAAGTGTACTAAAAGTACATGAGTTCCAATCTTTGTGCGTTTATCGAAAAATGGTGGGCATTACTGGACTCGAACCAGTGACATCTACCTTGTAAGGGTAGCGCTCTACCAACTGAGCTAAACGCCCAATTATTAATCTAAAAAACAGTGGCGCGGTGGACCGGGCTCGAACCGGCGACCTCCTGCGTGACAGGCAAGCATTCTAACCAACTGAACTACCACCGCATAAATGTTTTTTAGTTTAAAAAATGGTGTCCTGTGATGGATTCGAACCATCGGCCACATCATTAAAAGTGACGTGCTCTACCAGCTGAGCTAACAAGACATTTTCCTCTATTTCTTAAGAGGTCGAAATTATAGGCAAATAGATTTTGTTTGTCAAGATAATTTAGATGAAATTTAAAAAAACATCTCCTTGTCTAGCAACAGAAGCATTTTTATTCCAAAGAGAACACTCTGATGCTGAATATAGTTTCTATCCCCTTTTAAATTTAAATGTACTTCTTTGTGATTTGTTTTACTTCTTACACCAACATATACAGTACCTACAGGCTTTAATGGTGTTCCCCCACTCTCTCCCGCTATTCCACTGATTGAGATAGCATAATCAGCATGGCTCACATTCATCGCACCTTCAGTCATTTGTGAAACAACCTCGGCACTTACAGCACCATAAACTTCCAATACTTTATTTTCAACACCAAGCCAATTTTCTTTCAATTCATTTGAATAAGTTACAAGAGTTCCATCCAATATTTTTGATGCACCACTGTTTCTGGTAAAATAGTAGCTTAACAAACCACCACTGCAACTCTCAGCAAATGAAACTTTTTTTTGATTTTTTGAGAGCGTTTCTATCATGTACTGAACTATATTGGATGCAGATATAAGTTTATTAGGGATGAGTTGTTTGGCAGAATTTATAAACTTTGAAATATTTCCATACTTTTTACTATCTATATCTATGCGTAACCATCCATCTATAAGAATTAAAATTTCTATATGAACATCATACATCTGCGCTATAGGCATAAGCATAACCAATGCACTCTCTTTGTCTTCATCAAATATATGAATAACAGCATTCGCTTCTTTAGTCTCCATGAGTATCTCAGGCAACTCTAACATCTCATCCACATGCAAAACATTTGTGATTGAATTTTTATACTCTAAAAGATAAGTTCCATTTTCATAAATTGAACTATTTGAAGGAATAAGCATATTTTCTTTAAGTATCTGATTATCGCTTGTGACCGTACTGATGAGTTTACCTATGGTTGAAAAGTTCTGTTTTGTTGTAACAATTATAAGTTTAGTCGTTGCGTTGAGTTCTTTTTCTAAATACAAAAAAAGTGAATTATCATTTTCTCTAAAATATGTAATTTCAGTTATAAAATTTATTTTTTTCTCAATTTTTCGTATAACATATTCTCTTAAAGATGTGTTATGTATAAACTTATTACCAATAAACAAAAGATGTAATTTCATAGTGTAAATAGCCTTAGGAACTAGATTTATTTTGCTTATTATAGCACCTTTCATTCCTCTTTAAAGAAGCTTTTAAACCCTTTAAAGATACAATGCAAAACTTTTTACATAATTTTCGAGGTACAGATGGATTACAAAGAAACACTACTTTTACCTACTACAGAGTTTGCCATGCGAGGCAATCTCACACAAAATGAGCCATTACGATATTCTGCATGGTATGAAAATAAAATCTATGAAAAGATGAAAACTTTGCGTAAAAATGCACCAAGTTTCACTCTCCATGATGGTCCTCCCTACGCGAATGGTCACACGCACATCGGTCATGCACTCAATAAAGTTTTGAAAGATATCATAGTTAAACACAATTATTTTAACGGCAAATCCGTTCGTTTTACTCCAGGTTGGGATTGTCATGGTTTGCCGATTGAACAGCAAGTTGAGAAAAAACTTGGCGGAAAACAGAAAAAAGAGTTGCTTGAAACTGCAAAAATCCGTGAACTTTGTCGTGCACATGCCTCAGAATTTGTAAACATTCAAAGAGATGAGTTCAAAAAACTTGGTATTTTGGCGGACTGGGAAAATCCATATGTCACGATGGATTATAAGTTTGAAGCAAACATCTACCGCACACTTTGTAGTGTCGCGAAAAAAGGTCTTTTGATTGAGCGAAGTAAGCCTGTTTTTTGGTCATGGGCGGAGAGAACAGCACTTGCAGAAGCAGAAGTTGAGTACGAAGACAAAGAGTCTCACTCAATTTTTATCGCTTTTGAACTCAGCGATGAAGCAAAAGCTAAACTTGGCATACATGGTAAAGCTGCACCAGTTATCTGGACTACAACGCCTTGGACAATCCCTGCAAACACGGGAATTTCACTCAATCCAAATGAAGAGTATGTACTTACAACTACGGGCTATATCGTAGCAAAAGAGCTTCTAAACTCTCTCATAGAGCAGAATGTTTTAAGCGGAGATATCGCACAAACATTCAAAGCAACAGAGTTTGAAAACTTACTTGCAATCAACCCTCTCAACAGTAGAACTTCTCGCATAGTTTTGGGTGAGCATGTTTTGATTGACAACGGAACAGGTTGTGTTCACACTGCTCCAGGGCATGGAGAAGACGACTACCGTGTTGGACTTGTGTATGATTTAGAAGTGGTTATGCCAGTCGATGAAACGGGTTGTTTTGATGATACGGTTGTTAAGCTTGGTCTGATTCCACATGCCGAAACTTTTGTTGGAAAACATATTTTTAAATCAAACGATGAAATTATCGAACTTATGGGTGAAAGCGTTTTAAAAGTAAGTAAATTCACACACTCTTATCCACATTGTTGGAGAAGTCACACTCCACTTATTTTTAGAGCAACAAAACAGTGGTTTATCTCAGTGGATGAAAAACCACTTGGCGAAGATAAAACTTTAAGAGAGATAGCTCTGAGCGAAGTTGAAAAAACATTATTCGTGCCTGAGAGTGGAAGAAAAAGACTCACTTCTATGGTTGCGAACCGCCCTGATTGGTGTATTTCTCGTCAGCGTGATTGGGGTGTGCCGATAGCATTTTTCAGAGTAAAAGCGACAGGCGAAGTTCTTTTGGATGAAAAAGTTTTAAACTTCACAGCTATGATTTTTGAGATGCACGGCAGTGATGTTTGGTACTCTATGTCGATTGAAGAGCTACTTTATGCAGGAAGCGGTTACAAAGCGGATGAACTAGAAAAAGTAACGGACATTTTAGATGTTTGGTTTGACAGCGGTTCCACATGGAATGCGGTTTTAAAATCTCGTAACTATGATGCAGGTGCATATCAAGCTGACCTTTATGTAGAAGGCTCTGACCAACACCGCGGATGGTTTCAATCTTCTCTCTTTTTAAGTGCAGCAGTAGAACATAAAGCACCTTATAAAGGCGTTTTAACGCACGGTTTCACAGTCGATGAAAAGGGCGAAAAAATGTCCAAATCCAAGGGCAATGTTGTTGCACCTGAGAGCGTTTTAAAAGAGTACGGAAGTGAAATTCTTCGTCTTTGGGTTGCTTCGAGCGACTACCAAAGTGACCTGAAAATCTCAGACGGCATCTTAAAACAGACCGCTGAAAACTACAGAAAACTGAGAAATACTTTTAGATTTTTGATGGCAAATATCAACGACTTGGAGAGTTTAGTTCCACATGCCGAGATGGGCGAACTTGACCAATGGATAGTTGGAGTTGCAAAAAAAGTTTTTGACGACACACACAAAGCGTTTTCAAACTACAACTTTGTGCATGGAATGAGTTTGTTAAACAACTTTATCGTTAATGAGTTAAGCGGAATTTATCTTGACATCACAAAAGACAGACTCTACTGTGACGCGGCAAATGACAAACATCGCCGTGCAAGTCAGAGTGCGATGGCTATCATCACAAAATCACTTCTGCTTTTAATCGCTCCGATTTTGACTTATACAGCGGATGAGATTATAGACAATGCACCAGCAATTATCAAAGGCGATGCAAAAGATATTTTTGAGTTAATGTACACTCCAATCGAAGCTGGCGAGAGTAGTTTCAACGCCGAGTATATGAATGAAGCAAGAGAAGGTTTTTACGAAATAGTTGATAAACTCAAAAAAGAGAAAATCATCAAAAGTACACTTGAACTTGTTTTGCATACAGAATCCAAAATAGCACTTGATATGAACACAACGGAAGCTGAGGATTGGTTCGTCGTCTCTGGCATATTTGAAGATAAACCAGAAGAAGAGATACTTGGAACTTTTAAAGTCAATGAAGATACTTTTATTATCTCAAAAGCAACAAAAGCAAAATGCCCAAGATGTTGGAAATATCACTCAGAAAATGAAGAATCCACATGCCAAAGATGTAGCGAGGTTCTAAGTGCCTAACTTCGCAGAGCCAGTTTCTTTTACATTTATCGCAGTTACCGTAGCTGTGATATTTGTTATCATAGGTATTGGGATTGCACTTGTTAAGGTTGGTAAGAAGTCTAGGAATTCATAGGGGTTATTGCTTTAACTCCAAAAATGGAGATTCATTCAGATAGGTGTAATTTTAATGTAATTTTTAGATTATAACAGTTAGCATTAGGCACTAAACTTAAAGGAATTGTGGTTATGAATATATCAAAAACAATAATTATTCTATCAATTGTTTTTACACTAAATGCTTCGGAAATAGAGCCATTTGGCAAATTTAAATTTGGTGATACAATAACACCAATTTATGAAAAATTATGTTCTATTGAAGGAATTAAAACAATTCAACTTGGTTTCTCAGAATCCATAACAAGAAATGATTTTTGTATTAGCAAGGAGTATGCAATTGAACAAATTGTAAAATCTGCTACTCCTAAATATGGTCCTATTTTGATATCAAAAGTTGAAATTCATGGTTTTGAAAATATTGCTAGATACAATTTATATATAAGAGCAGATGGGATAAATATAAAGAATGTAGATTTTGAACTCATTTTGCAATTAGGTGCTTTCAGGGAAGAACAAACAGCTGGAAGTTATCTTTTAACACAAAATGATATTATTAAAATTCAAAATTTTTATGTTCCGTTAGAATTACAAAGGTTACAATTAAAACCTAAAGATAACAAGTCGTTAGAAATATATAAAAAAGAAATATTCACTATTTTATGGAATAAGTATGGTTATTTAGTAAATGATAAAAAAGCAAAAGAAATTTTTCAAAATCAAAATTATATGAATGTGTATGCAAAAGATAATACTCATTTATCCTTTAATGGAGATGGTGTAATTTATGATTCAGAAAATTATTTAAATAAATTAAGAGATGAAACATTGAAGTCTTATATGAAAGATTTGCCAAAAAATAAAAATGATTCTAGTGAAAGTTTATAAAAATTAAGCGAGATAACCATGATGTATAAAATGATAAGAATTTTACCAATGAGTAAAAAAATTGAATTTAAAAACACTGTTAGTATTCAAGATTTTTTCTTAAATGATTTACGACTTAGAGAAGATGGAGAATATTGTTACAAGAAACAAGGAATAAGAGCAAATGAGGGCTCAACTTTAATATTATTTCAATACGATAATAAGATTGTTGCTAGTGCTGATTTGGTAAAAATTGAAAAATTTAACAAAATTGAAAATGGGTATAAAGGAGCATTATATTTTAATCCAAAGTCAATTAGAGTTTTTGATGAACTTAATAATGAAGAAATTAATAATATTTTTAATACATCAATAAAGTTTGGGCAGACAAAATATTATTTAGATACTTCTTACCAAAAGAGATTTTTTAGCTATATTAAACTTCTTTCATAACCTATCTTTTTCTCGTTCCAGCTCTTTGTTTATCTTAAAAACCACCGCTAAAGAAAAAATAAACACATTTTGCTATAATACACCCAATAATTTATAACCATAGGAAAACTAGTGATTACATTAAAAGAAGCATTAAAATTAAATAAAGAAGAACTAGAAAATTTCAAAAACGATTTAAAAGCTAAAATAGAAGCGCGTCCTGAACTCAATGCGTATATTGATGTACACAACATCGGTGAAGGTGTGCCGATAGCTATCAAGGACAATATCCAAGTCAAAGATTGGTCGGTAACTTCTGGCTCAAACATCCTTCAAGGCTACATCGCTCCTTACAATGCAACTGTTATCGAGAAGATGATGGCGTCAGGTTTAAGCCCGTTTGGAAGAACAAACATGGATGAGTTTGCGATGGGTTCAACTACTGAATCAAGCTTTTATGGCAAAACATTAAATCCACATGCCAACGACCGAGTTCCTGGCGGAAGTAGTGGTGGAAGTGCCGCGGCTGTTGGAGCGGGTCTTGCCATCGCTGCACTTGGAAGTGACACAGGTGGAAGTATCCGCCAACCTGCTGCATTTTGCGGTATTGTTGGGATGAAACCAACTTATGGACGCGTGAGCCGTTATGGTTTAGGTGCATATGCTTCGAGTTTAGACCAAATTGGACCAATGACGCAAAATGTGGAAGATGCGGCGATTTTGTACGACATTATCAGTGGACATGATGCAAAAGATTCCACAAGTGCGGACATGAATGACAAAGTTTGTGATAAGTTAAATCCAGACCGTAAACTCCGTATCGCCGTGCTTCCAAAGTACATCGAAAACGCTTCACAAGATGTAAAAGATGCGTATGCAAAAGCGACAAAAGCACTCAAAGATGCGGGACATGAGATAGTAGAAAAAGAGCTTATGGATGCAAAATACGACATTTCAGCGTACTACATCACTGCAACCGCAGAAGCTACAACAAACTTGGCAAGATATGACGGTATCAGATATGGAAACCGCAAAATCGGCAAAGACTTGAATGACACTTTTGTAAAAACAAGAAGTGAAGGTTTCGGTGATGAAGTAAAACGCCGTATTTTACTTGGAAATTTCGTTCTCTCAAGCGGATATTACGATGCGTACTATGTCAAAGCACAAAAAGTGCGTCACCTTATAAAAGATGAGTATACAAAAATATTTGAAAGTGCAGATTTGATTCTCTCACCAGTTGCACCAAGCGTTGCAAACAAATTCGGTGCATTTTCAAACCCGATGGAAATGTATTTGAGTGATATCTATACAATCAGTGTTAATCTTGCAGGACTCCCAGCCATCGCACTTCCAATCTCAAAAAGT
Source organism: Campylobacterales bacterium (assembly GCA_026390075.1). Classification (GTDB taxonomy): domain Bacteria; phylum Campylobacterota; class Campylobacteria; order Campylobacterales; family Sulfurimonadaceae; genus Sulfurimonas. Next base: position 30,336 of record JAPLGP010000005.1, read on the forward strand.
AGTGAAGGAATGCCAATAGGACTTCAACTCATAGCTAAAGCCTACGATGAGCAAACACTTTTTGATGGTGCTTTGAGTTTGGAGAGAAAGATTAATTATACGAAGTAAATAAGTTTTTATCAAAAAGAAACTTACATCTTATGGCATGTGGAAATATTTAACGAGATATATTAGAGTTCTTGCAAAACTCAGATTGCTTCGTCATTCTTCCTTGGCACATGACGGTCATTGCGAGTCGGCGTGAAGCAATCTAAAAAGAGAGTTTTGCAAGAAGTCTATTTTCATTTCCACATGCCAAGCTTTCATCTAAACTTTCAAAATAATTATTTGAGCTTCACTTTTTACAGCTACCACAACATCACTAAAAAATAATATCCACAAATTCATTTCCATCTAAAGCAGTTAAAATCTTACTGTCCACTCGGATTGCAGAGTCTATTACTACATTTTGGAGCTTTGAGATAATGGTCAGTTTTAGTTCTCTGTTTCCTTGGTTTTGTCTTACAATTTTGTATAAATCTTCAAGCACACTTAGGTTCGTGTCCAATCTTATCGCAAGATTTATCGGCTCTTGCGGTATTTCTCTGACTTCTGGTTTTGTTTTTTTTGTCTCTTTTTTTGCTTCTTTGAGTGTCATGATTTTGATGACGCTAATTCTAGTAAACATCTCTGTGTGCGTAATTTTTACTTTAAAAGCGACTGGTTCGTCAAGATTCATCTCTGCTAATTCATCGAGTTTGTCTGAGAAAAGCATTATCTCGATATTTCCATGAAAATCCATGAGGTTTACGATACCAAACTGATTTCCTTTTTTGGAAGTTTTTTTCACTATCTCTTCCACTTTTCCTATAAAAATCGCCGTTGAACCATCTTTTATATTTTCTATTTCAGAGGAGAGTGAATAGTTTAACTCGTCCATTGCGCCTCTAAACTCATCAAGTGGATGTCCTGAAACATAAAATCCCAAAGTCTCTTTTTCAAATTCTAAAATCTCTTTAAGCTCATATTCCCCAGAATTTGTTAGATTGAGTGCAACACTTGTAATCTCTGCATCATCTCCAAAAAGGCTTCCTGCTGCATTTTTTTTGGCATCACTTGCTTTTTTTGCGGTTTCTGTTATAAGTTCTATTTGGTCTAGGAGAGCTTTTCTTGAAAATCCAAACCTGTCAAATCCGCCTGATTTTATGCTTGATTCTATAAATCTTTTATTTACTTTTGAAGGGTCAATACGGTTTACAAAATTTTCGATGGAAGTAAAATCGCCATCTTGTTCTCTTGTATTTATGATAGATAAAACCGCCGATTCTCCAACGCCTTTAATCGCACCCAAACCAAATAAAATAACATCTTTATCTTCTTTCGTAATTGCCGAGAACTCCAAATAAGAGTCGTTTACATCGGGTGGTGCAAGCTCAATTCCCATGCGTCGCACTTCATCAATGTAACGCACCACTTTATCTGTGTTATCTTTATCGGATGTCAGAAGTGCAGCCATAAACTCATTTGGATAGTAACTCTTAAGCCATGCTGTTTGAAAAGTAACCATTGCATAGGCTGCTGAGTGCGATTTGTTAAAACCGTACCCTGCAAATTTTTCAATCAAATCAAAGAGTTTTGAGGCTTTGTCATAATCATAACCCTGATTTTTTGCCCCAGTTGCAAACTCATCGTTATACACGCTCATATCTTTTTTCTTACCCATGGAACGGCGGATAATGTCCGAGTAGCCAAGTGAAAATCCGCCGATAGTTTGAACTATTTGCATAACTTGCTCTTGATAAACGATGACTCCATAAGTTTTTCCAAGAATCGGTTCCATCGGGTCAAAAGTGTAGGTAATGGCTTGTCTTCCATGTTTTCGCTCTATAAAATCATCCAGCATTCCCGATTCCATCGGACCGGGGCGGTAGAGTGCCAAAACCGCGATTAAATCCTCGAAACTGTCTGGCTTAAGGCGTTTGTTCAAATCCTGCATACCTGAACTCTCTATCTGGAACATTCCGACAGTCTCACCCGTTCTTATAACCTCATATACTTTTGGGTCGTTTTCGTTTATCTCATGCCAATTTATCTCTTTGTTGTATCTTCTTTTGATAAGTTTTATGGCATTGTCGATAACATCGAGCGTTTTCAACCCCAAGAAGTCGAACTTGATTAAATCCACATCTTCCAAATAATTGAGCGAGTATTGCGTTACAAAAGTAGTTTCACCTGAGGGCTTATAAATAGGTGTTTTTTTCCAAAGCTCTTCATTTGAGATAACAACACCCGCCGCATGAATACCTGAGTTTCGCTTCAAGCCCTCAAGCTTTTTAGCAAACTCCCAAACTCTTTGTGCGTTTGAATCACCCTCTATCAGCTCCCCAATCTTCGGCTCTTTTTGAAAAGCTCCCTCTTCAAACTTGCCATTTTTACTTTTTCCATTGAGGGTAATTCCTAGCTCATCGGGGATAAGTTTGGCTAATTTGTCCGCTTGAGAGAGTGGCATATCTAAAACTCTTGCCACATCACGAATCACCCCTTTTGCCAAGAGTGAACCAAAAGTGATAATCTGAGCGACTTGATTACGACCATATTTTTCAACCACATAATCGATGATTTCCCCACGGCGTGCTTGCATAAAGTCCATATCAATATCGGGCATGCTTATGCGTTCAGGGTTTAAAAATCTTTCAAAAAGCAGGTCATACTTCATAGGGTCGATGTCGGTAATGTCTAGCGAATACGCAACCAAACTTCCCGCCGCAGAGCCACGCCCAGGACCAACCGCTATGCCTCGCTCCTTTGCAACTTTCACAAAGTCCCAAACTATGAGCATGTATCCTGGAAATTTCATAGAGTTTATGACATCCATCTCAAACTCTAATCTGGCTCTGTACTCCTCATGCTTGGTTGACGGAACATGAACCAATCTGTTCTCAAGTCCTATGCGACAACGGTAGATAAAATACTCCGCATCGTTTTTATCCGCACTACTTTTCCAAGTTCTTTTTTCATCTTTTGAAGCGTCATCAGCAAGTGGTGCATCATCTTTATAATCTATCTCAAGTCCATCATTTTTTGAATACTCTGGAGTAAACTTGAAGTTTGGTGGAGTTGGGTCACCTAGTTTTAGTTTTAAGTTACACTTTTCTACTATCTCTTGTGTGTGTGCTAATGCTTCAGGAATATCTGCAAAAAGCCGTGCCATCTGCTCTGGTGATTTGAGGTAAAACTCATGTACAGAGTGACGCATTCTCTTTGGGTCATCGTAGAGTTTATTCATCCCGATACACATAAAAGCTTCATGGTATTGCGCATCCCCAGGATAGGTGTAATGCGTGTCATTTGTAGCGACTACTTTTATGTTCGTCTCATTTGCGATACGAAGCACTTGGTCATCGATAAAAAGTTGGTCGCCTATGCCATGACGCATAAGTTCAAGATAAAAATCCTCTCCAAACATCTCTTTGTATTCAAGTGCCACCACTTTTGCACCCTCATACCCCAAAGCACCGTTTCTTACATTTCTCTCGTTTGCAGTGTTGAGATGCCAGCTTACTTCCCCTTGAAGACAGGCAGAAGTACAGATGAGTCCCTCTGAATGTTCGCGAAGTTCGTGCTTATTTATACGAGGATAGTAGTAAAAACCATCTATAAAAGCCTTGGATGAAAGGTACATAAGATTCTCATACCCTTTTTGATTTTTAGCATACAAACAGATGTGAAATCTTTGTTTTGTACTCTTATCATCCAGCGTATCGCCATTGTGAATATACCCTTCCATCCCGATAATAGGCTTAATCCCTGCACTACTCATCTGCTGATAAAAATCAATCGCACCAAACATATTGCCGTGATCCGTCATAGCCACAGAGGTCATACCAAGCTCTTTTAAACGAGAAACAAGGTTTGAAATTTTGTTCGCACCATCTAAAAGTGAATATTCAGTGTGAAGATGGAGATGGGTAAAAGGTTGTGCGCTCATAAATGTTACCTATATTTTATAAATTTTATTATAGTGAAACTGTCTTAATATGACTTTTCTATTGAATCCTTGGCATGTGGAAATTTCCACATGCCAAGCAGTTTGTGGGACACATTATAGTTTATAGGGTTATGCAAGAAGTCTATTTAAAAATAACTTTATTTCGCGATAAAACTGAGACAGTAATAAATTCCTGAACTAAGTAATGCAGTTACTGGCAAGGTGAAAATCCATGACAGTACAATAGTCTTTACCATACTTTTTTGTACCCCGCCTTCAGGTTCTGCAACCATAGATCCAGCAACGGCACTCGATACGATATGCGTTGTACTAACCGGAGCATGGGCAAAGTTTGCCAATAAAATTGTCATCATTGCCATTGCTTGTGCAACCGTACCTTGCATATAACTAATCGGTTGTGTTCCGATTTTTTCACCAATTGTATGGACAATTCTTTTATAACCTATCATCGTTCCGATACTCAAAGCAAATGCAACCGCTATAATTACCCAAGTTGGAACATATTCTGTTGCTAAGAGCATAGGTTTTCGTTGCGTTGAAATGTAGTCTGATTTATCTTTGTCCGTAATCAAATATGTTTTTTCTACTTGACCAAAAAAGTTATCCGAACATAAAATTGCTGTATGAACACTCCAACGATCTTGCGCTGAGAGTTCCGTGTATGATTTAATACCATCAAGCTTAGTAGCAATCAAAGAAGTCGTAGCATAAACTTCATTCACATTACACTCCGAAATCGTATTTTTTACTTTAAGCGCACTAATCAGATGTTTTTCACTCACGAGCTTATTCAAAACTTCATTATTTTCAGCGTAAAATTTTGCCAAATTTTCTGCACTATCGCGAGTTTGCTGAATTTTATATTGATGTGAATTCATATCGAGTGCGTAATAAGTCGGTAGTATTCCAATAAGAATAATCATAATAATACCGATTCCTTTTTGCCCATCATTTGAACCGTGTGCAAAACTAACACCAGCACCCGTCGCAATGATTCCCATACGCATCCAAAAATTTGGGCGTTTTCTTTTCACTTCGTTATCTGGTGTTTTGTAAAACTTTGGATTATGAATAAATTTTCGCATCGCTTTCATAAGCAAAAATGCAAAACCAAATCCCAAAAGTGGAGAAAGAGCCAATGCAGTCAAAACACCATATAATGCTTTCCAATTCACACTTTGTGAAAGCTCAAAACCATGCATAACACCAAATACAGTGCTGACTCCGATAAGAGATCCGATGAGTGAATGTGAACTAGAAACTGGCAAACCAAAATACCATGTCCCAAAATTCCATATAACTGCAGAAATAAGCAAAGAATAAATCATAACCAATGTCGCATTTTGATTGGATGCGACCATGATATCTAGCGGTAATAAATGAACGATAACATAAGCAACACCGATACCGCCCAAAAGAACACCTAAAAAGTTCATTATTCCCGACATAATAACGGAATATTTTGCTTCCATTGAATTTGTATAAATAATCATTGCAACCGCGTTCGCAGTATCATGAAAACCGTTAATCATCTCATAAAAGAGAGCGATAGCTAACGATAGAAGTAATAAACCAATGGTGATAGTGTTGACATTATTGAGAGCTTCCCAAAGTACAGACATGCAATTATCCTAAAATTTAATATTAAGCAAAATTTCTAATGCAATAGACTTCTTGCATAACCCATTTTTAGATTGCTTCACTTCGTTCGCAATGACGGTCATGTGCCAAGGAAGAATGACGAAGCAATCTTGGGTTTGTAAGAAGTCTAATTATTTAGTTACGAAACGATTGCAAATTATGCCCATATATCACTTTAAGAAGTTTAAAACAAGCGTAATATTACACTTTTACGCTTCGATATAATCCAAATCTTCATGAAAAGTTTCACGCGTAAAATAGAGTGCAGTTAAAGCAATAAAAAATACTACTAAGCCAACGACTGCAGCAGAACCTAAAACACCAAAACTTCCTTTAAGAAGCATAAAACTAGAGGTAATCGGCACTACAGAACCTCGAACAAAATTTGGAACTGTGGTTGCCACGGTTGCACGGATATTTGTTCCAAACTGCTCTGCCGCCATCGTAATAAAAAGTGCCCAGTAGCCACAGAACACACCAAGTAAAAATATTGCGGTATAAAAAGAAGAGGCAGTCACGCCTGAAAGAGTAAAATAATAAAGCACACTAACAACTGATAAAATCATAAAAATAGTGTATGCGCGTTTACGGCTTTTCATCTGTTGTGAAAGATATCCACTCGCTAAATCGCCTATCGAAAGCCCGATATAGCAGTACATAAGAGCCTGACCCGCAGTCACATCTCCACTAATAGCTAGGGCTTTTGCAAACTCAGGTGAAAACATGACTAAAACCCCAACCACATACCAAAGAGGCATTCCGATGACAATCGCTTTAATGTATTTGCTAAAGAGTTTTTTATGTGTAAAAAGTCCAAAAAAATGACCCCGTTTGACATCATCACTCGCATGATGCTCAAACATTGCCGACTCTTTGACTCGAAATCTCAACACAAGAAGCATAAAACCGAGCACTCCGCCGATAATATAAGCGTTGCGCCACGCAAAATGTTCTGTAACAAGATTTGCGGCTACAACACCAAGCACTCCGAATGCGGCAATACTCATAACCCCATATCCACGCAACTCTTTTGGCAAAATCTCAGCGACAAGCGTTACTCCAGCACCAAGCTCTCCAGCCAAACCAATCCCTGCAATAAAACGCAAAAGTGCATACTGTTCAACATTGGTTACAAAAGCATTAAGGAAATTGGCAACCGAATAGAGGATAATCGAAGCAAAAAGCACCGATAAACGCCCTTTTTTATCTCCTAAAATGCCCCAAAGAATCCCGCCGATAAGCATTCCAGACATTTGCGCATTGAGGATTATTGACCCCCAAAGAGTTATAGCTTCTTTGTCAAGTCCAAGTTCTGTTAAACTTGCAACTCGCACCACCCCAAATAAAATCAAATCGTAAATATCTACAAAATATCCCATCGCAATGACAATGACTGGAAGAGTGAGAACCTGACGCACAACAGATTTCATGACAATCTTCCTCTGTAATCTGTATAGTCAAATTCTTTAACAACATCCAATGAGCCATCTTTTCTATAAATGGCTAATGACGGGAGTTTTATACCATTAAAAGTAGTATTTTTCACAAAAGTGTAGTGGATTTGGTCTTCAAAGATAACTTTATCGCCGATTTTTAACGGTGCATCAAAAGAGTAATCACCCATAATATCCCCTGCTAAACAGGTGTTTCTGCCAAAACGGTAGGTGTATTTTTTCTCCCCTGCCTCACCACTTCCTCGAACATCTGCACGATACGGCATAGCCAAAGTGTCTGGCATGTGGGCTTCTGCAGAAGTGTCTAAAATAGCGACGCTCATGCCATTTTCAAAAACATCTAAAACAGTTGCGATTAGAAATCCTGTCTGCCAACCGACCGCTTCTCCCGGCTCTAAATAAACTTCAACATCGTATTTTGCTTTGAACTCTTTAATGAGACGAATGAGTTTTTCAACATCGTACCCTTTTTTGGTTATGTGATGTCCACCACCGAAATTGATATATTTTAAACCTTTAAAGTATTTTGAAAATTTCTCTTCAAAAGCCACCAAAACTTCTTCAAGCGCATCTACATTTTGCTCACATAGTGCGTGAAAATTGAGTCCATCCACATGCTCTAAAACGCTCTCATCAAAATTCGCAAGAGTAGTACCCAAGCGGCTATAAATGCCACATGGATTGTAAATATCTTTTGGCGAAGAGGAGACTTCAGGGTTTATTCTCAAAGAAAGTTCGGCATGTGGATTTATCTCTTTGACTCTCTCTTTAAATTTAAAAAGTTGATTCGGTGCGTTAAAAACTATGTGGTCGGAAATTCGAGCGATTTCGTCGATATCTTCTTCTTTAAAAGCTGGAGAATAGGTGTGAACCTCGGCATGTGGATTATATTTACAAAACTCTTCTCTCGCCAATTTTGCTTCATGAAGTCCACTTGAAGTGCACCCTTTGAGGTATTTTGACACAAGAGGAAATGTACTCCACATGGCAAAACCTTTAAGAGCCAAGATTATCTTCGCCCCACTCTCTTTTTGTACATAATCAAGGAGTTTGAGATTGTTTTCTAAAAGCTCTTCCTCGCAAACATAACAAGGTGTTTTTATACTGTTTATATCCATTGTATCACTCTTTTTACTAATTTTTTATCTGTTTTTACTTATAAATTTAGGGTAGTATTTTACGAGTCTATTTAATTCCCCTTCAAACTGACTACCCCATTGGTTTTCATTTTTCTTCAGCAATTCAAGAAATGCTATGCGTCGTTTAACAAAATATAAATATAAAACGGTGCTTACAACAGCGGCATAAAGACACCAAAGTGATGTAAGCGCTAAAGGTTTAAGCCAATAAACTAAATTTATTCCCACTATATTTAACCATCCAAAAAGTTGAATAGGAATCTTTTCACTTAAAATCAAAGAGCCCCCAGTTGTCAAAATATATATAATTGCAACCCAATGATGATCTGTCGTAGGATTTACATAATAGAGTAAACCATCTTTTAGAGAGACTGATGTAGGTTCAAATGAAAGCCCCCACATGGTATAAATTGACAATAAAGCACCCATAATCATAAGTATTGCAATTAAATTTTTTCTTAACCCTTTTGGTTCTATGAGCCAGATTGCCAATGGAATGATAAACTGCAACAGACCTTGGGCGTAAAAAACATAAATTGACTCGGCAATTTCTAAGGCTCTTGCTTCAATAAGACCATAAATTCCAAGCCAGACAAACCCTTGAGTAAACTCATGCATGGCAAAAAGTAGAGGTAAGGAGGCAAAAATCACTTCATGTGGTGTACTTACTTTGCGTAAAGTCATTATGCCAACTACACCAATAAGAGCGGAGAGAGCAAAATTTAAAATAGCAAAATACACATGAATCCTTTTAGCTGATGTTACGCACTAAAACGAACTAATAATTTAATATCAATAAACTAAATTAAACTTTTTGCAAAACTCTCTCATAAGATTGCTTCGCTTTGCTCGCAATGACCGTCATTGCGAGGAGGAACGACGAAGCAATCTAAGTTTTGCAAGAAGTCTATTATTATAAAAAAACTTACAGCTCTTTTACTTGCCAAGGAAGCCCTTGTGTGTTCATCTCTTCCATAAAAGCATCAGGGTCTAGTTGTTCCATGTTAAACACTCCAACTCCGCTCCAAATGCCTTTTAACATAAGTTTCGCACCAATCATAGCAGGAACGCCCGTTGTATAAGAGACGCCTTGAGCGTTTGTCTCACGGAAGCACTCTTCATGGTCTTTTACTTGGTAGATATAAATCTTTCTTGGTTTTCCATCTTTGATACCCTCAACAACTACGCCGATGTTCGTTTTGCCTTTTGTTCGAGGACCAAGAGAAGCTGGGTCTGGAAGAAGAGTTTTTAGAAATTCCATAGGAACGATTTTCATTCCCTTGTGTTCAATTGGCTCAATTCCCAACATTCCAACATTTTCTAAACACTTCATGTGTGTCAAATAACTCTGTCCAAATGTCATAAAAAATCGGATGCGTTTAAGCCCTTTGATGTTTAAAACCAAAGATTCCATCTCTTCATGGTAAAGCAAATAACTATCTTTTTCGCCCACTTCAGGATAATCCCAAACCATTTTAATCTCCATCGGCTCAGTCTCAATCCACTTTCCATTTTCCCAATAACGCCCTTTTGAAGAGACTTCTCTGAGGTTGATTTCAGGGTTGAAGTTGGTTGCAAAAGCGTAGCCATGGTCACCTGCGTTACAGTCTAGGATGTCGATTGTATGAATCTCATCAAAGTAGTGTTTTTGCGCATAAGCACAAAATACATTTGTAGCCCCAGGGTCAAAACCGCTTCCTAAAAGCCCCATAATTCCAGCTTCTTTGAACTTCGCATCTCTTTCCCACTGAAGTTTGTACTCAAACTTTGCTTCATCTGGATGTTCATAATTTGCAGTATCAAGGTAAGGAGTTTTTGTTGCAATACACGCATCCATGATTGTTAAATCTTGATACGGAAGTGCCACATTTATCAGGATATCTGGCTTATGTAAGTTGATGAGTTTTATCACTTCGTCTGTGTTGTCTGCATCAACAGTTGCTATCTCAATGTTGGCATGTGGAAGTTCACTTTTTATAACTTCACATCGACTAAGAGTTCTACTTGCCAATACAATCTTGCCAAATACATCTGCATTTTGCACACACTTATGTACAACTACTCTACTTACTCCACCTGCGCCGATAATCAATGTTGTTTTCATAAAAAATTTCTCCAAAAAATAATTGCGGTATTATACTAATATATTATTTTTAAACATTTAAACGAGTTCAAATGCCTGTAATAAAACTGTAATCCAAATACCTGCTGTTAAAATCAAACTGAGCAAAACCAAAGTTGCTCCAGCGTCTTTTGCCTGTTTTGCAAGTATGTGATACTCCGTTGTTACCAAATCGACAACTCTCTCAATAGAGCTGTTTGTAACTTCTGCTAAAACAGGGATAAAAAGAGACAAGAAAAGAATACTTGCATATCCAAAACTAATCGGCAAATTCCACGCCACAATACCCATAACAAAAAACATTAAAAGCTGCCATTTGAACGATGTCTCATTTTTTGTTATGTCTATAAAGCCTTCTACGGCGTACATTCCGTTTCTAAAGAGTGAATGCTTGGGTTTATTTAGTTTCATATTTATCCTTCATTTTTTGTATAATTTTTTGTAGTTCATCTGCTTTTGTATCTCTTGAAACTGGCGGAGCAAAATAGACCGTTATCTCTCTTCTTGCAAAAAAATTCTTCTTCATTTCTGGCTTATATTTTGAAAAAATACTTCCAAAAATTCCATCGATGAAAAATGGAATTATAACACCCTCATAATCAGTTGGTATAAGTTCATAGCCTCTATTAAATAGAGCAATATCTGAAGTCATAGCTATCTCGCCCTCAGGATAAAGTGCAACGACTTTACCCTTTTTGAGTCTATTGTAAGCCTCTTTAAACGCATCTTTAAAGGCTTTTTGAGAGAGTGGTATCGCTTCACCTTTTTTAAAAATCGTGTGAAAACCCCTCCAGTTGTATATCTCTTTATCCATCATAAAATTGATTCTTCTTTCTACTCCAAGCTGTAAGATAATCCAGTCTATCCAGCTTACATGATTTCCTAAAAGTAATACGGCATTGGCATGTGGAATATTTTCTAAGCCTACAAATTTATAGTTATGTCTCATTCTAAAAACAAGCTCTATTATCGCCCAAAAAGTCATAACAGAGTAGCGTTTATAAAGCATGAGAAAAAGATACAAACCTACAAAAGACATAAGATAAAAAAGTATTTCAGCATTCATTCCAAAGTATGCAAAAAGGGTTGTTAAAACTAAAAATGAGAACATAAAAATATTTTGTACAAAATTATTTCCTGCTAACACAGTTCCCAAATGAACTCTTGGTGTGATAAATTGGATTTGTGCGTTGAGTGGAACCATGAGTAAACCTGCAAAAATTCCAAAAAGTGTAAACATAAGAGCCATTAAACTCATAGATTGCACAAAAGGAATGAGAAAAACCAAAAGAGTAATTCCAACTGAACCTACAACTACTAAACCTATATTGATGTAATACTTGGAAAAATTTGCCGCCATAATAGAACCTATGACGATACCGATACCAGCGAGTGCCATAACACCTTGAACAAAGATTGTATTTGTAACTCCAAGTTCACTCTTTGCATACTCGCCAAATACAGCCAAAACAACCTGAGAGATAGACCAAAAAAGGCTCAGAGCTATAATAGCTTCAAAAACTTCTTTTTTTCTTCTCATAATGTGCAAATTTTTTACTAAATAGGCACCTTTTATATATCTTGCATATTGAAATTTTTTCTGGGATGTTTGTAGCATTTTATTTGGAAGTTTTGAAGTTAAAAACCACTCGACAATCGAACTTACAACCAAAAGCCAACCAAGAGGAGCTATGAGTTGCAAAATATCCTCTTTTGTTTGAAAACTATTATCTAATAAGCCCTCAAACAAAACAGTATAAAAAATAATTCCACCCAAAATAGCAACTGTTGTGACCGCTTGAACTGCTCCATTGCCTGAACTTATAAATTCATTTCCAACTAACTCTTTTATGTATCCATACTTTGCAGGTCCATAAATAGCAGCTTGAACTCCAAGTAAAAAAGTCATAGCAAACGCTGTGTAAAACCACCCTTGATAGTAGGATAATGTGATAAAAAGGGTAATAAGTATCGCAAAAATAGAAGCGTATTCCATGATTTTATTTTTTGGAAATTTATCGGCTAAAAAACCTGAGGGAGAAAACATCATGATAAAAGGAAGAAGTATAAGAGCATTTACAATTGCAGTTAAAACTATCTGCATCTGCCCATCATAAACTTTAAAAACAGTGTTTTGAATGATGATTTTATGACCTAAATCCGTAAAAGCATTTAAAAAAATAACTATGAGATAGTTTATAAATCCAGTTATTGCAAAGATTTTTCTCATTTTTTAGCTATTTTCTTCTTCATCATTTGCTAAAGTCGTACTCCAGCCCTCATAAAAGCCATGTTCTTTTTTGATAAGTGCATACAACTCTTCAACAACTTTTTTTAGTTCTTCTTCTGTTGGCATGTGGATTTTAACTAAAGCCACTCCGTGTTCATACTCATCGTTGGCAATATCATCTTTAAATGTAAACCCAATGTCCATAGCGCTAATTATAAATCTCTCTTTTTGCGTGCTTGTGTCAAACACCGCATAATGCTCGATTTCTCTAGCAATAGTGTTATCATCTCCCTCTTCTTCTAGTAAAAATAGGATTTGCGCACTTTGAATGTGATGCGATTCTAACTCTGTTGGAGTGAGTTGAAGCTCATAAAAACTCCATTTCGTATCTCGTACAACATTACTCTCATAAACATAATTTGTAGGTGTTAAAATTTTTGCAACAATAGCGTTCAGTTCTTTAGAATCAGGTGCATAAAAATAAAACTCACTCCAACCATCTACAACTCTGTTACCAACATATTTCGCTTTTTCTTCATGCTCAAGAGCAATGATAAGAGACTCTTTCGTCTCTAAAAACTCTTCATAACCATCTATATTTTGATTGAGTGCATCATACTTTATAAAAATACTAAATAACCATGGATTGCCCTCTTTAAAATCACCCGCATCAACATCAACTTCTATGTTTATAAGACTTTTGTCTTCCATTCTGTTAAAAATTTCTCTCATTTTTTCTCTATCTTATTTTTTTATTTATTATAGCTGATTTTCAACTTTTAGTATTATAAAAAAGGAGGATAAATACATCTTACATGAAAATGATTATCAAAACTATTGACATTTGAAAAAAAATAATATACAATTCTTCAAAACAAATGATTATGATAGTATTTATCATAAATAAAAAAGGATTTAAAATGACACCATCAAAACTATCGTTAGCTTTAATTACGGCATTGGCATTCTCAGGTTCTATTTATGCAGATGATGCATCTGAAATAGCTCAGTTAAAAAAAGAGATGAAAGAACTTCGTGCAATGACACAAACACTTGTAGAAGAAACAAGTGACTTAAAAACGGGTTCTAGTTACACTACAGTAGATACGGAAAAATCATATAGTGGTTTAGGAAGTGCAGCGTCAAAAGTGTACTATTCAAAATCTCCTCTTTCCATTGGCGGTTATGGTGAGGTAATGTACACAAATAATAATGACAGTAGTAAAGGTTCAACATTGGCTGGAACTAAATTTGTTCCATACATCGGTTATAAATTTAGTGACAATATAATTTTAAATACTGAAATTGAATTTGAGGGCGGAGGTGTAGATCGTGGAGGAAATGCAGGTGATGAAGTCGTAGTTGAATTTATGTATCTTGACTATTTAATCAACAAAAATGTAAACATTAGAGCTGGTAATTTTATCATACCAATGGGACTTATCAACCAAAAACACGAACCTACACTCTACAATACAGTTGAACGCCCAGACACTGAAAAATACATTATACCTTCAACTTGGACTGAGACAGGTGCAATGGCATATGGTAACATTATAAATAATTTAACATACAATTTTGCAGCGGTTAGCGCCTTAAAAACAAATGTAAATGGGAAAGAATGGATTAGAGAAGGGCGCGGTGGTCCAGTGGAGAGATCAAATCCTAACCTTGGTTTTGCGGCAAGATTGGACTATACAGGAATAAATGGGCTTTTAGTAGGTGCTTCGGCTTATTATGGACCTTCAACAGATGGTGTAAAGTCAGATACATCCATATATGATATTCACTTAGATTATAAAAATAGCGGTGCTAGAGTTTATGGAGTATATTCACAAGCAACGCGTTCTTCGGCTTCTAACATTGCAACTGATGCTGTGAAAAGTGCTCAGGGTGGTTATATAAACTTGAGTTATGATATACTTTCCTTAACATCATCAACATATTCTTTACCACTGTTTGTGCAGTATGAGAGCTTGAATGCAGAGGAAAAAAGAGCTGATGGAACTTCAGGCGATTCAACACAGACGACAACTATGGGTGTCAACTTTTTTCCTCATGAGCAGGTTGTGTTAAAATTAAATTATGCGATGAAAAGCCAAGGGACGATTGACGACCAAATAACAAATGTGTCCATGGGCTTTATTTTTTAAAAAGAGAAATTATGAAAAAATTCTTTATATACATTATTCTGGTTTTTGCACTTCCTTTGAGTGCAGAAATCTTAACCTCTCCAATAGATGCAATGAAATATGCTTATGGACAAAACAGCGAAATAAGCAAAAATGATATTTTACTCTCCTCAGAACAAGAGAGTAGCATAAGTCAAGAAGCAAAAGTGGCACTAGATACTAAAATATTTAGAGTCTTCAAAGCCGTAGCAGATAATAAAATTCTTGGCTATGGAATTTTAATTAGCAAACAAGTTCGTTCAAAAAATGCAGTGATTCTTTACATAATTACTAAAGAGTCTCTATTAAAAAGCATAGAAATCATAGCTTTTAATGAACCTATTGAATATTTGCCATCCAAAGAGTGGAGTTCACAGTTTCAAAATATTGAGACGACTCAAATGTTAAGAATTTCTAAAGAGATTCCGACTATAACAGGTGCGACGCTCTCAGCTAGAAGTGCCGTAGATGGCTCACGAATAGCCTTTGCTTTTTATAACACGGTTCTAAAAGAGAAATAATGAAGTTCACCATCATTAAAGATTTAAATCAAGACAGCATGATGAAGCCGATTTTATCAGGTTTGCTCTTTTTCACCCTGCTCTATCTTCTGTCAGATTTTATTGTAAAATATAGTAATTTTGGAATATTTCCACATGCCATACACGCAACACTCTTTGGAAATGAAGAACAGTTTATAGACCCAATAAATAAAGCATCATTTTTAGAGTTCTGGCATGTGGAAATCTTTTTTATTATGATGATTCTATTTACTCTAAGCACCGTTTATATTCGGCTAAGTAAAGCTTCAAAAAGTGCTATAGTTATAGTCAATCTAATGATGATGAGTGCGATTACTTCACTCATTAGTTTGCCTCTTGCCTATTTTCTCAGCTCTGACTTTATAAACATTTATGTTGCAACTTTTTTTATCTGGCATATTTTAGCACTCATAAGTACGCTCTATTCTCTCAAAAGACTGCGTTATGCATAGAGCATATAAAATCTCTATTCTTTATTTTGCTCTATTTACACTTCTTTTATTAGGAAGTGGATATATGATTTTTGAGTCCAAAATAGGCTTTGACGCACAAAGAGCTTTGGCTTACTATATGGGCAATAAAGAGCTGTTTGTCGCTGCTAAAACAAATGTCGGTATTTTAAAACTGGCTCTGCCGCACATCTTTGGTTTTGCTCTTTTATCTATGATTATTTTGCATTTTTTAATCTTCACAAAATTTAGAAACAGTACATTTGTAAAGGTGTTGCTTTACACTCTATTCATTTCTCAATTTTTTGAAAGCTTCACTCCGTTTCTTATAATCAATATCTCTGAAATATTTATTTACCTGAAAATCATCTCATTTTTTATTTTTATGGGTCTTATTCCGATTGTTTTATATCTTCTTTTTGATAGTATTGCGCAAATAAAATTTAGATAGGAAATTTTAATCATGTTGGAAGTTTTTCTGCTCTCTTTCGCTCTTAGTATGGATGCATTTGCTGTTTCCATCGGTCTTGGTGTTAAAAATAAATATTTTGACAAAACGCTAGCCCTTAAAGCCGCTCTATTTTTTGGTTTTTTTCAGGCTCTGATGCCGCTATTTGGTTATATTGCCAGCCTTGGAATTGGTGTTTATATAGAATCTATTGACCATTGGGTTGCCTTTATTTTACTCAGTATCATAGGTGGAAAAATGCTTTATGAGAGTTTTGGTGAGAATACGGAAGATGAAATTGCAATCATTACAAACAAAGTACTTCTCATCTTAGCAATAGCTACAAGCATAGATGCCATGGCAGCAGGTTTTACTCTAAATCTACTTCAACTAAATCCTTATCTATCCATGATAATTATCGGTGTAGTGACCTTTATATTCGGCTATATTGGGGTTTTTATCGGCTCAAGAGGCGGTGAATATCTAGAGGATAAAGCTGAAAAATTAGGCGGTATTGTTCTTATTGGAATTGGTTTGAAAATCTTAATAGAACATACTTTATTACATTAGATTTCTTGCAAAACTCTCTTCTTAGATTGCTTCACTTCGTTCGCAATGACCGTCATTGCGAGGAAGAATGACGAAGTAATCTGAGTTTTGCAAGAACTCTATTAGTATATCTTTAAATTTTTAACGAATTCGTTGATATTTTTACTAACAATCAGTTTTGTGTCACTCTCTAAAATGATATACGCTATCGGCATTGACTCTAAAAAAATATAAGTTTTCTCTTTTGGCATGACGCTCGCAGCCGTCGCATACGCATCCAAGTCACTGCTTGGCATGTGGGAAATGAGTGTAATGGAACTAAAATTTTGCGCAGGCTTTTTTTGTTTTGGATTTATAAGATGATTATTTTCTGTAGATTCGACATATCTTTGGTAATTTCCGCTCGTACTTACACCTGTCTCTTTATTTAAGGTATCAAAGCTCGCTAAATAATTCTCGGCATGTGGGTTTTGAACATCTATATGACATGCATCAAGACATCGTATATCCCCACTTGCAGCTATTACGGCTTTAGTGATATTTTTACTTTTAAAATACTCTGCTACCTTGTCCACTCCAAAACCTTTGCCCATACCGCCCAAATCTACTTTGATATTTTCATCTAAAGAAGCCTCTCTTTTGTTAAAAAACAGACCTTTAAAATTCACATGAGCATCTTCAAGTTCTTTGGCATGTGGAACTCTCTGGTTTGCACCAAATCTATACAAATCTTCTGTAATAGAGCCAACAGTTATGTCAAAATATCCATCCGTCTGCTCATAATATTTTTTACTTAAAGAGAGGGCTTCATAGGTATATTGGTTTATGTCTGTTTTTTTATTGTGATTTAATTTGTATATCTGAGCAGTTATATCGTAGGAAGATAGAGCGAGTTCAACATCTTTCATAATGCTAAAACCCTCTTCAATGGAGTTTTTATTTTTTTCTTCAAGAGAGAGAGTTATAAAAGTCCCCATCCCCACTTTTGTTCTGCTTAACATCTGCGCATCTAAAAAAGATACACAAATAAAAAGCAAAACTAAAAATCTGTTAAAATTTTTTTTCATTTTTTTCTCGATTTTATTTTTGTTAGATTGTAGCTAATTTCAAGTTTTTATAGGATTTTTCGCCACTCTTATATAATTTCCACATGCCGTACTCTTTGGCATGTGGAAATTATTTTAAACTAAATGCTATTGGTAAAATAATCGTTGAAACACTTTGAGGTTTTGGTAAAACTTTATCTTTTAAAGAGAGTACCGATTCAAGTGCTGTAGTGTCCAATAACTCTCGACCTGAGGATTTTACTACAATTGCTTCAAGCAGTTTTCCATCCGTATCTATCACTAATCGAACCTCCACAATACCGCTCCATCCCATTCTTCTAGCCGTATTTGGATAAATTAAATTTGCTAAAGCCATATCTCTAATAAGAGAAAAATTTGTTTGTATAAACTTCTCTTGTTGCTCTACAATCATCTTCTGTTTATCTACTTTTTCTTCTTTTATGGAAGATGGTGTTATAACTTCTTCAATTATTTCTTTTTCAATTGGTTTTATAGCTTCTTCTACGGGTTTTTGAGCTTTCATCTGCACAACTTGTTCTACATGTTTTTTTGTAGGTAAAACTTTTTCGATTTTTTTTGGCTCTGGCTTTGGCTCTGATTTAGATTCTATAACTTCTTTTGCTTCTACCATAGGTTGCAATGGAGCTGGTGGTTGATATGCTAAAAGATTTAAAGGGATAAAAATAGGTTCGTGAGGCACTTTTTTTTGTTCATAAAAATAAAACAAATAAGTGCAAAGAAGTAAAAAATGAACAACAAGAGAAAAAACTAAAGCTTTTGTTTCATGACCAATCAAAATGTTTAATTCCCTCATTGTAAAATAAAATTAAATAGTTACAACTTCATTCACTTCTAAGCCAAAACCGCTCAAACCTACAAAGTCGGTCTGTTTTAATGAAGTTATAAGATTCATTTTAGATATTCCAAGAAATTTAAGTATCTGCGCACCAATTCCAAACTCTTTCATTGCTGCATTGTCTTGGTGATTTGGTTTATTTATAAACACTAAAACTCCGCTATTTTGTTTTAAATATTCTATAGAGTTTATCAAATTGTTGTACTTAGCTTGATTTAAAAGAAGTTCCCTATCTGAGATTACATTGTGAACTCTCACATTTGCAATTGCACCAGCTTTATAAAATACTATGGCAGTATGTTCAACATTGTCATGGTCTTGAAATGTATGTTGATTCACTTTTACACCAAAAAATTCTATCTCCTCAACTTGTGTTTCTTTAACTAATCTCTCATTTGCTAAGCGATACTCAACTATATCAGATATAAAAACTGTTTTAAGACTATGCATATCAGCGAAAATATCTAAATCATCGCGTCTTGCCATAGTTCCATCTTCTTTGATGATTTCACAAATAACTGATGACTCACTAAGACCCGCTAAACGACATAAATCCACTGAACCTTCCGTATGTCCAGTTCGAATGAGCGTTCCACCATCTTTTGCTATGAGAGGAAAAATATGCCCTGGTTTTACAAGCTCCGTTGCATGACTGATAGGATTTGCTAAAATTTTAATAGTTTCATCTCTCTCGTGCGCAGATATACCTGTTAATGCATTTTTGGCATCAACTGAAACTGTGAAAGCCGTTTCATAAGAAGATGTATTTGAGCTAACCATCGGGTTTAATTCAAGTCTCGTCGCAATTGATTTGCTAAGTGCAACACAAATTAAACCTCTGGCATGTGTAGCCATAAAGTTCACATGTGCAGGTGTTGAAAACGCAGAAGCATAAACTAAATCCCCCTCATTTTCTCTGTCTTCATCATCTACCATGATGACCATATTTCCTTTTTTAATCTCTGATATAGCTTCTAATACTCTTTGCGTAGGTGTCATAAATTCTCTTTTTAATAATTTGGTTTTGATTATATAAAAATTTTAATTAAAAAGAGTTCAAACCATATTTGTAAATTTTACCATGCATTACTTGACAAAGAGAGATATTTAACCTATAATTCCGCTCCGTTAAAAGAACTAATTAGCTTTTAATATGTATCGCGGAATAGAGCAGTTCGGTAGCTCGTCGGGCTCATAACCCGAAGGTCATAGGTTCAAATCCTGTTTCCGCAACCAATTTTTTACTCTTCAAAATGTTGGGGTGTCGCCAAGCGGTAAGGCACTGGTTTTTGGTACCAGTATTCAGGGGTTCGAATCCCTTCACCCCATCCACAAAACTCTTCAAACCCCTATTTATAGGACATAACGCGGAATAGAGCAGCACGGTAGCTCGACGGGCTCATAACCCGTAGGTCATAGGTTCAAATCCTATTTCCGCAACCAATAATTATCACTTTTTCTTATAAAAATCACTTACTTTAAGTTTACGATTAAAATTATCTTTCCAACCTATTTCCAACCTAAATTTTTTTATGAATATTTATATATTTTGTAAATTGCAAGTTCTATATAATTTTTCAATTACTAGCTGCATATAATATTCTGAAAACTTTCAATTGACTGACAGTATCGTCTTTATTCATGATTTTTCGCGGCAAAAGATTCCTCCATCTTCAAATAAAATGCTTCTTTAGTAAAAGGCAGACGCAGCATTGCAAACACTTTAATCTCCATCAATCGATTTCGATTATATAACCCTCTTTGTTCCATCTGTGCATTTTATGTCAGTAAATTCAAAATTTTGAGATGAATTACTCGAATCTCTCATGGTATTTTTACTAACAGTTGACCATGAATTACATTATAGTACTCTTATAGCTATTCCTCTTTTACAAACTTTAAATACTCTTCATTCTGCGAAGCAATGTTAGCACCATCACTCCACCTCTCTGCCTCTTGTGCATCAATACTCTCTTGTACTTTGTTCGTTGCCATTCTTTTTGCATAATACGCATCAATATCAAATGCTACTCCTCTGGTTTTACCATCAGGGTTACACTCTGTAATGATTCTGGCACACTCCATATATTCGATGTATTCATCGGCTAGTTCTTTCATACTCTCATACTCTACAATAGAAAGAACCACTGCTTCTGGTTGTTCCTCTTTAGTGAGAATCATTCTGTTCACTTCGCTGGAGGTTAATGCACTGACATAGTGTGTTATCTCTTTTGCAAAAGCATCTTGTGAGACCATCTCCTCTTGTTTGTATTTTTTAATACTGCTTTGTCTGTATTCCTCTTTCTCTTTCTCTTTTTTTGCATTCTTAACTTTTTCATCTTTTTTTAAAAGTATTAATCCAATAAAGAGCACTGCTATCAAAATGCCAATCAGCATAAAGCCTACTGTTGTATTTTCCATTATTTACTCACTATTGTTGGCATGTGGGAATGCATGTCAAGTTTCTCTTCGAGTGCCGTGATGCGTTTTTGGAGTGCATCTAGAGTCTCTTCTTTGCAGCTTATTCTCTTATAGATAACTTTTTTAGTAGAACCTATAGCCTCACTTATGCTACTTGCTATAAGAATCAAACCTACCATGATGATGAGATAATCTATTGTTTGCATTTTTTATTTCCTTTTTTAGCTTTTAAATTTCTTCTCGCGCGCATCCTCAACAACTGTGGATAAAACTTCACATCTCTGCGTAATCTGATAGTTTTTGTATTCACAGAAGTAGAGAGATTTTATCTCTCTTGTCATACTGCCATCGACGCTGTAGTAACTAAACAATCCTAAGAATGAGCATTTCTTTATCAGCTGCTCTGGGTGTTTACATAGTAGCTCTTCATAATTTAATCCACTATCATAATGTTTGTTGTAAATAGTTTGCACTCCTTGTATCTGAAGGTTTCCATTTGCATCGACACTTATAGAGGCATCACGAAAGATGGTGTGTAAATCATCACATCCTGAGTTATAAAATCTCTCTCCTACAGGATTAATGATGATTGCTTTTTCTTCCTCATCGATTTTTATATCTACACCGCTGTAAAGTTGTTTGAGTGGATGTTGCTGTTTTTCTTTTACTGTGCTGTTTTGTTCTTGAAAAAGCTTTGAGAGTGCCGGATCGTTTTTGAGAAGAGAAGATGCTTGCATCATTCGCTCATACTCTGCAATAGAGAGCATGACTGAGCTCATTGTATCATTGTGAACAATGGCTATCTTTTCTACTTCACCTGTAACTATTTTATTCATGTATGTATCTAGAGATAGAGCTAATTCCTCTACGCTAACCATCTCATTTTGTGAATAAGTAATCATAAATTTCAACTCCTTGATTGATTGTTTGGTTTGTTTTCATACTTGAAAAGGGATAAGGATAAACATAATTATCCCAAATATTACTATCGCTATCTGCGGTGTGCTCAAATGTTCCATAGCTCTATCCTTTTTTTTACTCATCTTCTTTGCAACTATTTATCTCAAAGAGCAAATCCTCTTTTTTGAAATACTCTTTGTAAATGACCCAGCCATCTTTTTGAGCCACATGGTAAAACTCTTTGTTTCGCACCAGGTTTGGCGTGCAGATAAACTTAGTGTTGTTTGAAAACGCTTTTTTCTTGTCATTGTTGTAGAAATTATCAAAAAAATTACCCAGTGCAGAAAGAACTGTTACAAGGATAACTACTATGAGGGTAAGACCTACAGTTATTGCCAACATATCTGAAACTTCTGAGTGCTTGTTAATATTGCTTTTTGCCATTACTCTTTCTCCTCTTTTAAAACTTCACAACTACTCAAAGAGATAATTTCACTCTCTTTGATAAGATAATCATCTCGTTTACTGTACCCGCGTGCCTTAGAGACGATGATTGGTTTGTCTTCTGGATGACACATCAGCTCTTTGCCTTCATTGAAAGATTTTCTTCCACTTTGGAGGGTTGTGTTATAGAGTGCAGATGCAAGTATCAGCACAAATACAATAACGCCTACATCTATTTTTAGCCTTGGAAATTCAGGTTTGTTTTCATGGTCTGCAACAGATAATTGTGACATCATAGATAAAATGCTCACAAACACAAGAAGTAAACTTACTAAGGCTGTCATCACTAGAATGTTGTATGGTGTCATCTCCATTAGTGACTCTCCTCTGCTAAAATTGTTACAACTACATTATCTACAACTCTGATTGAAAACGCTTCTACACTATAGGTGCTATTGCCGAATATTTTTATCTGCTCTTTAGCTTGCGATACTTTCATACTTATTTTTCACTCCTCTTGGTCTTTCAACTATTAGACTACCAAAATAATCAATAAGTAGTCATTACAAAAGTATAGTCATTATAGTCTTAAGTTTTCTTTAGACTACCATGTTATAATATTGTAAGTCATTCAAGGAGAGTACATTGAATAAGTTCGAAGAGGAATTACAAAAACTATTTCCAAATACAAAAATTATTAAGCTCAAAGATATAACCACAAAAATAGCAACCATCTCAAAAGTAAGAATAGGTCAGACAAGAACTTTTAGTGAATATGATGAAATATCTCTTAATGATTTAGATGCATATGGTGTTATAACAGTTCCAGAGAATCCTAAGTATCTCGGTCCTGCGAATTATTCGTCCATTGGCTCTCAGCGTTTGCTTGAGGGGGATGTTGTTCTAACCCATAGAGGAAGTGTTTTTAAAGTTGGGGTAGTTGGAAGTGAATATAAGAAAGTAATTGTCGGCAACAACAGCATGATACGCATACAATTTCCACATGCCAGAAATAAATATACTCCACTGTTTGTGCAAGCCTATCTACAACTCCCATTTGTTAAAGAGTATCTCAATAAGCAAATCACCTGTGGCTCAAAAGAGAGAAAGATTTTAAGTTCTGCAAATTTAGCAGAACTTCCTATTCCTGAGTTTGAGGAGAAGAAGCAAACATTTGATTTTTTAGAACTCTATTATGACAGAATCAGTATGACCTTGCAAGCGCAAAAGCTTTTAGATGAAGCAGCTAGGATTATTAAGACTATGGGAGTATTTAAAGAGTCTGTGATTTTTGATGCGCTCAATAAGAGTGATGAGATGGAAGTTATTTTAGCAAGAGATAAAAGAGTGCTTGTTGCAATGGGGAAACTGCGAATGGAGATGGAGGCTTTAGTATGATAAATCATAAGGGTTATGATTATTTTGGGGTATATGTAATATTTATTTGTTTAGCTATTCTTGTAGTGTTTGAGGCATATGGACATCTTTTGGTAACTATTTTACTCTCTGGGTTTTATACGATTGTTGTGCAGAGTAAGAAGTATCCTAGGTTGTGGAAGTTGTTTGATGATGCGTTTTAAAAAAGTATAACTATCGGTCACTAAAATTATTTCATAAATTCATTTACATTTTTAAAGTCAATATATGGTAATATGTTCCCAATTATAAAGGATATGCAATGTCAATATTAGAATCTTTACAAGTCTATTCATCACTTTTTTTATCAAAAACGACACCAACTTACGAGCGAGAGCTTTTACATAAAATAAATTTAAAAAATAAAATCATTGGAATTGTCGGTGCGAAGGGTGTTGGTAAAACAACTTTACTTTTGCAGTTTATGAAAAAACAAAACCTCACTCCAAATGAGATGATGTATATAAGTGTTGATCATCCTTTAATGAGTTCTACAACTATCTTAGATATCGCCAAAGAGTTCGCAAGTTTTGGAGGAAAACTTCTTATTTTTGATGAAATTCACTCTCAAGCAGATTTTGCGAATGATTTAAAAACTATATGGGATTTTTTAGAGATAAACATAATTTTTTCAGGCTCATCCGCACTTCATTTAGATAATGCAGATTTGAGCAGAAGAGCTTTGAAGTATTACTTGCCAACTCTCTCTTTTAGGGAATATATAGAGATTCAAACTAATCAAAAGTTTGAGAAACAAACACTCGAAGATATTATAACTTCGCATACAACTTTTGCCACAACTGTTTTATCAACTCTCAAACCACTCAAATATTTCAAAGAGTATCTTGAATATGGGTTTTATCCATTCTATTTAGAAGACACAGAGACTTCAAAAATCAAACTCTATGAAGCCATCAATAAAACTATCGATATAGATTTACTAAAAATCTACAACATAGACCCAAAAAAACTTAGAAATATAAAAAAAATATTAACGATGCTTTGCACAACCCTGCCCTATAAACCAAACATGACAACACTCGCAAGTGCCTGCGAAGTTGATATAAAAACTCTTTATATTTATCTGGGCGCACTATCTAGCGGGAAAATAATAAGAATGGTTTCATCCTATGCAAGAGGTGAAGAAATTATCAAAAAACCGGAAAAAATTTATCTAGATAATCCAAATATGTTCAATGCACTTTGTCAATCTTCAGATATTGGCACCATAAGAGAGAGTTTTTTTGCATCACTTTTAGAAAATGCTCTTTATGAAATTCAAGTTTCAAAAAAAGGGGATTTTATAGTCAATGACACCTATACTTTTGAGATAGGTGGCAAAAGCAAAAAATATAACCAAATTAAAAACTTAGAAAACTCGTTCATTGTGGCGGATAATCTTGAAGTTGGCTTTGGCAACAAGATACCTCTTTGGTTGTTTGGGTTTTTGTACTAAATCAAGTAGTAAGATATGAATCTCCATGAACTTTACCAAAAACTTCAATCTTTAGAATCAGAAAAACAATCTATTGAACTTGAGCTACTTCAAACCAAAAAACTCATAGAACAGCTCTCACCTTTTAGTAAAGAGCAAAAAATAGAACTTTTTAAATCACTCTTTATTGGAAGAAGTGATGTATTTGCAAAATATTGGATGAGTAAAGATGGTCTTAAAAAAGGCTATGCACCTGCAACTTATAGCTTCAAAGGGGATGATTATATTCCAGTCAGCAATGAAATAATCCAACAGCACCTTGAAGGTAAAATGAGAATCGGTACCTATGCAATCTTGAATCAAACAATGGCAAAGTTCTTGGCAATTGATTTGGATAAAGCAAGTTTTATAGAAGATGCAAGAGCTATAAAAACTATTTCAGAGCATTTAGGCTTAAAACCACTTTTTGAAATCTCAAAATCTGGAAATGGCATTCATATATGGTATTTTTTTGAAACGCCTATCAAAACAAAAGAGGCTAGAAAACTAGGCGACATTATTATCACAAAAGCTATGGATATAGGCAGTGATATTGATATGGGTAGTTATGATAGAATGTTTCCAAATCAAGACTTTGTAGCCCCTGATGCTCTTGGCAATCTCATTGCTCTGCCACTGCATTTTACTTCAAGAAGTGAAAATAAAACAGTTTTTATAGATATTGACACTATGCAGTCTTTTACAAATCAGTGGGATGTTTTACAAACTGTGACAAAAATTTCAATCTATCAATTGGTCTCTATTCTAAGAGAAAATATTGCAAATACTTTCTTAGAAGAAACGCTTATGCCTTGGGAAATTAAACAAGAGAAAGCACTTGTTTTTCCAAAAACTACAAAAGCTGTTTTACATGATGCACTCTATATCCAAAAGAGCTCTCTCTCAAAAGAAGTCTTAAATAAACTCAAAAGACTAGCCTCTTTCGCAAATCCAGAGTTTTTCATCTTGCAAAATCTTAGAAAATCAACTTTTAAAACACCAAGAGTTATCACATCTTTTGATGTAAATGAAAGATATATCATAGTGCCAAGAGGATTAAAAGACAAAGTCATCAAACTTTTTAAATCTCATGATTCAAATCTTTTGATAGAAGACACAAGAGTTTTTAAAAATATAGATAAACTCAATTTTACACTTCAGCTTCGAGATGAACAACAAACTGCACTTAATAAAATTTTAAAACTTGACTACTCAGTGCTTATTGCACCTCCTGGATTTGGCAAAACTGCTGTCGCTTCAGCTGTAATCGCCGCGCGAGGTGTAAATACTTTGATATTAGTTCATAAAACAAATCTATTAGATCAGTGGGTAAAAAGAGTGTGTGAGTATTTTGGTGTGGATGCAAAGAGTATCGGAAAACTTGGTAATGGCAAGAAAAAACTCACATCAAATATAGATATAGCAACACTTCAATCACTAAAAAATAGAGCCGAAATGATTGAAGAGTATTCACAAATAATAATTGATGAAGTGCATCATATTCCAGCCGTGTCATTTGAAATACCGCTAAAAAGATTTAAAGGTAAATATATTTTAGGTTTGAGTGCAACACCACTCAGACAAGATGGCATGCATCCCATCATGTTTATGCAGTGCGGCGATGTGGCATATGAAGCAAAAAGAGATGTTAAGAAAATTCATACTTTAAAAACTATACCTTCATCCTTTGAAGCACTGAGCTATGATTTTGCAATGATACTCAACGAAATGGTTGAAGATTTTGATAGAAATAATCTCATCATTCAAGAGATAATGAAACTTCAAAATAGAAATGTTTTGGTGCTGAGTGAGAGAATTGAGCATCTTAATATTTTATACCACCTCTTAAATGCAAAAAAAATAAAATCTATACTCTTGCATGGAGGCTTGCCATCGAAAATGAAAAAAGAATTACTAAAAGAAGCAAATACCTCTTCGGTGATACTTTCAACGAGTAGCTATATTGGCGAAGGCGTTGATTTTTCACATTTAGATGCAATTGTGTTTACAATGCCTGTCTCATTTTCTGGAAGAGTTATCCAATATTTAGGACGCATAGGCAGAAACAATCAAGAGTGTATCGCAATAGATTTTTTTGATGAGAATACTCCAATGCTCAGGTCTAGTTATCACAAAAGACAAAAAGGCTATAAGCAGATGGGATATGCGGAGATTGATAGTAGAAGATTGTTTTAAGATAAATTTGTTTTGCAATAGCATATTAACTTCAATTTATTGATGAATTATAAAAAATGCATCAAAAACAATTGTCGAGAAATGATCTTTATTAGACTTCTTGCAAAACTCTCTTTTTAGATTGCTTCACTTCGTTCGCAATGACTGTCATTGCGAGGAGGAACGACGAAGCAATCTTAGTTATGCAAGAACTCTATTATTTAATACTTTAGAAATAGACTCTTTAGACATATATCGCTCTATCTATAATGAACTTTTTACCTGTTTTCCCCATTCCTGTGCTATCAGCTAAATCTACAGGTAATCCAAGTGCTTTACTTATTTCTGCTTGTATCTCTTGAATGCGTTTAAATGAGCTAAAACCATATCTATTTGCAAACTCTGGGGTAGCTTCTACAAGAATATCAACATCACTATTTTGGGTCGCTTCATCACGAGAGTAGGAGCCAAAAAGTGCTTTAATTAAGAAACCCTCTTCTTGATAAACAGACTTAACATTTGTAAGATAATTTAATATTGATTGTTTGTCCATGGTAAGATTATAGCATTTTTAAGAAGTTTTTTTATAGTGGTTGCGCTTGTCTATAAATATGCAAGCATGCCAATCTTGACTAGCTAACGCATCAACACTTGATGTTAAATGAATGCCAAAAGAAATCAATACACAAATGCTCTCTTGTTTTAAAATGCGGAAATGCTGTTTTCTAAAGAGGATAACGGCCTAGAGGCTGCTTAAAATTCATAGACGACTCCTGCCCCGTAAAAAATTTGTAGAGGTTGTTGCATATCTAAAAAAGTATCTACCTCTTCATAAATAAATAAAATGAAATCAGCGCTGATTTGGTAGTTTATTTGGAAAAGTCTATCCCATTCACTTCCCTGATAATACTTGTGATCGTCAGTATATACGATGTGTTCGGTTGAAAAAGAAAATTTACCAGGAAGATCATAATCAAGATGAAAACCATAAATCATGTTGGCTTTACCTGTTCCATCAGGGCGTGATCCATACTGATTGTTGAGAATAACTTTTTCAATATCTAGAAGCCAATTAAGCTGACTACCTAACACAGCCGTACTGTAATTGTATCTACCTCCAACACCAGTATAAGAGCGTGTAATGGTATGATTAGTAGGAGCGTTATGCTCATATTCGACATACAAATCTATCGCTTCATTACGATATCCAATCGTGAAATCTTTATCTATCTCACTTAATGTTGTTAATGAATTCTGCGCATCTTTATCGGTTAAACAAGCAATATCGCCTTCAATAAATAAATTTTTTCTTTCAAATTCGATGTCCATTTCGTAACGATTGTAAGCCGTACCACTGAAATCTGGTCGCGCATTCAAACTATCGGGATTATTAAAAAAATTGGTAACACTTCCGTCAATGCTAAAAGTTTCAAAAGTATCATTATCATCAAATTCTGGAATATGAATAGTATGTTTGATTTTTGCAAATAACAGGGTTGGAGAAATTACTAATAGAATTATTATCAGAATTTTTTGCATGATACTGCTATTTTTGATTGAGTTATTGAAAATATTGGCAAAAGACTATCCTGAGCTAAAATGGTTTAAATATGGTAAATTATAGCGGATATAATCAAAAAGATTTCCCAGATCCGATGGTCGATTGGAGTTAAGTTCAGGAAACCATTTGGTTAATAAAGATAAATTTGTTACAAATTGTAATCATAAGTATTGTACAAATGAAGATTTTCAATGTTGTTTAACTTAGAACATTTATTTTAATAATACATTAGTACTATTTATAAATAAAAATTTAAGGATAAAAAATGGCAATAGAACTAAAACAAATAGTAGAATGGTTAGAAGAACAAGAACTAAAATTTCAGCATATCCAAGAAAAGAGTGTAATTATTCTTATGTCTGGTAATGAAAAAGAGACACAAACTCATTTTATTCGTGCTAAAGATGATGGAGTTATTTTTGAGTGGACAATGCAATTGTTAGATGAAAACAATGATAATATAAAAATTAAAGATCACAAATATAGTATGCAAGTTCTTTCCCATATTCTTTATATAAACTACCAAACAAAATTCGGCACATGGGAATTTGACCCAAGTGATGGAGATATTCGTTTAGCAGTAGAAATCCCACTCGAAGATGCTCTTATGACAAAAAAACAGTTCAACCGAGTATCTGAGTATATGTTGGGTTATGGATCTTCATCTGCAAGCGAAATTAGACAGATACTAAAAACAGGCGAAGTTCCAAAAGATCCTAGTAATGCAGCTATGGTGGCTCAACTAGAAGCTATGCTAGCACAATTAAAAGGCAGTTCATCGAGTGCCTCAAGCAGTGATGGCATCTAAGAGATTTTTCTCTTAGACCATTAGTCATTTGAAATATTGTTATAAGGATTACTATTGAGAACACTATTTTTAACGGCTAAAAAATTTGCTATTGATGCTAATGCATCTATTATTACGATTGAGTATTTTAAAGAAGCACTTTCAACTTTAGAACTGATTGATTCAGATGCTAAAAAACTTGTATATGAATATCTCAATGTTAAGCCAAACTTGACAAGCAAAGTTTCAAATGAAAACATCGATGCAGCACAAAAATATAATGTTGTACCATTTGATGATGAAGTAAAAAAGTTTAAAGAGTATTTGGAATCACATGGCTTTGCTATGACTTCTATAGTCTCTAAAATTTTTATCGAAAAAACAAATAACATGAAAACTGTTAAAGATAATATCGCTAAACTCCAAGAATCTCTCAAGTCACAAGTGCATGGACAAGAACAAGCGATAGAAGCAGTGTGTGATAAAATCGTTGAATCAAGCTATAACATAGCAACAGATACACCAAAAGCTATTTACTTTTTTCTCGGACCTCCTGCTACTGGAAAAACTATGCTCTCAAAGCTGATAGTTGATTATTTAGATGGATATGATGCTTTTAAGATTTTTGACATGACTCAGTATAGTAGTTCTAAAGATGGTTTTGGGCTATTTGGATTAGCAAAAGGGTACAGCGATGCAGGCGAAGGTAAACTCACAAAGTTTGTAAAAGAAAATCCTAAATCAGTTGTGGTTTTTGATGAGATAGAAAAAACGCATCCTGATGTACTTTCGAACTTTTTGATGATGCTCTCATCCGGCAAGGCAGAAGATGGTTTTAGCGGTGAAAGTATAGATTTTAAAAATACCATCGTTGTTTTTACATCAAACTTAGGCTCAGAACTTTACAACAACAGCGACTTTGTTCAACTCATGAAAGAAAATCCTCTTGAAGCCAATAGCACCATCATAGAAGCCATAGGCAGAGAAGAGCGAATCATAGATGGCAATCCAAGAAAAGCATTAAGCCCAGAGCTACTCTCAAGACTTTCACAAGGTCAAATTGTTCTTTTTAATAAGTTGCCTTTTGATGCTCTTATCAATATTGTAAAAACTAAGGTTTTAGAGGTTCAGGCTGGCTTCGAGTCAAATTGGGGAATAGATATTGAGTACGATACTTTCGATAGTATTATTGCTTTGTTACTACTTTCATTTGCACCTCAAATAGATGTGCGCAAGTTAAAATCTAAATTGCCTTTAGTGCTGTTTGATTTAGTAACGGATTTTATAAGAAAGAATGATGCTCTCGTCAGTAAGGTTAGTTTTAAAATAGAGAAACACTCCGATGAGCTTATACACTCTGAGCTTTTAGATCTAAACAGCGAGGCTCAAATAAAGTTTTTACACAACATATTTAGAAAAAATGAAACATTTAAATATAAACTCTCAGAGGATTTTGATTCTGGAGTGCTCACATATACATTTAGTGATGTTATGCGTAAAAAACTCTCAAGGTCGGTAGATTTTAGCGGCGAAGAAGGTTTAGTATTTACCGTTCCATCTATCAGTTTTAATGATGTTGCCGGACACAGTGTTGCCAAAAAAAGACTAGGTGAAGTTATCAACATACTAAAAGAGCCTAAAAAACTAGATAAGTTTAAGGTGGGTGCACCAAAAGGGATGCTTCTTTATGGTGTTCCAGGAACGGGTAAAACGATGCTCGCCAAGGCATTTGCAAATGAAGCAGACTTGCCTTTTATACAAACAACAGGCACTGAAATACTCGATATAGAACTGATGAAAAAAATCTTCAAAAAAGCTAGAGAGTATGCACCGGCTATAGTTTTTATTGATGAGATAGATGCCATTGGTGCGCGTGATGGCTCTCGAATGGATATTATCATCAACCAGTTTCTTACCGAGCTTAATGGTTTTTCAGATAATGCGGATGAGATGGTATTTGTCATAGCTGCAACAAATCTAAAAGAAAAAATAGACACAGCCATACTTCGCTCAGGCAGAATAGACCTGCATGTGGAAATAGATTCACTCGACCGTGAAGCTAGAGAGTTTTTCATAGACAAGATTTTGAAAAAACCAACCTCCGGTGCATTTGATAAAGAAAAAATCTTAACATACACAGCCGGCATGACGGGTGCAGACTTGGAAAAAGTGGCAAGAGAGAGTGCCCTTTATGTTTTTAGAAACTCTTTGGAGAGCATCACTCAAGAGATTTTGATAGAGCAGATAAACACCATAAAATATGGCTCAAGAATCACGCACAAATCTATAGAAAAGCTAATGAAATCAACAGCTATACATGAAGCAGGACATGCTGTAATCTCAAGAGTCTTGATGCCAGAAGTGAAAATAGAACAGATAACCGTAGTTCCAAGAAACAATGCACTAGGGTTTGTCTCTTATGATCAAGATGCAGATTTGAGTAACCTAACTAGAAAAGATATAAAAAATAAACTCTGTGTCGCTTTTGCAGGACGAGAAGCACAGCTCAAAGAGTATGGGGAAGAAGGCTTCGACAGCGGAGCTTCAAGTGACTTAAACATGGCAACAAAGTATGCTCACTACGCCATCGCAACACTTGGCATGGGCGAAAGTACAGGTTATATAAATGTATCAAACTTTAAAGAAGATTCACTTTTTGACAAAGAGATAGAAACAGAACTAAAAGCGTGGTTAGATGAAGCACAGACTCAGACTAAAGAATTGGTTGAAAAACACTGGAACAAAATCTCAGCACTTGCAAAACTGCTTGAAGAAAAAGAGATTGTGAATGAAGCAGAGCTTCTAACTTTGATGACATAACCTGTCACACATATACGAAATAATAAAAACAAAAAAAAGGAACTCCTGAATAACATGAAAACACTCAGACTCTTCATAAGCTCAACATTCGATGATTTTAAGGATGAGAGAGATGCTATCCAAGCAGAGCTTATCCCTCATTTAACTAATCTATGTAAAAAATATAGTGTAGGTTTCATGCCAATAGACCTTCGCTGGGGCGTAGCAGCAGAAACACAACATGACCAAAAAACCATGGAGTTGTGTCTTAATGAGGTAAAAGCATGTAAAGGTGAACCAAATCCAGATTTTTTAATCTTAACAGGTGATAGATATGGGTGGATACCACTGCCTTATATGATAGAAAAAGATGAGTTTGAGACACTTTATAGTTTTATCAAAGTTGCTGATAAAGAACTCATAAATAAATGGTATATGCTCGATGAGAACCAACTTCCAGCTTCATATATCTTGCAAAAAAGAGAAAACGAGTTTACTGACTATGACACATGGATGACAATTGAAAACAAACTAAGAACAATTCTGCAAGAGAGTATCACTCAAACCGACTACTCACAAGAGATAAAAGATAAATACTTCACATCAGCAACAGAATTTGAATATCTTGATTACATAAAAGATTTCATAGGTGAAAAAAATGAAGCTCTCTTTGTTGTAGATAGAAAAATAAATAATAATGGCATCATTTCAGATAAATATTTTGATAACAACCAAAGACTTAAAAAATTTAAAAAAGCTCTTCAGGATAAGGCACCAGATGAACACTATATCATCTCACATACGACACTTAAACCTAAAACATATCCTAAAGAGAAGGATGTAATTGAGACCTTACATGTGAACTCACTCATAGAACAGCTCAAAGAAAAACTCTCAGCCTCTATAGAAAAAGAACTTATTAGAGTAAGCGCTTATGACACAGCAATCAGTGAACAAGAGATACACAGACTACATAAAAATTCCATCGCAAAAAACATCTTAGGTCGAGATGAAGAGATAAACGAGATTCAAGAGTATATAAATACAGATACATCCTCCAATCCATACATTATTTATGGAACTTCAGGTTTAGGAGAATCATCTGTCATGGCATGTGGAATTCTGCAAAGCGAAGAAGCACCCAACAAACAAGTGATATGTCGCTTCTGTGGCATAACCAAAGAATCATCAAGTACACGCTCGCTTTTGAAATCAATTTTCAAGGAGCTCGACATAGAACTTCCTGAAGAACAAGCAGAGCAAACAACAATGATGCAGGAGATGACAGCTAAAAAAGAGGACACCTTTGAACTAGATGTACAAGACGCATTTGTAAACATTAAGGAAGATGTCGTCATCTATATAGATGCATTAGACCAGCTCGGAGATAAAAGTAAATTAGAATGGCTCCCTTTTACCCTACCAAAAAATCTTAAAATAGTTCTCTCAGTACTCAAAGATGAAAACTATCAAGAAGACATCTATTATCATGATAAACTCGAAGAACTTGGATTTAACAACATGCACCCACTTTCAGTTCTCAGTAGTAGTGATATAGCAAAAAAAATTCTCTTAAACACCTTAAAACCTTACAATAGAACGCTTCAAAATAATCAAATAGAGTATATTATGAATCTATATAAAGAGATAAACTCACCGCTTTATCTCAACATCATAGCCCAAGAAGCTCTACACTGGAGTAGTAATAAAAAAGATTTTGAACTAGCAAACACACAACAAGATGCTATACATGAGTTTATAAAAAATCTAACAGAACTCTATCACCATAACAAACTGCTCATACAAAGAGTATTTGGTTATCTATTTGCTTCTCAAAACTCTTTAGATGAAGCAATACTTTATGAGATACTCTCAAATGATGAAGAGCTTGTCAAAAACACTGAAAATGAATACCACACAAATGTCACAAAAAAACTTCCTATGTCCGTATGGGCAAGACTCAGCTATCAGATAGCACCGTTTTTAAAAGAGGATGAAAACGCGAAGATCAAGTTCTTTCACAGAGAATTTGGCGAGGGGGCAAAAGCACTTTACAGTGTAGAACTCTCACAAAAACTTCTAAATATCTTGCAAAATATGCTCGATGCAACGACACTAAATGATGAAAAAGAATCACTTACGGATATTTATATCAAAACTCTTATGCATCAAAAATATCTTTATCCTGAGAGTTCTATTGAGGAACAGGTTCAATATTTAAGTACAAAAGTAAAAAGTGATGAAGTATGGGTGAGAAATTTTATTACAAAAATTTTGCAATTAGGGGAAAAGTTTTATCAGCAAACTGAAGATAAATGGGCGAAAGCTTATAATCAATGCAATATGGATATAGCTCAAGAACTTTATGACATAGATAAAAAATTATGGCAAGAGGTTTATATTAAAGCATTAAGAAATCTTGCACTTTCATTTTTAATAGAATATGAAGAAGAGGATGGATTTTTTTTATTGAATAAATTACAATTAATTCTTCAAGATCTCTATGTACAAGACGAAAAAATATGGCTAACTTATGCAGATGCTTTAACTTTAAATGCTGGTGCATATAGTAAGAGTGACAATCGTTTCAAAGATGCAATTCAGTTTCAAGAAAAATCTTACAGCATTCTCAAACTTCATAAAGAAAGTTCTGAAAAATGGGCAGAATCTTATACAAGAGCTTTAAGTAGACTTGCAACGTTATATGCAACTGAAGGAAATTTTCAAAATGCAATACCATTGCAGCAAGAGGCATTAGGAATCCTAGAAAATCTATATGATACTAATAAAAAAAGATGGGCAGAGGACTATACAAGTACTTTAAAAAATCTTGGAGTATCTTATACTTTTATATCACAATTCAAAGATGCAATACAGTTATTAGAGTCATCTAAAGAAATACTAAAAAACTTATTTCAAGAAAATCGAATAAGATGGGCAGATGGTTATACTACTTCATTAAACAACCTTGCATTGATATATAAGCAAACTGGAGCAACCTCTGAAGCGATGAAACTAGAAGAAGAATCATGGGAGATACTAGAAAAATTATATAATAAGAATCCAAAACGATGGGTTGAGTCCTACTTATTAGCTTCCAACAGTCTTGCTATTTCATATTATAAAGCAAATTTTTTGGATAAAGGGGTAGAGCTACTTGGAAAATCATATTTGGTAGCAATCAAATTTTTGACTAAAAATCACCAATTGACGCAAAAAATCAAAGAGAATTATGATGAATCGCTGCGTAAAAGTAAAATTGATAATTTTGATCAAGATTTAACAACAATTTTATCTCTATCAAAAGCAATAGCAATGATGAATCATAGTTTTACAATAGATTTATCTCATTTATTAGAATCATTGGATTATGTGCAATTAAGCGGAAAAGCGTACATGGCTTTTATGGAAATTTTTGATTTTAACCCTCAACAGATTGAAAAAAGAGAAGATGTAAAAATATTGTTAGAAATGGCAAAAAATCATCCAAAAATCCCATATACTCAAGACTTTAAATCTCTTATAGAACAACTCAAAGAGTTATTCGTGGATGAGAAGATTTGTAGATTGAGATGATTAGTTTAAAAGATGACATAACCTGTCACACACATGCGAAACAATAAAAACAAAAAAGGAACTCCCAAATGAATAACAAAAAAACATTCCGCCTCTTCATCTCCTCAACCTTTAACGACTTCCGAAGAGAACGAGAAGTTTTACAAACAAAAGTATTTCCACATGCCAAAGAGTACGCTTCAAGCAAAGGTTACACTTTTCAACCCATAGACCTTAGATGGGGAGTAAGCAACGAAGCACAGCTTGACCAAAAAACATTAGAGCTTTGTCTAAGTGAAGTACGAGCATGTAAAAGCCATATACATCCAAACTTCTTGATTATGATAGGAGATAGATATGGTTGGGTTCCACTTCCTTATGCTATAGAAAAAGAAGAGTTTGAAACATTAACTGCACTCATGACTCAAAGTGATAAAGAAGCTGTTTTAGAATGGTATAAACTAGATAAAAACCAACTTCCAGCTTCTTATATCCTAAAAGAGCGAAGCAATGAGTACAAAGTATTTGAAACCTGGGGAGCAGTTGAAACAAACATAAGAACAATCTTACAATCAGCAGTAAATAACTCAAACCTAACCGAAGAACAAAAGCGCAAATACTTCCTCTCAGCAACAGAAGCAGAGGTAGAAGAGGGAATCATCCCTTACATCCAACCCACAAAATATCAAACAGATGAACTCCTAAACAAAAACAGTTCACTGCATACAGTTGACCCAGAACACATCTTTGGTTTCTTTAGAGATATTGACAAATCAACTCAAACAGAAGATAAGTTTATTCAAGAGGACTACAATGAAGCTCAAGATTTTAAAGAAAGGGTCAAAGCTGAACTACTAGAAAATAATATTCTTCATGCAAAAACAACTCAAGTAGATAAAGAGAAATTAGAAGAAACCTATCTTACAGAGTTTGAAAAAAGAATGACAGAGTTCTTAGAATCTCAAATAGATTCTCAAAAAGCAAAAGAGACAGATGAAAAACTCACACCCTTACAAATAGAACTCCAAGCCCAAAGCTACTTCGCACAAATAAAAAGAAAAGACTTCCTCGCACAAGAGAGTCTAAGAGAGACAATAGCAAACTATATCTCAGATAACAACCAACAACCATTTCTCATCTACGGAGCATCAGGAAGAGGAAAATCCTCTCTCATGGCAAAAGCAATCGAAGAAGCAGAAGAGTCTCTTCAAAAAAGAGTAATCTACCGCTTCGTAGGAGCAACTCCATATTCTAGTTCAAGTAAAGAGATACTGACAAGTATATTTGAAGAGTTAGGCGTAGATGTAAGAAGTGAGCAAGAAAAAGAAGAAAATGAACTCACTTTCAACTCAAATGAAAAACAAGAATCATTTGAAGAGTTTAGCTATAGAATAGAAAATGAGTTTATGAATCTAAAAGAACATATAACTATTTTCATAGACGCAGTAGATCAACTAGGAAATGATGATAATTTCCTATGGCTGCCAGAAACTTTGCCATCAAATCTAAAAATAATCATTTCAGCACTAGATGATAAAAAATACGAAGAGGACAGCAAATATTTTACAAACCTAAAAACTCAAACTCAAACTCAAACCATTTACGAGATACCAGAATTTTCACAACCAAAAGAACTTCTAAAAGCTCTTCTCAAAAAAGAAGAGAGAACTCTCCAAACAAATCAAGAGAACTACTTCTTAGAACAGTTTAAAACCGCCAACTCACCTTTGTACATAAACGTTGCAACTCAAGAGTTAAAAAACTGGAAAAGCTATGACACTCACCAAGAGCTAGAATCAACACAACAAGGAATCATAAAAGAGTTTGTAGAAAACTTACATAAAGTTTACCATCACGATAAAGAGTTTGTTCATAAAGTGTTAGGATACCTCTATGCTTCAAGAGATGGACTCAGTGAGAGCGAACTTCTTCAACTCATTGCAACAGATAAAGAATTTATCCAAAAAATGGCACCAGAGACATGGCATGAAAACCCAAACAAAGAACTCCCTCTGGTTCACTGGTCAAGACTTCAAACACAACTCAAACCTTTTCTAAGTTCAAAAACTCAAGATGGTGAAGAACTCATGTACTTCTTTCATAGAGAGTTTGAAGATGTCATAGCAAAACTTCCAAACCAAAGAGAAGAACATGAAGCGATTATAAAAGCTACTCAAAAATTGATAGAACAAAACCAAGACAAACCATTCGACTCTAACAGATGGGGGAAACTTTATGCGACACTTATTACAGAGTATGAACTAAGATACCAAGATAAAGAGAAACAAAAAGAGTTTGCAGAGTTTATTGCTATCATTAATGATGAACCGTGGATTCAAAAGTGTGTAAGTAATCTCACAGAGATTGGTTATACACATATGATATACAATCGAATGCGAAAAGCAATGGCATATCAAGAGAGTGTTTTATATGCAACTAAGGCACTTTATAAATCTGACAAAGAGAGATGGGCAAATAATTACACCACGGCCCTAAATAATTTAGCCTTATCATATACAAATGTAAACCGCCAAAATGAAGCGATAGCACTCCAAGAGAAGAGTCTTGCAATCCTTGAAGAACTTTATAGATCTGACAAAGAGAGATGGGTGGAGTTTTACACTACATCTCTAAATAATCTAGCCTATTCATATACAAATGTAAACCGCCAAAATGAAGCGATAGCATTCCAAGAGAAAAGTCTTGCAATCCTTGAACCGCTTTATGCATCCGACCAAGAGAGATGGGCAAAGGATTACACTTTAGCTATGGGTAATCTAGCCACTTCATACGCAAATGTAAACCGCCAAAATGAAGCGATAGCATTCCAAGAGAAAAGTCTTGCAATCCTTGAAGAACTTTATAAATCTGACAAAGAGAGATGGGCAAATAATTACACCACGGCCCTAAATAATTTAGCCTTATCATATACAAATGTAAACCGCCAAAATGAAGCGATAGCATTCCAAGAGAAAAGTCTTGCAATCCTTGAAGCACTCTATACATCCGACAAAGAGAGATGGGCGGAGCTTTACATCAAAGCTCTGATTAATCTGGCAACTTCATATAAAAACGTAAACCACATAAACGAAGCAATAACGCTTGAAACTAAAGGTATTTCAATCCTTGAAGTACTTTATGAAATGCACTCTCAGAGATGGGCAGAGGATTACACCACGGCTCTAAATAATTTAGCCTTATCATATACAAATGTGAACCGCCAAAATGAAGCGATAACGCTTGGCGAGAAGAATCTTTCAATCTGTGAAACACTTTACACATCCGACAAAGAGAGATGGGCGGAGCTTTACATCACAGTTCTAAGTAATCTTGCAGTTTTTAGCGGAAAAATCAACCACATAGAGGAAGCCATAACACTTCAAGAAAAGAGTCTCACAATTCTTGAAATACATTACAAAACGGACCCTCAAAGATGGTCGGAGCTTTACACCAGAGCTCTAAATTCTTTAGCTTTCTTATATATGAATGCAACCCGCCAAAACGAGGCAATAACACTTCAAGAAAAGAGTCTCACAATTCTTGAAATACATTACAAAACGGACCCTCAAAGATGGGCGGAGCTTTACACCACAGTTCTGATTAATCTTGCAAATTCTTATGCAAATGCAAACCGCCAAAATGAAGCAATAGCACTCGAAGAGAAAAGTCTTGCAATTCGTGAAGCACTTTATTCATCCGACAAAGAGAGATGGGCGGAGCTTTACACCAAAGCTCTGGATAATCTTGCCGTTACTTTTTATGACCATGGGGACAAAGAAAAATCTTTAAAATTATTGAATGAAAATTATAAAATTCATAAAAAACATTATGGAGAAAATGATGCAAGAACTTTAGAAGTAATATCAAGCATAGAGATTGTTCAAGGCAAACAAATAAAAACTAGTGTTGTAAACGCAACATTTACAGATTTACTTTATCTTTCAAAGTTTATAGCACAAACAAAGGAACAAAATGAAATTTGTGAAACTAGTTTTATATATGCGCTAGGTTGTATAGAATTGAATGAACAAGCGAAACAAATTTTTTCACAATTGACTAACCTTGAAGAATTGGGTAGATATGAAGGCGCTCAACAATATATAGAACAGGTAAAAAACACTCCAAAGATTTTATATAGTGAAAAGTTAAAAGGAGTTGTTAAACAGCTTCAAGAGATATTTGGTGATAAGCCAATAGGGACATTGAGATGAAAAATGAGGTTTTTAAAATTTATTGGCAAAAAGGTTATCTATGTCACAAGAAGAACAATTTAAAATTGAAAAAATAAAAGGTGATTTTGCTGAGCTTATTTGTAAGCATCATTTTGAATATATGGGCTTTAAAATGGATAAAGTCGGAATCGAAGATTTGTCACCCTCTTTTGCAAAACTTAGCAGTAGTAACAATGCGGTAACATCTTTGAAAAAACTTATTCAGTATATGCCGGATTTTTTAGCAGTTTATCCAAGCTTAGGTTTGGCATCTTTTATTGAAGTAAAGTACAGAAGAAATATAACAGATTTGCATCTAGTAGAGTTCTCAAAAGAGCTGCATCTTAGATATGAAAATGTAATGAAAGATGGCATTCCTTTATATTTTTATCTTGTAACAAATAAAGCGCCGTATGTCTATATCATGAAAGCCTATGCTTTGAAGCACAAAGAACAAACCGGCGGGTTTTATAGTGTAGAAGATAATGCTTTAAATAATTTGGTGTTTTTCCAATCTAAAAACAAAAATGCCAGCTTTAGTGAGGCGTATAAAGACTGCATTAAAACTGCAATTGTTGAAATTTTGGAGGCATAAGTATGAGAGTAGGTTTAATTAAAAATCAGGAGATTACGCCTGAAATACCACTCGTAGATGTTAAATTTACACACTCTCTTTGTATCGGTCAAACAGGGAGTGGCAAGACAAGTTCATTTGTTTATCCAAACCTTTTAAACAGGCTTAAGCTTGGTCATGGGGTGCTGTTTTTTGACATCAAAGGGAGTGAGCACAAGGCTATAAAAAAACTGGCAAAAGATGTAAACAGACTGCAAGATGTTTTAGAAGTAGGCAAGCCTTGGGGTGAAAATATAAATATTTTAAAAGATTTTAACAGTAGAACTTTCTCTACACTTTTAACTTCACTTGTAGGCGATCCAAAAGATGCAGGACAAAACGCATATTTTTATAACGCTGCGATTGCGCTAGGTCTTAATATTTTCAACATCTTAAAGCTTTGTTCTATCATTTCAAAAGAGATAAGAGAGTTAGGCATTGAAGTTTCTTTTGAACTGTATGAATTTTTTAGTTTTAGCGATTTGTACAAGGCAAGCTTGGGTATCAATAATCTTTATGATTTTTTGCAAGAGAAAAAAAGTTTTCAAGATGCTGTATTTGAGATTATAAAAACAGATGCCGCCTTGTATCTTGGTAAAAATAAAGAGCTATATAAAAACATTGTTTTAAATTATGCCAATCTCAAGTCGCAATTAGCAAACTTACAAAAATATGATGTTCCGCAAAAAAAGAGAAATGACAGAGAGAAGTTTGACCTTGCGCTTATTCCTGTTATCCATTCACTCTCAGAAGCTTTTAGTTTTATGGTAACACCGGCGGCAAAATATATCTCGCAAAAAGATAATCCATTTGATATTGTTCAGAGTCTGCAAGATGGCAAAATCGTAATCATTAATGTGAGGGTAATACCCGATGCCATTTTAGAGTTGATGCTAGAT
The DNA here is from genome assembly GCA_026390075.1 of Campylobacterales bacterium. Classification (GTDB taxonomy): domain Bacteria; phylum Campylobacterota; class Campylobacteria; order Campylobacterales; family Sulfurimonadaceae; genus Sulfurimonas. The sequence goes on from JAPLGP010000005.1 coordinate 72,247, forward strand.
CAGCTTTTTGAAAAGCTTATAGACTTAAATCTGGTTCGAGAGGAGCACAGGCATCCTACCTCTATTTTTATAGATGAAGCACAAAGACTTATCAATAAGAATATTCCCTTAGATATATTGAGAAGTTCAAAAATAGATGTTATTTTGGCTGTTCAAAGCGAACTTCAACTCATCAGTAAGTTTGGTTCCAAAGAGGACTGGCAGCAGATATCAGTAAATATCGCCGATAAATATGCCTATAGGTCATCCTTCTTCGGTGGCGACCATCTTGCCTCATTTTACATCGACACCGCAACATTGAATCCTTTTGAATACGCAAAAGAGCATGATACAAATATTAAAAAAGCGATACCAATTTTTATGGACAAAGATGAACTTGACTTTGTTGAACTAAAGTATCAGCATGAGGTTTTAAAGTTATCAGGTCTTACAAAAAATGAGCTGTTTCAATATGATGTCACTCATTTTGAGAATGAAAGAGAAGTGCTGATTTTCAATATAAAAACAATGAAAAAGCAGTATAAGAAGCTTTTTACATCATTTGAAGATAATCTAATTTTTTCCATCATTGAAAAATTTGTTCCACTTCCTTTGGAAACACTGATAAATAAAGTCGGTATGACTCTTTCTCAAAATCTATGGAATCATATATATAATGAGTTTCATATTTGCAGTGAAGAGCAGTTTAATAAACTATTCATTGGAGCCTTTCCTTCACTCGTAGAAGTATGCAATTTCTTATTATTGAAACTTGACACTGATGATGAAGAGTATGAGGATATCTCCTTGAACTTGCTTGGTCAGGTGATGGAAAATCACTATGATGATATAGAGATACTCAAAGATGAAGAACTTGATGAGGACGATATACCTTTTGATGAGCCACAAGGAACTATCATCAGTATAAATTCTAAAAAAGCACAGCAAAAGTTAGAAAAAGTAATAGATGTGATGGGGTTTTTATATTATGAAGCGGATAGTATGAGCTGTCTGCTTTTTAAAGATGCAGATAAAAACACTAACAAAGATAAAAGTCTAATAGAGGAAGAAGAAAGTGGATTTTGAGCGCGGTGATTATGCACGATTTCGTAGTGGTTATATTTTTGAGGTTGGCAGAATGGATGAAGGTTTTTTATATACAGATGAATGGGATTATTCTATCGAGTACTGGAAACCATACGCAAGACGCGATTGCATATTATGGAAGCCGAACGAGGATGAAGTGTGCTTATTTTGGAATAAAGATGCGCAATATGCAGTTATTGGCAAATTTAAAGAGATGGCAGGTTCGCAATATTTGACACTGCATGGCGAAGTATATGAAAAAACACAGCCATATCTTTTCCAAGTACCATATTTTTTACAAGATAAATACGGGTTGCCAAATAGTACTTTGAAATTCTTGAGCTGAAGGAAAATAAGATGCAATCAAAAACATTTAGACTTTTTATAAGCTCAACATTCAGTGATTTTGTAAATGAGCGTGAAATTTTACACACAAAAGTATTTCCACATGCCAAAGTATAAAACATGGCAATTGACAAATGCAAGAAACTTAGTAATTTTAGTCAAATCTATAAATTCATTAATGCAACATAATGTGTTCAATAAATTTGACATTATTAAAGTATTTCAATACTATATAAAATATATTTGACAAAAAAGAGCTAGTATGGATTTTAGAGAGTTTGGAAATGAGATGGCGAAACTACGAAAAACTAAAAATGTATCGCAAAAAGATTTGAGTGATGATTTGCATATTTCAAGAGCTACAATCAGCAGTTTTGAAAACGGTGGAAGCGTGAATATTGGGTTTAAAAAAGTTTTGCAGATAGCGGACTATCTTGGATATGAGATTGCACTCAAAGAAAAATCAGATTTTCCTGTTTTTGAGGAGATACTTAGTGGAGAATAATCTACTTGTTAAAGTTCAAGGCGATTTTGCTGGAAAAATGGTGCTTGAAGATGGTGAATATATCTTTAGTTATCAAACAGAAAATAAAGAGAATTTTATCTCTCTCACAATGCCATTAAGAACGAAAGACTATGTCCATACGAAACTCCATCCGATTTTTGAGATGCATCTTCCTGAGGGTTATCTGCTCTCCATCATCAAAAAACATTTTGCAAAAATTGTAAAAACAGATGATTTTGGACTGTTGCAGCTTATGTCACCTTCCATTGCTGGAAGAGTAACTTATGAGTCTCAAAAAAATAATCATAACTCCACTTTAACTCTTGATGAGCTTTTACATCCAAAAAGTGAAAAACTTTTTGATGAGCTTGTTGAACGGTTTGCTCTTTCTTCTGCACTCAGCGGAGTTCAGCCAAAAGTATTGGCAAAAGTGCAAAACAAAGCGACTCTCAGGCTCGAACAATATATTGTAAAATCATGGGGAGAGGATTACAAAGAACTCTCTCTCAATGAGTACTATTGCATGAAGGTGGTGCAATATGCCGATGTACCAACGCCTGAGTTTTATCTCTCAGATGATGAGAAGCTTTTTATCATGAAAAGATTTGATATTTTAGACGATGGCGAGAGTTTGGGCTTTGAAGATATGTGCGTACTTCAAGCAAAACAGCGAGACGATAAATACAACGGCAGTTATGAGCAGATTGCAAAAACGATTCAGACCTTTGTATCAGGTAAAAATAAAAAAACTGCCTTTATTAACTTTTATAAAATGATTGTTATAAACAATCTTTTACAAAACGGTGATGCACATCTTAAAAACTTTGGGTTACTTTACCGTAACATTCACGATATCTCGTTGGCACCTGCTTACGATGTTGTATCCACAACAGTTTATATAAAAAATGATGTTCCGGCACTTCATCTTTTGGGAAGTAAAAAATGGTGGGACAAAAAGTTTCTCCTACGCTTTGGCATGGAAAGTTGTAATTTGACAAACAATGAGGCAAATAAGTATTACGAGGAGTGTTTGAGTGCCATGAACAAAGTTGCCAACGAGATAGCACTTAGAATAAAGCATGAGAAAAATAGTGATAAGCGTGAAGTTTTAGAGAAACTTTTAAATTTAACAAATAAGGGAAACCATTGAACAATCTAACTAAAACAATAAACAGTTATAAAAACTCTCCAAGCATCATCTATTTTTTGCTTGAAAACAAGCCATTGACACTAGCTATTGTCGCTGTCGCTGCATTTATAGTGCGCTTTTTGTTGGGTATTCAAAGCGGTTCTGCTGTCGATGCTTTAAGCCAAGCCTTAGGGTTCGCTTCAATCATGTCGGCGTCTATGATTGCTATCTTGCTCTATTTTAAAGATGCCGTGAACATGCAGCTTGTTAAGCGTATCTCTGAGAGTGGGCATGCTGTGGTGTTTGGTCTTGGCGAGGTTAGTACTGCATTCTTAACAAATGAAAGTACAAATAACAGTAGCAACTACATCATATTTGAAAAGAGTACCCAAAATGAAAATATCGAGCAGTTTAGAAAAGCTGGAATGGGAGTGGTGCAAGGGAACGCTTTTGATACCGAGCACTTGGAAAAACTCAATTTTGAGACGATGGATTATGCTATCGTAGCACTTGGAAATGACAGACTCAACATAGAACTCTCAATAATGATTATAGATCATTACAAAGAGAAACAAATCAATACTCCCATCAAAATAATTGTGCATATAATTAACCAAGACCTCAATGCACTTTTTCATCAGAAGTTTGTAGCCCCAGAAGCAAACAAAGAACATAAGATAGATATACAGACTTTTTCGTTTTATGAAGAAGCAGCAGAGAGCTTTTTTGAAAACAACTTTATAGACGGAGAGAGCAACGAAATTATGCAAAGTTATGAAGATTACCACATCGCAGTTGTTGGCAATGGTGAACTGGCTATGAACATCATCTATCAAGCTACAAAGATAGCACATCTTCCAAATGAAAATAAACTACATGTACACATAGTAGATAAAGACGCTAAAGCTTTTAAACAGCGCGTCATCAAAAGATACTCGGGTATAGAAAAGGTTGTCTCTTTAGAAGCCGTGAAACTTGATGATGAGACGCTGGAGTACTTTGAGCAAAAAGAGTTGTGGCATAAAAAAAACCTTACACATGTCATAGTCTGTTATGATGATGAAGAGAAAAACATTAAGATAGCTACTGACCTTTTTAACAAGACATATCTCTCTGCTGCGATAGATGGTGCTTTAAAAACCCGTATCAATTTTGCAATATTTAACGCATATAAGATGAGTGCTAAAATAGATGCAGACGAAGAGAGTTTCAAACAGTTCTTTACTTTTGCTGATATCAAAGATATATGCACACGAGAAAACCTGCTTGATGAGAAAACTGACCTTATTGCCAAACTGGTGCATAAAACCTATGCTGATGAATACGCACCAAATGCACTTTATGATTTGAATGATAAAGCAGTAGATAAAGAAGAGATACATAATAAATGGTACGAATATTCAAAACTCAGCGATAAACTCTCAAGCATAGCACAAAGCAAGCATATTCCTATGAAGCTAAAAGCGCTAGGACTAAAAAGTGTTCCATCTTACAAATCACCAAAAGAGCTTATAGAATATAACCGTAAGATATTTGATGCTGTACTACAAGAAGAGAGAGATTCTTTAGGACTAACTGATGCCTTTTTGCAAGAGTATTCAAAAGAACTTCCAAAAATATGGGGCAGTGATGAAGATAAAAAGAGTATCAACATCTTATATTTTCCAAAAGAATATAAAAGTATGTTGGAAAAACTCACACGCACGGAACATAACCGTTGGAATGCATTTCAATATCTCAATGGTTGGACATATAATGAGGTAACATCAAAACCTAAAAAAGAGCATGCCTGTTTATTGCCTCTAAGTGAGTTTGAAAAACATGAACTGCAACTCACAGTCATTTATGACTTATATTCGATTTTATATATTCCAAATTATTTGGCTAATGCTGGGTATGAGATAATTTTTAGGGAACCAAAATGAACAGCAATAAAGAAAATAGTAAATTGAATTTTTCAAAAATAAAAAAGAAAATACTGCAAAAGCATATAATCAAAATAGTTCCACTAATTTTAGGTGCTTTTGCGATTTTTGCTGCTTTTATTGGTTTGTATAGTCCACCTGAGGGTGAATTTTTTTCAGCATTTTACGGTGCTTTTGGTTTTTTTGGCGGCAATGGAGACAGTAAATTGATACCCAACTCTAATTGGTTGAAAATAGCAGCAATCACTGCACCTCTATCGGTTGTTTTTTTACTCATGTTTGTTTTTTCTCAAAAAATTTATAAATGGTATTTTTTTATTTTTAATAGCAAAAATCACTTTGTTATTTGCGGTTTAGGTGATATGGGAAGCGCATTAGCCAAAGATATGCTTATAGAGGGAAAACTCAAAGAAAATGGTTATTCTAAACTTGTTGTAATTGAAGCTGATGAAACAAACTCGCATGTAGAGGACATACGACTCAAAGGAGGGATTGTCATTATTGGTGATGCAACAAGTAACGATATTTTAAAAGAAGCAAAAATTAATGATGCAAAAACTGTGGTAATGCTCACTGGTAAAGATCTGTTAAATATAGAGATTACTATTAAAATTTCCAAACTTAATCATCACCAGATGAATTATGATTTTCAACAATTTATAAAAGCTATGTTTTGTTGGCAAATAGATAATAGTGTTGTTCAACAATCACTTTATGTACATTTGGATAATCGAGAAAACTATGAACTACTAAGAAGCGATACTTTTAAATACATGAACATAAAAAGCTTTAACCTTTATGATAGTGCTGCTCAAACTCTTTTTATGCAACACACCTTAGGAATAAATGTAGAAACGATGCAACCTAATGGAAATGTAAAAATTGCATTGGTCGGATTTGATAAAGTTGGAGAAAGCATCTTATATAGAATTTTAAATCTTGGACATTTTTATAATCAAGTACCTATAGAGGTTGATATATATGATTGTGATATACAAACAAAAGAACAAGAGTTTTTAAAAAGTTACCCTATAAATCAAGATATTTGTAAAAATTATTGGAGAGTAGAATTTAAAGATGAATCACAATTTTATACTCAAAATATTGATTACACCCAGATAGTATTTTGTAGTCTTGACTCTACAAGAAGTTTTCAAGATGCTATGAGAGTTATGAAAACACACACAAAAGAGATAATTGAAAAAAATATTCAGGCATATCTTTTTGCTGATGTACATTATGCATTGGGAGATCTTTTATCAACAGATAAAAATGTTTTTAAAAATCTGTACACATTTGGTAATTTTGATAGGTTATGCACCTATGATGTAATAGTAAATGAGTCTTTAGATGAAATGGCTAAAAAATCTAATGCCAGATACAATGAGTTGCATAAATATGAAGGATATCAAAAATTTAATATTAAAAAATGGTCAACTAACGAAGTTAAACTAACTATTGCTAATTCCATGTATCATTATAAAAATCGTATTCTTCCAATGCAAGAACAATGGAAAGCATTAGACAATTTTTTAAAAGATTCAAATCGTATGCAAGTAGAACATCTGAGTATAAAATTCAAAGTTATCAATCACTACTTAAGCCAAAAGAACAAACAAGGTGAATATGAACAGTTAAAACAACAGGCTCTTAAAAAATGGTTTATATATGGCGGTGAGATGCTATGGGATAAAATGCCAAATACAAAAGAGTTATTAGAATATATACCTTTGGATGTGTTAGATAGACTTGCTCAAGTTGAACATAACAGATGGAATGCTTTTCATATACTTAATGGCTGGAAAAAGCTTGATATTCCATCAGATGCAACTGAGAAAATGAAGAAAAATGTACAATTAAAACTTCACCCTTGTCTAGTAAAATGGGATGAACTTGACAATACATCTAGAAACCATGAACACGATTATAAATCTGATGATATTGAAACTGTTATGAGAATAGGTGATATGGTAAAAAATAGTAAAAAATTTAGAAACATAAAACTTATTCAAGAATTTAGAAATGTAATGTGTTCTTTAAAAAAAGATAGGAAATAGTTTTATGACTATAAAAGATTCAAATTATTAATAAAAAGATAAATAGACTTCTTGCAAAACTAAGATTGCTTCGTCGTTCCTCCTCGCAATGACGGTCATTGCGAACGAAGTGAAGCAATCTAAAAAGAGAGTTTTGCAAGAAGTCTAATATTTAGACTATTACAAAAAGGAATCAATCTATGTTGAAACAAATCGTAGAATATGGGATAATCACGCAAGAGCAAGCCCAACTCATAGATAAACTGCACTACACAACCAAAAAAGATATTGATTTACTTTTAGAAGAGTATGGTTATATCAACAGCGTTACTAGAGCTCAAATGCAAGCACGGCAAAATGAAATTCCATATGTTGATTTGTCTTCTCATAGTATTACTGAGGAAGCCTTACAGTGTATCACTAAAGAAAAAGCACTAGAATATACATTATTGCCCCTCTATGTAAATGAGCATGAACTTACAATTGCCATAAACGAAGCAGCTGATTTTGGGAAACTTATTTTTTTGGAACGCCATACACAAAAAAATATCCGTTTTGTATATACAGATACTCAGCAGCTTTTATCACATATTCAGATGCATTATTATGGTGAAAAATCTTTGCAAGTATATATGTATGATTTTGAGACTAGCGATGTAATTCTACTTCTTAATACGCTTTTAAACAGTGCTATAGATTATCGTGCATCAGATATTCACTTGTCTCCAGAGCATGATGCCTTACATGTTTTTTTCAGGATAGATGGGGTGTTGCAACATATGGCAGTAGTGAAGCTTGAGATGTTGTCCTCTCTTGCAGTGCGCATAAAAACACTTTCAAATCTTGATATTTCTCAAAAACGCATTGCTATGGATGGCTCTTTTTCGCATCACCATTTAGATAAAGAGTTTGACTTTCGTGTTTCAACTTTGCCGACTGATATGGGTGAAAATATAGTCATGCGTATTTTGTCAAAAGATGCTAATCTGTTTAAGGTTGATAATCTAGGGATCAATGAAAGCAATACTAAAAAAATTAAAGAGTTGATACATAAACCTTATGGTGTTATCTTGATTACAGGTCCAACAGGCAGCGGTAAAACAACAACACTTTATGCGGTTCTCAACGAAATCAATAGATTACAAAAAAATATTTTAACTATTGAAAACCCCATAGAATACCGTTTTCCTTTCATAAAACAAACACAATACAACCCAAAAGCAGGTTTTACTTATGATATGGCAATTAAATCTTTTATGCGTCAAGACCCCGATGTAATTATGGTTGGAGAAATTCGAGATCCGCAAACAGCCGAACTTGCAATGGAAGCTTCTATCACTGGGCATATGGTGCTCTCTACGCTTCATACCAATGATGCGCTGAGTGCTATTACACGACTTAAAAGTCTGGATGTCGCGCCATATCTCTTAGGTTCTGGAATGTTGGCTGTTCTGGCACAGCGCTTAGTGCGAAAATTGTGCGAACATTGTAAAATACCTCAAGAACTTCAAAAAGAAGATTTAAAGAATTATAACTTCGGCATAGATGACCTTAATGTAGCAAAAGATATAACAATTTTCAAAGCATGTGGATGCGACCGATGTTATGGTTTAGGATACAAAGGGCGCATTGCGATAGTAGAAATAGTTGAAATAGATAAACAAATGCAGAGATATATTTCAGATGGAGCAACAGAGAGTCAGCTGCATACTTACACAAAAGAACAAGGCATGAAAACACTTAGAGATGATGCCTTGGAAAAAGTTTTTACAGGCAAAACATCTTTTGATGAAGTTGAACGACATATTTTCTAAATTATTATTGGAATGTGTATTTTAAATTTTTATACAAATAATAAAAAATGTAGTTTAACACGCTTAAAAGTAATATTTTACTAACATTCTTATAATTTCAGGAGAATTGATGCAAGAAAGTAAGCACGATAAATTTTTTTCAAGAGCACTACTCATACTGCAAAGACTTTCAGTAGAAGGTTCTGTAAGTATAATAGATTTGGCAAAGGATTATAATTGCGATAAAAGAACAATCTACCGTGACATAAAAAGACTTCATTTTTTCCCGCTGGAACTCAATGCGGGAATAGTAAGTGTTGCAGACGGTTTTAGCCTCGAACACGCTAAACTTCAAGAAAATGAGCTGCTCATTGCAGAACTAGCCTTTAGTGCAATAGATGGCATAGACAGTAAAATAGACAAACATATCCAAGCTATTCGCGCAAAACTTTCTAATCCTCTTTTCTTCACACCATACAGCATAAAAGCAGAGGCATATGAAGATATAAATATGAATTCAGAGTTGCTAAATAAAATCGAAGACGCGATTATGAAAAGAAATATATCAAAAGTAACAAGTAACTCAGTGATGGCAACAATTGAGCCTTATAAAGTTGTTGCATTTGATGGTTTTTGGTATCTACTCGCAAAAGATTTAAAAGATCAAAAAATTAAAACATTTCTCGTTTCCTATATTAATGAGTTTAGAGCAACTGCGCAAGTTTATGAAACAACAAAAACCAATATTAATCAAGTTTTAGAAAATGTCCATACAGCTTGGTTTGAAGACGGCAACAGCTTTGAGGTAAAAATCAAAGTAAAATCACCAGTTGCCAAGTATTTCAAACTCAAAAAGCATCTATCGTCTCAAAAAATTATAAAAGAGGATAGTGACGGTTCTCTGATTGTGAGTTTTGAAGTAAGTAGTGACGAAGATGTGGACAATATCATTAAAGCTTGGTTGCCACATGTAGAAGTGATAAAACCTGAGCGATTTAGAAAAAAATTTATTGTTGAACTAGAAGAGTATGTTAGAGAATTAAAAACTGTTCAGTATGATATATAAGCTGCAGGAAACCCAAAAAGTCTCCTGCTTTTTAGTGTATAGGGGAGTGGTTACAATCTAAAATTTATTTCTTAATTGTTAATTCACGATTATTATCATAATGTACAACATCACCTTGTTGTCCTATTGTATCATTTTTTACAGGCTTTTCTTTCTCCTTTTCACGATAATTATCATAATATACAACATCACCTTGTTGACCAATTGCATAACCTTTAACAATATACTTTTCTTCATCTTTAGCAGATGCAACATTGACCAACAGTATAGTCAGACTAAGAAATAAAATCTTTACTATTTTTTTCATTTTCTCTCCTTGAGAAATTTATTTGAAGCAACTCAATCAAAGCTTTGTTGATTGATATTAAAATAATAAAGTATCTATATGACAGGTTGAGTCATATTAGTTTTAAGTTTACTTATCAAGATTTGATACATATACACATAATTACTTATTGATAAAAAATCAACCACCCAAATAATGCTCAGTAATAGAGGCTCTGTTATGCTTCATCTCTGAACTCACACCTAAAAGACTATCTTTATAACTATATCCCGCTTGAGCATATTCCATTATCCTATTTTTCGCAAAATTCCATCTCAATCCATGAGAACCTTCTGAATCTTCTTTACTTTTTAAACATGATTGTTTTATATCATCATAATATTTTTGGCGATTGATTTTAAAGGTTAAATTATCAGATAAATATTCGACTAACGCATTGTATGTTTGCACTGAAACAAGAACATTTCCTTCTTTCCCGCCTTTCTCTTTTGTGAAAATCACCCCTTTTTGCATATTTGTTATGGAATCATATTCTATGCCACAAAGCTGAATATGCTTAATTAGAGAAACACCTTCAATTCTTGCTCCGCCCTCATACTGAATATTAGCTGCCAATTTATGTGTTGCATCTGATATATTATTAATGAGCAATTTTGGATTTTTATACGCACGATTGTGGTAATTATTTATAACCAACTTCAAATCTCGAGACTCATTTAAAATATCTTGGCGAATGGAAAAATCATAGTTTTTTTCAGTACCATGTGTGCTTTTAGTGAACATTTTTAAAGCTATTTCAAGCTTGCCAAGTGCTGCTGAAATTTTTTCAAGATATTGCTTGCTTGGATAATAATCAATTTTATACTCCATATATGCTTCTATATGTTCTGAAGATATTTTTTCACAATCTTTGATATTCCAATGTTCCTTGAGATAGTTCAAAAAATTATTCCAAATATTGCGATAAGTTTCCATTGTTTTATAACTAGAAACTTTTTGATAATTAGAATGCGTTGCATCAATTTTCTCATCTTTTTTTGCACCAACTTCAAAAATTATTTTTGCTAACATTGATGTTTGATAATAAACGCTTCCTCTCATTATTTCTTCTTTATATAAATTTATTTTGATAGTTTCAGCCTCTATCAGTAGGCAAATTTTGTTAAGTCAATCTGCATGTTATTTTCGATTTTTGCATCTAAATCGCCAGTTTTTCGAGTGAACTAACTAGTAGCTATAATATATAATTTTAAAATACTCTTCCAATTTAAAGCTTGTCAAACTTCTCTCATCTGATATAGTCAAGATAATTCTAAATGAAAGAAAATCCATTTATCTCACGCTCTTTTAGTTACGATGGTGTGAAACACTCGTAAGTGAATCTGAGCTCCAACGATTAATTTTACATGTGTTATAAAAATTTAATGATGAACTATAACACGAAACTCTGTTTGATTAAGGTTTTGATTTTTTTTGGAAGATATGGGTGTTTTTTGCAGTTTCCATTTTGCTTGCAGAAGACTTTCAACTCCTCATCCACAAGGGAATTTGTACTGTTTTTATAAAATTTGCAAAAAACAGTAAAAAAAACAAATACTAAACAGGTGAATAAACATCTATTTATATATGTTGTAACACCTTATGCGGTAAATTCGATGGCATCTGAATAGCTGTAGATTTTACACCTTGATCATTATAGGGATATGTTTGCGCATATGATAGTGCATATTCAAAGGCTCTTTCGATAAATAAAAGCTGTTCATCCCTTTCATTTATCAGAGAAATTATATGCTTTATATCTTTTGATCCATCATGCTTACTTAAAATATCTGTAACTATATCGCCTTGTTGTGTTGGCACTAAATAGTGTGTAGATTTTTGAAGAGCTATTATGCAAATGGAAAGTGTAATACTTTGTGCATCAGTTTTGTTAAATTTAAAAATCTTTGCTAAAACCCGTCTAAAAACATTTGCTACAATCTCTTTAGTGCTAAACACTTGGTAGGATTTAGATGTGCTCATTTTATTCTTTACATCTCTTAAATTTAAAGTCACAACCTTTGAATTTGGATCAACAATCATAAAATCATTTGTGTCAAGCAAGAGCAAAATTTTAAAAAATGCACTATGGAATGGCTCATTAATCCAAAGTTGCTCAAGTACTATTGTGTGATATAAATATCTCATATCATTGTCATTTAAGTCCCACTGATGATAAATTTGATATTTAATTTTATGTGTTTGAAATTCGTAGAGTTGCTCTGGCTCTTGAACCACAGAAGAAACCTCCTCTTGCAGAGGTGCTTCAATAGCTCTTTGAATTTGGATAGATTTTATAAAACCATTAGCCATAACAAATATTGCTATAGCTAAAAATGAAATGCCTACCAATACTTCTCTATCATCCATTTTATACTACTTATTGAGATATTTTTGATCATGAAGTAGTTTTGTGAGATTTTGAGGAGTAAAACGGTACTCTCTTTCTAAAACTACTGAAACAGAATATCCCATAAAAGCAAGGTTGAAAATTTTGTACATTGCTCTTGCTTCGGATTTTGAGATGAAAATATTTTCATCACCATCGATTTTTAACTTTAGATTTTTTGTTTTTTGATGTTCGGCGATAGTAAGATATTTGTTTTGATCATTCCCACCATCGAATAAAGAAAGCTCTTCCATAAAATGTACAGTGTCGCTAAAAGTAGATGTTAAAATTTGATTTCCAACTAAAATCAACTCATTTCTGATATATTTTTTCTTTACAATTCTATCTTCTTCAAATATATGAAGTAGATAAATTCCTTTGTCTAAATTGAGTGAAACTAATATAAGCGTTAATTCTTTACCATTATCATCTGTTAGTGTAATTAATTGATCCCATGCCATTTTTAATTCTCCTGATTTTGTATATTTTTTTCTAATTCATTCCATAATTCATAGATTGTAGAATATGAAACTTCCAGCTTGTGATATTTGGCAAAGTATGCAGCAATCTCTCTAAAACTCATGTTTTGTTCAAGTTTCAAAGTTCGCACAATTGCCCAGTATCCAAGCACCTTTTGCCGTTTAACTTTTACTTTAGTGTTTTTACCTCGAAGTTTTATTGCATTAAGATTGACATCATCAAGCTCTCCTACAACAAAATTAATTGCTAAAATAAGCGATGCAAGTGTCAAGACTGCATTATCTGCATCACTATGTAAATTTTTTAGTTTGTGAAAAAGTGTTTTTTGATACTCTAGAATTTTCAACTTCGTACTTATGTCAACTTTTGCGAAAAAACGCAATTGTTGGTTTTGGATTTCAATGCTCATTTTTGTAAGCTTTTCTAGCTCTAATTGTTTTTCAGTCATATTTTCTACTAAATCAAGCTGTTTTTATGCCTATCGACAACCACTCAGCAATTGATTGTTTAGGATATAAAACTCGCCCTCTCTTGCCACTATTCACCTTTTTATACGATGGACCTATTCCATTTCTACGCCATAATTCAAGCGTACTACTACTTACTCCGATAGCGTCTGCTGTTTGTTTTTGATTTAATGCTAGTAATTGCTTAAACTTCGGGTTAATATTATTTATCTCTTCTATAATCTGTGTTATACTATTCATTGCGTCTCCTGATTGAATACCTTAATATTCAAAAGAATAGTATCATATTTATTAGATGATGCTTAAATTGTATATTATAATATTCTTTTTATTCAAACAAGGAATATATTAATGTTAGACCATGAAAAAATTAGAAAAATTAGAAAAACTCTAGGTTATAAATCTAGAGAAAAATTTGCGGAAAAATTAGGCATACCTTTTCCAACTTTAAGAGCCTATGAACAAGGAATAATTGAGAATATTCCTCATTCTTTTATTGCTACATTAACCGATAAATTTAATATAAATATGAATTGGCTTATGTTTGGGGAAGGTGAGATGTTCATTAAAAATGACAATAAAACTAATACTTTTACTAATACAACCGTTGCTGGTAATGGTTCCATATTTGACAACTCAAAACGCAAAACTATCACAAGTAACCCAGATTATGCAGATACTCACATACCTGTTTATATCATTGATGAACTTAACCTCTTGTTTTCAAGAGCAGTGCAAAAAAATAAAATAGATGATGTAAACACAGCGCTTGAAGATTTTATTCATGAACAAAAAAAACTGTTGAGATAATTAAATGTCCAACACTTTTAATCATACAACCGTCAATGATGAGGGTTCCATATTCAAAGACTCAATCATCAAAAAAGCAATATTTACAGAGCCTCATTTACCTATTCATTCATTTAAACATTACAATTTTTATGACACCTACTTAATGAGTTATTTATCTATTTACATTCTTGTCGGCTTTATAAATCTATTTTATACTATAAATTTTTTTGTTATATTCACTTTAATAGCTTGCTTATTTTTAATAACTTACCGCATGTTGCAAATAATGGAAATACTTCATGTTTACAACTACAATTTTGCGTGTAACGGTGTAATAATTTCTTTTGCATCGATAAAAGATATTAAATATCAAAAGAATTCTTTGCGCTTAAAAATCGAATACGATAAAAAAAAAGATTCTGATCTAAAAATGCCAGATGAGTTGGTTTTTTACAAAAAAGATGAATTAAAAATATTTATTGAACAATATAACAAAGCAAAATCTTATATCATAATTTCAGAAACTAAACCATTATCGACTGAAAGTCCATAGGTTGCATAGGTAGGATTTCACCTTCTTCTTCATAGTCAAAAAACATCTCTCCTTTTTTGGCAAATCTAACATAAAAACTAGCACAACTTAAAGGTTCTGAGCATACTGTAATAGCACTGCTTGATAGATATTTTTCTATCATATCTTTTTCTGATATTGATAAATCTTTTTTTCTCATGTATGTATGAAAACTCTGTTTCTTGTAAAATACTTCATCATCCTTTATTTCTAACGGCTCGTATGTTTCAACTACTGCAAATAATGACTTATGTTCGTACTCTTCAAACGGTGACAATATGGCAGATAGTCTATTCTGAAAAAAATCAGAACTAATGCTTATATATTTTGTTGGTGTTGACACTTTCAACTCCTTTGATTTGTAAAGTTAAAATAACTTTGCCGACACTCTCAAGAAAAAAACACTTTAGAAGATTGGTGCTTCGTCCCTCAGCTCCAAGTGCTATTACCCTTATAGAGCTAATTGCACCATTGATTTTTTGTGTAAAAAATCTGACAATCTTTGTATTATTTTTAACTGTTCTAAGTGAGATTTTTGCGTATTTTGCTATGTTGGCGTAGGTTAGTTTGATGCTCTTGCGAAGTAATGCTTCAACTGTTGCTCTAATGCGTCCAGCTGTTTTTAATCGCTTTATATCTGCTGTTCTTGATGCTGATTTGCTTTGTCTTGCTGCAACTTCTTTTTTGTACAGGTCGTTTGAGAGGTTTTTTATTTTTTTAAACTGCATTGTACCAACTCTGTTTTGCTTTGCTTTTTTGAAATTATTGGCGTTCTCTTCGCAAAAGTGCAGAACTGACTTTATAATTGACTTTGGTTTGATTGGTTCATCAAATTTCGCATTGATAAGCTCTGCTCGTTTTTCTAGCTTTTCTTGTAGGTTCTTATGTTTTGCAATTGTATAACCATAGCGTCTGAGCTCATTAAATAAATCTATATGTCTGCTTCCAGTGCTTTGTATGTTTTCATTCTTAAAATTCCGTATATTTTAATTCAATTGCTTTAACATCAAATGTATCATCATATCCAAGCAGTATCTTTAAATCATGAAGAGCATTTGACACATCAGACCTCGTCATACTCTTTTTTGTGTATTTTGGATTTGATTTTATACTTTCACCTATGCGTCTGTGATGACAAATGTCATTTCTTGCATTTCTCACAATTGAAAACAAGGCTTTAATCTGGTGCTTGTTATTGTATTTTGGCTTACCGTCTTTTGCTGAGATTTTATCTTTTTTGATTGAGGAATCAAAAATATTTCCATATCTTGAACCGCCTAAAAAAACTAACTCTAAAGTTCCAAAAGAGATACTATTTAAAGCCTTTGAAGGTTTATCAAGTCCTCTAATAGATTGTTTTTGAAAATCACCTAAATCACTCATTACTCTGTCTAAATGCCACTGATTACCATAAACTTTTACCATCTTATGATTTATAAGAGTTCTTAAAAATGCTTCAAATTGGCTTATCTGTATATATAAAAAGTAGTATTGATTTGTTATTTTAATAATCTCTTGTATATATTGACCTATGGTGTCTTCTTCACTATCTTTTACTATTTTTCTATTGTTATTTAGTGCTTTGGCACTATCTTCAAGTATAAATTTTTCTTTCTGTTTTATAAGCTTTAATGCAATTTTTGTTTCACTTATTGTGTGCGTTGCTATATTATTGTCTAACAATATTTGCCTAAAGTGTCTATGATTCATTTAAGGTTACCCAATGTATAATTACGCCACTCCTCAAAGGGTGCCGAATCGTTCAAGATATTTGGCTGCATCAACCTCGAGTTGAAATTCTTTGAGATTATCATCGTAAACTCCCTTTTAAAACTAAAATTATATCTTATTTCAAAACTCTAATCCATCTACTTCATTTCTGCCGCTATGGTCTGCTAACTTTGCATATCTCAAAGTCATTTTTATATCTTTATGATTCATGAGCTTTTGAATAGTAAAAATTGGAGTTCCATTAATAGCAAGGTGTGAGGCGAAAGTATGTCTTAGTGAGTGAAGCACTACTCTATTCTTTCTATCGTCTGATTCAAGCTTTGTATTGAATAGCTTATTCATAATCTCTCTTAATGGCTTTTGAATAGTTGTTTCACTCACATCAAAGAGTTTTTCCGCATGTTCAATCTCAGCTGTGTAATCTTTTAAAAGTTCAATTACATCGTCTTTTAAAAAAGCTTTATAGGTTGTATTATTTTTAAAATCTTTTAGTGTCAATATCTTGTGAGTGATATTTATATCTTTTTTTCTTATGTTCATTGTTGATGCAAGTCTTGCACCTGTTGTTAAAGATAATTTACAGAACAGATACAGTCTCTTATCATCTTTAATGGCTTTATAGAGCTTCTTAATCTCTTGTATGGTTAAAAATCTTTCTCTATCATTATCAACATCATATTTTTTTATGAATTTTGAAATATCGTTTGTGAGTAGTTCCTCATTAATGCCAAATTTTATAATAGTGCCAAGTAGTGATAATATATTGTTCACAGTTTTTGGAGCTAATGGAGTTTCAAATTTTATCTTCTTAAAAAGTTGTATGTCTTTTTTATCAATGGTTTTTAAATCTGTATTTTCAAAATATGAGAGTAAATGTTTTTTATAAGATGAAATATCTTTGCTTTTACTGTCTCCTTCTGCTCTGGTATTGAAGTACTCATCTGCAATTTCTTTTAAGAAAATTTTATCTTTTTGTCTATGCTTAATATGTACTTCTTCACCTAATCTAATTTTTGTTAAAAGTTCGTTTCTCTTTAAATTACAATACTGTTCTCTTATGCCTTCCGTGAACTTTCCAATCTTCATTTCTTGCATTTTATTTTGAGAATTTTTAAATGTGATATAATAAGTTTTATCTGGCTTTTCATTAGTGGTAGTTTCTCGATAGTAAACACCTGTATATTTGGTTCTAATTCGTGCCATTTTTTCCAACCTATTTCCAACCGAAGTTATATAATATGGTAATTTTAGCGGATTATAGAAAAAATAGGAAGCCCCACTTAATCCCTTAATAGTGGTACTTAAAGGGTTGTTTTATTTGTTTAAGGATTATAGAAAAGTTTAACAAATGAGGCTCATAACCCGAAGGTCATAGGTTCAAATCCTGTTTCCGCAACCAATCCAATAGAAACTCCTATTATACAGACTTTCCAAAGAATCAAATTACACAATGTGCCCATATTGTGCCCAAAGATGCCCATTAAATATTATCTAAAAATGATGCTCTTTTAACATTTTCTCTTTTACGATACTTAGCATACATCTGCAATGTCATTGATGAATCTTTGTGTCCAAGCATATTACTTACCCATAATATATCTTCGCCATTTTCTATCATCATTGTTGCAAAAGTATGTCTCATGTCAAACGAACTCTAAAATTGGGCAGGTAAATTAAAAAAAAGTTACATTCTGAAACTTAAACCACCTCTTGTTTTTCTACTATTTTATTTGAAGATTTAGCTCCAAACTTATAAATGTCTGAATTGATGATTCCTGAT
>JAPLGP010000046.1 GCA_026390075.1 Campylobacterales bacterium
CCATGAAAATAGCCAAGACTCACAGCCGAACCAAGAGCAGCAAACTGTGCTATGGCTAGGTCTGTAAAAATAATTCCCTTTTGTAAAATCCTTGCTCCAAACCATGCATGCATCATTACTAAAATGACAACCAAGAGAATTGGAACTAAAAGTATCTCTATCATTTTATGGCACTTGTCAGGTAGTCAAAAAGTGAAACTAAATCTTCAATACTCTCCAATGCACCGATATCATGGGGCATACTAATAACTTTAATACCTGATTTTTCGCTGATAAATTCAGCGGTTTTAGTGGAATGATACACATCATGTAAAATACAACAAGGATTCTCTTTTTTAATGAGCTCGATGAGTTCTATTGTGTGTTTTGAACTTGGTGGAATCCCTGGAAGTGGCTCTATTGTCGCAATAGAAGTTAATCCGTACGCATGGTTAAAGTAAGCCATTACATCATGGTATTGTACAATTTTAACTCCTCTCTTCTGCGCCATTTTAACTTTCCACAGCCCGAGCTTTTCATTCCACATGCCAGAAAATTCTGTATAATTTTTTTCATAAACTGCACTGTTTGAGCTATCAATGGAGATTAAAAACTCTTTTATAACACCAGCCAACACCAAAATATTGTTCGGGTCTAGGTGAAAATGTGGGTTTCCATCAGGATGAACATCTCCACCTGAGCGGTCAACACTTAGAGGCTTTTGCAAAAGTTCCACATGCTGTGAAAGGTCTAAAAAAGTTTTTGCATTTATGGCTATTTTTGGATTTGCTCCTCGATCAATAAGTGGCGGTAACCAACCAATCTCAAGCTGTCCACCATTCATAATAAGCGCATCCGCATCTCTGATTTTTGTGATAAGCGAAGGCTTGGGAACGACAAAGTGCGGATCCCAATTTCCTTTTGCTAAAACGACTGTATCTACTTTATCACCACCGATTACTTTTGTGAGAGCACCAATGTAGGGATAACTTACAGCAACACTTAAATTTGCAAACAATGTGAGTGGTAATAAAAGTGTAAATATATATTTTTTCATATAAATCTCCTAAAAACTATGCGCGCCGTGAGCGCCAATTGTAAATGTCAGCTGCAGTATGATTTCATCAATCGCTTTATTTTCATTACGCAATTTGAATGCTTCATCGTGTGAATATTGAAGTCTGATTTGTGCAAATTCACTTGTCTTGTAGGAAGCGTCCGCCGTCGTTTTAACACCGTTTGAATCTTGCAAAAATCCCTCATATCTTAAACCTGTTTTCCAGCTCTCATCCATTTGATATACCAACTGCGTATAGTAACCGCTTTGCTTTTTGTCATCAAACAGCAGTTTGTCATCACTCTTCATATTTCTATATAAAAATTCACTCTGCCAGCTAATATAACTGTAGCTATCAAAATAATTTTTAACACTCAAATCAGCACCATAAATCTCTGAACTGCCCTTATAAAGTTGTGTGCTTGTATCTGCATCTTTTACATTTGAGAGACCATTTACATAACTTACACCCAAAAGAACGGATGCATCTTTTATGTCAAATGAGTTTTTTAGGTATCCAATATAGAGTGCTTCGCCATCTTTTTTATCAAAATCATTGGCAAATGTACCACCATTTCCTTTTTGCATCGCCTCAAATCCTACTCTCATATACCATGGAGTTGGAGCTAACCACTGGAGTTGGACACCTGGAGCATTTAAACCTTCTGGCGACAAAAATCCGTTATAGACAAGTGGTGCATCTACAAAATCCCAAGTATGATGATGATGAGAATTGAGCCTGCCAAAATCAGATTTGAACTTTCCACCTTTTATTTGTAGTCTGTAAGGGAGTGTTTTTGTAGTGAAATAAGCTTCTTCGATTTCAACGCTCCCTGCGCTAAAATGAAATACAGCATCAAGTACAAAAGCCTGATCCACATTGCTATGGAGTGCTAATTCTCCATAGTTTAAGTTAAATCCATTGTCGCGGTTGAACTCCTTAAAAGTACCGTAATTTCCATAATTTGAAGTTGGAGCATTGTTGTCTAAATCACTGTTGCTTACATTTCTGTGCACAAAACTCGTATCTACAATAAGTGAAATATCTGGTATAAATTTTGATTGATCAAAGCTTCCGCCACCCTCTCCAGCAAGAGCCAAAGTCGCACAAAGTGCAGTCGATAGTACTATTTTTTTCATAAGTATCCTAAATGATATTTTTTTGTAAAGTTTTTTTGATTATCGTATTTAGGAAAGAAAAGGAGGGGCTCTAGTTTGGTTTGTTGAAGTTTGAGTATAAAAGTAGGATATTAAATTGCTGGATGCTATTGCTTCAAAGCTAAAAATTTCTAAATTTTTAAAGTCAACCACAATATCAGCAGAAACCAAATGATTATCAACTACACAAACTTGGCATGTGGAACTATCGTGATGTTCCACATGCTTAAGTTCGTGCAGAGCAGTGAGCGTTGTAGCAATAACAAAAAGTATAGATAATATAAGTCTAAATTTCATGAACATAATTTTAGCTAATTTTACTTAAGTGCGACTAAGTTGCATAAATAAAAAATCTAGTCGATACTGAATTTATTTTTACCCTATACTTTTTTTCAAATCTAAAACAAACTCTGCAATGTCATCATGCAGAGCTTGTAAATCCTCTTCATGTTCTACTTCATCAGCTAAGATTTGCGAGACCATGTTATAGGTAATAATATCTTTATCTTTGACGATATCTGCAAGTGTCGAATAAGTGCTAATCGCACACTGCTCCCCTTTAATAGAGTCTTGCAAAATCGCCACTACATCAAAATTTTTAGGCTCTGCGTAACCGCAATTTGTATGTTTCAACCACTCTTGTGGGCTTAAAAGTGGGCTTCCTCCTAACTGGATAATTCTGTCTGCTATTAATGTTGCATGTCGAAGCTCATCCGCCGCATGAAGAGTAAGTTCAGCAATAACAGCATCTTTCATAATCCCTTTGATAATTTTTGCTTCAATAAAGTATTGGTAATACGCCAACCACTCATCTGCGTACGCTTTGTTTAGAAGATTGATAATCTCACTAATTTCAATACCTTTGATAATCGAATTTCCTCTGACCGCCATGATATACTCCTTTGAAAGCTTTTTTAATTACCCTTATATTTGAACAAATGTAGAGCCTTTTACTCCACACACAGGACATTTTTCAGGCGGTGTACCTAGCTCTATATATCCACATATCGGACATAAATAGATATTTACCTCATCTAAATCTTTCCCTTCTTTTACTGCTTGAAGTGCTTTTGCATAAAGTTCTGCATGAACTTTTTCTGCTTCAAGCGCATAACCAAACATCTTTTTAGCTTTATGGCTTTCTTTATCCGCTTGTTCGTACATTGGAGGATACATATTTTCAAACTCATAAGTCTCTCCACCGATAGCAGCTTCAAGATTTTCGAGTGTAGAACCTATTTTATCCATTGCCTTTAAATGACCCTCGGCATGAATTTTTTCAGCTTCTGCGGTTGTGCGGAAGAGTTTTGCTATGTTTTCAAATCCGTCTTTCTCAGCTTTCTTAGCAAATGCACTATATTTTTGATACGCTTGGCTCTCACCGCTAAATGCTGTATCTAAATTTTCTTTTGTTGTTGGCATGTGGAATCCTTACTAAATATTTTTTAAAGGAAAAAATTTATCCTTTGAAACATTGTATCTCTCTTAAACTTAAACAAAAGTTATTGTTTTATATGCAAAGGGAGCAGACAAATCTGCTACAATATTAGCGATAAATTACAAAAGGTTCATCATGATAAGAAAAGTTGGTCTAGCCCCAGGTTCGGCTATTTACACGGGTGATATTGCAATACATGACCCAAAAATGTCAGTGATTGTGTATGGTTCACGGCATGTGCAAATCAATGAATATGATTTATATAGTGATTTTGAAAATGCCAGTGCAGAGATTGACAATGAAACTAAATCTTGGATTCATATCGAACCTATTAGTAATCAAGATGCCATTTGGAAGCTTAGCAAACTGTTTGGATTGCATTCTTTGGTTGCGGAAGATGTTTTATCTGTAAGCCACCGTCCAAAAGCTGAGGAGTACGAAGAGTATCTTTTTGTTGTTCTTAAATATGCTGTTTATAAGGAAATGGAATTAAACTTTTATCAAATCACATTTGTATTAAAAGATAATCAACTCATTAGTTTTGCGGACAACTCACCAGAACGATTTAAAGAGATAAAAAAACGGCTTGAAAAAGAGGATTCCCGCATAAGAAAAGAGGGGAGTTCGTATCTACTTTTTTCATTACTTGACTTTATTGTTGACCACTATTATCTTGTACTTGAAGAGCTTAGTAATGAAATAGAAGAACTTGAAAATGAGATAATTTACACTCCTACAAAAAAAAGTATAGAACATATACACGCGCTCAAACGCACACTCATAAACTTGAAAAAATCTATCTGGCCTATGCGTGAAGTGGTAAATGTACTGCTTCGCTCCGAGTCAATTAAGCCAGAATATAAAATTTATTACAGAGATGTGTATGACCATGTTATTGATATTATCGATATTCTTGAAGGAAACAGAGACACAGTATCGAGTTTTTTAGATATTTACCTCTCAACTTTGAGTAACCGCATGAATGAGATTATGAAAACACTCTCGATTATTTCAACAATCTTTATTCCACTTTCATTTTTAACACGGTACTTTGGTATGAATTTCAAATATGAGCTCCTATTGGAATCTGAGAATTTTTATACGGGGTCCAATATACTCATGATTTCAATCCCCATACTACTTCTTGGGTATTTTAAATGGCGTAAATGGTTTTAAAATAAAATTTTCAATAATATAAGTTATAATAATAAACTTAACTTAAAAAGGAATACTATGAAAAAAGTGGTTATGGCGTTACTCGGTACAATGTGTTTACTCTGCGCAAATGAAGCAGTTGCGACGCCAACTGAGGCAGTCAAAGAGGTAGTTAAAGAAAAAAAACAAGAAGTGTTTAAAGAAAAAGAAGCAGCGATTAAAGAAAATAGTGAAGTAAAAAGACTAAGTAGAGAAGAGAAGCTCAAAACAAAAGAAGATATGCGAATTGAAAAAAGAGCCTTGTTAGAAAAAAGAATAGCAGAAAGACAAAAAGAGCCTTATTAAATGAAACAAACGCATGAAGCAACACTCCAAGAACTAGATAAAACAAAATATTCCCTCTCTAAAGCAGAAGAGACCATAGGGCAACAAAATCTTGAAATTAAAAACAACAACATAGAGATTAAACGAACAAAAAGTGAACTTGCAACTCTTGACATAAAAAAACTAGCACTTCAAGAAGAGCTGTATGACGCACAAAATCTTTTAAACTCTTCTCAACTTAAGTTAAAAGAGTCCGAAGCACAACTTTTGACAATGAGCCAGATTGAATCGGAGACAAAAAAAAGAAATGAGATTTACGCTCGTTTTGTTAAAGAACTCCAAAAAATGATTGACGGTGGGCAACTCACTGTGAGCATAGAAGCTGGGCGAATTGTTCTTAATCTTCCTGAAAATGTTCTCTTTGCAAGTGGAAGTGCTGTTGTAAATGCTGTAGGTGTAGTAGCTCTGACACAAATTGCACATGTACTAAAAGAGTTCGATGACCGTCGCTTTCAAATCGAAGGACATACAGACAGTGTGCCTATCATGAGTTCAAGTTACCCAAGCAACTGGGAACTCTCAACTGCTCGCTCACTGAGCGTTTTACATCTTATGGTAAAAGAGGGTGTGTTATCTACAAATGTATCCGCAGCAGGTTTTGGTGAATACCATCCCCGTGCAGATAATGATTCAAAAGAAGGAAGAGCACTTAATCGTCGCATAGAGATTATTATGCAACCAAATCTTGATATTCTTTCAAGTGAATTGCCAAAAGTAACGCAATAAAAATAAAAAATATGACGATTTGCCATATTTTTTATAGAAACAAATGAAAGTGCTATGATATGACTAACTAAAGAAAAGGTTAGCATTATGAAAAAAGTCGCCTGCGCTACATATGAAGGGATGGACGCAAAAGTTGTCCAAGTAGAATCAACCCTCACAAAAGGGCTTCCATCTTTTTCTATCGTTGGCATGGCATCTGCATCTATCACAGAAGCAAAAGAGCGCGTAAAATCGGCGCTCCTAAGTAATGATTTTTCATTTCCCCCTAAACGCATCACTATAAATTTAGCTCCAAGCGATGTAAAAAAAGAGGGCTCACAGTTTGATTTGAGTATCGCGCTTATGATTGCTCTTGACTATTTAGAGAGTGATTTTAGTGAATGGTTTGTTTTTGGCGAACTTGGACTTGATGGCAGTATTAAAGAAAATTTACAGCTTTATCCGCTTATCTTGTCTCTTGCAAATCAAAAAATTATTAAAAAAGCAATAGTTCCACATGCCGCACTTTTGAAACTCTCCAAAATACCAAATGTTGAATTTTATGGTGTTCGTGATTTAAACGAAGCGATAGAACTTTTAAAAAATCATGAAAATGCACAGCCAAGCATAGAACAGAGTGAAATAGCCTATCCATTTTATGAGATTGATGGCGAAAAATATTACTATACCAAAGAGTATGATGAAGATTTCATAGATGTAAAAGGGCAAGAAATTGCCAAAAGAGCTGCTTTAATCAGTGCAGCAGGATTTCATAACATCCTTTTTGAAGGTAGTCCAGGATGTGGAAAAAGTATGATAGCCAAGCGAGTTCGCTATATTCTCCCACCTATGAATATCAATGAAATTCTTGACATAGCAAAACTCGATGCACTTGAGGCAAAAGAACCACTCTTTAAACCCCACAGAAATCTAAGACATCCGCATCATACTTCCACTTTGGCAAGTGTCTTTGGCGGTGGTTCACATCGTGCCATGATTGGCGAAGTGGGGCTTGCAAATGGCGGAATTTTGTTTTTTGACGAACTTCCGCACTTCTCGAAGAACATTTTAGAGGCTCTAAGAGAACCAATGCAAGACAATAAAATACGCATATCAAGAGTGAACTCAAAAGTAGAATATCCGAGTGATTTTTTATTTATAGGTGCTATGAACCCATGTCCATGCGGAAATCTTCTCAATGAAAAGTTAGAGTGCAGATGCAGTGATTTAGAGGTGCAGAGATACAAAAATAGACTCTCTGACCCATTCCTCGATAGGATTGATTTAACTGTGGTAATGCAGAGTGCAAATGCCGATGACACTCCGAGTTTTAGTTCAAAAGAGTTTCATAAAAAAGTGGTAGAAGTGCATATTTTTTCTAAAAATCGAGGGCAAAATAGTTTTAATGCGAAGCTAAGTGACAGTGAAATAGAGAAATTTTGTATCTTAAGCAATGAAGCAAAAGCAACTTTAGATATTGCAGTAGGCAGATTTACCCTCTCTTTTAGAGCTATAAAAAAGATTCAAAAAGTAAGTCGTACCATCGCTGATTTGGAGAGTTGTGAGATTATACAAAAAGCACATATTTTAGAGGCTTTAAGTTATAGAAGAAGATAAGAGATTTTCATAACTTCATAGACTGCCGTGTCGTTCCACTCCTCACAGTGACGGCGAATTGTTACCACAAACAAAGTAGCTCGTCATCGAGTCGGCGTAAAGCAATCTAAAAACTATTTACACATTATAATAAGTAGCATTTGGATGATAAACAACCAAAGCACTTGTGGACTGTTCAGGATGAATCTGAAAAGTTTCGCTGAGCTCAATACCGAACTCTTCGGGTTTGAGTAAATCAAAAAGTGGACGATTAAGCTCTAAATCTGGACATGCGGCATAACCAAATGAGTATCTTGCACCTTGATATCTGTTCATCTGAACATCGCCAAGTTTACTTCCTTCATTTTCACTTATGTTTAAATCGAGACGGATTTGTTTATGCACCATCTCCGCCAAAGCTTCGGCGAGTTCAACGCCTAAACCGTGAAACTGATAGTACTCAGTGTAGTTTCCACTCTCGTAAATCTCTCTTTCCACTTCGCTTAGTTTTGCTCCTGCACTGACACAAGTAAGGGCTAGGACATCATGTCTATCCGAGTGAAAAAAATCACTCAAAGCACGGTGTGGGGCTTTACTTTGTCGTGGAAAAGTAAACATAGTTTTTGCTCTTCCTATGGCATGTGCAAGTGGTTCGTGATTTATTTCATCTTGCGAATTGTACCCCTCACTCTCATCAAAAATAAGCAGAGTATTATCATCACTTCGACATGGCCAATAGCCATAAACGATGGTCGGGTCAAAAAGATTTTCATCCAAAAACCTCTTCTTTAATTTCTCATACGCAGGGTAAACAACTTCATCCATCTGTTTTTTATACGCCTCTTTTGTCATTCCTTTGGAGCTATAACCCCAACGAGATTTAAAAAGAATTTTGTGATTCACCCACTCAAATGCCAACTCTTTTTGTGCACGGGTGAGTTTCATCTCTCTTCTTCCCCAAAACGGTGGAGTAGGAACTTTTACCTCACGGCTTGGCATGTGGAGTTCATGAAATGGCGGAATGATTACCTCTTTTTTCTCTTTTACAACTTTTTCTTCATTATCTTTGCCATGCAAATCCGTGTCAAGATTTCCTTTTTCAATTCTACTCATTGCAGTCACGCCATCAAAAGCATCTTTGCAGTAAAAGATAGGTCCATCATAAAAAGGTCGGCAAAAATCATCTATAAACGCCCTTGTAAGTGCAGCTCCACCTAAAAGCACAGGTATAGCAATTCCCTCAGCTTTGAGCGCTTCAAGGTTCTCTTTCATCACTTGCGTTGATTTTACCAAAAGTCCGCTCATCCCCAAGGCACTTGCATTGGACTCTTTGAGCGTTTTTACAAACTTTTCCAAATCCACTTTTATCCCAAGATTTATAACTTTGAAGCCATTATTTGAGAGAATGATATCAACAAGATTTTTACCCACATCATGCACATCGCCTTTGACTGTTCCCAAAATCAGCGTTGTATCCACAGCTTTATCTATCTTTGGCAGATAAGGGTTAAGATAATCAACGGTTTTTTTCATCGTCTCAGCACTTTGAAGTACAAACGGCAACTGCATCTGCCCTGAACCAAAAAGCTCCCCTACAACTTTCATCGCATCAATCAAAATCTCATTGACGATTTTCTCAGGTGCGATGGTTTTTCGTGCCTCTTCAACGAGGGGAATCATCCGCTCTTTATCGCCATCCATAAGAAGTTTTGCGATTTTTTGCGCATCATTCATCGCCAAATACGCCGCATCTTCCACCGCATTATCCACCGCTTCTTTGGTACTGAAGTGTTCTATAAAAGTAAAAAGTGCTTCGCCATTTGGTTTACGGTTAAAAATCAAATCATCACATAACTCTTGGTCTTCTTTGCTGATTTTATTTAAGGGAATGATGTGTTGCACATTGATGATAACACTTGTTAAACCCGCTTCGATGCAGTGATGCAAAAACATAGAGTTGAGATACGGTCGTGCATCTTTGTCAAGCCCAAAAGAGATGTTTGAAAGCCCTAAAACTGCACCCACTTCTGGATGTCTTTTTCGTAGTTCTCGTATGGCTTCAATAGTGTTAATCCCTGCATCACGGTACTCTTCATCGCCACTTCCAAGCGTAAAGGTGAGTAAATCAAAAACCAAATCTTGCGGATTTATGCCATGTTTTTTTGTCGCAAGGTCATAAATACGCTCTGCGATTTCTATTTTTCGCTCCACTGTTTTTGCCATTCCGGTTTCATCTATGGTTAAACAAACTAAAGCCGCACCATATTTTTTGGCAAGTTGACAAACCGTATCAAACTTTTCTATCCCATCTTCAAGGTTTACAGAGTTTATGATAGGTTTTCCGCCGATGAGTTTTAAAGCCTCTTCAAGTGCGGGAGTCTGCGTCGAATCGGGCATAAGAGGAAGAGCCAATTTTTGAGCATAAAGACTCATAACAGAGTTCATATCTTTTGTTTCATTGCGTCCTGCAAAACCAACACTCACATCCAAAACATGTGCGCCAACACGAACTTGTTGCTGTCCAACGCTGAGTGTTCCCTCATAATCTTCCGCCAAAAGAAGTTCGCGAAAAGCTTTTGAACCAGTTGCGTTACTTCGCTCTCCGATGAGGAGAGGGGCTGGTTCTTGCATAAGCGGTACGGTTGAAAAAAGTGAAGCAAGAGAATTTGCCTGAGTTCCACATGCCAACTTTGGAGTTTTATTACTCACACGATTGACTAAAGCACGGATGTGTTGGGGTGTAGTTCCACAGCATCCACCCAAAAAGCTCACACCGCCAAAATCTAAAAATGCCTCTTGTTTATCCGCAAACTCTTCGGGTGCCATCGGATAGTAAGTGTATCCGCCACGGTTTTGCGGGAGTCCTGCGTTAGCGTGAACGCTGATGGGTTTGCCCCAAAGTTCACTGAGAGTTTTTACATGTTTGAGAACCTGTTCAGGTCCAGTTCCGCAGTTAAAACCAAGACTTAAAATGTCAAAAGGCTCCAAAATGGTCGCGATAGTTCCCGCATCTGTTCCGATAAGCATCGTTCCACTTAGCTCGATTGTGACCGAAACCATGATAGGAATTTCTTTTTCTCTTTGAGCAGAAGCCTCTGCACAGGCATGAAGTGCTGCTTTGATTTGAAGAGGGTCTTGGCAAGTTTCAAGTAAAAAAACATCCACTCCGCCATCTATGAGCGCCAAACAAAATTCTGTATAACCCGCAAACATCTCATCATAGTGAATATGTCCAAGCGATGGAAGTTTTGTTCCTGGCCCGATAGAACCTAAGACAAAACGGGGATGCTCACGAGTGCTAAACTTTTCACACTCCTTTTTTACAAGCTCCGTTCCCGCTTTTGTCAGCTCATACGCACGATGCCCGATTTGGTATTCATCTAAAACCCAAGAAAAAGAACCAAAAGTATTGGTCGTGATAAAGTCCGCTCCAGCAGTCAAATAGGCATGAAAAATCTCAGATAAAACCTCAGGACAGGTAACATTGAGAAGTTCATTACACCCCTCATTCCCTTCCCAAGCGGCATGTGGAATCTTCTCATCTCTCTGCTGTAACTGCGTTCCCATCGCACCATCTATGATAAGTGGACGCGATTGTATAGTGTGTAAAATATATTCTTTAGTTGTCATAGTTTGAAATCTTTTGTTAAATTAATAGGGCTCATTTTATCTAAAGAGAGCATAAAAAACGCAGTTGGAATGAAAGATAGATTTGAATATTCAATATTTTGTGTTAAGATTAACTTACCAAAGAGAGGAGAAGAGAATGCAAACGCTAAATCTTAGGGTGGATGAGAGTTTTTTCCCACATTTTAAAGTCATGCTTGATAGTTTTGTTAAAGATAAAAAAGTTGAAATTATTGAAGATACATTCCAAAAACATCTTATTGCAAGTAGCGTCGAAGATGTAAGAAAAAGAGTCTTTGAGGCGGAACAACAACAAAGCGTATCTCAAGAAGAATATGAGAAGTTGATGAATGCATTTTTTGTTGAAGAGCTTGGAATAAAACGATGATAATCGAGAAAAAGCCAAAATTTATTTATGGCTTGATGAGTATTTTAAAATTTATAAAAAAAGACAAAATATCAGCATCAAAAAAGTTTGAAAATGAACTTGAGAAAAAAATAAAAAATTTAGTCAATTTTCCAAATAAATTTAAGCAATCCACCTATTTTGAGGATAAAGCATATAGAGATTTAATTCACGATGGATATACAATCATTTATAAAGTTGAAGAAGAGAAAATTACTATTTTAGAAATTTTTAAATGGCAAGAACGATAATTTAGCCACTTATTACCCTTTATGAAAGTTCCACATGCCGAGCACTTTTTGATGTTTTATGATAATAACTTTTCTTTTTATTTAGTTGATATAGAATTAAGTTTTTTCTTTCAATTAACTTGCGTCTATTGGATAGCTCTGACAATGTCATAAAAATGAATAATATTACAAATATAAATATAATTGATTGCCCTGTATTAGCTATTGATAAAAAGTTTAATTCAATAAAATTAATAATTTTTCCATTATTATTATTGTTACCATATATCAAACTAACTAAACTACTCAATCCTTGTAACAAATTCCAGCACATTATCCCTAGTCCAGAGATAAATATTAAGGTAACATTATTAGCTAATTTTTCTTTTTCAACTATAGCTTTATTAATGTAGTCAAATTCTTTTAAAAGAACTTCCCTATCTTTGATATTTTTAATTTCTTCATCTGAAATGTCTCTGACATTATTAAGAGTTTTTTTAAACACTTTATTCCTCTGGGTATTTTTTTATGAGTGAATAATACCCATCAGAATCTATGAATTCAATATTAAAAGGAATAATTCCTTTTCTTTTGTAGTAATTTAAAAGGTTGTCAATATTTCCTGTATATCTACTTGTTAGCATGTTAGACATCTCGTGAATATCAATTTTATAACCTTTATTTGAAAGTTTATCGATAGCATCAAGCACTTCTCTTTCTATTTTTTTGTCTTTTAAGTACATTAATATCCAAAGAACTATCATAACCATACCAAAAGCTAACCACCATATTCCTAGCTGAGCAACAAGAAAAAATAAGTCATAACCACACTGAAAATTAACCATAAAAGTTGTTTTGTGCTTTCAATCATTTTTACATCATCCTTACATTTTTTTGTTACATTTTATCAAAGAATTTACAAAAACTGCTATCTTGACATGTGAAAATAACGCATTTGTTAAATGAATTGAGAAATTTTTGCAACTATTTTTGTGATTAGTACTCCGCCTTAAAAAAGGTGTAACAAAAAAAGAGCATAAAAAAAAGAATTATGACGAATTAAACATACAGACTATTGACTTTAATCGTCAAAAAAATGTACAATGACGGTGAAAATCAAAAAAACAGAGGAGTTTAACCGTTAATTATGACACTAGCTTACATTCGACCAGATAAAAACTTTGATGCAGCGGGTGAACAGTTACAACTTATAAACTCTTATGCACACTCAAAAAATATCGTGATTGATGATGAATTTATAGATCATATTTCTCAAAATAAACGCCTTGAGCAACGCACAAATGTTACTAATTACTTTAAGAGTAACGAGGGTGCAACTCTTTTGGTGTATGATGTTTGGGTTTTAAGCACAAACATGGAAGATATCATTCAAATGTTTAGTTGTATGCTAAAAAAGAAGTTCAGCATACATTTTATTAAGCAGTCTGTTATAATATCAGAGCAAAGTAATGCCGTGCTTGTACTTGGACTCATAGACCAACTTCGCGTGAGAATGCAAAACGATTCTAAAAGAGTCACGGGAAGACCCAAAGGAAGTAAGTCAAATTCTAAATTTGACAAACATGTAAATGAAATAATTTCTTGTATAAAAGAGAAAAAATGTGTGAGTGAAATTGCGCGCCAGATAGGTCAAAGCAGAAGCTCTTTAAAAGATTATATAGAATCGCGTGAGCTAAAACTAGTTGCGCATGGTTCATTAGTACATCCATCACTAGAAAATGCGGAAGAACAGTTAATTAACAAGATTAGCTGTCCAGATTAATTACAGCAGGAGAAAAAATGAGTCAAGAAAAAAAAGGTATTGAAATACCAACAGCGTGGAGATTTAAACGATACTATTTTTTTGCTGTGCTTACGGGAATTGCTTTAATATTGCCTTGGATAACAATAAATGGAAATCACTTTTTCTTACTGAGTTTTGATAAATTAAAGTTGCACCTTGCATTTATTCAGTTTGATATGCAAGAGTTATATTTGATGCCATTTTTACTTATGTTACTATTTCTTGGAATCTTTCTTATGACTGTTATTGGCGGTAGAGTTTTTTGTGGTTGGATATGCCCACAGACAATTTTTCGTATAATTTATCGTGATTTCATCGAGACAACAATTTTAGGTCTGCGTAAACGCATAAAAAACAAACAACAAGAACCTGATATGACTAAGACCGAAAACAAAGTTAAAAGAGTAATAGCAATACTTATCTGGACTGCTTTATCTTTCATCGCTGCTGCCGACCTCTTATGGTATTTTGTTCCACCTGAAGATTTTTTTGCATATTTAGCGGACCCTGCGGAGCATATGACACTCTTTGGAACAGTTATTGGACTGGCTCTGTTTCTCATCTATGACATCATATTTTTAAAAGAAAACTATTGTATTTATGTTTGTCCATACTCAAGAATTCAGTCTGTTCTTTATGATGAGCATACGGTTATGGCACTTTATAATACGCACCGTGGTGGAAATATTTATGATGAGCATAAAACCAAACAGTTTACCTCGCAAAAAGATTTACAAGCATTCAAACCAAGTGCAGAATGTACTACTTGTGAGAGTTGTGTAACGGTTTGTCCTACGCATATTGACATCCGCAAAGGTTTTCAGTTAGAGTGTATTAACTGTCTTGAATGTGTTGATGCCTGTACGACTGTTATGGGCAAATTAGGAAAACCATCATTAGTTACATGGTCGAGTGATTATGAAATCATTGACCAAAAAGGGAAAACAAAATATTTCCGTCCTAAAGTTTTAGCATATATTGCTCTTTTAGTTGGAATAACAATTATCTTAGCCTTGATGGGAAGTAAAAAAGAGCATATGCTTTTAAATATCAACAAAGAAAATCGTTTATATTCTGTGGAAAGATTAGCAGACAACAGTGTGCAAGTAGATAATTCTTATGAATTTTTACTTCAAAATACAGAAAATGAAGAACTAAAATATTTCTTTGAAGTTATCCCGCCAAAAGGAATGGAAGGTAAAATAATTATCACCAAACCAACAGAAGAATTTAGCGCTGTTCCAAATATTAAGAAGAAAAAAATCGTTGTTCTTAGTACAACACAAATGCTAGTAGATGATGAGAGAAAAGATACTGTTATCCCTATTACAATTCGTGCATACGCAGTTGGTCATGAAGATAAAATTGTAGTTTTTAGAGAATCAACTTTTACTTTTCCAAGAGCAGATGTTATAAAATCAGCGAAATAGAAGTCTAGCACCCGCTAGGCTTTTGCCTCTTCCTCATAAAATTTTAATCAACAACAAGGTAAACTTGAAGATAATACTTTGGAGTTTGCTATGTTTAAAAGAATTCTAAAAATAGTCCTTTTTATTTTAGCGATTTATGCCATTTTGGGCTTTATTGTTTTGCCTTTTGTTTTAAAATCACAAATTATAAAGAGCATTCAAAAAAAGACAAATGCTAGCATTTCCATTGAGAAGATTGCCTTTAACCCTTTTACTTTTGTTTTAAATATCACAGGTGTTGCACTCAAATCAAATGACGATACATTTGGCTTTCATCTAAAATCTATCACGATGGATGTACAGCCCAGTTCACTCCTGAATCTAAATATCCACATGCCAAACATTACGCTAGAGAAAATGACTATGAAAGATTTTTTCTCTTTTGATTTTTTCTCTCTTAAAAATACAACTATTGAGCTTAGAAATAAAACTATTCATATCCAAAAAGTAAATTTAAACTCTTTGTCTGCGATGCTCAAAAGAGATGCAAAGGCGCAAATAGATTTACTAGAAAATGTAAAAAAACTTAAATTAAATTCAAACCCTAAAACAAGCTCCGATACCAACGCTTCAACTCCATGGAGCGTAGTTATAGATGAGATAGCACTCCAAAAGATAAAAGTAGATTTTAATGATAGCGCTGTAAATCCAAGTGTAGTGACAAAACTTAATGATTTAAACCTCTCTTTGCAAAATGTTACTCTTGAGGGGAATGAACCATTTTTGTATCAATTAAATATGAATTGCAACAAAGATTTTAACTGTAGTTCAAGTGGCTCTGTTAAATATAAAGTGTTAGAAGTGAACTCTTCTTTAGAGTGTAGCGGATTAGATGTTGTGCATTATAAACCCTACATAGATGCAATTGCAAAAAAAGAGTTAGAAGTTTATGATTTAAACTTAGCGAGTTTAATCGCTAGTTTTGATGCGAATGTGAGCATTAAAGATGCTAAACCAGAGATGATTTTAAATGTAAACAGTGCAAATATTCATCTCAACCAATTTGCACTCAACAAAAAAAGCACAGGTGAAAAAGTAGCAAATTTTAGTAGTTTTGATGTAAGCGGTGTTTCACTCAGCTCAAAAGCACGGCATGTGGAAATCAAAAAAATCGCTTTAGCTAAGTTAGATATCAATGCAAAACGCTATAAAAATAAAAACCTCAATATACAAGATTTAGTAGTTCTAAAACAAGAAGCAAACAAATCCGAGCAAAAGCAGGAATATACTTTAAAACTTTGGCATGTGGAATTGCGTGAGGCAAAACTAACTTTTGATGATGAAGCAGTACCAAAAGGTGCTAAAAACAAAATAGATACAATAAATTTGAATGCGTATGGTGTTGATTCTAAAATAAATAGTTTGTTAAAGTATGATCTCTCTCTTAGAGTAAATGAAGGCGGATATGTTAAATCAAAAGGCACACTTAAACACACTCCACTCCAGCAAGAAGGAACTTTAGAGTTACAAAAAATTTCTCTTAAAGAGCTCACTCCTTATATTAAAGAGAAAGCTTTTTTAAATATTGATGATGGTTATTTGAGTATAAATACAAAAACAAAATATGAAAAGTCTTCAAAAAAAAGTGATTTAAGAGTCGTTGGTTCAATGAAATTGGAAGAATTTTTTGTGAGTGACAGCAGAAATAAAACACTCCTTCTCTCTTTTAGCGATGTAAAACTCAAATCTTTTACCTATGAGATGTTTCCAAATAGACTCTTTGTAGATGAAGTCGATGTAAATTCATTTTATATAAATGCGCTTATAGATGAAAATAAAAAGATGAACTTATCTTCTTTGATGAAGCCAATGAAAGATGAAAAGCAAACGAAAGAAAAAGAGAACTTTCCAATAAAAATAATGAAGATAAATGTCGCAAAAGGGAGTGCAAATTTTTCTGATTTATCATTGGCAATAAAATTCAAAACAAACATTCATGACTTAAATGGCGTTGTCTATGCTGTTTCAAATATGCCCAATGACACGAGCTATATTGATATTGCAGGTGAAATTGATAGGTATGGTTCAACAAAACTAAAAGGAAGTGTCAATACGGGGAATCCCAAAGCTTTTACAGGCTTGGATTTCAACTTTCAAAATCTAGACCTTGAAGCTATGAGTGGTTACAGTGCTTCACTTGCAGGATATAAAATTAACAATGGGAAGCTCTTTCTTGACTTAAAATATAACATACAAAATTCAGAACTTCTGGGTCAAAACAGCATTATTATTAAAAATATAGAGTTAGGCGATGAGATCAAAGATAGTAATCAAAGCTCGCTACCACTCAAGTTTGTAATCTCTTTACTTGAAGATAGTGAGGGTGTGATAGATATAAATATGCCTGTGCAAGGAAATGTAGACGAGCCTGACTTCAAATATGGGGCATTAGTATGGAAAACTTTTGGTCATATGGTACTCAAAGCAGTTGCTTCACCTTTTAACATTTTAGGCTCGATAATTGGGGTGGATGGTGCTAAGTTGGAATATACAGAATTTGAAGGTGGTTCTACAAATATTTTACCTCCAGAACAAGAAAAACTTGACAGTATCGCAAAACTTTTAGTAAAAAAACCAAAAGTTTCTATAAAAATCAGTGGAAGATATAACACTCAAATTGATAAAAGAGCTTTGCAAAAAGAGAAGCACTCAAATCTTGTCATTAAAAAAAGTAAAATCAAAAATAGAGAAAATCAAGTAAGCAGTGTAAATATAGATTTGCTAGAAGAAATTTATAAAGAGTTCTCAAATGACAATAAACTCAGTGTTATAAAAAATGCTCTTAAAAAACAATACAAAGGTGAAGAGCTTACGCGAGCCTATACGAGCGCACTTTTTGAGGAATGTATCAAATTTCAAACAGTAACAGAAGAGGAGATGAAAACTTTGGCACAAAAAAGAGCCGAAGCGATTCAGTCTTATTTAGTCATTAACCGTGGTGTAGATGCTCAAAGAGTTACAATAATAGACATAGGCGAAGCACAAAGTGACGAAAGTAAAGTCAAAATAAAACTACAAGTTGATGTAAAATAGTTTTGATATAATTCGTTTTTATACATTAAGGAGTAATGATGGCATTTTCTGAAAAAAATCGTAAAGGAACTATCAACGGGATACTGTTTGTAGCCATTTTTGCAGCTGCTGCTACGATGATTGCAAATATAAAGTTTGTAAGTTCTCTTGGCATTTCGCCACTTGTTGTGGGTATAGTAATTGGTATTTTTTATGCGAACACGCTTCATAATCAAATACCAAAAGCATGGGAGAGTGGAATAACTTTTTCTGGTAAAAAAATACTGAGATTTGCCATTGTATTTTATGGTTTTCGTATTACATTTCAGCAAATCGCTGAAGTTGGAATTGACGGCTTTTTGGTGTCACTTTTGATGCTGAGTTCGACATTCATACTCGGTACATATTTAGGGCATACAATATTTAAAATGGATAAGGACACATCCATGCTTACTGCTGCTGGTGCTTCAGTATGCGGTGCGGCTGCAGTTTTAGCAACAGAACCTGTACTCAAAGCTGAAGAGCATAAGACAGCAATTGCGGTTTCTATGGTTGTTCTTTTTGGAACAATTGCTATGTTCTTGTATCCTGTGATGTACACTATGATTATAGAACCAGCAACTGGACTTTTGCACATGACGCCTCAAGAGTTTGGTATTTATGTAGGTGGAACAATCCATGAAGTAGCTCAAGTTGTAGCAGTTCCAGCTTCAATTCCAGGAGTAACACCTGAGATGGCGAATAGTGCAGTTATTGTAAAAATGACGCGTGTTATTATGATTGCACCAATGTTGATAGTTTTAGGCATTTACCTCTCTTACGCAAATAGAAAAAGTGGGTCGGCTTCAAGCGGAGTCAAACTCGTAATTCCATGGTTTGCAGTCTATTTTATAGGAATGGCAGGATTTAATTCTTTACAAATCGTACCCCATAATATTGTTGAGTATATAAATGAAATAGATACTTTCTTGCTTACAATGGCAATGACAGCTCTTGGTATGGGAACAAGATTTGCAAAGTTCAAAGGCTTGGGATTAGCTCCTCTTTACACAGGTGGAGCAATGTTTTTATGGCTTTTAGTAGGTGGTTTTGTAATTACAAAATGGGTCGTGGCAACTTTTTAGTAAAGTATTTGCTATTTTGAGATATTAACTTTATAGGTTAAATCTCAAAATTTATAAAGCGTTTTTTTTCTCTTTTTGCACTTTTTTGAACTCTTTTTCAAACTTTTTTCTACGAGAGTAAGAGAGTCTATCAATAAATAAAAGACCCTTTAAATGATCCATTTCATGCTGAATGGCAATACTCAAAAGTTCACCAGCTTCAATGCTTTGTGTATTTCCATATCTATCTTGATAATTAACTGTAACATATTCATAGCGAATTATATCTTCATAAAAACTAGGAACACTTAAGCATCCCTCTTGATAAACAGTCTCGCCCTCTTTATGGACAATAATTGGATTTATCATTTCTATAAGATTTTCTTTTGGCTGTTCACCATATTCATCTGGAATGTTTAAAATCAAAACTTGCTTGGCAACTGCTACTTGAATTGCTGCAAGACCTATTCCATTTGTATTAACCATGAGCGGATACATAGCATCTAAAAGTTTATGCAAACTTTCATCAAATTGCTCGACTTTGAGAGATTTCTCTCTAAGCTTTTTATCTGGATATTCTACTATACTCAAATGCATTGGATTATATTTGCGTTTTTGAGGTTTCGCCACTGCTTAAGACAACTGCAAAATCAACATTTAGATTTGTATATGCCTTTTCAACTCCACTCATTGCATAAACAACTATCTCTTCAACAGAAAGTTCTGCATCTATGTCTGTGATTCCTATAGAAATTTTCAACTGAATCTCGCGGTCACCTAAAAAGAAGTTACTATTTGATACTAATTCACATAACCTCTCACTTGCTCTTTTAGCACTATCAATATCTGTATGTTTTAAAAGCATAGAAAAAACGCCATTGCCATAGTGCGCAACAATATCGCTTCTTCTTGAAGTTTTAAGCAAGAGCCTTGCTATTGTTCTGGTCATTAAAATTACTGCTTTTTCATTTTTTACACTTGCTTTTAACTCACGGTCAAGTTCAATCATAATAAGAGAACTTTTGTGTTTAAATTTTTGTATCAAACTTACTTCTTGAGCAATTTTACTCAGAAGGTATCGCTTATTGTAAACCCCATACTGATTATCGAAGATAGTTTCGTTTTCTACATTTTTAACTACAGCTGCTGTTTCATCATAAAGTTCTTTCATTTGAGAACTTTGTTTTTTTAAAATTTCATTTAATTTAGATATATCACCCTCTAAAACAGAAACAATATTTACAACTGACTGATTATCACTACTTTCTTTTAGTTCTTCTTTCTTTTTGTCAAGGATTTTAGTCATTAAAGCCATATTTTTGTATAAACTAGCCGTTATTCCTAAAATATTTTTTACTGAAGAAAACCCTTGTTTTAAACTCTGCTCAAGCACAATTGTTTTGTCATCATTGCCATCATCGAGTTCTAACATAGAAACTACTTGCTTACGCATATGTTCACTTTTCTCTTCTAGAAGTCTATCAAAATAGAGTGAAAAGTTATTTGGAGTAGGTGGCAGGTTATCGTTTATAAGAGCACGAAGAACTTCTTTTGCATAAACTTCTATATCACTTGTAGGCTCATCTTTAAGTACAGAATCAGATGAATTCACATCATTTATATCACGACGATTTCTACTTCTTAGTGCTCCTGCCATTGCGTACCCCTTACTCTTTTTCGTTCTTTACTAAAACTTCATCAATCATGCCATAATCTAAAGCCTCTTGTGCGCTCATAAAATTATCTCGATCTGTATCTTTTTCTATTGTTTCAACATTTTGTCCAGTATTTTTAGCAATCAATTCATTAAGTTCAGCTTTCATGCGAAGTATCTCTTTTGCTTGAATTGCAATATCTGTTGCTTGACCTCTCGCACCGCCCAGTGGTTGATGTATCATTATTCTGGCATGTGGAAGTGCATATCTTTTACCTTTTTCACCACTACAAAGTAAAAAAGCTCCCATAGAAGCAGCTTGACCTATACAAATAGTCGCAACATTCGGACGAATATAATTCATAGTGTCATAAATAGCCATTCCAGCAGTCACAACTCCACCAGGAGAGTTGATATAAAAATAAATATCTTTTTCTGGATCTTCAGCTTCTAAAAATAAAAACTGTGCCACTATCGAAGAAGCAACAGAGTCGTTTACTTCTCCACTTAGCATTACAATTCTATCTTTTAAAAGGCGTGAGTAGATATCGTAAGAGCGTTCTCCGCGTCCTGTTTTTTCTACTACATAAGGAATATAACTCATATCCTTACGCTTCTTTCATCTTTGTGTTAAGAAGTCCTGAGAGAACTCTATCTTCAACCATTGACATCTGAATAGCAGGAATATATCCAGCTTTTTTATAGTGTTCATATGCCTGTTGAGGGTCTTGACCCATCTGCATTGCTTCATAGTAGATAGTTTGCATAACTTCTTGCTCGTGTACTTTTACTTTTTGATCTTGAGCCAAAGCATCGATGATAAATGTAGCTTTTACACTTTTTGTCGCATCATCACGGAAAGTTTCACGAAGCGTTGTTAATTTTTCTTCGTTTGTTCTAAGCTCTTGAATCTCTTCTTCACTCATACTACCCGCTTTTTTGTTCAGAGCCATATCTATCTCTTGCTCAACAACAAATTCTGGTAAATCAAATATGAAAGTCTCAACAAAAAGCTCTAAAAGAGCTGGTTTTAACTCATCATTATAAAGTTTTGATAATTCTTCATTTTCAATTTGAGTTTTTACTAGAGCTTTAAGTGTCTCTACATTTGCATCTTCTTCACCTGGAAGCATTTTTTTAGCCAATTCATCGTCAATTACTACTGCTTCTTTAGTTTTAATACCATTCACTTTTACTTTAAACTCAGCATCTTTACCAGCAAGCTCATTTCCGCCATAATTTTCAGGGAAAGTTACTTTAACAACTGCTTCATCCTCTTTTTTCATACCAATAACTTGATCTTCAAAACCTGGAATAAATTGACCTGAACCTAAACGAAGAGAAAAATCTTTTGCTGTACCGCCATCAAAAAGTTTTCCATCTACTGAACCTTCAAAATCAATTACAGCAGTGTCACCTTCTACCAATTTACGGTCTTCTAAAACATCAACCAAAGGAGCTTGAGCTTCTGCTAGCTCTTTAATTCTTGCGTTTATATCTTCATCACTTATCGCTGGTTTATCAAACTCTTTCACAAGTGCTGCATAATCACCCATTTCAATCAATGGACGCATTGCAACTTTAACAGTTACTTCAA
Organism: Campylobacterales bacterium; assembly: GCA_026390075.1. Taxonomy (GTDB): domain Bacteria; phylum Campylobacterota; class Campylobacteria; order Campylobacterales; family Sulfurimonadaceae; genus Sulfurimonas. Next base: position 22,375 of record JAPLGP010000046.1, read on the forward strand.
TTTTATCAGCACTTTTATCAAACTGAGAAATTGTCGGTTCGCCTATCAAAGAGTCATTAGAAATATTCATCTCTTCTAAACCTTTACTTAAAACATCACGAAGAGCTTCAGCTTCAGCATCTTGAACCAGTTTTTCGCCATACTGTTTTTTAACAGTAGCTACTGGAACTTTACCTTTTCGAAAACCAGCTATTTTAGCAGTTTTTGTTAAGCTTTTTGCGATTTTATCCACATTTGCATTTACCTCATCCATTGAGATTGTTGCTTTAATCTCTGCGTTTGCACTGTTGATTTTGTTTGATTTGATTTCCATCAATTTCCTTTAATTTTCAGTTTTAGTATTTTAACTATTATTTTTGGCAATATTACCAAAAAAGTGCTTTTAATTAGCTTTTACACAGTTTTGGTCTGAAATTTAACAAAAGTATCCATGCGACAGCGACATCAATCATTACATCAGCAAAATTAAACACAGCGAAATTAAATCCACAATGCCAATACACCATATCAACAACGCCACCGTGAATAAATCTATCATATATGTTTGAAAATGCACCACCTAACATAAGCCCTGCTGGGAAAGCGTAACAAATTTTTTGCATATAAATTATATAGAGTAAAACTCCACTTACCATGACAAGTTGTATATATTTCAAAGATTCATCTAAAAAAGAGAGCATTGAAAATGCAACACCTTTGTTATAAACCAAAATCAAATCTATACAATCTGTGTAGTAACGAAAACCATCCACAAAAAGCATCTTGATATTTTGGTCTATGATAAATATTCCAATAAGGCTTAGAAATAAAATTGCACTCAGACGAAGTGTATGATTAAGCATTTAAAGCTATTTCAAAAAACTCTACCAAGAGCGGCATGTGGAAATTCATAGTTTTAGAATCTTTGCACTCCAATAAAATTCTCAACTTATTTTCTGTACCAGAGTAGCGAATAAGATGACGAATATTATTTGCATCTAACTCTTTTAATTTTTCATCTAATCCATCGATTGCGTTCAGTGGTTTTTTAGCTTTTATGTTTATATTTACAAGTTTTTGAGGGTATAGATTAAATGGTCGAAGCGCCTTAGAAGCTTTTTGTTTTGTTTTTATAAGCAACGCTAACACTTGCAAAGCACTCACAAGTCCATCACCAGTTTTGGCATAATCACTGATAATGACATGACCACTTTGTTCTCCTCCAAAGTTAATTTTCTCTTTTTTCATAACCTCTAAAACATTTTTATCGCCAACATCGGAACGAAATAACTTTAATTCTTGAGAATGCATATAATCTTCTAACGCTTGATTACTCATCACAGTTGCAACTATTCCGCCACCTTTTAAAGCACCTTGTTTATTCATGTATGCACCCAAAGCACCTAAAAGCTGATCGCCATCAACAACTTCACCTTTTTCATCTACAACAACAAGTCTATCCGCATCTCCATCAAGGGCGATTCCCAAATCTGCACGATATTTCAAAACCGCTTCACAAAGGTCTTTGGTATGTAGCGCTCCACATGCCTCATTTATGTTAAATCCATCTGGTTTATTATGAAGCACAATAACATCCGCACCGAGTTCTTCTAAAACCGTTGGACCTACTTTATACCCTGCTCCGTTTGCTGTATCTAGGACTATTCTCATATCTTTAAGTGATATTTCTCTAGGAAATGAATTCTTCAACTGAACGATATATCTGCCAATAACATCATCAATTCTTTTTGCTTTACCTATATTTTTTGCCGTAGCTTGAGCATTTTGAAGCGCTTCATTATCTGCATAAATTGCTTCAATCTCTTTTTCAATATCACTTGAGAGTTTATCGCCATGTCCATCAAAAAATTTTATTCCATTATCTTCATAAGAGTTATGAGAAGCACTTATCATGATTCCAGCATCACAGCGCATATTTTCAGTGATAAAAGCAATGGCTGGAGTAGGCATAGGACCGATTTCAATTACATCATATCCAATCGCAGTTAAGCCACTCACGATAGCATTTTCAATCATGTAACCACTTCTTCTGGTATCTTTGCCTATTAAAATCTTATTCGTCGTTGAGTGCTTTTTAAAATATATCCCAGCTGCCATAGCAACTTTCATCGCAAGTTCGGCACTTAAAAAAGAACCTGCTTCGCCCCGTACACCGTCAGTTCCAAATAATTTCATAATTTATTTCCATTTTTTTAAAGTGTTGTATTTTAACATAATAAAAGCGTAAAGAGAAAATATTTACATTTTAGCTTGTCTTTAACTTAATTTTAATTATCTTTAAGCTAAGATTCCGCACTAAATTTCATGAGAAGGACTCATACATGGCAAATCACAAGTCATCAATTAAGAGAATTCGCCAGACTATCGTTCGTGCAGAACGAAATCGTTTCTACAGAACTCGTCTTAAGAACATTGTAAAAGGTGTTAATTCTGCAGTTGAAGCAGGTAACAAAGAAGAAGCTACGGCAGCATTTAAATTAGCGAACCAACAAATTCACAAATTTGTTAGCAAAGGTATTTTAAAAAAATCTACAGCAGCAAGAAAAGTTAGTCGTCTTCACAAATCTGTAAACGCACTGTAAGGTTAACAATTAATGTTAGCCGATAAACTTACACCGTTTATCAATCGTTATAACGAACTTAGCAACTTGCTAAGTTCTCCTGACATCACCTCCGACATCAAACGAATGACAGCTCTCTCTAAAGAACAATCTTCACTTATGCACATCGTTGAAAAAGCTCACGAGTACAAAGATACTCTCAATGAAATCAAAGATGCAAAAGCAATGCTTGGCGACCCAGAAATGATTGACATGGCAAAAGAAGAGCTAAAAGAGCTTGAGCCAAGAATTCCTTTGATAGAAGAGCAGATAAAACTTTTACTCTTACCAAAAGACCCAAATGATGATAGAAATATCATCGTAGAACTTCGTGCTGGTGCGGGTGGAGATGAAGCTGCAATCTTTGTTGGAAATCTTTTTGATGCCTATGTTCGTTATGCTGACCTTAAAGGTTGGAGCGTTGAACTTATGAGCACTTCACCGTCCGATGCTGGTGGATATAAAGAAGTTATTGCACTCATAAAAGGTGATCAGGTATATAGCAGGTTGAAATACGAAGGTGGAACACACCGCGTACAAAGAGTTCCTGCAACAGAGTCCCAAGGGCGTGTTCACACTTCTGCGATTACAGTTGCAGTTATGGCTGAAGTTGAAGATGTTGAAGTTCAGATAAATGAAAATGATTTGAAAATTGATGTTATGCGTTCAAGCGGATGTGGTGGACAAAGTGTCAATACAACGGACTCTGCTGTTCGTATTACGCACTTGCCAACAGGCATAGTCGTAACAAATCAAGACCAAAAGTCACAACATAAAAACAAAGACAAAGCGATGAAAGTTCTCAAAGCGAGACTTTATGACCTTGAAATGCAAGAAGCTCTTGCAAAAGATAGTGCAAACCGTGCTTCTCAAGTAGGAACAGGCGATAGAAGCGGACGCATTCGAACTTATAATTATCCACAAAATCGTATGAGCGACCATAGAATCACTTTGACACTTTACAGACTTGCCGAGATTATGCAAGGCGGACTTCTTGATGAGATTATAGAACCGCTCATCACAGATCATCAAGCTAAAATAGTGGAAGCTGCGGGACTCTAAAAATTTTTATTCTTGGCATGTGGAAACTTCCACATGCCAAAGTTTCAGGAATCCAACATATATTTATAAAGAGGTAAAATAGTAATTGTTTTATCTTCAACGCTCACTACACTCTCTTCACTTTGTGTGACCAAAAAAGCCTCTTTTAGGTTTAGATACTCCATCGCTTCAACTAAGCCATTTATCTCTCTTTCTCTTGTTTGCAAATTGCTTATATCATAGCTCACATTTACAAGTATCTCTCTATCTTCAAGTTTTGCATAAAAATCTACTTCTTGTTTTTGCTTATAATAATATATATTTTTTGTTTTTCTTCTAAGATGCAAGTAAACAGCATTTTCATAAAGCTTACTCATATCTTCGCCTATTGCATAATCATATATTTTTTTAAATCCACTATCAACTGCATATATTTTTTTTGGATTTCTTTGCTCTTCTTTGATGGAATTTCTATAAATAGGAAGCGTAAAAATTGTATATGCATCTTCAAGATGTGAGAGATACTGAAAAATTGTATCTTTGCTCAGTTTAAAACCCTGAGATTTAAAATCATTATAAAGTTTAGTAAAACTTACAAGCGTAGCAATATTTGTAAAGCAATATTTATTGAGATGTTTAAGAAGACTTCGGTTTGTTATATTGTACCTCTCAACTATATCTTTATACACTATCAACTCCAAATAATCACTGAGTATTTTTCTTGATATTTGTGGCTCAGTATCAATGGTTTCTGCAAAACCGCCATCAATCAAATAGCTTGCAAGTGCATTTTTAATATAACTCAAAGAGTTCGATGAGTGCAAATTTATTTCAATGTTTTTATACTCCAAGTACTCTTTAAACGAAAAAGGAAATATCTCATAAGTGATTGTCCTTCCACGCAAACTTGTAGCAATTTCACTTGAGAGAAGTTTCGCACTTGAGCCCGTTATAAATATTTGTATGTTAAGAGTATCATAAATTCTCCGCACATAAAGTTCCCACATCTCAACCTCTTGAATTTCATCCAAAAAAAGATATATTTTTTCATCTCTTTTATGAGGGTACATCTCGTAGTAAGATTCTAAAATAAGGTCAAGTGATTTTAACTCAAGTGGGTAAAATCTATCATCTTCAAAGTTAAGATAAATTATGTTTTCTTTTGGTATTTTTTCTCTGAGTTTATTAATCATTTCAAACAAAACAAAGCTTTTGCCGCTTCTTCGTACGCCAATAAGCGATACTATTTTTTTAGAGTCAAGGGGTATCTCATAAGAACGAGAAAAAATATTTTTTATATCTCTCTCAAAAAAATCTACAATAACTCTTTTGAAAATATTTTTCATTTTTTATCCTTTTACTAAAGGACAATTTTACTATTTTATATCCCTACTGTCAAGTACAGACAGCTTCGGCATGTGGAAATAATCACACCTCTGTAACAAACACTCTTTTTACTTCACCCTGAAATGTAATCGTTCTTTCATTCATTCCTAAATAAAGTGTATCGCCACTTCTAGGATAAACTTCTATTTTATTTGAAACTAAACCCTCTTGAAATGCACGGTAAAAGCAAGCCGCCATACCAGTTCCACATGCCAAGGTTTCATCTTCAACACCGCGTTCATAAGTTCTTACTTTTAGATTTTTACCATCTACAAAAGCTATATTTACATTTGCGTTATACTTGTATCGAAGTTCTCTCGCCTCTTGCAAATCAAATTCTTCAATAGTGTTCGTAATGTGAACGAGATGCGGAACTCCAGTATCTAGTTTCCACCAATTTTTTCCATTATGCTCAATTTTTTTATCCAAAATTTTTGGCGGAGTGAGTTCACTCAAAACCAAGCCACTATTTTGACTTATTGGCGCAACCTCAGCATTTATAACACCCGCTACAGTTAAAAAGCTCATCTTCGCAGGTGCAAGGAAATTACTAAATGCGTAATGCGCACATGCACGGCTTCCATTTCCACACATTTCAGCTTCGCTTCCATCGGAGTTATAAAATTGCCACTCGAAGTCATACACGGCATGTGGAACTAAAACTATAAGCCCATCAGCCCCTACACCATTTTGTCTATGACAAAGTTTTTTTGCTTCCTCACTTCTATCTTTTTTAATAAATGTATGAAAAATTACAAAATCATTTCCATTGGCACTGTATTTAGATACTGTCACTTTTTTTCTCCAAATATTTAGCTTTTATTGTATCAACGAACGCTTCACACTCTTTTTGAAGATGTTTTAAATCTTTAGAGTTATCTATAATCCAAGTCGCTCTTTTTTTCTTTTCATCGATTGTCATTTGAGAGTTTATTCTCTTTAACGATTCCTCTTTAGAGTAACCATTTCTTTTCATAAATCGCTCTAATTGTATATTGCTTGGCGTGTAAACAACTACGCTCTCTTTTATATCGTAAGAGCCTTTTTCAAAAAAAAGTGGAATATCTATGAGGTAAGGAAATTTAAAACTATCTTGTTTTACACTTCGGTTTTCTATCTCAGTTCTAATCTTTGGATGCAAAAAATCTTCTAAAATCTTCTTCTTTTTCTCATCTGAAAAGATAAGACTCCCAAGCTTTGCACGATTTACTTTTGTACCTTCAACAAACTCTTCACCAAAAGTCTCCCTCACCCAAGAGGAAGAAGCATCTAAAATTTCATGAGAAATGGTATCTGCATCAATAACCCGCATGCCATTGAGTGCCAAAAGCGAAGCAACCGTACTTTTACCAGTAGCAATTCCTCCAGTCAAAGCAATAGCGTAAAGAAAAAACATTAGTTCTTAATAATTCCTAAATACTCTTTACGAATATAGTTTGGCATTGCAAAAGAGGCGATATGAATATCACCATTATAATACTGTAAATCATCAAGCATATCCGCTCTTTGAAGGATTATATCTGCCGTTGGATGGTACTCTTTTGAAGCAAGTATTGCACTGTTGTCATTCCCTAAATTGTAAGGCATAATTATTTTGAAATAGTGAGCTAACTCTTCCATAAGCACTTTATTAGATTCTACATCTTCCAACGGTTTATTATTGGTAACAAGTTGTCCATCTGGTTTTAAGATACGGTTAATATGAGCCAAAACAACAGCATCTCCGTACATTTCACTAATTACCACATCATAAGTTCCATCTGCTTCTTCGCGAAGCTCATCCATGTTAGAACCTATAACTTTTGTATTTACTTCACTATATTTTTGCATCTCATGGCTTAAAAATTCTGCATTATCACTAATGATTAAAACATTTTGTGGGTTTTTATTGGTGCATAACGCTACATGCACCATCATTTCTGGGTAAATAAAAGATTTCATTCTATAATTCCTCATATATAATTAAAGTTGATTTTAGCATATTTGCATTAATAAATTTTAAAAAGCTTAACAATTCTATATATTTAAGTTCTTGCGTATCTGCTTTACATAAAATTGCTATACTTGTACAAGATTTTTTCAAAGGATTAAAATGGATTTCAATAAAATAAGATCATTTTGTAGAGTTTTTCGTATTATCATTGGTTTAGCGTTGATTGGGACTGGTGTTATACAACTTGGTGCGATGAATGGAGCTGCATGGTTTTTTCTAGGATTTGCACCGCTCATTGCAGGAATAGTCAATTTTTGCCCACTTTGCATAATTAGCAAAAAGTGTGACTTACCAAAGTAAAAATAGTAAAAAAGGGATTCTATTTTCTTGGAGTCTCTCTCCTCTTAACACTTCTCTCAACTCACATAAGATATAATTCCGCACTTTTAAAATGGAGTCTTTTATGAGCCAAATAAGCTATAAAGATGCCGGCGTTGACATAGATGCTGGCAATAGTTTTGTAGAAAACATCAAACCCTTAGTTAAATCCACGAAAATACCTGGTGTACTCGGTGGCATAGGCTCTTTTGCTGGAGCATTTGAATTGCCAAAAGGCTTTAAAGAGCCAGTAATGTTAGCAGCGACAGATGGAGTTGGAACAAAACTCAAACTCGCAATCGATTCTGGCATACACAATACAGTCGGGATAGATTTAGTTGCAATGTGTGTAAATGATCTTCTTTGTAACTTTGGAACTCCCTCATTTTTCTTAGATTACTACGCAACTGGAAAACTTGATGTGAAAACTGCAACGAGCGTTGTAGCAGGTATTGCTGAGGGCTGTATAAGAGCCGAATGTGCACTCATTGGTGGAGAAACTGCTGAGATGCCTGGAATGTATGCGAGTGATGATTACGATTTAGCAGGTTTTGCAGTTGGCGTTGCTGAAAAGAGCGAAATGGATAGAGTTGCACTTGTTCGTGCTGGACATAAACTTATAGCACTTCCAAGTTCAGGACTTCATTCAAATGGTTTTTCACTTGCGAGAAAAGTTCTGTTTGAAAAAATGGGCATGAAGTTTAGTGATGAATTTAACGGTAAACCACTCATAGAAACTTTACTCGAACCTACAAATATTTATGTAAAAATGTTCAAAGAATTAAAAGACAGCATCGTTGCAATGGCGCATATTACAGGTGGTGGAATCGTAGAGAACCTTCCTCGTGTACTTCCAGAAAATTTACGAGCAGAAATCAAAAAAGATTCTATTAAAGTTCTCCCAATATTTGAACTCATATCCCAGCATGTGGAAATAGATGAAATGTACAGAGCTTTTAATATGGGTGTTGGTATGATTTTAGTTGTTGAAGAGGCAAATGTTGCAAATATTTTAGCTAAAACAGACGGTTATGTCATTGGTGAAATTGTGGATGGAAAAAGAGAAGCAGTAATGATTTAAAACTTTCCACATGCCATGGCATGTGGAAATACTCTACCTAATTAAACGGTTTTTCTAAATCTTTTTTGATTGCATCTGGGACACTTGATATAGTCATAAATGTTCCCATATCAAGAAGTGGATAGCTAAGAGCTATATGGTATTTACCATTTAAAGCTGTTGCAATTCCATCTTCTATGGATATACAATAAGGTAAAACAGCAGCATTTGCTCTACCAATTTTTCCTACAAACTTATTAGTTTTATCACCTAGCTGGTATCCTAAAAGTGTACTTTTATCTGAAAGTTTAAGTTCAAATATCAAAAGTTTTCCCTCTTTATAACCCTTAGCCTTAGCTAATAACTCTTCATTTGTTCCCGTACCCAATTCTTCAACATCGCTATAATAAGGCATTCCCATCATAAAATGATATCCTGCTAAATCATCAAACTTTAACTTATCAACAGATGGTGTAAGAGCTGAAAACGCCTTATTGATTGCTTCTAATTGCGCATTAAATACTTTATGATTGTAATCTTTTTGCATATATGCTTTTCCAAAGTAAACAGGATTAGTAATACTAATCATTTTCTCTTGCTCATCTACAAAAAGACGAAGAACAGCTGCGTGTGCTTTTTTTGGTTTAGCACCTTCAGCTTTGAGTGCTGCATTTGTAAATACGATTGTATTTCCATTTTCAACACTTGCATAAGTTGCAATTACTTCAAAACCTGCACCTGCAAGCTTCGTCTTAGCAGTTGCAACATCTACATAAGCCCCTTGAAGATATGCGCTAACTTCTGTACCTTCTAAGCCTGTATCTTCTGCTGAGGCAACAGTTGCGCCAAATGCAAATAAGCTAATGAATGTTATGAATTTTAATAATTTTTTCATATCTCTTTCGCTCCTAAACTTAACATGATTTTTGTAATTTCTATATCAAGATCAGTAATAGATTTTTGCATAACTGCATCTTCAATATGTAAAACTGAAGTCCAGTTTGCAAGACGAGGCATACCGATAACTAATTTATTTGTATCTTTTGCTATATACATATACATTGAACAAGGAGCAAAAGCACCAGCATCTGGGCGACCTTTGTTGAAAATATTGTAAGAGAAAGTAAAATGACATAGTGAGTAAGTAAAGTAAGCATCATATTTACTAAACTCTAAATTCAAATCAGTATAAGCTTCTTTGTAGTTTTTAAACCCCGCAATAATATATTTGTTTTTTTCAAAGGCAGCTTCAAATTTTTCTTGAAATTCATCTAAATATGTACCGAGTTCAGCAGGTCTATCAAATGTAATTTCAAATTGCATCATTGGCTTTGCAGGAAGTGACTTATATTCACTCACTTTAGCAACTCCACCTATCTCTTTTTGAACCATAGCATCCAACTGAGTAAATGTTCCAATAAACTCTTTTCTTAGCGCCTCATCTTTAATACCTACGATATCCAACATTGTTTGAGGAACAACATGTCCAACATAGGTATTATCTTCATTTACTGGTTTAAACATATGAAGATTAAATGGAGAAAAACCACCAAGTTCAGGTGCTTTTAGAAGTAATTCACGAATTTTTACATCATTTGAAACAGAAAAAAAACCAAGAGTATCAAGGTTCTTATTCCATGCTGGGTCATAATTAGGATTTGGTTTTCCATCTTCTAAAGTTTTTGAACCATATTTTGTTGCATACGCATCATTAATCCTAGCATGTGGATCCGAGAGAACAAAACCAATACTTTTAATCTTTTCATTAATCATAGTGTTGTACTTCGCTTCAGCATTTCCAGATACAACATTTAGCATAACACCCTGCGCACCGAAAGCCATCGTAGTAACAATAGACAGTGCCACTACAGATTGTATAACTTTGTTTATCATTTTTTTTCCTTGTATTGTATTTCTAAATTGCGAATATTGTATCATAAAACTATATGAGTTACATCAATTTCCACATGCTGGGTTTAATATTGCTGGTTGGTGTATAAAAATAGAATGCCGCCATAAAAGCGACATTCAAAACAGGAGGAAAGTAATCTAGTTAAAGATTAGAATTTATAGTTAAGTTGAGCACTTAGAGCTGTTTGACTGTGTTTTGTTGTAATATCTTGAGTACCCGTGAAATTTTTATAAGTATTACTTACTTCTGGAGTATAAACATACGCCAAATCCACCGAAGCTTTGTCACTTAGGCTATATGAACCACCCACAGTCATGTGAGATTGAACTATACCAGGGAAACCCAACAAGTTAAATGTGTTCGCAAGACCACTATTCAAACCAGCTGAATTATATCCACTATATGTTTGCTCACTTATAGGACTTTTTGAATAGTTATAACCAAGACGAGCAGCCCATTGTTTAGTAGCATACTGATAACCTAAAGCAATAACATTTTGATCTTTCCATTCAAAGTCTTGGTAACCTTTAGCAGCAGACCATTTGATTTGTTTATAATCAACTGCTACTGTATTATTGCTAAATTTATAACTAGCTCCCACTCGGGTTCATTGCATTTGCTAATACACCCTTATATTCCATGTCTATTTGAGATTTATAAGTAACACCAAAAGTTACATTAGCAATCTCATATGCTACGCCTAAGTTATATCCGAATTTTAAACTTTGAGCTACTCCTGCACCTACTTTATTAATCCCCATAGCACCACCAGCATCATAATTAATATCTAGTGAACCATATTGTAAAAGTGGAGTAATTGCAGCACTAAAATTATTCATTTTGTATGCTAATGGCACACCAAATTGCATAAGTTGTAAATTAGTAACCATATTCATTTGAGTAGTAGTTGTAGGATCACGATAGTCAACACCCATTCCTGCAGTTCCCCACATGCCAACACCCATGTAAAAATTATCATTAATTTTACTTGCTAGAGAAACTTCAGGTATAACATTTATTTTAGCTTCACTTGTTGCACTTGAAGCACCGCCACCAAGATCGTTAGTATTTTTAACATTTGGCATAAACAAAGTGCCACCAAAAGAAATTTCACTACTTTCTACTGATGTAATTAAAGCAGGATTCACAAGTGCAGACTCTGCACCATGACTCATACCGATTCCAACACCACCCATACCAGTTGCTTTTGCACCTGTTGCTATCATGTTCGATCCATTTGTTGCAAATGCTGTCGTTGCACCTAAAGCTAATGCAGCTACCACTGCTAACTTAATTGTTTTTTTCATTCTTATTCCTTAAAAGTAAATTATCAAATAGTGTCACTATTTATCATGCCTGCATTATAGGGGAGTTAATTTAAAGATAATCTTAAATATTTTAGAATTAATATAACACTTTTTCTTATTAATCATTCATAAAATGATAATTATAATATATGTAGTACATTTAGATAATAAAAAAAGATAATTGTGTAGTTAAAATCATAACATATAAGAATATATAATTATTTATATCAAAAATATTTCAATATTCATTTTGTGATAATATAATCACATTTGTGTAGTTATGAAACACAATTTGATGTTTTTCTAATTCCTAATATCCAGAGACTGTGAAATAACTCACAGTCTCTGGAACTTGAAAGCGAGAAAAATATATGATTATTTCTAGCATATCCACATGCCAAAAAGGAAAGTTCTTGCATAACTAATATTGCTTCGTCGTTCTTCCTTGGCACATGACCGTCATTGAACGAAATAAAACAATCTAAGAAGTTACCGAGTAAAGATTGCTTCGTTCCTCGCAATGACAGGTTTCGTTTCCCGCAATGACGGATTTTGTGCTTTGCAATGACTGGTTTTGTGTTTTGCAATGACATTCCGCCGTCATTGCGAACGAAGTGAAGCAATCTAAAAAGAGAGTTTTGCTATTTGAATTGGCGACATAAATTCCACATACCAAGAAAAAGCAAAAACTAAAGAAGTCAACAATAAAAAAAGCAGAAAAGTTAAAAAAAGTAGATTCAATAAAATCGAAATAAAAAT
>JAPLGP010000057.1 GCA_026390075.1 Campylobacterales bacterium
CCTTTTTAACACCAAACCTCCTATTCCAAAAATGAAATTAAAGTTTAGCAAAACTAATTTATTAGTTTAAGGTTCAACAATCAAAATATAACTTTTTGTGATTTATTGACTGCCTAGTTTAGCAGTTCGTTTGACACCCAACAAAGTATTATCACTCATAGGGCTTATTTTGCTTCGTGGACTGTGAAAAATGTATTTGCCGTCACTTGTATATTGCTTCATCTCTTCTAAAATGTTTATGACTGTATCTGTGAGCGGTACTATTAAATCCTCTTTTGTTTTCATCTTTGAGGCGGGTATATTCCACTGTTTAGCTTTAAAATCAATTTCTATCCATTCAGCGTGTCGAATATTGAACGGTCTTAGTGCGGTGTAGGCTTGAAGCTTTAGGGCGTATTTAGTAGTAATTTCGCCTCGATAACTATCGACTGCAAGTAATAGGGCTTTTATGCCTTTATCGTCTGTAATAGTTGGATAGTGTGCTTTTGACTTTTTGCCTAAAATCTCTTCAAGTAAAAAATCAGCGGTCGGGTTTCTATCGGCTTTATAATTTGCGACCGACCATTTAAAAATTTTACTGATTGAATAAAATAGTTTTCTTGCACTCTCTTTTGCGTCTCTCTCTACCATGATGTGAAGTATCGCTAAAATATCTCTGGCTGTAATTTCATTTATAGGCTTATGCCCTATGTGTTTAAAACAATCTCTTTCAAGTGCTGTAATAGTTCGGGTGTAGTGATGTTCGCTTATATTTGACTTTGCTTTGTCTAAATACTCCCTTGAGAGTTTTTCAAAGGTGTTGAGGTCTGTTTGCTCTTTTATCTCTTTGGCTTTTTTATCGTCTTTGCTTTTTTCTATCGGGTTGATACCTTGCTCTATTAAACCACGATATGCTTTTGCTTTGGTTCTCGCACCTGCAAGGCTCACGGTTGGATAAGTTCCAAAGGATGTAACATTTCTTACACTTTGGAATGTGTAACTAAATTCAAATATCTTTTTGCCGTTTGATTTTGCAACAACTCTCAAACCGCCCCCGTCATTTAAAGATTTTTTAGTGCTTTGATATGTGAGTGCTTTCACTTGTTCAGCTTTTAAAATGTTTATAGCCATAGGGTACAATCCTTGCTTAAGTGCCTTTTAGGCGATGTTTGTGAATGCTTATTGTAAGGTGTGTTTAGTATAAATTGTAAGTTTTTGATGTTACCTTACAATATACCTTACAATTTTTGTAAGAATTCATTGTATCACATTGTACTAACTTAGACTTAAAAGAGGTTTAGAAGTTCGTATTTTAGGGGCTTTTGTGGGCTTCTTTGGATTGGTTTAGATTGAGTGATGGTGGAGCTGTGGAGAATCGAACTCCAGTCCGAAACCACGCTACTCCTAATGTCTACATGTTTAGAAAAATTGTTAAAATTTAATCTTGCTTCACACAATTTGCAAAGCTACACAAGACGAGCCTCTGGGGTTCTTTTTGCGAACGAGACACGCGCAAAATATATCTACATAAGGGTTATACTTCGAATCCTGCCTATCTAGAGTCAACAGGTGAAGCAGCCCGTCTCCTAAGGAGGGGTAAAACTTATGCTACTGCGTAAGCTGGGCGGTAATTTGTATTGTTTGCGTTTAAGCAATTTGAGCCGCGTAACGGAATGCTCAGTCCGACATGCAATTAGAAGCTACTTGATCCCGTCGAAACCAGGTCAGCCCCAAGGTTGAAAGTATATCAAATTTTTTATTTAAACTCGTTATCCATTTGAATGCTATTTTCTTGCTATATTTAATCGATATAATTGCAAAAAAATAGTATCTTAAGGTTATTTTGTTGAAAAAAGAAGTGGTAATTATTGGTGGTGGATACGGCGGACTGCGTGCTATAGAGTTTTTAGCCAAACATAAAGATATAAATATAACTTTGATAGATAAAAATCCGTATCATTACTTGCAAACAGAAGCTTATGGCTATATTGCAGGTAGATTTGATATTCATGATATTGCTATAGATTTGGATAAATGGTGTCGTGGTTTTAAAAACAGAGTCAATTTTGTTTATGAAGAAGTTACTTCTATAAATTATGAAAAACAAGTTGTAGAGATAAGTGAGAAGCAAATATCATATGATTATTTAGTCATAGCGACAGGTGCTCAAACGAACTTTTTTTCATTTATAGATGGACTACGAGAAAATAGTTATGGTGTTAAAAATTTACAAAGAGCCTACAACTTTAGAAAAGATTTTGAAGACCTTATTTATAAAAAATTGCAAAATGAAAAATTTAACAATGATGGCGATATTAATCTTGCAATAGGCGGAGCAGGGCTAAGTGGAGTTGAAGTAGCTGCAGAGATGGCGAATGTTATTGAAATCTATAGCAAAACTATAGGCGAGAGAGCAAAAGCGATTAAAATATATTTAATAGATGCGAGTGATACTATTCTCCCTGGTATGAGTGCATATGTCATCTCAAATACTAAAAAAAGATTAGAAAAACTTGGGGTAAAGATTTTAACAAGTGCTTTTATAAACAATTTGGATAAATCCTATATCTATTTTAAAAATGGTAAAAAACTCCACTACCATTTTATGATTTTTACAGGTGGTATAAAAGCATCAAGTCTGAATAATAACCTCAATAATGAAAAAAATAGAATCAATCAATTTATTCCTGATAAAGAGTTAAATATAAATAGTAGTAAAAATGTGTTTGCAATAGGCGACTGTGTTGAGATTAGAGATATAAATGGCAAAATATTGCCTCCAACGGCACAAATCGCTGAAAAAAGTGCAGAATATGTTGCAAATACTATTCGTAAAAGAATAGACGGAATTGTAAATAAACCTTTTCATGCCAATGTAAGTGGTATTTTTATAGCACTCGGTGGTAAATATGCAGTGGGTGAAATGTTTAATTTTATTAAGGTAAAAGGTTACTGGGCATATTTACTAAAAAAAGCAATTACACATGCTTATTATCTAGGACTTCATTTACGAATAAATACAGGGTATAAAAATAGAATAAAAGATACTCTATAATCTGGTAATGGAACTTACTCTTTCTTTATATAGGAAAGTTTTTCTTGATAGGCAATACTAAGAGTGGCTCTTTTTCTTCGTTTGGTATGAAC
Organism: Campylobacterales bacterium; assembly: GCA_026390075.1. Classification (GTDB taxonomy): domain Bacteria; phylum Campylobacterota; class Campylobacteria; order Campylobacterales; family Sulfurimonadaceae; genus Sulfurimonas. Next base: position 3,127 of record JAPLGP010000057.1, read on the forward strand.
TTTGTTTTTTAAACAAGAGAGTTTATTTAAGCTACATATGTTACAATTTCATGATTTTATACTTAAATATAGGAGCTATAATGGCACTTTTAGACGATATCAAAGAAGTAGTAGTTGAGCAATTAAGCGTTAACCCAGACGAAGTAAAAGAAGATTCAAAGTTCGTAGAAGATTTAGGTGCTGATAGCCTTGATGTTGTTGAATTAGTAATGGCTCTTGAAGAGAAATTTGATATTGAAATTCCTGATGATGAAGCGGAAAAAATTCAAACTGTTAGAGATGTAGTTAATTACATAGAAAGTAAATAATTATTTCAATTCTATCGAGGTAAAGCCTCGGTAGTAAAATATTTTTAGTAGTCAGTATTTGCTGATTTTTAAAAGTGTTTTTATATTTTATGGAGAATGTTTATATGAGAAGAATAGTTGTAACTGGTATGGGTATGATAAATGCAGTTGGTCATGATAAAGAAAGTTCTTTTAAAGCAATATGTGAAGGTGCATGTGGAATAGACACAATAACAATTTTTGACCCAACTGATTACAGCGTAAAAATAGCAGGAGAAGTAAAAGATTTTGATCCTGAAACAGTTATGCATCCAAAAGAGGTTAAAAAAGCAGATAGATTTATTCATCTTGGTTTAAAAGCTGCACAAGAAGCTATGATAGATGCGAACTTACCAGAAGATACTGATATGGACAGATTTGGTGTAAGTGCTGGTTCTGGAATAGGCGGACTTCCTACTATTGAAAGAAATTCTATCATTCTTGAAACGAAAGGATCTCGTAGGATTTCTCCATTCTTTATTCCTTCAGCTCTTGTAAATATGCTTGGTGGTTTTGTGTCGATTGAACATGGAACAAAAGGACCAAATCTTTCAAGTGTTACGGCATGTGCAGCTGGAACTCACGCTATAAGCGAAGCATGTAAAACAATTATTTGTAATGGTGCTGAAAAGATGTTGGTTGTAGCTGCTGAGTCTGCGATAACTGGTGTTGGAATAGGTGGTTTTGCTGCTATGAAAGCTCTTTCAACTAGAAATGACGATCCTAAAAAATCATCTCGCCCTTTTGATGCAGATAGAGATGGTTTTGTTATGGGCGAGGGTGCTGCTGCTTTGGTTTTAGAAGAATATGAGAGTGCAGTTGCAAGAGGGGCAAGAGTATATGGAGAAATCATAGGTTTTGGAGAGAGTGGCGATGCAAGTCACATTACAACTCCAAGTCTTGATGGTCCAGCCCGTGCAATGAAAGCTGCATATAAAATGGCAGGTGAGCCTAAACTTGATTATGTAAATGCACATGGAACAAGTACGCCGGTAAATGATAAAAATGAAACGGCTGCACTAAAAGATTTACTAGGCGGAAAAGAAAATTGTCCTCCAATGAGCTCGATTAAAGGTCAGATAGGTCACTGTCTTGGTGCTGCTGGTGGTATCGAAGCTGTAACTTGTTTAATGGCTATGCGAGATGGAATTATTCCTCCAACTATTAATTATGAAACTCCTGATGAAAATTGTGATTTAGATATTGTTCCAAATAAGGCTCGAAAAGCTGAATTGAATGTTGTTATGAGTAACTCTTTTGGTTTTGGTGGAACAAACGGCGTTCTGATTTTTAAAAAAATCTAAAAGTGTAAGGATTTAATTTGGCTACATATTTAGACTTTGAACTAAAAATCAAAAATATTCAAGAGGATATTATTTCTGCGCAGGTTCGTCATGATGGACATGCAGTAGAAATTCTTCAAAAATCATTAGAGAAAGAAGTTTCAAAAACTTATAAAAACTTATCTGATTTTCAAAAACTTCAGTTAGCGCGTCATCAAGATAGACCTTATGCACTTGATTATATTAATTTGCTGGTTCGTGATAAGTATGAAATTCATGGCGATAGACACTTTCGTGATGATGCTGCAATTATCTGTTATCTTGGCTATATCGGTGATGAAAAAGTTATGGTTATCGGTGAGCAGAAAGGTCGTGGGACTAAAAATAAATTAAAAAGAAATTTTGGTATGCCCCATCCTGAAGGCTACAGAAAAGCTCTTCGTGCCGCTAAAATGGCTGAAAAATTTAATATCCCAGTGCTCATGCTTATAGATACTCCAGGTGCATATCCTGGGCTTGGTGCTGAAGAGAGAAATCAGAGTGAGGCGATAGCTAGAAATTTACTTGAACTCGCTGAACTTCAAACGCAAACTATCTCTATCGTAATTGGTGAAGGTGGAAGCGGTGGTGCTTTGGCTATCGGTGTAGCAGATAGACTTGCAATGATGCGATATTCTGTGTTTAGTGTTATCTCTCCAGAGGGGTGTTCAGCAATTCTTTGGAATGACCCTACAAAAGCTGAAGCTGCAACAAATGCTATGAAAATTACAAGTCAAGATTTAAAAGAGTTAAAGCTTATTGATGATGTAATCAATGAACCTCTTATTGGTGCACATCGTGATAAAGATGGAAGTGCGGCTGCAATAGCTAATTATTTTTTAAGTGAGTTAACAAAACTGCGTCAAATGAGCAATGAAGAGAGAATGGATGCAAGATATAAAAAACTTGTGGGTGTAGGTTCTTATTCAGAGTAATAAAATTACTCTGAAACTTCTTCTAAAAATTCTCTCATTGGGTCAAATTTTGGTCTTTTTAACCTTTTTGCCTCTTTTGAAAATCGTATCAAGTCTTCTATATTATTGATATTTTCAGTTATATTTTCTAATGCGAGTTTAAAAAGTCCATAAGTTGTCATAACATCGCTCATTGCTCTATGATGTGTGGCATGTGGATTGAGATGTAAATAATCATTGAGATATGACAAAGCATATCTGTAGGAAACAACAGTTCTCTCAGCAAGTGCAAGGGAACATAAACCTCTGTTTAAAAGAGGTTCTAAGCCGATTTTCATCATCATTGCAGATATAAATCTATAGTCAAATTTGATATCATGGGCTACAAATATAGCAGAACCCAAAAAGCTTTTAAATTTGTAAAGAACTTCTTTCATCGTAGGCGAGTTTTGTGTATCTTCTGCGGTAATACCTGTGATAAGTGTAATATGTTCATTGATTTCAGAGCATTTTACAAGAGATTCAAATCTGTCTATGATTACACCATTTTTAACTTTTATGGCAGCTATTTCTATGATTTGGTGTTTGTCATATTTTGAACCATTTGTTTCAATGTCAACAATACAAAATTCAGCCTTATCCATTGGAATGAATTTCGTATCAAAGAAAAAATAGCCTTGATGTTTTGTAAGTTTTAGCCCTTGCGCATGCCATAACTCAATGGATAAATTTATATCTTCATTCACTTGTCGCTTCATAGCATCAAAACATAATCCACTTGAGGAGAGTCTTGAAATACTTTTGGCATCTAAATGAAAGTTGCTATCTAGCATTGGCTATAAACTCTTTTACTTTTTGAGAATCTTTTTTTCCATGAGAAGCTTCAACACCGCTACTCACATCCACACCATAAAAACCATACTCTTTGAGTGAGGCTACATTTTGGGGAGTAAGACCACCTGCAAGAATTATTTTAGAACAATCAATATTTTTAAACCATTCACTATTTAACCTTTTTCCCACTCCGCCATAAGCTTCGCAGTAGGCATCCACAAGTCTGTACGCATCACTAAAGTTTAAAATGTCTTCTCTTTTTTGCGCTCTTATTACTCTGATAAAGGGAACTTTTAACGCTTCAAATAACTCATTTGGTGCTTCAAAATGTATTTGAGCCAATGTTGCTCCAGTTTCTTGGCATGTGGAATTGATTGTATCTGCATCTACATTTACAAAAAGGGCAACTTTTTCTACAAAAGGAGGAAGTTTTTTAATGATTTTTTTGGCATGTGGAACTGTTATAAATCTTGGAGATTTTTCATAAAATACGAAGCCAAGTGCATCCGCACCAGCTTCAATTGCAACCATTGCATCTTCGTACGATGTAATGCCACAGATTTTACATTTCATATTTGCAAACTCTTTATAGCCTCTTTTTTATCTGCATGGTTAAAGACATAACTTCCTGCTACTACAATATCAACACCTACATTTTTTAGCATGTGGATGTTTTTATCCGTGACACCACCATCGACTTCTATCAAGCAGTTTGGATTGATTCTGTTTCGCATTTCATTTAATTTTGCAGCTTTTGGTACGACACTCTCGATAAAGCTCTGCCCACCAAAACCAGGATTTACGCTCATAAGAAGTACCATGTCCAAATCAGCAAGTAAATATTCAATACTCTCAGGCGGAGTGTGTGGGTTTAAAACTATGGCAGGTTTTATTCCAAGAGAACGAATTTTTTGAATAAGCCTGTGCGGATGTTTTTCCTCTTCTATGTGAAACGAAATATATTCGGGTTTAAGTGGAGCAAAAAGGTCAACAAAAAATGTATTGTTCTCAACCATAAGATGAATGTCAAGAGGTTTTGTTGCACATGCCGCAATTGCACTTACAACAACGGGTCCAATAGTTAAGTTAGGAACAAAATGTCCATCCATGACATCCACATGCACAAAGTCACAGCCAGCAGCACAAATAGCTTCAACATCTCTTTGTAAATTTCCAAAATCAGCAGACAATACGCTAGGAGCAACTTTCATTATTTTCCTTGAGAGTAACATTTTCGAAATTCTACTATTTTAGTAGTTAGAAGAGCCTTTTATCTGGTTAAGAAAAATAAAAATTTATCATTATCAAAGGACAAATCTACTTGAACACCTTTTCTTCCCGCTGTTATTTCAAGAAGACTATCCACACTCGCATATGTTCTTGGAAGTGTAATATCAACACTGATATGTCTATCTGAGAGAAGAGTTTTAACTTTACCACCTACAATATTTACAAGCTCTGCTAATGTATCAAGAATAAGCTCCATGTCATCAGTATTTTCTCCGATGAGTAGTTCACATGCTTTTTTTGCTATATCTTGTGGAAAAACCAAAATAACCATACCATCCATATCACCATAAAAACCTATAGAACTGGCTATTTTACCTCTTCTATCTGCTATTTGTATCTCATGAACTTCTGCTGAATCTTTTACAGCTTTTGAGTTTGTCATCATTTCAATAGTAGCAGTAGTCGCATGAATAAAATTTTGAAGCTCTGAGACAATAACTTTATTGATAATTCTTTTATTTTTTACATTCGATGCACTACTTGCACCTAACTCTTCTAAAAGTTCTTTATTTTGAAGAATATCATCCATCTGATCATAAAACATGATTCCTGCATCTTCCATATTATCTTTGAAAATGATGGGAGTTTTATCAAATGTCATTCCAACAAAACATATTGTTGCATTGTACTCAGCGCCAGAACTCGCAAGTTTTGAGAAAAAATTAAGTGCATGAACATTCATACTGACAACTTTATACGCATCAAAGATAAAGAGTCTAAAACCAACATTCAAAGAGTTGTTATGATACGCAATATTAAACTGATTTCCTATCTCCGCATCTAAAAAAGAGAAAACAGTATAGATGATTGCATTTCCTGTTACTCTTGTTGCAACTTTTTGTCCCATTTGCCCTAAAAAAGTATTTTTTATGACACAATCATAAGTGCTTGTATTGGAGCATTTTAAATTAAATTCTTCTTTTGATTGGGCTATTATAGGATTGTGTCCGTTGTCATGCAACTCAATCGCCATCGCTGAGCGTTGTGATTTGTCTTCACTATAGAGTAAAACATTTTTGTTTTGATTTTTGAAACTTGAAGTAAAAAGTGCGGCTGTTTCTTGTGTATTAAAGAGAGAAAAATTCAAATCATTTTTGTAAAAATTGTTAATTGCATTAAATTTTTTTGTATCATAGTCGCAAAAACCCACAGTAGTGTGGTTCTGTAAACGCATTTTTGCAAAGAGTTTGACAAACACATCTAAACCATTTCTATTGAAAAAAACAACTTTTTTGAGAGATACTAAGACCATATCTACTTTTAATTTGAGCGTAGCATCTATATCTTCAATAGACAAAAAAGCTGAAGTGCCATTTCCATCTAAAAATCCTTGAGGTGAAAACACCGCCATGCCTTGTTTTACGGTTGCTCTCATTGTATCTCCATAAGTGTTTCAAAATCATCATAAATATCAGAGACAAAATCTATTTGAAAATCAATAAAATTATTAAGACCTGCTTCTACATATATGGGCTGTGAGAGTTCATAAAAGAGTAAAAGATGCATCCATTTTGCAAGAGTGTTAATGGAGTCATCTTTTGAGGGTTTGAGTCCTGAGGATGATTGAACTATCTCAGCTACTTTTGGAGGCATTTCCCATTTTATTGAGATTTGCTCACATATATCAAACAAATCAACACCGCAAAGGCGTGATAAAATTGTGTTTAAATCAAGGTCGTGAACACTTCTGAGCAGTTTAACATCATCGATTTTTTCATTAAAAAGAGCTTCTGCAACGATTATGCTTGCAGGTAAAAGAGTAATCGCACTTTCTATCTCTCTTTCTTCAATTTGGAGGTGTGTGAGTATTTTTTTCCAATTAAGAGAAAGTTTAGCCTGTAAATCATGAAAAGTATGGACATTTAATTTGAAGAGAACCCATTTTTTTGGTGATAAAAGAGTCATCATATAGTTGTAAACAGTTTGTTGCGAAGCAGATACTCCGAGAATTCCAAATATTTGTGAAATGTCACTTACTTCATTTTTAAAACCATAAATGGGTTTGTTTACAATGTTTTTCAAATAGGCTTTAAGTGCTAAATCTTCTGCGGCTACATGGGAAGCTTTTATAAGCTCACCAGCATTGAGAAGTAAAAGAGTATCCCGAAGCGCTTTTGGAGTTGGTGGAATCTTATCGATGTAAAAATTAATTTTATCTTCTGTAATCAATGTGGGCTACTTTTAATTATATTTTATATATTTTAACTTTAAAATCTTAAAAAACATATAAATTTAGAGAATTGCAAGAGAGTGTTATGCGCTTAAGTTGTACTTTTGCTTTGACCTGATATAATCCGCAACTTTAAAAACCTAAATACAAGGAAGCTGAACATGGCAAGAAGATGTGCTATTAGTGGTAAAGGCCCAATGAGCGGGAACAATGTTTCTCATGCTAAAAACAGAACGAAGCGTCGTTTTTTACTAAACTTAAGAGCAGTGCGTATCACATTAGAAGATGGTAGTACTAAAAAAATCAAAATTTCTGCAAGAGAATTACGCACACTTAAAAAAGTTGCTTAAGCGTATAACTTTCTAAGCTGGGAGTTCGCTCCCAAAATTTTTCAAATTCCCCTTAAATAAAATCCTAAAATGTTGAATCCACATGCCAAGATAATAGAAATATTACAATACAATTGTTAAAAGAAATAAAATAATATATAGGAGTTCTAATTTGTATAATATAGTTCAAATAGAGGGTGGCGTATGTGCCGCAAAAGGTTTTTTTGCTGATGGTGTAAGTGCTGGTTTGAAAAAAAATGGTGCGAAGGATATTGCATTTATATATAGTGAAAAAAAATGTAGAATAGCTTCTGTTTTTACTACAAACAAGATGTGTGCAGCTCCGATTAAACATTTTCGCCAAAAGGGAAATTTTAAAACAAATTTTGTGTTAATTAACGCAAGAAATGCAAATGCGATGACAGGTAAAGCAGGGATTGAAGATATAAATGAAGTGCTTGAAGCTTTAACTTCCACATGCCAAGATATTGAAAATCCTGTGATGAGCTCTACGGGAGTTATCGGTGTGCGACTTCCAAAGCAAAAAATTATAGAAGCGATACCCCTTTTTGATTTGAGTGCAAAAGAGCCTATGAACGCAGCAAGTGCCATCATGACAACGGATACATTTTCAAAAAGTATCGCTTTTAAAGTTTCTCTTGAAGATGGAAGCAGTTTTCGTATCGGCGCCATGGCAAAAGGTGCTGGGATGATAAATCCTGCAATGGCGACAATGTTATGTTTTATAACAACGGATGCCAAGGTTAAAAAAAGCGTGATGCAAGAGATTTTGGATGAGGTTACAGTGACTACTTTTAACGCAATTAGCGTGGATGGAGACACTTCTACAAACGATACTGTGATGCTTTTAGCAAACGGCAGAAGCGGGACATACGAGCGAGAAGCGTTTAAAGAAGCACTTTTTAAAGTGATGCACTTTTTAGCGTTAGAGATGGTGCGAGACGGCGAGGGTGCTACAAAACTTGTAACTTATAATGTCACGGGGGCAAGAGATGTCAGAGAGGCTGAGGTTGTTGCAAAAGCACTCTCAGATTCACTTTTAGTCAAAACAGCACTCTTTGGAGAAGACCCAAATTGGGGAAGAATTGCTTCAACAGTTGGTGCGAGCGGAGTAGAAGCGTATGAAGAAACTCTTAGCATTTCATTTGATGACCTTTGTGTTTACAAGAGGGGCGAATTACTTTTTAACGAAGCAATGGAAGAAAAAGCAGCAGAAATTATGAAGCTTCCAAAATTTAGCATTTCATGTGATTTAGGCGTGGCAAATGGAAAATTTACTGCGTATGGCTGTGATTTAGGTTATGAGTATGTGAAAATCAATGCGGATTATAGAACATAATAAAATCTTTCCAATCTTTTCATTTTAAAAAAGTTACATAATTATTCTCTTCTTTATGGCATGTGGATTTATTTCCACATGCCAACAAAATCCCACTACAAAATAAATTTAAGAATCAATTAATCAATAAAAATATACAATCCTTTAATTGACTGATAGTCGGTCATTTTATATTTAGGGTGGTTGAATGGCAA